>DUMC01000147.1 GCA_012840075.1 Clostridiaceae bacterium | reverse complement strand
TCAAAAGAGTGTGAAAGTAAACAGGTAAATAATGTCACAGATCCTGCAGCAACAACCATTTGGGGCAAATTAGGTGCCTAATATATGAGCTTGTCAAGGTTCAGCTAACTTTGCGTAAGTACTGTAAAATTATATTTCTTTATTAATACAAATGCAATTATTATATTATTTTAGATGCATTTATTTTTATGAAGAAATATTTGCCAAAAACTAATGTTACGGTGCTTGGAGCCTCTAAATTCATCTTAGGGCAAAATCATTTTTTATATTTAGGTATTGACAATACACTTTGTACCATGATATTATTAAATTTACTATATTTATACAAATTAATATTCTGAAAGGTAATGAAAAGGAAAAGTAGGTTACATACGGATTTACAGCGAGCCGAGGATGGTGAAAGCTCGGTATGAAGGTGTAACTGAAGTTCTCCTTGGAGCTGTTGGCTGAAACTAATTTTAGTCAAGTAGGCTTAACCGGAGCTTCCGCCGTTAAAAGGAAGGGTGTATCGGATGACATCGTCTTGCGCCATCACGGAGTGATACTTAATATTTTATCTTGTGCTCATCCCGTACGCTAAATGAGCGGACTTTATGTCAATTTGGGTGGTACCGCGTGGAGATAAAGCTCCTCGTCCCTTAGGGATGAGGAGTTTTTTGTTAAGTAGATTAAATAAAATAAAAAAAAGAAATAAATCTTCAATATTTAAATAGAGGATTGCTTAATTTTAAGGTTTGTGATCGTTTAATTTAACGTTGTATGTTCGCTTAAATTTAAGATTTTAAGAGATAATGTAGGGAGGTTTGGTTAAAGTATGATAGTTGTAATGAATAAGAATGCAACGAAAGAACAGATTAAAAATGTCGAACAAAAGCTGATGGAATTAGGTTTTTTAACGCATCCCATATACGGTGAAGTCAAAACGGTTATAGGTGCAATCGGAGACAAACGTTTGTTAAATACTCAGGAAATTCTCACCATGCCGGGTGTGGAAAATCTTGTACCTATAATGAAGCCATACAAATTAGCAAGCAGGGAGCTTAAACAAGAATCTACAATTGTTGAAATTGATGACATCAAAATCGGCGGCAAAGAAATAGTTGTGATAGCAGGTCCCTGTGCTATTGAAAATGAAGAAAGTTTTATTGATACTGCCATTAAAGTAAAAGAAGCGGGTGCAAAGATATTGAGGGGCGGTGCATTTAAGCCGCGTACTTCTCCTTATTCATTTCAAGGTCTTGAAGAAGAGGGTCTTAAAATTATGTACACTGCAAAAAAGATAACCGGTTTAAAAATCGTTACTGAAGTATTAGACACCAGAGATGTGGAAACTGTTGCTTCCTACGTTGACATTCTTCAAATCGGTGCAAGAAACATGCAGAACTTCAAGCTCCTTAAGGAAGCAGGTTCTACCGGAAAGCCAATTCTCTTAAAACGAGGTCTTGCTGCGACAATAGAAGAATGGCTTATGGCAGCAGAATATATCCTCTCTTCGGGAAACGATAACGTGATTTTATGTGAGAGAGGAATCAGGACTTACGAAACCTCAACCAGAAATACAATAGACATGAGTGCCATCCCTGTAGTAAAGGAACTTTCACACTTACCGATAATCGTTGACCCTAGCCATGCTTCCGGAACATGGAAATATGTAGCTCCCCTCTCAAAAGGTGCAATAGCCACCGGCGCTGACGGCTTGATCATAGAGGTTCACCTGGATCCGACCTGCGCCCTGTGCGACGGTCCTCAATCATTAAGACCCGATAAATTTTCCAAGCTAATGGAAGAGCTGGCCTTGGTAGCACAAGCAGTAGGCAGACAAATCTAGACAGGGGGACGGTTCTCTTGTCTGGGGTGAGACAAGGGGACGGTTCTTCTGAGACATGGGGACGGTTCTTCTGTCTAAGACATGACAGACAAGGGAACGGTTCACTTGTCTTAGGCATTAGATAAAGTAAGGGGGAACTCCTCTTTCCTGTATAAAAGCATTTCTTTTCAGTTGATTAATTAAGGAGTTTGATTAGTTAAGGAAAGTTACAATTTAAGAAGGAGTGTTCCCGTATAAGAAACCGCACTTTTCTAATGTACACATAATGTACATGAGGATACCCCTCTCTCCTGCATTCTCCTTTCTTTTCTTTTTTCACCCAGTAAACATCATTTCTTGGAATGCTTTTGGTGTATAGTAGTATTCTTTTTTGAACAGCTTTATAAAGTATAGAAAGAACTTTTTAATAGTTAACTTTTTATTTTCTTCACTCCTTTTTTATTTTATATTTTTTTATTGTGATATTTAAAAACTTAAATTTTAATTAGATTACGAGAGCAACTGATATTATTCTTTAAATTTTATAAACATAGTTTCTATCCATTTAATTGCATTCAAGTTATAATTTAGAAAAAGCCTATACATAAACAACTGTAGGAGCAATTGATTGAGATAGTACCAATAATTACAATCATTTTCACCGGATTACTTTTGATTTATCAAATTAATCTAATCCTGCTCATTTTATATAATTAGAATATAATATATGTTCATTAATTTCATTAAAAAATATTGCTTTAGCTTTACTATAAGATATAAATTTTTACTCGGTTTTATTTATCCTTTATTTTTTTGCCTTGAATAAGCCACTTTTTAATATCTTGCATATCAAAATATTTTAGCATTCCGGGAAGTATAATGCTCATAATATCATACGAATTATAATATTGGGATTTTACTAACTCTCCGTAACTCCTTATTTCTTCCGTTATTTCTATTTGTTTTACTCTTTCGTCCAGTATGGCTGCAAGTTGTCCATATATCCCTTGTCTACCGAAAGCATATATATTTACATTGTTTTCATCTATTCCCGGTATAAATTTCATTGCGTCTATAGCTCTTATCGTATCATATGTTCTCAATGCAACCATGCTGTCATCAAGCCATATTAAATCATGCGTAAGTTTGAAAATCGCACCAAGAAATTCCCTTACCGGCGCATAAGTGATCTGTCTTTGCGACATAAATCCTACACCGGAGGTGTCTAATACCATAACAGCTCTCCTTGAAGCGCATGTCTCACGAATCCAGTCCATATGAGGTTTGAGACAATTTGTACCATCATCCCATACAGCTATGGTAACCGGCAAATCCTTTCCGTCAAAATGACAATTCCTGAAATAGTAAGCACAATTAAAAATTCCTTTTTGAGACCACCATAAACATATTTGGATTTCCAGTTCATCAATTTTATCAACAAAATAACGCCTCGGATTTAAATCACATGGCTTTCTGCTCGAAAACACTTTTTTCCTAAGCCAATTTAAAGCAATTTCTTTTCGTTTAAGTTCCGGTATTGAATTACGTTTCTTTTCTATTTCCTCAAGTCTTGCACAATTTTCATCATAAACGGTTCTTGCATCATCAATATCTCCTAGTATTTGACCTGATTTTGTACACCACAGAAGCGAAGGTTCTAATGGTTCAATATTTCTGTCACCAAGAGAAACTTTTACCCCCAATAAATGCTCTGCAAAAAACTCCGCAGCCTTTTTGGCCATTGCTCGTGTGTAATGATGATCCGAATCATCCACAAACAATTGAAGGTTGTTTTCCTTTCCGTACATACTCCAGAATCTTTTGGTTCTATTAAAGGTTTCTATTGTTCCTTCAATGGGGAAAAAGTCAGATGTAACTGCCAATATCAGCACGGGTTTTGGAACCATCGAAATTAGTATGTCTTCATGGTCAAATCCTTGTTCTGTGAAACCAGGCCATATTTGCTCGGAATCTTGCGGATTATCCGTATATAGAAATGTACGCCGATTCATGATAAAGGTGGCCGGTGCTGCTGCAGCTATTCGTGGATCACACATCATTACTAACGAGGTTTGCGTTCCTCCTCCTGAATTACCCGTAACACCTATTTTTGTTGGATCTACTTCCGGTCGCGTACAAAGATAATCTATGCCTCTCATTGCATCATGGACAAAATAACGAGCAATAGCATCTCCCAAAAGCCAACATTGAGATCCTGCATAATCATGTTCTCCTGTTCCCCAGTTTACAATAGCTTTCCCTGCTGATTTATCATAATAGCTAAATCGTTCTCCTTGTCCTATTGGATCTTGTGATAATACTACCAGTCCGGCTTTTACCAGATATCTGCACACAATTTGATACTCTTCGGAGTGTTTGGCCTCCTTAATATGACCTGAAAGAAAAAGTACGGCACCTCTTGGTGAAGTAATATTATCAGGTATATATAGATTTGCCGTTACATAGTTTTTTGGACGTGATTCAAAAATTACTTTTTCTATTCTAAACCCGTCACATTTAATAGTTCCTGTAATTTTTGGATTAAGTGGGGTATCACTTGGTGGAAGTCCTCCCAGTGAATCAATGAGTTTTTCTCGTATATTGGAAATACGTTTTTGAACTTCATCTATACTTTTTATTTGATCGCGTGCTCTATCTCCCCTGGCAAATGCTTCTTCGGATTGTTTATATATAAAATTTTTAAGCTGATCTTTAAAGTCATATAACCACCAATTCTGAAAATATACTTCTAATTGTTGTATATTCATGCTCCTTTTTCCTCCTTAATAGATAACGCATGTGATAATTTACCTTTACTTCACCACATTTTATCAATCATTTCTCTGACAATTTTTACAGCTCTGCCAGGTTTACTTATATCACCTGATAATGTATAAATGTCTCTGAAAATAAATTCCAGTTTACAGTCTTTTGCTGCTTTTAAAGTTTTGGCTATATGTTGACGGAATGCTTCTTCATCAAAATTTTTTTCTACACCAATGTAATTTGGACTGGGTTTTCTTGAGTATATAACATTGCTGTTTTTTAGCACGTTGCCCATATATTCTTCATCACACCAAGGGGAAACCGATACCTTTCTAATTCCGGGAAGCTTGCTTATGTAATCTTCCCAAATACTATGAACAGGTTCGCAACAACCGTAATATACTAAACCAAAGTTTTTGGCTATATCACAGTAATGCGGAAAAATAAATTCCCCGTACATTTCCGGTGAAATTCCCAATGTTTCCTGAGAATTCATATGTAACCATAAATCTTTACATCTTACCGGTTCTCCTTGTCTATAATCATCTGCCGGAAGTTCAGTGGTAAAACCATAACTGCCTCCACCTACATAATCATTTTCATTATTTAGAACAAGTAATCCTTCTTTTTCCTGCCAATTCAAAAAAGCAAGTATATCATTTTTTATAAAGCTTAAAAGGTTATACATTTCTTCCGGGTAATCTATCATTGAATACATCATTGTTTCCAATCCCATAAGCCTAACAACCTTCGCAGATATTGAGCAGTACCATGTTAGACTTTGATTTTTTATTTTTACCGGAATTATATCACCCAACACATCTTCCACAAACGCTTTCCATTCCATTGTATAAGTTCTGTTAACACTGTAAACTGATTGTCTTAAAATACCGAAATCGTTTTTGATATCAGATATGGGGTATTCAATTTTATAACCTAATTCTTTACCATTCCTGTCTTTAGCATGTAAAACTTTAATATCAAGTCCAAATTCTTTAACTTCAATATTCCAAAATACTGAATAGTAAGGTGATATAATTTTATCATCATTTATCAATTCGTAATTTATTATCGGGATCAATAAATTCCTTTCAATTTCCTTGGCTGCAGGCGACTCACATTTCGATTCAGGCATTATTTCATCCTGAAATCCGCTTGTCTCCATTACTATAACCGGTTTTTCCGCTTTCAGCGAATTGTGGTCATACCATAGTTTTTTTCTAATTTCCATTATAGGCAAGTTAGCATATTCTAAATACTTCTTAGCTAATTCGCGTAAGTATTTTTTTCTTCTAATGTTATGCTAAATTTGTATGTCATATAATTCACCCCATTTTATTTAATATTTCTTAAAGCAAAGGGAATCATGTCCTTTACAAGCATGAGAATTGAGGTAAAAATTCGCATATATGCCTATCCGCTACATATGGAAGATAACCGTAATAATCAAACAATTCACTTGCAACCCATTTATTCGAAGAAAAACCTGCACCATCTACATATACTTCCGTAACCAGATCTTTAAAAGAACGTCCCTTCATTTTATGCCTTAATATTTCATACCCATCTTTCCCGCGTACGTTTATCTCTGTAACCCAAAAAAAGTGATTTATTCCGCCAATTTTTATCTTAATCTCTATTTTCCCTAAACTTTCTATGTTTACCAAAACTAATAAACTTTCTACTAAACTTGCTGCTAAACTTACTAAACAAAACTTCCTCACTTTTCCCCATACAGATTCAAATACACTTCATAATAATTCTTAACCTTTTTCACAAACATTGCTGTTTCCCTAAACGGTATCACATCAAGTTCCTGACCTGTTTTGCTATATTCTACATTTTTAAGCCACTCATTAACATTGCCGCTTCCTCCGTTATATGCGGCCAGAACCAGGTCAATGCGGTTGGAGAATTCATTCATGAGTTGTCTTATATACCAACATCCAATCCTAATATTCGTCTCAGGATCGTATAAGTCTTCCTGCGTAAACTCTTCAATACCTATTGTTTCTGCTCCCCATAAGGCAGTTCGCTCTGTAATTTGCATAAGACCTATAGCATTTTTTCTTGACTTAGCATTAGGATTAAAACTGCTCTCCGCCTTTATAACCGCAAAAACCAGGTAAGGGTCAATCCCATATTCATAAGAGTACTTAAATACGAACTCTTTATATTTTAATGGATATATTCTTTTAATCACTGCACTTGAATTATCTATTATAAATATTATCAGCAAAAGCGCTACAACTATGTATAAAAAATATTTTTTATTATTGCTCTCATTTCCGATTATATTCCTCTTTTTAACTTTGATCACTTTTATAATTTTTCGTCTCTTACCCATGATCTCCTAACTAACCTAACTTTCTTTGAATATAGAGCTTTGCTACAGTATTTTCCAATTCCTCCAAAGTACCATTATTTTCAATTATCAAAGTAGCAATTTTAAAATATTCATCATCGCTTATTTGAGCCTCTATCCTTTTCAATGCTTCTTCATAAGAAATTTTACTTCTCTCCATTATCCTTCTTATGCGGGTTTCTTTATCGGATTTGACGACCCACACTTCTTCCGCTATATCCAAAAAACCATGTTCAACAGGTATCGGTACATCAAGCACTATCAAATCATGCTTTCCTTCTTCTTTCAGTTTATTTACTTTATTTATTATCTTTTTAATTATATATTTATGAGTAATTTCATTCAACTTTTCAAGCTTTTTTTTATCATTGAATACAATATTTGCAAGATACTTTCTATTAAGCTCCCCATCTTTGTCAAGTATCTCCTGACCGAAATAATCAACTAATTCAGCCAGAGCAGGTTCTCCCTTTGCAGTAACCTCCCTGGCAATTTTATCTGCATCAATTATTTTAGCTCCCAAATCTCTTAAAATACGGGCAACAGTGCTTTTTCCGCTGCCAATTCCTCCTGTAACACCTATAATCTTCAATTATATCTCCCCCTGAAAATCCTACTTTGTTTCGTACCAATTCTTACCAACTTTTATATCAACTTTTAGCGGCACTTTCAAGTCTACAGCTTTTTCCATGGAATTTTTCAATATTTCTATAACTTCTTCTTTTTCATCTACATGAGCTTCTATTACCAATTCATCGTGCACCTGTAATATCAATCTTGATTTCATTTTTCTTCTCTTAAGGTTTTTATATACTTTAACCATGGCAATTTTAATGATATCAGCCGCCGTACCCTGTACCGGAGCATTTAATGCTACTCTTTGTCCAAATGCCCTTATATTATGATTTTTTGAACTTAATTCGGGCAGGTATCTCCTTCTGTTGAACAGAGTAGACACATATCCTTTTGATTTTCCTTCTTCAACAATGTTCTTCATGTATTTTCTGACACCGGGATATTTATCCAGGTATTCATCTATATACATTTTGGCTTGTTTGCGCGTAACACCTAAGTCCTTTGCCAAGCTGAAATCCCCTATTCCGTAAATAATCCCAAAGTTGATGGCTTTGGCTTTTGATCTCATCATGAGAGTAACCTCATCCGCCGGAACACCAAAAACCCTTGCTGCAGTAGATGTATGGATGTCTTCATTATTCCTGAAAGCTTCTATGAAATTTTCATCACCGGAAATATGAGCCAAAACCCTCAGCTCTATTTGAGAATAATCCGCATCTATCAATATGTATTCTTCACCGGAAGGCACAAAAACTCTTCGAATCTTTCTGCCCAGTTCAAGTCTAACCGGTATATTCTGCAAGTTTGGTTCAGTACTGCTTATTCTCCCTGTCACTACAACAGTTTGATTAAAACTTGAATGAATTTTTCCCGTCTTCTTGTTTATAACACTTATGAGGCCGTCAACATACGTTGATTTTAGCTTCATAAGCTGCCTGTATTCCAAAATATTTGATACTATTTTATGCATCGGTGCTAATTGTTCCAACACTTCAGCATCAGTAGAATAGCCTGTTTTTGTTTTCTTAACTACAGGAAGACCTAATTTATCAAATAAAATTTCACCAAGCTGTTTTGTAGAATTTATATTAAATTCTTCCCCTGCAAGATCATATATTTCCTTTTTCAATTCCTCAATTCTTTCATCAAGTTCAATTGAAAAAGATTTCAGTTCATCTTCATTAACCTTAAAACCATGGTATTCCATACTTGCAAGGACTTCAATCAACGGTAGTTCTATTTCGTAATATAATACTTCTTGTTCATTTTCTTTTATTTTCCTCGCCAATACATCCTTCAATTTGTATATTGCTTGTGAATAACTTACTGCGGCTCCTGCAAGGTCAATATCTTTATAAAGTTCATCTTCTTTATGGGCAGTTTTATTCTTCCCTCTGTTCATCATATCTTCTATATCAATAAGTTTCTCATTTAAATATTCCGCAGCCAGTTCTGACACTTTGTATGTTTGCCGAGACGGGTTTAAAATATATGCAGCTATCATCGTATCAAAAGCAAGACCTTGCAAATCAATTCCTTTACATATTAAATATATTAGAAAACTTTTAACATTATGTCCCCATTTTTTTATTGTTTCATTTTCAAAAATATCTTTAAAATCTGTAATAAATTGCTCTTCAAATTGCTCCGCATTTGCATCACTCAAACCGTTCGAAACATCAACATATGCTGAGATAAAATTATGACTTTTTAGAACTTGTCTATTCCCTTCATTATTCTCTTCATTATTCTCTTCAATATTCTCTTCATTCTTCTTTTTATTCTCGTTATCCTCGTTATTCTCCATCCATGATACGGCAAAACCTACCAGTTTTCCTGCAAGATCTCCTTTTTCCCTGGTATCTTCCATTATGGGAAAAATAGCAATTTCCCCGCGCATAGATATTCTTTCTTTTAATTTTTGCAAATCATTTAAACTATTAATCCACAAGACATTTTTAGGAACTTCTGCTGAAATCGCATTTTGTTCGGCACCGGTTGCTACATTTTCTTCATTTTTTAGCGCTATATCTTCCAAGCCCAGCTTTTGTATTAAAGACTTAAATTCCAGTTTCTTGAACACTTGATAAAGCTTTTCGGTTTTATAATCCTTAATTTTTAGCTCCTCGATGGTACACAATTCCTCAGGAATCTTTCTTTCAATTGTAGCAAGCTTTTTGCTTAAAAAAGCCATTTCCTTATCAGCTTCAAGCTTTTCTCTTACACTTTTTCTATCAATTTTGTCAAGGTTATTATATATTTCCTCTATTGAACCAAACTGCTTAATTAACTCAAAAGCAGTTTTCTCCCCTATGCCTTTTACACCGGGTATATTATCTGATTTATCCCCCATCAATGCTTTAACGTCTATATATTGCAAAGGTGTTATGCCATACTTTTCTAAAAAGCTCTGGTTATCATACTCCTCTGTTGTTGTTTTTCCAAATCTTGTCGTCGGCAGCTTAACCCGCGTATTTTCAGAAACAAGCTGTAAAGAATCTCTATCGCCCGTTACTATTACTACTTCAAGATTCTTAGCTTCTGCACAACTTGATAGCCATCCTATAAGGTCGTCCGCCTCATAGCCGGGATACTCAATTCTAGTTATATTCATGGCATCAAGCACTTCTTTTATCACCGGGACCTGTACTGCCAGCTCATCCGGCATCCCTTGCCTGTTAGCTTTATACCCTTCATATTGATCATGTCTAAAGGTAGGAGCTTTCATATCAAAAGCAACACAAATATAATCCGGATGCTCTTCTTCAAGATACTTAAACAGTATATTCAAAAAACCATAAACTCCGTTTGTATAAAGGCCATAAGAGGTAGCCAACAACTGTGGACCTTGAAGTCCGTAAAAAGCCCTGTTCAGTATGCTATTACCATCTATTAACATTATTTTTTCTTTTGCCATTTTAATCCTTTCCTTTAACAAATTTTAATAACATTTAATTACTATATTGTGAAAAATGAAATATTTTATGTGTAAAATATATAGCGTTTATAGAATAATGACTTACTTATACAAATTAATTATATTATACCAATTTTTTTGAATCAAATTAATCATAGTAAAAAAATAAGGTTTAAGACAAAAAAATAAAAACAGCAACTTCATTCAGTTACTGTTTTTTTATTTTGTTCTAGTTTTTGTTCTAGTTTAATCTTATTTATCTTAATCAATCTTTTTTCCATTTTAACTTTAATTATTATTTTTATTAACTTTACTCTAGAGTTAATCTCTATTTTAGTTAATTTCCGCTTTAGTCAATTTCTATTTTGATTGATCATTATTTTGGGTCAATTCACTTGCTCCCGTTATTTTTCGCCTCTTCCTGTATATTTATGTGCATTTCTGCATTAGCAACATATTCATACTTATCAAGTAATAGTTTTATATTATTTTCAATATTATTTTTGTCCTGTATAAGTTTTGTCTTTTCAGGTGAACCGGTATTATTCCTGTCTTCTGCTAAAGTTGAAAGCCTAATATTAATTTTATTTAATTGTGAAATATATTCATCATATTTAACCTTAAAATCTTCCACCAAAACAGGATTGCTAAACGCAACAGTTAAATTTGAACCAATAGATAAAGTTGATGTATTTATTTCAGATTTTATTTTATTTGCCAAATTTACATAATCTGAACCTTTTATATTAAATTCTATAATTGAAACATCTTTATTCTCATCACTAATACTACGTTCAACAATATCACCGGAAGTTTCATAATCCCGAATTACTTTTTCTAAAGCATCTGTTTTAGCTGCATTTTCATATATCATTATCTTAACTCTTATCTTTGCATTTTTTAAAAACGTATCTTCAGCAAAGCTTTCACCTTGTAAAATACCTCTTGCTTTAGTAGAAGCTGTATTGTTGACTTCTTCACTATTTTGTGCTCCTGCATCTGTTGCATTCGGAGCCTCCGGATTTATGGACAGCATAAAATCCCTGGCAGTGCTCCCAGGCAATATCGTATCGGTAATAGAAGATTCTTTTTTTTTTACGGTTTCATTCTCATCCCATTCTGCACTTTCCTCGGTAAAAACATCAGCACCAACACTTTCATTTGGTTCTGCCGCAGTACCGAACATCACTATTGCACCGTCAGTCACTCCCTGTGCGTCCTGCGTACTGCTTTCTTCTATATTCTCTGTTGAATCTTCTGAAACTTTATCCGAAAACTCAGCTTCAATAGTAAAAGATGAACCAACTCTTGGAGAAGCTTTCTCCACAACTAAAACTTCAGGTGCAGTTGAACCGGTTGAATAATTATTTCTATCGCCTTTAGTCATGGTCATAAAGCCAAAACCGCCAAAAAACAATCCTCTGATTGCAAAAATAATTAAAACAACGGCAGCTACGCTTGATATGGTTTTAAAGTAACTATTTCTAAAGAAAAGTAATCCTTTTTTCTTTCTGCTCTTTTCTTCCTCTTCTTCTTTTACTTTAATTAGTTTTTCATGCAGCTCTTGTTTAAAATTTGAAGGCAGTTCTACCTGAGGTATGCTTCTGAGCAATTCTACTGTTTCAAGTATTTCATTTAGCTCATTCCTACAAGCTTCACATGATTTTATATGTTTCTCAAACTCTGAACATTCCTTTTCATCTAATTCATTATCTATATAATGTGAAATTGAATCTTTCACTTGTTCACAATTCATTTCTCCCAACCCTCCTTCCTGTATTATTTGACGTAATCTTTATTAAAAAGTTCCTTTTTACTTTTCAATATATTCTTCAGAGCGCTTCTTGCCCTATTAATTCTTGATTTAACCGTACCCCGTGGGCAATTGATTATTTTTGAAATTTCTTCATAGCTAAGTCCTTGTAATTCCCTTAATATAATAACTGTTTTATGCTCCTCCGAAAGTTGCCCGATTGCTTCATTTACAATCTCCCTTACTTCTTTTTTCTCAGCTATTATATCAGGAGTAGGACCATCATCCACAATTTGACGTGTAACTTCACCGTCATCAAAAGGAATGTCTTCGTCTATTGATACAACATTTTTATTTTTCCTCTTTCTGAGCTCATCTAAGCATACATTTGTTGTAATCCTGTACAACCATGTAGAAAAGGATGATTCACCTTTAAAGTTTTTAATAGACTTATAAACCCTGATAAAAACCTCTTGAGCTACATCATTTGCATCCTCATAGTTATTCAGCATGCTATAAGCAATATTAAAAACCTTATTCTGATAGGTTTCAATAAGCTCTTCAAAAGCACTAATATCTCCTTTTTTAGATTTCTCAATCAAGACATTCTCTTTTGTTTTCATTAGGATAATTTTTCCTCCTAGTTTGTTCAACACATATATTATACATTCTTTTACCATAAAATTAAACAATAAAAATTGTTTAGGCATATCTTTAATTTAATGAAAATGTTGGAAAGAAGCATAAATGAAGCTGCTGTAAAGCATCTTAATCGGAGTGAAAGATAAGCAAAACCAACATTTCATGAGGACATACTTAGATTGTTCCTTATGCAATTTTAATTGATTTTGCCTTGAGCTAAATTTAGAAGAGCCCTAAACAGCTGAGCTAAATTTAGAAACATTAAAAGCGGAATAGCATAACAAAGGCTTATGAAAATATTTTCATCAAATGAATTAAATATTTTAGATAAATTCTACATATTTTTGCATTAAAATAAAAAATCTTCACAAACTAGTAATAAATAAGTTCATTGTCAAGAATTACAAAATAAAATTCATTGCTAAAAATTACAAAGTAATATTTAAAAATAAAGGAGGCTTTTTATGAGAATACGTGAAGGAGTTATACCAACAGCTTTGGGTGTTGCTGTTACAGTAACCGGCCTTGCACTGAAAAATATTAATCCTAAGGTTTCTTGGGGAATTACAGGTTTCGGATTGGCACATATTTTGCTTGGCGGAATTGACTTAATACAAAATTCTTCCACTCGTATGGGACACATTCATTAAATACCATTTATCTTACTCACAACCGAGGTATTTAAGTATCCTTCAATGGTCCATAATAACAGGACATATGGCAGAACATAAAAAATCTAAAAGAAAAACACTCTGCACTATGCACCTTGCATTGCGCACTATGCACTATGCACTTAAAGATGCTGAATGTGAAAAGCCGGAAGCGGGTAAAAATCCATTTATTTTCTTATTTAATATCTCTATTTATTATTTTCTTTTTAAATATCTGTATTTATCTTCTTAAATACCTCGCTTCTTGGCTCTCACACCTTCTAATAATCTATTCAATAATCTATTTAATAATTTACTTAATAACCGCACCTTATATTATAACCGCTCCGTATTTTTTGGCTACATTTCGGATAGCGTCAGTATCTTTTGCACTAAGAGGCAATGTACTTAACACCACACCCGCTCTTCCTTTATAAATTCTCAAAGCCCTTTCCAGTTCATCTGGATACTTAGTTTCAAATATAATCGGTTCTTTCAAGAATCCTTGAGCTTCATTCACAACACGGGCTAAAAGCTCACAAGAATCACTTTCTTTTTTTTCCGAATTTCTAATAATTTCTATGGCATTGTCTATACTAATTTGTATACAGTCATAATCTTCTTCGGATAAATCCATCGTTTTATCCATAACTATACTTAAATCACCGGCCGTCAGTTTGTTCAATAAATCCAAATCATCTTTAGTACTTAAATAGCCGATTTTCATATTTTTGTAATCATTTATACTAAAACTTCTTGTACTGGAAGAAACGATATTATCTAATACTTCTTTATTTTTTATTTCACCCATTTCATAAATATTTCCGGCATCCATCCGCTCTGCATATATCTTATCAATTTCCTTTCTAATAGCTCTTATAAACTCAGGTGTAGTACCGCAGCAGCCTCCGATAAGCCGTCCGCCGTAATTTACAAATTCAGATACCAGCTTGGCAAAATTGTCAGGATTTTCTTTATAAACAGGCACCCCATCAATAATCTCAGGCAAACCCGCATTAGGTTTTACACTTAAAAATCCTGCCCCTGCGGAGTGCATTTTTCTAACAATGTCAACCATAAGTTCAGGTCCAAAGGAACAGTTTGTGCCAATAAGGTCGGCTCCTAAAGATTTAAGAATTAGAACTACGGTTTCCGGATCCGTACCCATCAATGTCCTACCATTAGCTTCAAACGACATTGAGCATATAACAGGAAGGTCGGCAGTTGCCTTTGCTGCAAGCAAAGCAGCCCTCATTTCAGATACATCAGTGAATGTTTCAAAGTTTATAATATCTGCACCGCCGTCTACAACAGCTTGGATTTGCTCTTTATACAACTCATAAGCCTTATCAAACGTAAGGTCACCCATAGGTTCCATGAGCATTCCCGTCGGGCCGATTGATGCAGCTACAAACCCATCATGTCCCATAACTTCTTTTGCCAGCCTTGTCCCTTCAAAATTCAGTTCATATACCTTGTCTTCTAATCCATGTCTTTCAAGATGTGCCCTATTGCCAGTAAAAGTATTTGTTTGAATTACATCGGAACCTGCTTCTTTGTATAGGCTGTATATCTTCTTAACTATATCTTTACGTTCAACATTCCATAATTCGGGACATTCTCCGCCCTTCATTCCAAACTTCTGAAGCAAATATCCTTTAGAACCGTCAAATACAAGTATCCTTTTATTAAGTTCATTTAGAAAACTATTCAAAAAAATCATCCCCTATCAGCAATATAATCCGTGTAAACGAAATAATTCCCAATAAAATGTTTTATGTATAATGCAACTTATATACAAATAATATACAATACACAACACAAATATGCAATTATTCTCTTCACTCTGTAAAGAAAACACTTATTATCCCTGCACGGCCCAATACAATTGTAGAAAAACATAATGACATAATGTTAATTCTTCTCAAATATTACAAAACGCCTTAATAGAATATCTCGGGTCAAATAATACTAAACAAATCTCTGCTATATATAAAAATATAAAAAGAGAAATCCTTAATCGAGTTCTTCTCTTGCAAATTCTTTTAACGCAATAAAAAGTCCATACTTTCTCGTTAATTACACTATCATAAAGATTAATTTACTTTGAAATATTTAATTTATTCTTGAAACCTCCCCGGGAAAGAGCGGTAGCTTTATCTCATATATATGCTAGATTTATCTCATATATCTGCTAGATTTACTGAACGGAGTTCGGATAATGTTAGACGCGAACTTTCACCGCCTAGTTACCATCCATGCCGGGTACACAACAAAAGACTGACGAATGAATTGTGTTCCTCTGGCTATCTTTTAGAGGAGGTGAATCGTACCAGTTTAAATCCACAATTGAAATACAATCTTATAGGCATAAATCTTCTACAAAACACTAACGAAAACTGGATAAGATTCGAAAAAATGGTTTTATAGCTGCTCTTTTCAAATTCCCACTATAGACTGTACCCTCTGCCACCTATTACGTGATGCACGATTTAAAATCGCATGTGTCATTAGAGAATAACGAGTTTTTCTAGAAAAGAATACATATTTGGTCTTTTACTGAGGAAAGTAGTAAATAACTACTCGGGTAAATC
Source organism: Clostridiaceae bacterium (assembly GCA_012840075.1). Classification (GTDB taxonomy): domain Bacteria; phylum Bacillota; class Clostridia; order Acetivibrionales; family DUMC01; genus DUMC01. Next base: position 39,728 of record DUMC01000147.1, on the reverse strand, counting down.
ACTTTTATTTTGTTTAGGTAATCTATTATGCATTTTGTTCATACTACATTATTATGATTATGTACACAAGTATTATCTAGAATACCATATAATTTGCGGATCGTCTGAATAATAGATGGTTTTATATGAGCACTACTTTCATTTTCATACTTAAACAATAAATTTGAAAGGCAATTTTTATCTATAATTTTATACTCAAAAGCACAAAATAAAATTCCTAGAGTCCCTGCATACTCTATCCCCATTTGTTCACATGCTTTTCGTGCATTTTTGTCGTTTGTACAGCAAATTATTCCTTTTTCATATGCAATAGATATAACAATTTTATCAGACGTAGATAAGCTCGGATATTTTTCATTTATTTTATAAACAACTCATATCCTCCATTGGTTTCTAGGTTTAAACTCTTATAACCTAATCTTTTAAGGTCATATGCTTGCTGTTCGTCCAATTCCTCAATAAAAATACAGTACTTACGCAAAGTTAGCTGAACCTTGACAAATTTATATATTAGGCTCCTAATTTGTCCCAAATGGTTGTTGCTGCAGGATTTATGACATAATTTACCTGTTTACTTTCATACTCTTTTGATGTTACATTTATATTATAGATATTGCAATGACTGGTACAAAATTCTGTAATAATCTATTTGCACCACAAAAGCTAAGATATGACTTTCCTGTACCGGATGGTCCATAAAGAAGTAGACCTATATTATTTCGCTTCATTTTTTCGCATTTCTCACAATATCGAATATCTATCTTGTATAGCTTCTCATTGTGTTCGTCCGTTTCCCAGTTTTCAAATGTGCATTTACGAAAGTTTACATCCATTAAGTTTAAATGACTCTTCATCCTTTTTTTGATTAAATTGTGTGTTAATATTAGACGTTCGTGTGTCGACAGTTTCGATAGCAACTCCATAACAATGCTATTAGTTGCCCATTGGGTTAGCTTATATTTATAATATTTTTGTTCTGCTAAAATCTCTATATATCATGAAATACCATGCATATCCTCATGCTCCATACTTGTTTCTTAGAGCTAAAATTTTCGGATCACACCTAGCATTTGTGTTATGAGAAAAATAATAAGTATTTTTTATTTTTGGGACTTCAGTTTGGCACATGAAAATGTTCCAGGCATCTTGCCAACCGGTAAAATTCTGCCCGAAGCTCCTAGGGGTTCGTTACATGTATTGATACAACTCACTGTAGTGCATTACTTCTCTTAGTTTTTTAGTCTCTCTGCAGTATTTACACATTTCACATCGTCTTGGTTTTTCTTGGCCATTTTTTACTGCAAGCACTCTAGGAAGATGAAATATAATTTGTGAAAGCTCCCAGTTTAGCCTGTCATCGTCGAAGTAAATAAGAGCTTTATTAGGTGGGTCTTGTTTTGTAACTGCCAAAATGATAGGCTCAACTAGAATGTTGTAAGCTATTTGTACGCCCTTTTGATATAGCGCCATTTGTCCTATGTAACCGTATGCTTCTAACCATAACTCATAATATCTTTTTTCATTGTTCCAAACTTTTTCTCCTAGTTCTGAAATGTTTTTCATGTCAACAATTCTTCTTTTTTCTAAGTTCAAAACATCTGTTTTCATCTTCCACATACAGCCACCGAATTCGAAAACAATAATTTTTTCTTTTTCACCTTCCAAAGCAGCCATGCACATTTCATCCTTCAGAATAGTATCAATCATTTTATCAGCCACTTTGTATTCAGCTTTCAAGTTACCATCTTTTCTAAATATTTCCGGATGTTCTACCATGAAATTTTTCAATGTTCCATCAAAATATGCATGTATATATCCTCCTACAAGTAGGGCCTGGGAAGGCGGTTCTTCCCACCCTCCCCATACTTTGGCCATTGCTCGTGCTTCACAGTCTCGGAATTCTTTATATTGAGAATATGACATATATTCTTGATCTGCTTCCAGGGAATAATAATTCTCGGCTGTTAGCTGCAGCATTAAATCTCATCTCCTATAACTTCTATCCCCTCACCTGCCAGGTCTTTCTTTAAAGCTTCTGCTTTTTCAGGCTCAGGGGAAGTTGCTTTGACATTGAAAAAATCTTCTCTCTTAGCCATACCGTCCCTAAGAGAGTTGTATACTCTTCCCAGACGCAGAATGTCTCTCTCTGTGAAAGCTTCAGCTCTACAACCGATGAATTCTTCAATCATGTCTTTAGTTACACCGAAATCTGCCTGGAATTTTGCAAACATATCTCTGATTCTATCAACTAATGGTTTTCCAGCATTGCTTTTTTTCAATGTCTCTTCACATTGAGCTTCTGCAGCTTCAACAATATCTTTGGGTATAACTGCAAGAATACAGGACCTTTTACGTCTAGCTCCCAAATTGGCAACTAGCTCGTAAATATCTCTTGGATCATCAAGCTTTTTAATAACACCTTTAGCTTTCCGCTCATGTTTTACTGTGAAAATTCTTTCTTCACGATAATTTGTTTCCAAGTCCCAAGCAAAAGCCATAACTTTGCTTTCGCCATAGTTTTGTTCTAACTCAATGATGCCAGTTGAAATGTTTCCCCAGTTTTGCGCTAATACTTCTGCTAAGCGGATAGAAGGACCAGTAACCTTTTCTCCTCCTCTGGGGAACTCATATTGAGCAACTTCAGCTAATGACTTTCTTTTGCAAGCCTCCATGATGCGGTTATAAGCTGCAAATTGATCCCTGGGAAATTTTTTTGCCATGATTATCATGCCTTGGACTTCTTGAATATATCTGCTTGACATTGCTTGTGCTATGACGTTACTATCTTCATTTCGATTTTGTACATTTACATCTACAACAAAGGGATCTGACATATTAAACCCTCCTTATTATCCTGAAATTCTAATGTTCCTCTGCTTTTTAATATTTGCATTTTTCTCCAAAACATGTATTAGCTATGCAACATGCTGTCCCGCATAGTTGGCTGCATGACAGCCAGCAGCAAGAATTTGGATATCTGTCCTGCCATTTAAAACAGTCATTCATATCTTCATTCTGATTACATATTCCTACGGGCTAATTTAAAGCTTCTGTAAAGTCGTTTTTCATCTCTATCCTCTTTGATGTTCTATCCTGTCAGTGATAAAATAAAATTGAGGTTATTTTTTCAAGCTCTTAAATGCTACTAATAGTGAGAATACTTTTTCTTAATTTCTTTCTGCATGTGCCTGTCAAGATTTTCTGTTGGACCATACGAATATGAAGATAATAAATTTGCAGTTATTAGAAGAGTATATGATTAACTGGAGGACCTATGGGGCTTACAGAATTAAAAAATCAGTGGAGAAAAGCTGAGAAAAAAATAAAAAATTAGTTCAAAACTCATCCCGATACTATTTTTGAACCTCCAGTACTGAACCTCTTAATCTGACCTGCGGGTTGTTACGTCATACATTTTGCACAGCTTTGTATGATGCTGGAGTTGATGAAGTTTCAGAAGCCGAAATTATGGGACATACTGTAAGTATCATGAAAGAATTCACAACTTTTTAGTGCTTTTAACTCTTTAAAACCATACTCTATGAAAACGCAAAAGCCGCTAAACTTAACGTTTAGCGGCTTTTTATTTGGTGCGCCATCAGGGGCTCGAACCCCGGACACCCTGATTAAGAGTCAGGTGCTCTACCAGCTGAGCTAATGGCGCATTAACAAATATTTACTTCTTGTAGTTTTTCGTGCAATTTCTCATTGCCAACGACAATGTTAATTATAGCAAGATATTTTTAAAAAGTCAAATAGTTTTTAAAAAAATTTTATTTGATGTAAAAAGCAAATAACCTATGCTGAACAAAAATCCAATACCAAACTAATACCAAATTAACGAATAAATATATTATTGACAGGTAAATTTATTAAATGGGGGGATTATATCCCCCCCTCCGAATCTTCAATTATTCTTTCGAAGTAAGCTACCTTATTCTTAATTGTTCTTCATAAATCTGTCATAAGCATCTTGGTAAATTTGTATATACTCATCAATTTTCATGTTCTTAAGAGTTTGAATATATTCACCCCATTTGTCAAAGGAGTTATCTCCTGTAACAAATTTAGCTCTTTCTTGCTGAACATAATTGCCGATATCAGTCTTCAGAATACTTAATTTTTCATGTTCTTCTTTTGTAAAGCGTGCTCCTGATGGATATATCCAGTCATTTCTAAGATATGGGAAAACATATTTCGTATTGTTTTCACCAACCCATCTCAAATAAGGAGATTCAAAAGGAACTTCCAATATAAGCTGACCTACAAAACCTGTCTGGCTGGGTGTAACTTTTTGTAACAAGTATTGAATTTCAGTTTGACCTTCTTCAGGAGTAAATAAGTATTTTACAGCGCTCTTATCTTCAGTAAAGTCCCAATCTACTCCTCTGCGGCCGATCCACAATGCCGCACCGGTTATTCCGTCAATACCGTCATCCAATTCTGTAAAGAACAAATCTGCCCACTTAATAGACTCAACCGGATATTTATTAGCTTTTGTTATAGCAAATCTTCCTGTGCTATATAACCTGTCTGTTGAACTGCTGAATTTTTCACTATTATATTGTGAAGTTAAAGGTGAGAGCATCTGGAACTGTGTCCAATCGGATTGCCTTACAGCACCTAATACTCCATATACGTTAAGTTTTGTTTTTGCTAAGAATTCATCAATGCTCTGGGATATGAACATTGGATCGATAAGTTCTTCTTTATACAATCTGTTTAAATATTCAAGATAGTGTTTATATGCATCCGTCATTGGAGTAAATGTTACTTTTCCGTCTTTTACCCAAATATCTTGTGCCATTGATCCAAATGCAGGAAGAAGCATACCGTTCAGGTTATCAAATTGGTATTCACCCAGAGGAATTTCATCAGCTTGGCCGTTTTGGTTCGGGTCCTGAGTTTTGAAAGCTTTAAGTACATTATACAGTTCTTCTGTTGTTTCAGGCACACTCAAGTTGAGATTCTTTAACCAAGTTGCATTTATAACCGGCTTATAGGAACCCATTGTGGGTGTTTTTAGTATCTGTCCAAGAGCATAGATCTTTCCGTCACTCGAAGTAACTGATCTCTTTAGTGTAGGATACTTCTCAAAAGTAGCCTTTATGTTTGTACCATATTTTTCAATCAAATCAGTAAGATCAATCAAAAGACCTTGAGGTCCGTAAGTTTCTTCATCGTCTACTGAAAGTCCGCCTAAGAATATATCAGGAAGGTCACCTGTTGCCAGAGCTAGATTCTTCTTTTCGTCATAACCTTCATAAACTACATCAAATTCAAAATGAATGTTTGTCATTTCTTCCAAATCTTTAAATATTCTTAAGTTTTCCCACGGTCCGCCCATAGCATCTCTTTGAGCCATTATTTTCAAGGTAATTTTCTTATCTGATACTAGGGCTTCAGAAGTAGAATCCGAGGTCTCTTCGCTTTGAGAATCACTGCTGCCTGTTGTAGTCTGTGTTTTAGAATCTTCATTGGAAGATCCTTTTTGAGTACAGCCTGCAAAAGCAGCTACTAAAATGAACATTACCAGCATTAAACTAAAGATTTTTAGTAAGTTCTTTTTGGACATATTTTTTCCTCCCATATTTTTTATTTTATATTAAGTTAACCGGCAATGGTTAACTTAAAAGCTTAAATTAATACTTTTAATTTTTAGCTTTTATCGCATAAAATCAGCCTTTTATTGCACCTACCATAATACCTTTTACGAAATATTTTTGTAAGAAAGGATATGCAGCAATTACAGGTAAAGTCGACACTACGATTACGGCATATTTAAGCAATGTTGCAATCTCAACTCTCTTATGAATTACTTCCAGTTCACCTTCAGTCATAAGCATGTTCATATCAATTTGGTTGATAATCAATATTTCCCTTAATATTAACTGTAATGGAAATAACTTTCTATCAGATATATATATCAGAGCTTTAAAATAGCTGTTCCATTGGGCAACTCCGTAAAATAAGCCCATGACCGCTATAATAGGCTTTGCCAAGGGTAATATAATTGTGAGAAATAATCTGAATATAGAGCAGCCGTCTATAGCTGCAGCTTCCTGCAAACTATCGGGAATACTCGTCTGATAAAAAGTTCTTACAACAACAATATTCATGAAGCTAACTGCACCTGGAATTATCTGAGCCCATATGGTATTTCTAATCCCCAAGCTCTTAATTACCATGTATGTTGGAATTAGTCCTCCGGAAAAGAACATCGTTATCGTGAAAAATATTACAAATATATTTTTACCAATAAAATCTTTTCTTGAAAGAGGATATGCTGCAGTAAGTGTAAGCATCAAACTGAGAATTGTTCCAATAATCGCATAAAATATTGTGTTTCTGTACCCTAACCAGATATCAGGATACTCCAAGACTCTTCTATAACCATCAAAATTTATCCCCTTAGGTAATAATACTACTTTTCCTTGTGATACGAGAGTTGGATCACTTATTGAAGCACTCAACACAAACACTAAAGGATAAAGAACTAAAATAAAGAATATCGTTACCAATGTTGTATTTATTGTTTCAAATATAATGTCATCTCTGCTTCTTTTCATTACCAAAACCGCTCCTATCTTTTTACCATAAGCTTGTTGTTGAAAGTCTTCTAGCTATTACATTTACAATTACTAATAATATGAAATTAATTACCGACTCAAACAAACCAATAGCAGTTGTAAAACTGTAACGTGCTCCCTGCAAACCGACTTTATATACATAAGTAGATATTACTTCTGAAGAACTTAAATTCAATGAGGTTTGCATAAGATATACTTTTTCAAATCCTACACTCATAATTCCGCCTGCACTTAATATCAACATTATAACTGCAGTTGGAAGAAGAACCGGTATATTGATATACCAGATACGCTGCAATCTGGTGGCTCCGTCAATAATAGCTGCTTCATGTTGTTCTGCATCTATATTTGACAAAACAGCAAAATATATTACCGAATTCCAACCCGTATTCTGCCATATGCCTGACCATACATAAAGGTGCTTAAAATACTCCGGCCTGTTTAAAAAATCTATTGCCTGATGACCCAAAAATTTCACTATTGAATTTACTATACCGTAATTGGGATGAAGAAATATATATAGCATACCAACCATAACTACCGTTGATATGAAATGAGGAGCATATGCCACAGTTTGTACTAACTTCTTATAACGCCTGGTGCTTACCTCGTTTAACATCAAAGCAAAAATTATAGGTATCGGAAATCCTGCAATTAAAGCATACACAGATATTCCTAAAGTATTTCTAATCAATTCCCAAAAATAGTGGGAACTAAAAAAAAGTTTAAAATGTTTAAAACCAACCCAAGGACTTCCCCATATACCGTCTACAGCTACAAAATCTTTAAATGCCAATTGTATTCCATATAGAGGTGCATAGTGAAATATCAAATAATATACTACTGTAGGAAGTATGAATAAATAAAGTTGATAAGTACTTAACATTTTTCTTAACGTTTTTTTTCTTTCAACAGCAGATTTCATGAAATACCTCCAAAAATTATCCAATTTAGCCTTCCATGGCTGCCTATCAGCCTACCACACAGATGATAAGACTTATCTGAAACTTATTTATACGCTAACTTTCATGATATATTATGCGCTGCTCATTAACAAAAGGAAATATGTTAATAGAGAATTGGATATGCTTTTTTCTACATAAATGACTTTTTACCTTTTGCCAAAAGGGATTTGACTATGCTGATTTCTACATAATAATTATCTTCTCAAAAATTCAGGCTGAAGAATATATGGTTTCCGGTCAAAAAAATAAACCTATAGGTAGAATTAACCTATAGGTAGACTAACCTCTTCATTCTTCATTCATTATTCTTCATTCATCATTTTTCATCTATTATTCATTTCGTACATTTCGTTTACTTCACCTGAAGTTACTTCCCTATATTTCCCGGGAGTTATGCCTTCCATCTGGCGGAATGTCCTGGTGAAACTCGCAACATCCGTATAACCGACTTCCTGGACTATGTCTTTTACAGATTTATCGGTTTCTTTTAGTAATTTTTTGGCATAACTGATTCTTAATTCTTTAATATAATCAGTAAAGGTACTCCCCATTTGTTCCTTGAAAAACCTGCTTAAATATTTGGTGGATATGTTAAATTCTTCTGCCACCATATCAAGGCTTAACATATTATTATTAAAGTTCTCATGGATATAATTAATTACTGATATTTTCAAAGCCTCATTGTTACTTGCTTTTTTGTCCCCGATAAACCTGCTTATTTTATATACTACATCCTCCATTTTTACTTTAAAATCATTCAAAGAGGAAAATGTTGTAAGCTCTTCTATCTCATCATCGAATTCTTTAATGTTCAACTCATTTAAGATTTCAACTATTTTATTTATCATACCAAAGCAAATTGTCTTGGTTTTTCCCACAGATAAATGCTTTTCATTTATACTTTTTATAATATCTTCAATTATGTGTTTAAATATATAAATATTACCTTGCTTGATACACTGTGTAAGCTTCATTTGCTCTTCAACAGGATACCAGTCTGCCATTTTGTCCATGTATACAATTTCATCAAAGAAAATTATATTCTCATTTCCGGTCATTGTTACGTATTCAAGAGCGCTGAATGCTTCCACGAAGGACATACTTATATGTTCTATTCCATCATAAACTCTTCCTACACCGATATAAGCATCAAGTTCCAAATCACTTTTTATAGAAGCTTGAATACTTTTTAACGTTTTCCTTATGGCATCAGGAGTACAATTTTCATACTTAGAATTTAGCAATAGAATATACTCTCCCTGAACAGTATCAACACAATAAAAATCTTTATCATTAACTAATCTGTCCACGATGTTTTTTACATACTCTTTGATTTTCCATGTATCTGTTTCATTTTCTTTTCTGCCATAAATTGAAATTGCTGAAACAACATAATATTCATAATCAAGTTTCATATTATACTGTTCTAATAACTTCTCAACATCTTTCCTGTTGTTGAGTTGCCCCTTAAGTAGCATGAGGATAATCTGATCTTTCACAAAATCTTGATGAAAATTCAATTGTTCCGTAAGACCGTAATTTTTTTCTATTATGCTTTCAAATATTTTCTCTATTCTATCAATTTCGTTTTGTTCTTCCATTATAGCAGTTTCATTCGGATTGCTTAATTTTGCAAATTGTACTGAAGAAGAAGCATATTTGTTCACTTTTTCAAAGAGACTTCTAACAGGACGGTAACTTCTCCCTGAAAACACAAAAGCCAAAAATACTCCGATAATTAGAACCGCTACAATTACCAGCATTACTTGCCTCTTTATGGTAATTACCCTGGACAGATAGCTTTCAGGTGACATAACAAGAACGTAACGAAAACCTGATGTATCAGAAACTTTTTTGATTATCGATAGCTTTCTGCCATTATGGTAAGTACTGCTGATACCTACAGGATGATTATTGCTTGCAATTTTGCCCACTTCTTCTTCCGGAAAAAAACTTTTATCACCTAAAATAAAAATTATTTTACCTTCACTATCAAAAACAAATAAAGTGCCCTTTGAACCGCCAAAAACGTCCCCTGCAATATTTTCTATCGTATTTTGGTTGATTATCATCCCAACAGTGCCGTAATGACTTACACCACCTAAAGGCAAAGGGTATAATAATATCAGTGCGTCTTTTGAGGCGGATGCAGATGAGCTGTTTAAGGTGATACCAAACAGCGTTGAATCTTCAACATTCTTTAAAATATTTGAAAATTGCACTGCTGTGTTGTCATCAATTCCTAAAACACTTTTGTACATAGTATTAAACGACATTTTGCCGACTACGTTGTAAATATAATCCTCACCCTTAAAATGAACGAAGAGATTATCAATAAAATTCTTGTCCCAGTAACGGTTCAACTGGTCGATAGCATATTTGCTGCGGTAGTCATTCAAATTTGCGGCAAAAGGAGTTATAGCTTGATCAGAAGATATCTTCAAAGCTATCTTTTTGGTCTCAATCAGCCGTGTATCCATACTCTCGCTCATTCTTGTGACTTTATCAAGAGTATATTTTTCAATTTCGTTCTGTAGCTCATTTATTGCATGGTTATATAAAACCACACTCAGTATTATTAACGGTATGGCAAAAATAACAATATATGAAATAAAATATTTATACCATAAGCTTCCGCTTTTGCGTAAATATTGCATTTTTACACCTCAAATAAGAATACACTAGCATACATACATTAACATAGTTTTAATAACATAGTTTTAATAACATAGCTTTAATATAACTTTTTAATTTTAGCACTAAGTATTAAATATTTGCAAGAACTCTACTATATTATCAATCATTTTACAACTTGTTTCCTCATTCAACCCGCTTTTAGCACAAAGTCCAGGCTCATAACCTCCTTGTCCAAATGCTACTCGCACAAGAATATCTGAATATTCCATAAGTTAGCGTATTTACCATGTTTTGATAAAATCCTGCACCTGCTTTATAGTAGGCATAGCTTCTTGGGCTCCTTTTGCAGTTACGGAAAGTGAAGCTACTGCATTGGCAAATCTTATAGCTTCTTCAAGCTCCTTATCCTGTGATAGAGAAAAAGCAAAACCGGCGTTAAATGAATCTCCTGCTGCGGTAGTATCTACAACATTTACTTTGGGGGCAGGAGCATGAAAAAACTTATTTCTTTCAACAATATATGCACCTTTTCCTCCAGCCTTGGCAATAACTGTTTTTACTCCCCTATCCAAGAGTATATAAGCAGCTTTTTTAATGTTATCTTGATTAGTGATTTTAATACCTGTTAAGATTTCTATTTCAGTTTCATTAGGTGTAATATAATCAACACATTTAAGTAACTCATCTTTTATCTGTATTGCCGGTGCAGGGTCTAAAATTACTATTTTTTCCCTGCCGGACGTTTGTTGAGTCTCTTTAATTTTCTTTATGCAATATTCAACCGTATCAAGAGGAATTTCAAGTTGGAATAAAAAAATATCATTTTCAAGGATGTAATTCATTTTATCATTTATAAACTCAATATCCACCTTCCCATTTGCACCCGGAATTACGACGATGCGGTTATTTCCCGAACTTTCAACTTCTATTAATGCAACACCTGTAGAAACACCGGCTTCAATACCTATGCCCCTCGTTTTAACGCCGTTGTCTTCCAACACTTTGAGATATTTTCTTCCGTAAAAATCATCCCCAACCTTACCAATCATTTCAACATTTGCGCCAAGCCTGCCAAGAGCTACTGCTTGGTTAGCACCCTTACCTCCGGTAAAAGTTGAGAAATCCTTTCCGGTTATGGTTTCACCGGGTTTTGGAAAACGCTCCACAGTTGCAACTAAATCTATATTTAGACTTCCTATGACACAGATATTTTTCATATTATAATCCTCTCCAAAAATAGTTTTACAAAAGCTTTTTCATCCACATTTTTTGCTACTTTTATATGTGAGTCAACAATCTCCTTATCTTCCTGCCGGTTTAAAGCTGTTATATTAAAGGTTGTTCCCCTGGTATATTCCCCTTTTGTTTCCACTAATATTCTTTCATTTTTCATTTCAATAATATTATCATTAAATACCGCGCAAATTGCAAGTGGGTCATGAAGTATGGGCAATGACTTAGTTACATTTCTCCATCGCCTTATTAATTCCGATAAAAACTTTGCAACCGGTGAAGGGCTATTCTCAATGAGATTTAAGTCATCTTCAGATAACCTGCATTTTAAAGTTACATCTAACCCTACGGCTTTTATAGGTATTCCAGATTCAAATACAATTTTTGCAGCTTCAGGGTCACAGCGAATATTCCATTCATTATAATGCGAATAATAGCATCCTCCCATTAAAACAATTTCTTTAAGTTTGGTTTTAAGTTCAGGGCATTTAAGTATAGCCATGGCTATATTTGTTAAAGGACCAATTGGCACAAGTGTTATGGTACCGTCAGACTCCATGACAGTATTTATTATGAAATCAACTGCATGGATATCTTTGTTATATATAAACCTGTTCATATTTTCAGAGTACTGGCATGGAATCTGTGTAACATCCTCCCTGTTTATTATAGGCTGGCTGCAACCTGCATGGATTGATATGTTCTTTCCTGCCAAATTTAACAAGTTTGCTGCTATTTTTGCCCGTGCATCGGTATTTCGGAAAACAGTTGTAATACCGATAACTTCAACTTCAGGTGAGTTTAACGCAAATGCTATTGCAAGTGCGTCGTCAATATCGTCACCGATATCGGTGTCAATTATTATTTTTCTTTTATCCATCGTCTCTTGCCTCCTCGATACAGATTTTCTTGGTGTTTAATACGGATTTACCCAGTGTTTGAAAAGCTTTTGAGTCTGTCTTGACTTATTGCCTACCTAATCTTATTACATTCCACGAAAGTTTATTTAATACTGACATCAATTTACCGTCTTCTATTTTGGAATTTGTACATTTTACAGGGCGTACATTCATTGGGTTATCCTTTGTGTTTACAGCTTTTACATCTTCATGATCCATGGTAATATGCTCTATTACCTTATAACCTGCAAAATCTCTAATGTCAGTTTCCAAAGCTATAGCTTCATCCAAGCTGCGATTCACTGCAAATATCGTTAGTTCACTCTTTTCCTCATTATATACTGCTGCTGCTTCAAGATAAGGAACATCACAAAACTCCTTACTGTCATAACGCGGCGAGTTGACAATCGCATTAAGTGCACAACCCCTGCCAAAAGTTGAAGCGTGCAGGAAAGGATAAAATATTGTTTGCCTCCAAGAAGCCCCTAAATTCTCAGTCATAATCGGTGCAATTACATTTACAAGTTGCGCTAAGCAAGCTATCTTCACCCTGTCTGAATGCCTTATAAGGGTTATAAGCATACATCCAACAAGCAGTGCATCTTCGAAGTTATATATATCCTCAAGCAGCGGAGGTGCAATTGACCATCGAGGAATCTGTTTATCAGCTTCCCTGGAATGATACCATACGTTCCATTCATCAAAAGAAAGATTTACAACCTTTTTACTGCGTTTTTTGGCTTTTACATAATCGCATATGGATATTACAGACTTAATAAATTCATCCATATCCAATGATTTTGCTAAAAAATTGGCAGTATCATTTTCATAATTTCCATAATATGTGTGTAGAGATATGTAATCTATATGCTCATATGTATGTTCCAGCACTTTTGCTTCCCAATCCGCAAAGGTCTGCATGTGCCTGTTAGAACTGCCACATACTACCAATTCAATGGAAGGATCTACCCATTTCATAACTTTTGCAGTTTCACAAGCTATCCTACCGTACTCATTTGCAGTTTTATAGCCTATCTGCCAGGGACCGTCCATTTCATTACCCAAACACCACACCTTGATGTTATGCGGTTTTTCAAAACCATGGATTCTTCTCAGGTCGCTATAATAACTTCCGCAGGGGTGATTGCAATACTCTACAAGGTTTCTTGCTTCATCCGGCCCTCTTGTACCAAGGTTCACAGCCATCATTACTTCAGCGCCCACCCTTTTTGTCCATTCAACAAATTCATTCACACCCACTTCATTTGTTTCTATGGAATTCCATGCTAATTCCAGCCTTCTTGGGCGTTTCTCTACGGGACCGATCCCATCCTCCCAATTATACCCAGAAACAAAATTCCCGCCTGGATAACGGATGATAGGTACCTGCAATTCTTTAACAAGTTCTATCACATCTTTCCTGAAACCCTTTTCATCAGCTAATGGATGGGTTGGCTCATATATACCTCCGTAAACAGCCCTTCCTAAGTGTTCCATAAAGGAACCATAGATCCTTTTATCTATTTCTCCTATTTTAAAATCTTTACTGATAATCATCGTCGCTTTCATCTAGCTTATCCCTTCCCTCTGATATCTTTTAGGGTCAGGCTTGAATAAAGCCTGACCCTTTATAAAATAAGTAAACGATTCAAGCCTGAGTCCTTATAAGCTACTTATAAGCTATATATAAGATAAGCTCCGATGCCTTATAAACTGTCAACTTCTACCCATTGTCCTCTCTCGATGGAAAGGTCAACTGCTTCAAGAACCTGCTGACACTTTATACCATCGTAAAAATTAGGTGAGGTTTCTTTGTCCTTTGCAATTGCTTCAATAAATTCATACATTTCATGAACAAATGTATGTTCATAACCGATTACATGTCCTGCAGGCCACCAAGCTTCCATATACGGATGGATACCTTCCGTTACCTGGATTAGCCTAAAGCCTTGGGTTCCGGCTTCATCATCGGCACTAAAGTATTGAAGTTCATTCATGCGTTCAAACTCAAACTTGATACTTCCTTTACTTCCATTTATCTCAAATGACATGCCGTTTTTGTGACCGTTTGCAAATCTAGTGGCTTCTATCGATCCAAGAGCACCGTTTTTAAACTCTGCAAGGAATATGGTTGCATCATCTACCGTAACTTCACCCATTTTCTCGCTCTTTTGGGCTTGAGCACTTAAACCTGTCATTTTTTCTACTATAGGTCTGTTTTTGATAAAGGTTTTATTTACTCCAATTACCCTTTCGAAATCCCCTACCAGGAATCTTGCTAAATCAATAAGATGTGCTCCAAGGTCACCAAGAGATCCTGAACCTGCAACTTTTTTATCTAACCTCCATACAAGAGGAAAACCGGGATCAATTATCCAGTCTTGTAGGTATAAACCTCTAAAGTGATATATTTTACCTATTTTCCCTTCATCAATGAGTTTTTTTGCCAGTTGTACTGCAGGTGCAAATCTGTAATTGAATCCTATCTGATGCTTAACATTATTCTTTTTTACAGCTTCCAGCATTTCGCGCGCATCACTTAAGCTGAGAGCAAGGGGTTTTTCACAAAAAACATGTTTACCGGCTTCTGCTGCTTTGATAGCTATTTCCTTGTGAACATTACTGGGTGCTGCTATATCGATAACATCAATATCATCACGTTGTACAAGTTTTTCCCAGGAAGTTTCATATCCTTCCCAACCAAATTTTTCCGCTGATTCTCTAACCCAATTTTCATCTCTGCCGCAGATAGCTTTCAAATTCACTTTAACAGAAGGATTAAAAAACATGCTAAGACGTTGGAAAGCATTACTATGTGCTTTACCCATGAATTTATATCCAACAAGCCCTATATTTATACTGTTCTTCATAAAAATGTACCCCCATTATTTTATTTCCTTTATGCCCACCACATTCCACCGGCTTTTTCAAACATCATGACTTCCTTGAGAAAATCTATTGCTTTTCTAAGTCCTTCATTAGCTGACATTAAGCTATCCTCATGCTCAATGCTGAGGACATCGTCATAGCCAACCATTTTCAAGTTGCTTACAATATCTTTCCAAACTTGATACCCATGACCGTAACCTACTGTACGGAATATCCATGAACGATTTATTTCATCGCTATAATGCCTAGTATCAAGAACACCGTTGACTGCAGTGTTAAGCTCGTCAACTTTTGTATCTTTTGCGTGGAAATGGTAAATGGCAGGTCCAAGTTTTCGTATTGCTGCAACCGGGTCTATTCCTTGCCAGAAAAGATGGCTGGGGTCAAAATTAGCTCCTATGATGTCTCCAACAGCATTACGTAATTTCAAAAGTGTCTCGGGGTTATAAACACAAAAACCTGGGTGCATTTCAAAACATATTTTTTCAACTCCATGTTCTTTGCAAAATTCGGCAGTCTTCTTCCAATATGGTATAAGTACTTCACTCCATTGATAATCAAGAATTTTAAGATAGTCATCCGGCCATGGGCAGGTTACCCAATTAGGATATTTTGACTGCGGTGAGTCTCCAGGGCATCCTGAGAATGTAATAACACGTTTAATACCAAGCTTCTCTGCCAATAGCACGGTTTTCTCGAAATCCTTATGAAAAGCATCTGCAATTTCTTTTTGAGGATGTACGGGATTGCCATGACAGCTTAAAGCACTTATTTCCATGTTATATTTGCTTACTAAATTTTTGAGATTATCGATCTTTGACTCGTCAGCAAGAAGTTCATCAGGATTCGCATGTGCATTCCCCGGGTATCCTCCTGTCCCAAGTTCAACAGCCTGTACTCCAAGCTCTGCTAAATATTTTAGAGCATCCTCCAGGCTTCTTTGTGATAATAGAACTGTAAATACACCTAATTTCATAAAAGACTACCTCCTTTTGTTAAAATTGTTATAATCTATTTTTTTAAATATAAATAGATTCAACGTACATTTTTACTTTTCAATATGTAATACGGTTATCAACTTAAGTATATCATAAAACGCTACAAATAATTAATATTTATTCAATATACACTACCTGTCCTGTTTCACTTGACTTTCTTATAGCATCAAGTATTTTGGTAAAAGTTAGTGTGCTGTTAAAAGTAACCGCGTCAAGAATAACCGCGTAAGGCTGTTTAAGCTTGCCATAAACATCACCATAAATAAATTACTTGCGTTTCTGTTACATGGTTTTTGCTAAATTTACTCAAAGTCTATTTTTAGTTCTATCAAAATCCTCCTTAATGCTTCCAATGCCTCTTCAAATAACTCCGGACCAGTGAAGCCTCCGTACTTTCCTCCCCGTGCAAGGTGTGGTTCTAATGAGAGGAACATTCCTTCTTTATGTCTCAATTCATCAAGAATCTCCGGTATGTGCCCGTCGCCTTTTCCTGCAACAACTTTTTCTCCTGTATCCTTTCTGGAATCTTTTACATGAATATATTCAATATAATCCTTAAGTTTTCCAAAGCTTTCATTTAAAACATCTTCTCCTGCCACAATAAAGTTGGATGGATCAAAAACGGCTCTAAAGTTATTGTACGGTAAGGATTTAAAAAGTTTAAGGCACCTTGTGCTGCTCTCCCCGTAAATATTTGCCTCATTTTCATGAAGGAGAACAAGATTGTTCTCTTCAGCTATCTCGATAAAGCACCTAAGTCTGTCTACTACCTTTTGATGATGCATATCCAGTTCTTCTTTATTCATATAGAAGGAAAATATGCGAATATAACGGGTTTCCATTTTTAAAGCTATTTCTACAGCCCTTTTAAACCTTTCCAGATGTTTCTCAAAATCATCATTTATATCAACCTTACCTATGGGTGATCCAATAGAGGATATACTGATGCCATTATCCCAAAACCGTTCCTTCACTAGATCTAATTCATTATCACTGAGTTCCATGACATTCTTTTTCCAAACACTTCTAAGTTCAACAAACTTAATTTTATTTTTACTCAAAACATCAATTTGTTCATTTAGATCTGATGATATTTCGTCAGCAAAACAGCTTATTCTAAACATTAACAATATCTCCTTTCCTCTGTTTAAGATATAAGTTCTAAGTTCTCTAAACTTTGAGTTCACAGGGAAGATGAATTTCAAAAGCGTCAATTTGTGCTAGTGTTTCAACCTTGACCATGTTGCAAAACCTCAATTAATGCTACTACGTTTTCTGCCGGAACATCACATGGAATCGAGTGGGTAGGTGCAGCAATATAGCCTCCATTTTTACCCATTATTGAAATTGTCTCCAGAGTTACCCTTTTAATCTCGTCAGGAGTTGCAAAAGGCAGTAGTCTCTGTGTGCTTATTCCACCCCAGAAAGTTAGATAGTTGCCATATTCTTTTTTTATTTTTTTAATATCATAGATTTCCGGTTGGAATGTTTGATAAATATCCAGACCAATTTCTATAAGGTCAGGGAAAACCTCCCGGATATCACCGCACGAATGCAGAGAAACAATTTTGCCATGGCTTTTTATCTTTTCAAATATCCGAGCTAACCTTGGTTTTATGTATTTTCTCCAATAAGTAGGACCCATAATAAGACCCCTCTGCTGTCCCCAATCATCACCTATATGGAAACCATCTATATCATATTCCATGGCAATATCTATAATTTTAAGGTTGTACTCTGTTATTTCATCAAGCAATTCCTCAACAAACGCCGGTTCCAGAACCATATCGGTAAGCAAATTTTCCATACCTCTTAAGGTCCATGCTCTCTCGAATAAAGTAAACCCGATTGAACCAAATTTAAATGTATCCTCTCCATTATTCATTAACCTTTCATACTCTCTTCTAATCCTTTCCTCATTAATCGGCGGAAATTTGTAGCTGTCAACGGAAGGCTCTCTAATTAGAATGTTATCTATTACACCAATATCTTTATCAACGCCGTTTCTATTCCAAATTACACCAAAATCGTCCTTCCAGTATCCGGATCCAGGGGAAATTTCGGTTGGATACCCATCATAATAAGCTGAATCTATATGGTTCCCAATCTTTTTCAGAAAATGCGGGTCTCCAAGATATGAAGCAACTTTTTCATATTCCTGGTGTGTCAAATTTATATTATATGGGACAATATCCGTCTCGATGTGATTAACAGCTTTAATTACCCTTTCACGCCTTGTCATACAATCCCCCCTTACCCCTCCTTGATTATTCTAGGGCAAAATTATGCATTTTTTAGCTTGTTTAAGAGCTCAATACTTGCTTCTGCCAATGCTTCCGCAACACCTGGCTTAAATTTTGAACTTCTTGCTTCATACCCACCTTCGTCATAAGCTTCCTGTGTCGGAAAATATCCTTCGGCCCCGTTAGTAAGGCAGCAGGTTAACGTCATATTAAACGGTGAACGGGCTCTTGTCATACGTCCGACCGCACTGAATGGTTCTCCGGGAAATCCTATAAATGCAATATTACCAACCCTTACTCCTGATAAATAAAGTGTGAACGAATCCGGTCCGTCTTTCAAACGCAAAATTCTTGCCGCTTCTGCAACAACTGTAGTCAACTCCATACCTTTAAACGGGATTTCGTCATCACGACCTGCATAATGAAGTTCCAAATATTTCTCGGCAAGAGGTATCTGTGATGGATCCGGTCTATTCGAAGGATGCACGAGATTCAACTGTCCAAAGCATACCTTGTCGCACTCCTGTTCCTCCACCTTGGTGTAAACAGACAGCACAGCTCCTGCAATTGTCCTGCCCATGTGTTTAGAATGTTCATAACCCCTTGCAACATCATCAAATTGATTCTCCAAACCAATCATATCCACTTTGTTTGCATTGACGTTTACATGGTTCATGTCACCGCAGGTACCGTTGAAATATACTGCCTTAGTACCGGGAAGCGCGCCTTCAAGGGTTTCACGGACAAATCTCGGATAGTCTGCTGAGATGCGGCAGCCACCTATCACATCAGGGTGTACTTGGAAATTCACTATAAGTATTTCCGGTGCATTTTCACGCTTTATTCTGACTAAACGTACCGACTCATCAGCTTCTCCAATTGGAGCCAGTATATCAGGGTTTCCGACACCGGGGTTTGTTCGTATTTTCCCTGACTTCATACGGAAACGTCGTATAAATCCCACTTTTTTTGCTTCAGTGGCAGCCGTTCCAATTGTTGCCGGAGTCAGATCTTGTATCGCCAACTTTGCTGCATCGCTTATACGCTGCATGAGGTATTTATCATATGCGGAGCCGATTCCTCCTGGAGCATCATAGAACAATGCCGGACCTGTATGCGTATGTGTACAAGAAATAAAGACGGCTTCATACGGGATATTATTGTCAGAAGCAACTTTCTTCCTAATTTCGTCCATATGCTTTTGCTGCATGTGCAAAATGTCAAGTGAAATGGTAACAACCGTATTTTCACCATCCGAAAAGGCAATGGCATTTGCTTCCAGGTCATCTAAAATACCATCTGCAATACGTTCACGATAGTAGCCTGATATACGTATACCTAATGGTGGGGTTATAACAAGTCTTGCAAATCCAACTTTTAGATTTCCCATAATCATCCCTCTTTAAAACTTTTATTAATAATTAAATCTATCATTACTTAATATATCAGAAATCAGAATATGCTTCCTATTACTATCTAAATATGCTTGCTAGTACTCCAACTCCATTGCTGCTCCCCATACTTCAAATCTTGTCTTTGAAACCTGAGAACCTGTAAGTTCAATGCTCCTTCTGTCAGGTTGGCTTCCGCCAATATATACTTCAAACCGTCCAGGTTCAAGTATGCGTTTGCCTTCATCGTTTATCATTGACATATGCCTTGGCGTTAACAAAAAGCTTACTTTCTTTTCTTCACCGGGTTTAAGATATACAACTTTTATGCCTTTCAATTGCCATCTAGGCAGCTTTGTACTTCCCTCAACATCCCTTAGATAAAGCTGTACCACTTCATATGATTCCCAATTTCCAACATTCTTTACCGTAACGCTGCATTTAAGGTTTTCACCGGCATTAATGCAGGTATTGGATATATCTATATCTCCGTATTCAAATTTAGTATAACTTAAACCATATCCAAAAGGATACAAAGCTTCATTTTGCATATACCTATATGTTCTGTTCATCATAGAGTAGTCTCTGAAATCAGGCAATTCTTCCGTTGTTCTGTAGAAGGTTACGGGGAGTCTTCCTGAAGGGCTGAATTCTCCGAATATAAGGCCGGCAACGGCTTTTCCGCCTTCCGCACCGGGATACCATGCTTGAATTATAGCAGGTATATGCTCATCAGCCCAGGAAATCGCCAGGGCACTTCCCGAAAGAAGGACAAGGATAATAGGTTTTCCTGTTGAATATACAGCTTCAAGAAGTTCCTGCTGCAGACCCGGAAGGTTCAAATCATTTTTATCTCCGTTTCCGTATTCATTATTCATTTCTTCACCTTCGATGGTGGGATCAAGACCAAGGCACATTACTACTACATCTGCCCGCTCAGCAACGGATATTGCTTCGGCAAATCTGTCCTTCGGAGCTGCAAGACCTTCCACCTTTTCCTTGTAAAGGTGACATCCTTCCGAATAATACACCCTTGTTCCTTCATTGACAGTCTCAATAATACCTTCAAGGACAGTGGTATATCTTGATGCCGTTCCACAGTAATTTCCTTTTAATACTTCTCTGTTATTAGCATTTGGACCGATTACTGCAATAGATTTAATCTTATTCTTGTCCAAGGGAAGAATATTGTTCTCATTTTTTAAGAGAACCATGGACCGTTTGGCAACTTCCAAGGAAAATTTCCTGTGCTCATCGCAATCGCACATTTCGTACGGAATTGAAGAATAAGGCACTTTCGACTGATCATCAAACATTCCAAGCTTCATTCTTGTGATCATAAGTCTTGTAACTGCCTCATCAATCTTTTTCTCATCTATAAGCCCTTCCTTGTGTGCAACCAGAAGGCTTGGATATGTATTCCCACAATTTAAATCACAACCGTTTTTTACGGCAAGAGCAGCCGATTCGGGAGCTGAATTAGTTACCTTGTGATTCTTATGGAAATCGCATATAGCCCAACAATCGGATACTACATGACCTTTGAATTTCCATTCTTCTCTTAGTATCTTTTTCAGCAGTGTTTCGCTGCCACAGCATGGTTCTCCGTTTACCCTGTTGTATGCACCCATTACGGCTTCTACTTTGGCTTCCTTCACACACTCACTAAATGCGGGCAAATAGGTTTCAAACAAATCTTTTTTCGACACTATGGCATTAAAATGATGTCTTTCCGTTTCAGGTCCACTGTGCACTGCAAAGTGTTTTGCGCAAGCTGCAGCTTTGAGATATTTTTTGTCATTTCCTTGCAAACCTTTTATAAAAGCTACTCCAAGCCGTCCGGTCAAATACGGGTCTTCCCCGTAGGTTTCCTGGCCCCTTCCCCATCTGGGGTCGCGAAATATATTTATATTAGGGGACCAGAATGTTAATCCCTTGTAAATATCGCGGTCTCCCTTTCTTTGAGCTTCATGATATTTTGCCCTGGCTTCAGTTGATATGACTTCTGCCACTTTATATATTAGGTCTTCATCAAAGGTTGCCGCCAATCCGATAGCCTGAGGAAATATAGTAGCGGTTCCTCCACGGGCAACACCGTGCAAAGCCTCATTCCACCAGTTATATGAAGGTATTCCCAACCTTGGAATGGCAGGAGCATTATAAATCATTTGAGAAACCTTTTCATCCAATGTCATTCTGGAAACAAGGTCTTTTGCCCTTTCTTCGAAAGAAAGAGATTCATTTTTATAAGCAGGTATTTCAGATGCAGACATATTGCACCTCCAATCCAAATTCTTTTACTATTTAAAATCTTCGTTATACTGCCGTTATATTACTTAAAAAATTCACTGTTATAAATAGGTTGAGTCCACATGGTATATCCTTGTTCTCCCACTACTTTCATTCTTACATACGCTTCATCACCGGCAAGTTTATATTCACCATATTCTCCTTTTTGGCAGTGGAGAACTTGACCGTTTTTGCCTATGAATATGTATTGATAGTTTTTAGGATAACATCCGTATTCGCTTGCTTTTATCTTTATTGTATTGTTGTCAAAAATTATTTCATCAAGATAAATCCCTGTTGACAGGTAGATGGATCCCCTCTTTATTGCGGATTTAATACTGTCTTCATCATCTGATTCCGAAAAGATCATCGTCCAGCTTTTATTAAGGTCGTACCACCTGTGAAAATCATCATTTCCAAAACCCCAAACCAGTTTACCATTGGAAAGCAGGTAATCCCATGTATCTTCAGCAAGCCCCGTTCCGTTTAAGCGACCGATTACACTGTTAAAAACTTCTATACCGGTATATCCTTTTAATGAATCTATCTTTTCCCAAGGCCAATATTCCTTGTACTGCCAATTGGGATGGCAGAGAATTACAAAACCTCCTTCTTTGATGCATTCATCTATGGCAGCCTGATGTTCTCCGGTAAACATACTTTTGCAGCCTATGCAAAGCATATGGTTGCTTTGACTGTATTCATATCCGTTAATCAAAATCATGTCATATTTTTCTTTAAAATGGGAGGTATCGGTAAAAAGATCGTGGTTGGATATGCATAATACCTTATATCCTGCTTCTTTATAGAGCCTTATGACCTCTTCCAAATCATATGCACCGCAAGTATTAGGTCCTGTTCCGGCATGGGTATGGAAATTTGACTTTTTCCACGTACCTTGAATACTGCTTACAGCTTCATATGGATTAATAAACATTTCAAACACCTCTTTTTTTATCGAATCATTATGAAGCATTTAATCACTTAAATTATTATTTAATTTAAATTATTTAATTTAAATAGTATTAAGTCCGGATCATTAAAGCATTAAACTTTGAATCCGGACTTTTATGTTTTAAAATTAAATATTCAGTATAAAAGCTTTTAGCTCAAGGTTCTTTAATCCCTTAAAAACAAGCTCTCCGTTTGCTATGGCATCATCTGATTTTACCATACCATTTGAACCTTTACTTATTTCATAAACGCTTTTAGGAACAGGTATGTCGGATGCAAGCTTAATTTTTACTTCATCAAAATCGTCTCCGGATGCATTTACCACAATGAGAACTCTCTTATCCGTGAAACTGTAATCATATACACTTACAAAAGGTGCATTCAATACCATTGTCGGTGTATCCAATGACATTGGTGGTACATCTTGTGTCACAGACAAGCCATGGTCTTCATCTTCTTTTCCGCCTTTTTGCTGCAGTTTTCCCTTCTGCAATTTCAATAAGACATTTTGTATTGCTTCTTGCCTGATGGGATTTAATACCGGCGCTAATTTACCCTCACTAAGAACATAAGGTAATACAAAAACCTTGTTGTTGTAAATAACCATTCCTTCTCCAACTGTTTCTCCATAGGGATTTTTAACTTTAGAAATTACTTCAAGCTTATCTTTATCAATGTACTTAATTTCAAGATAATCCGCTGAATGACCCTGGCATGTCATTCTTCCCTTTTTAACTCCTGCATATGTTTCCCCGTTGCAAATTTCTTCATATGCAGCTTTGCCGGTATTAGCTTCATATCGTATTATGCTGCCAATTCCTGCAAGATGACCATAACCCATTTCCCATAAAGTATATGCAGCTTCACCCTCCAAGAGGACATAGTTATTTTCAAACAAATCTTTAATTTCTCTTTCGCTTAGGTTACGGAAATACTGCCCCGAAACTGCTATGACGGAATTTTTGTGTTCCACGCCTCGGGTGTAAAGATTGGCTATGCCATATGCAGCTAATAGCTTTGCCCAAAATGTTTCACTGGGATATAATCCTTCCATACCCTTGTCCTGTTGAATTTTTAAAGTGTATGAGGATTCTTGGCAAACCGGTATTTTAACGCCTTTTAAATATAAAGCGCTCAAATTAAGTGATGTTAATTGATTAAGGAAATTTTTTATGCCTGCCAGCATATACTGATATCCTTCGCCCGGCAGTATTCCGTTTCCCATCATGTCATATATATTCATTGTGATTCCTTTACTGTCTAATAATATTGAAGTTTCTATTTGAAATGCACTAAAGGTTTTTGATTTTGAAAACCTTGTATGCGGGAAATTTTCCAATTCAGGATAAATTTCGGTTTCTTCAGGTAAAAACATTCTTGTTAACATGGGAATTATGGTGAATCCAAACATATAGTCTCTTGGAATCATCTCTCCATAAGCGGGAAGGTGAGGTCTTATTACCGGTGGGTTATTTCCTGCAAGACCCTTTAATATAGCTTCCCAATCCCTACCTTCGGCACAATGTGCATATGGAGCTGATGACATAAGGCCAACTTTAGTTTCCGGTGATACCTTATGAACTGCTTCCCCAATTAACTCTGCCAGCTTTATCATCGTATGCCTCGAAACATCAAGCCATACTTTTCTGTATGGATGGACTTCTCCTTTTTTAAGGATTCCCCCAACAAATTCCTCTCTTGAAAGTATGCGTCCTTCCGGAATAATCCCTAACTTTGCCGCATATTTTGAATACTCTTCCATGTGACGTTCGCAAAAACATCCACCCCAAATAAGAGGGTTATGGTTGTGTAATCTAAAATCATCTTCAACCCAAACAACATTTGGTTTTAAGGTTGCATAATAAGAATACATTTCCGATATATATTTCTGCCAGCTTGAACATAATGGGCATACCACGGCACCGGCTTGGTTGCCGTAAGGATCCACCATAAGCCTAAAATCTTGATTATCCTTTAGTTTTCTGCCTCTATCGCAATGAAGCAGCGTAATCCACGGATTAATTGATGTTTTAACGCCTATTGTTTCAAGTAATTTCTTACCTTTAGCTATAAGGTCCATCCATGGCTTTGTCTCTTCGATAGTTAAGTGTCCTTGGTTTAATTCCTCGCAGTTTATGAAAAACATCACTTCATCGATCAGGGCTTCTTTGCAAAAATCAAGTAAGACCGAAAGCTTTTCGTCTTCATCATGACCAGGCTGAACCGCAAATCTTAAAATATATTGAAATTTAGAACTATTCTGGGTTTCCATCTTATTTTTATCCATTTAGTCATACCTCCAAATTTGAAGCTAACTACCTCTTTAAGACCGGCTGCTTATTTGTAAACACCTACTTATTTAAATGGATTTTCACCCTCGTACAGCATGTTTACAGGCTGATTAAAGGAAATATCATCCACTCCTAACATTTTCATTGCTGCAAACAGAATTTTACCAATATGTTTGAAACCAACACCGGAATGATGCGGGAATCTTTTTTCAATTAAAACATACCTGTAAAATCTTGCCATTTCACGAACAGCAAACACCCCTATGCTTCCGAAAGATTTCGAATCGATGTCCAAAACCTCCCCTTCTGCTACATAACTTCTTAGTTTGCAATCAGCGGTAGATTGAAGCCTAAAGAGGGTAATTTCTCCCGGTCTTATATTTCCTTCCAATGTTCCTCTTGTTATATCCGGTTCTTTATCAGGTTCAAGTAAGCTGTGCATGATACGTTGGAAATTCATAGATGCATTTCTCATACAAGATTTTGGAGTATTTCCGCAATGGAAACCCATGAAGAGATCAGTAGGCTTATAGTCTTTAACTTTATCCCGGTTGTTATTATACATGTCAGCGGGAACCGTATTATTTATATCAAGTAAAGTTGCAGGAAGAGTTGATGCACATGTAATTATATATTCACTGAGGGCACCGTATATGTCTGTTTCACAAGATATGGGTATTCCTCGGGATGCAAATCTGGAGTTAACATAACATGGGACGAATTTAAATTGAGTCTGGAATGCCGGCCAGCATTTATTTGCAAATACTGCATATTTTGATGCTCCAATATATTTTTCCATCCAGTCGATGAGAGTGAGTTCATACTGAGCAAGCCTTGGTAATATACCGGGATATTTGTTTCCTTCCCCAAGTTCCTCTTCTATTTGTTTTATGACTTCAGGAATCCTTTTATCATCAGCATGGTTATTGTAGCTTTCAAACAAATCCAATTCGGAATTTTCCATGATTTCGACACCAAGATCAAACAGTGGCTTTATGGGAGCGTTACATGCATAGAAATCCTGTGGTCTCGGACCGAAACTGAATATCTTAAGCTGCTTTACACCTAAAATCACACGGGCTATATCTTGGAATTCGGAAATCATAGCTGCTACTTCACAGGGCATTCCTACAGGATATTCAGGTATATAGGGTCTTAGTCCCCTCAATCCAATATTGTATGATGCATTAAGCATACCGCAGAAAGCATCGCCGCGGCCTAATATCAGGTTATCTTCGGTTTCTTCGGCTGCAGCAACAAACATTGTCGGTCCTCCAAATTTCTGGGCAAGAAGGGTTTCAGGACCTTCAGGTCCAAAATTTCCAAGGTATACAATCAAAGCATTAACTTCCGACTGTTTGAGTTCATCCAGAGCTTTCATTACATCCTTTTCATTTTCTACAACAGTATTGATTTCCACTATAGGAATTCCTAGTTTATTACATTCTTCAACAACTTTCTTGCGTCTTCCTTCACTAAGCGACTGAGGAAAGCAATCTCTGCTTACGGCAACTATTCCTGGTTTTACTTCAGGAATGTTCTTAAAATGTGACAGATTATTAATCATATTTTCAAATCCTCCTTTTTACCTGCTTTTGAAACATCTTATTTATTTTTAAGACATTATTGATTATCTTTTTAGTACTTTTTTAAAGTAGCTCTTCTTAAAAATTAAGCGAATTTTCCAATTCTGACCTTGTTTGTCATTTGATATTCAAGCCTGACCCCGTTTGATTCGTTTTATTTCTTTCAATCTCTTCATCACGTTATTTTCTCCACGTCCGAAGTAATCGTGGAGTATCTTGTATTCAGCATACAGCTTGTTATATAATTCTACATTTTCTTTATTAGGTTTGTAGACTTTATCCTTGATTTTTGCCATTTTACGGGCAGCCTCTACGATCGTGTCATAACCGCCTTTTTCCTTTCCTGCCGCAACAGCTCCAAACATGGCCGAACCTAATGCACATGCTTGTGGTGAGCCAGATATCTTAATTTCCCTATTGGTCACATCGGAATATATTTGCATCATAAATTCATCTTTTTCGGCTATGCCGCCTGCTGCATACAATTCTTTAATGTAAATGCCGTTTTCTTCGAAAGTTTCAATGATCATGCGGGTTCCGAATGCGGTTGCTTCAATCAAAGTACGGTATATGTCTTCAGGCTTTGTTATTAATGTACATCCTATAATTAATCCTGTGAGATCCACATCTACCAACACTGATCTGTTTCCGTTCCACCAGTCAAGCGCAATAAGCCCTGTTTCCCCTGGTTGCAACCTGCTTGCTTTCTCTCTTAAAAGCTTATGAATACCTATTCCTTTTTCCCGGGCTTCTTTCATATATTCTTCAGGTACGCAGTTTTTTACAAACCATTCAAAATGATCCCCTACACAGGACTGTCCTGCTTCATATCCGAAATATCCCGGTATAATGCCGTCTTCAACTACTCCACATATGCCCGGGACCATTTTTTCTTCAGTTCCCAACAACATATGACAAGTTGATGTTCCCATTATCATAAGCATTTTACCCGGTTCAGTTATACCTACGGCCGGTACTGCAACGTGAGCATCCACGTTTGCCACGGCAACGGCAGTTCCTACTTTAAGACCTGTTATCCTTGATCCTTCTTCCGTTATTTCACCTGCTTTTGCACCTATTGGATAAATATTACGACTTAGCTTCTCATCTACTACATTTTCAAGTCTTGGATCCAAAGCTTTAAAAAACTCTTTTGAAGGATAACCTTCCCTTTTGCTCCATATGGCTTTATACCCAGCAGTACAACTATTTCTGCATTCATTCCCTGTAATTTTTAGAATAACCCAATCTCCGGCTTCTATGAAACGATCTGCCTCACTGTATATTTCAGGTGCCTCGTTTAATATCTGCCATATTTTAGGTATAAGCCATTCTGATGAAATTTTCCCGCCATATCTTTTGAGAAAGCTTTCTCCTCTTTCTTCAGCTATCCTATTTAGTTCATTTGCTTCATCCTGGGCTGCATGATGCTTCCACAGTTTTACATAGCTGTGGGGATTTTTTTCCCATTTCTTTTTGAAGCACAATGGTTCACCGTTTTTATCAATGGGCAACATAGTGCAAGCAGTAAAATCTATGCCCAATCCAATAACATTATCTGCGGAAATGCCTGATTTTTTGAGAACATTTCTTATTGTCGATGCCATTGTGTCCAGGTAATCTTGGGGATGTTGTAAGGCCCAATCCGGTTCCAGTTTTGTCACTTTATCGGGAAGATACTCATCCATTACACCATGAGGATATTCCATTACATCAGTAGCAATCTCCTCACCGGTTTCCACGTCTACCAATAGAGCCCTGCATGATTGAGTACCAAAATCTAAACCTATAGAGTACTTTTTACCACTCATAATACCCCTCCTTAAATTAGTTATTTAATTTGCTTTTGACCGTAATAAGAATTTTTGCCATGTTTTCTAAAGAAATGCTTTTTTAACAAAGCAGGTGTCATGGAATTACAGATCTTAAAGCTTTTTGTATGGGAAGTATCCAATAGACTTGTTCTTTCTTCATTTTGGCAATTTATATAATGCTTTAAGGCTATTGTGTGAAATGCCATCATAGCAATTTCTTCCATAACTACTGCATGGTATACAGCCTCTTTAGGTTCCTTTCCCCAACTAAAAGGACCATGCTCATTAACAATTACACCGGGAACTTCCATAGGATTCACATTTTTGAAAGTTTCTACAATAACTTTACCGGTTTCTTTCTCATACTCACCGTTAATCTCATCAGAAGACATTTTTCTGGTACAAGGAATCTCTCCGTAAAAATAATCGGCATGTGTAGTTCCCAGTGCCGGTATTGCCACTCCTGCTTGGGCAAATATAGTAGCCCATCTGGAATGAGTATGTACAATTCCTCCTACTTCAGGAAAGGCTTTATAAATCTCTAGATGTGTAAAAGTGTCTGAAGAAGGTTTTAGATCTCCTTCAACGACATTACCTTCCAGATCAACTATAGGAAAATGACGAGGTGTAAGCTCATCGTAATCTACACCGCTTGGTTTAATTACAACCAGACCTTTTTCCCTGCATATACCGCTGGCATTCCCCCAGGTATAAATTACAAGTCCTTTCTTAACAAGCTCCAGGTTTGCCTCATACACGGCTTCCTTTAAATCTTCAAGCATTTTACCACCTCATAACCTGTACATTAAAGATCTTCATCTAAACAGGTTCTATTTATTTGTTATGCACATTTAATCTCATATTTAATTTTAATTAATTGCTATAAATGCATTCGTTTTATTATCTTGCCTTGCATGATGACCTTATAACAAGCTCAGGTTCGTATATTATCCTATGATTTCCGCTGTTATTTTCAAGCATTTCAATTAAATGACGTGCTGCCAGTTCTCCCATTTGTTTTTTTGGGTGTTTTACGGTTGTCAATTCTATATCCAAGACTGTAGCAAGGCTTGAATCGTCATATCCAACAACTGAAATATCTTGTGGAACACTTAATCCGCATTCTTTGATTGTTTGAATTACCCAAACGGCTATCTCATCGTTATAGCATACTATAGCATCGGGTTTTAATTCATTATTCCTTTTATCTAGCAGGTTTGATACAAACTCCTTTGGAAAAATCCTTTTATTTTCAGTAGTAAACCGTCCTATCATATTTTCATCGGGAATTATGCCAAAATTCCCCAATGCTTTTCTGTAACCCTCTTCACGTTTGACTCCCTGAATATCATCTCGCTTGAATATGCCTGCAATCTTTCTGTGTCCTATCTTAAGCAAATATTCAGTCGCAATAAAACCACCTTTAACATCATCCATTATTACACAACCCACATTAGGATTTTCACTTTTTAAATCCGTATAAATTGCATTTATGAACATTATTTTGATATCTCTTGCAAGAACCTCTTCCAAAAGATTAAGATTTACGTTTTTTTCAGCACTCTTCGTAGGTTCTAATATCAATCCTTTTATGTTTTGCTCCATTAAAGATTTAATTTGATAAGCTTCTTTTTCTTTATTGTTGTTGGTATTTGCTATAATTACCGAATATCCTTCTTCCGTCATTACACTTTCAATTCCGCTGATTATGTGAGGAAAAATATAGTCGGAGATGTAAGTGGTAATTAGTCCTATCATACCTTTCTTATCGCAGGTATTGAAATACCTGGCAAATGTTCCTTTGCCTCGCTTCTTGTATACCCAGCCTTCCTTTGCAAGCTCTCCAAAAGCTTGTCGTACGGTATGACGGCTTACATTGAACTTTTCCATAAGTTCATATTCTGAAGGAAGCAACTGTCCATCCTTAACGTTTCCTTCTCTAATTAAGCTCTTAATGTAAGATTTTATCAACTTGTATTTCGGTTCTTTTAAATTTTGTTCAAACATGTGTTATCTCTGCGCTTCTTTCAAATAAAATTCCAAATGAAATAAAAATAAACATGTACATACTTGTACGTACATGTTTATATTAACATTTGGTGTCAAGAGTGTCAATAGAGAGGTTTTACTAAATCAATATAATTTCTACCCTGTTATTCTCAATGCTTTTTTTTACATCAATAATTCTCTGGTTTTTAGAACCTCTGAACTTTAGTGTCAAATCCCGCTCTTCCTGGATGAATCTTCCGTCCACTAAAATATCCGATGCTTTAAGAAGCCTTTCCCACCCTGCTTTCGTGTTAAGATTCTTCATAATTTCTTCGAAAGTATAACCTGTGTATGTCATGACATTTAGTCCTTTTTCTTTCACTTTTTCAGCTAATACAGCAAAAGCTTCAGCTTGCTCAAAAGGTTCTCCTCCACTCAATGTAATTCCGTCAATCAAAGGATTACGATCAATCATTTCTAATATTTCATTTATATTGATAATTTTACCTCCATCGAAGGGATGTGTTTGGGGATTATGGCATCCGGGGCATCTGCGCTTGCATCCTTGAGCAAAAACAACAAGTCTTATTCCTGGCCCGTCTACGATTGATTCTTTTACTATTCCTGCTATTCTTAATGTTGTTTTTATTGTTTCCATAAGAAATCCTTTCCGAACATATTTTTTTAACATATTTTCATGGGATTATAATTGATCCTCCCAATGAATACCTCTACCTAATTAATACTTTGGATGATAAATTCAAATGTTTAAATAGAATGCTTTACTCTGTCACGCTCTTCAGCTCTTTTAGCATCATTAAACCGTTCAAGGGTTCCTACTAAGTAACCTGTTATTCTTCGTATTCTTTCAAACTTTATATTTCCCTCTTCTCTACCGCATTTAGGGCATATATTACCTATGATTCCCGTATAACCGCAGACCGGATCCCTGTCTACCGGATGGTTTATTGAACCGTAACCTATCCCTTTTTCCTTCATCACCCTGATAATTTTTTCAAAAGCTTCAAGATTGTTTGAAGGATCGCCGTCCAATTCCACATATGTAATGTGACCTGCGTTAGTTAATTCATGATACGGAGCTTCAATGCTAATTTTATCATAAGCACTTATATTGTAATAAACCGGCACATGGAAACTGTTAGTATAGTATTCCTTGTCAGTAACACCTTCAATTACACCGAATATTTTTCTGTCAATTCTTACAAACCTTCCTGCCAAACCCTCAGCAGGAGTAGCCAAAAGAGTGAAGTTCATTTTATATTTTTTGCTTGCTTCATCCATACGCCTTCTCATATACGCTACAATTTCAAGTCCCAGATTTTGAGCTTCTTGGGATTCCCCGTGATGCTTACCGATTAAAGCTTTCAAACATTCTGCAAGACCTATAAATCCCATGCTAAGTGTTCCATGTTTTAATACTTCCCGTATTTCGTCTTCTTTTCCTAATTTTTCAGAACCCAGCCATACACCTTGACCCATCAAGAAAGGAAAGTTTTTGACCTTTTTCTTAGCCTGAATTTCATATCTCTCTAGTAATTGGTCTATTACAAGGTCGATGATGCGATCCAGCTCGTCAAAAAACCTGTCAATGTTTCTACCGCTTTTTATAGCCAACCTTGGAAGGTTAATCGATGTAAAACTTAAATTTCCTCTTCCGTAAACAATCTCATTTTCCGGATCATAAACATTACCAATAACTCTTGTTCTGCAACCCATGTAAGCAATCTCAGTTTCCGGATGCCCCGGTTTGTAGTATTTTAAATTAAAAGGAGCATCAATGAAGGCAAAATTGGGAAACAATCTTTTTGCGCTCACTCTGCATGCCAGCTTAAACAAATCATAATTTGGATCACCGGGGTTATAATTTACCCCCTCTTTAACTCTGAATATTTGTATTGGGAAAATTGGGGTTTCTCCATTACCCAAGCCGGCTTCCGTAGCAAGCAATACCGATTTTATTACCAAGCGTCCTTCAGGCGAAGTATCCATACCGTAATTAATGGAACTAAACGGAATTTGAGCTCCGGCACGGCTATGCATTGTATTAAGATTATGAATAAGGGCCTCCATAGCTTGATAAGTACGTCTTTCAGTTTCTATATTTGCCCTCTTTTCTGCAAAGCTCTGTGCTTTTGTAATAATATCTTTATCTTTAATGAGCTTTTCAAGATATTCGGCTTCTACCTTTTTATAAGTATCACCTGTGTTCCTTGAATTCAACGTAGGCTTTCTTCCGTGTTCCTCCTCTATGGTTTTAAATATGGACTGGATCTCTTTCTCAAATTCGCTGCTTCCGGTTATGAGTTCAATGGCATTTATCAAATTCTGACGGTATAATCTTGTATATGTTTTAGCAACTCCCAAAGCCATTCCGTAATCAAAGTTAGGTATGCTCTGTCCACCATGCTGATCATTCTGGTTAGATTGAATTGCAATACATGCAAGAGCTGCGTAACTCAGTATATCGTTAGGTTCTCTTAAATAACCATGACCGGTGCAAAAACCACCTTTAAAAAGCTTAATAATATCAATCTGGCAGCAGGTTGTAGTAAGTGTAAGAAAATCCAGGTCGTGTATATGTATATCTCCGTCTTTATGAGCTTTTGAATGGGATGGTTTTAATATAAACAAATCGTAAAACTGCTTTGCACTTTCCGAACCATATCTTAACATGGTTCCCATGGCAGTATCCCCGTCAATATTGGCATTTTCCCTCTTTATGTCAGCATCTGCTGCATCTTTAAACGTAAGGTCTTCAAGGACTTTCATAAGCCTTGTGTTCATTTCTCTTACACGGGTCCGTTCAGCCCTATAAAGTATATACTCTTTAGCAGTGCGGGCATGACCGTTTTCAATTAATACTTTTTCAACTACATCCTGGATATCTTCTACACCCGGTATGGTATCCACATATTTCTTTTCCAGCACCTTAGTAACCTGTTCTGCCAGCCTTAATGCCATGTTATAATCGTTACCGCCTGCCGCCATGGCCGCTTTGAATATTGCATTGGCAATTTTTTCTATGTTAAATGGAACCTCTCTTCCATCTCTTTTTCTTATTTTCGTTAACACAAATTTACCTCCTCTGCCTCTATATGTTGATGAAAGTATAATATCAAACCACAACATATAGAGTCAATTTTACTTTTTATTATTTAAGCTGAAATAAGAAATTTATATTGGAAAATTATCGTAATACTTAAAAAATCGAATTAATAATCTCAGGTAAATTTTACTTATTAAAAATGTAAAATTTTCAATATTTAGGATTAAGAAATGTATGATATAAGAAAGATTAAAAAATATATGATACAAGAAAGTGTCATTTTTTTACAATATTTAGTAATACGCAATACTTCCTAAAATCAAAACATAAAAACATAAGTGATGAAATTAAAACAGCCATTTTTATTAAAACTAAAAGAGACATTCCTTATACTCCTCCATAAATCAAGGAATGTCTCAATTTAGCGGATGTAATAAAATAATAATTACAAATTACAACCAGTCACACTATAGCGATGCGTTTACGGCACTGTGTTTTACAACATTGCAATATATTTTTTCAGGTTTTCCAAACCAACTGAAATACCCAAAATAGGATCTTCCATACCTTCAAATTCAATTGATATTGTTCCGTCATAACCTGCCTTTTTCAATATTCTAAGGCACTGCAATACAGGAACATCACCATGCCCGATTATTGCTCCACGTAAGTAGTTACCTGCCCTTGAATTAAACCAACCTGTGCCTGGATTCACCGCCGTTCCCGGTTTTACATGGAAATCCTTAACATGAACATGAAATGCATATGGTGCTACCCTTCCTACTGCTTTTGCAGGATCTTCATCGGCACATAAGAAGTTACCGATATCAACCAATAAACCAAAGTTCTTATGGTTCACACCGTTTGCAAGTTTTTCAACTCTTTCGCTGTCCTGAACAAAGAAACCGTGATTCTCAACCATGGTGCGTATGCCTAAGCTTTCGGCATACTCGGTTACAGCCCTACATCCCTTAATTAAAATCGGCAAAGCATCATCAAAACCTTTCGGTCCTACATACCCACGAGGAAATCCTCTGGTTGCATCATGACGCATTCCCGGTGAACCCAGTATTTTTGCAATTCTGACTTCACCTTTTAATCTTTCAATCTCATCATTAAGATTTCCGTTAGAGCCGTTTATAAAATCAGCTCCTATAGTATAGTTTCCAACTTCTATTCCTACGCGAGCGCATTCTTCTCTTACTTTTTCTGCAAAACTTTCAGGCTTTTCACCTTCCGGAAGCTTTAATCCTGAAAATTCTATTACATCAAATCCCATTTCTTTTGCCTTGTGTATTACCTCAAGCAGTGTTAAGGTATTATTGGCCATTAACCTGCTAAAGCTATATGAGCTAACTCCCAGTTTCATATTTTACCTCCAAATATAACATATTTTGGTTTATATTTAGCCCAATTATTATCCGATACATATAACAACAAGGTATTATTCGCTATATATAAAAACGTATTAATTACTACCTGTCATAAAATGAGTTTATAATCGTTATCTGTTCAGCTCACTTATGGTTTTCTTTAAAAATTCTACGGCAGTTCTTATATCTTTTTCAGGATTTTCTCCAACTTCCCTTTCAATAGTAAGGAAGCCGTTATAACCTATAGAATTCAATGCTTTAAGATATTCTTTAAAATTAACGCTGCCTTCACCCAGTGGTACCTCTTTAAAAGAAGCACCTGCTTGAATTTCCTCCTCTAGCATTCCGTATATAACTTCAGGATTTCCTTTTCTGAGCATTATTCCGTCCTTGGCGTGTGTATGAACAATGTAATCCTTAAGATTATAAACCGCTTGTACCGGATCATCGCCAGTAACCATTACGAGGTTGGCAGGATCAAGATTAACCCTTACTCCCTTGGATTTGAGGCCGTCAAGGAATTTTTTCAACACTAAAGAAGTTTCAGGTCCTGTTTCAATTGCAAAATATGCTCCTACACTATCTGCATACTCACCTAATTCTTCACAAGCCTCTTGTAATATGGCCCATCTTGGGTGATTAGGATCTTCCGGTACTACACCTATGTGAGTTGTAACAACATTTGTGTTTAAATCTTTAGCCAGATCCATTATTCTCTTAGATTTTTCAATAAGCTTAGGATTTTCTTCTTTATTTGCAAAACCCTTACCGAGATCGCCGCATAATGCTGAAATGACTAATCCGTGAGATGTTACATAATCAAGGAACTCTTTTCTTTTCTGTGAGTTAAGATTCTCAGGTGCCATAGGACCACTAGTTGTATAAACCTGTATTCCGTCAGCACCGACTTCTTTTGCTTTCTTTACAGCCTCTTTGATATCAATTCTGAAGGAATCTACAATAACACCGATTTTAAAATCAATCATGGAAATGCTCCTTTCCCTTTGATTTCTAACTTAATATTATGTTTAAATACATATGTTGTCAAGGAGGAAAAATGAAATGAGTGCATTTCTAAATGCACCCAAAAGAAAATGGGGTCAGGCGTCCGACCCCCATTTCCTTTCTTTTATGTTTTACGGTTATTTACGGTTTATGGTTATTCGTTCCTTATGGCTTCAAGAGGACTCAATCTCATGGCTCTTAATGCGGGATAAAAACCGGATATAATTCCTACAAAAGAAGCAAAGGCAATTGCAGCAAGGGCCAACCATATTGGGATAATTGAAATTTTCGATGGACCTACGCTTGAGTACCAGCCTATGTTTAAGAAGCTGATGCCTGCATTATTCATTAACGTCGATGCTAAGTAACTGAAGCCAATACCAATTATACCCCCCATAAACCCTATTAGCGCAGATTCTAAAAGGAACAGCTTCCTTATATCACGGAGAAGACATCCTAAAACCTTCATTATTCCTATTTCTTTTGTTCTTTCATAGATTGACATAATCATTGTATTTGTTATGCCTATTGCTGCTATAAACAAAGCAACTCCGCCAATTGCGCTCAATATTACCCGGATGGTCTTGGTCTGGTCCATCATAGTTCTTAATATATCTGTAAGGCTTGACGCACCAAAGCCCATATCTTTAATTGCCTGTTGAACTCTTTCCACGTCCTCCAGCCTTTCAACCTTCACCATTGCCTGTTCATAGCTGTCAGTGTTGGTATTTGAACCGTAGTTTATTCTCCCTGGATTATTGGATGTCCTGCTATTAGCTTTAATAAGCTTTTTTAAATAATCTACATCCATGAATATGGCATAATCATAATTGCCTGGCTTCAGTACACCAACTACATTGAGCTCCTGTTCTTTGTTTCTTCTGTTACCTTTTTCAGGTTCAGGGGAATAACCCATATTGAAATTTACAGTGATTTTGTCTTTCATAACATCAATATTAGGTTCTTCCCGTCTATACCAATTACGGGATCTGGTATTATAAAAATTGTATCTTACATTATTGCCGAATACTGCTGCATTGCTGTCATTTGCTTCAAGTAAACGTCCTTGTTCAATTT
Organism: Clostridiaceae bacterium; assembly: GCA_012840075.1. Classification (GTDB taxonomy): domain Bacteria; phylum Bacillota; class Clostridia; order Acetivibrionales; family DUMC01; genus DUMC01. The sequence continues at coordinate 2,438 of DUMC01000147.1, read as the reverse complement.
CAAACCCGAAAGCTTCCATATTTTCTGCATAAACTCCATATATTGGAACATATGCTTCATATTTCCCGGAATGAAGTCTGGCATAACTATTCATTAAGGGAGTAACCGCCACTACACCATCTATAGATGCAATTTCCTCCAACGCCTTATCATCAAGTGTTACATTTTGATTTTGTCGCCTTGAATAACCATAATAATACACATTACCATCTTCAAGTTCAGGCACATAATACGTATCTACATTAATAACGGTAAGGCTCCCCATTTGACTTATTTGCTGCTTAAAGCTCTCATTCATCCCGATGCTAAGAGAAAGCATCAAAACTATGGATGCAGTGCCAATTATTACACCAAAAACAGTTAATATTGTTCTGACTTTTCTCCTCCAAAGATTTCTAAAGGCCATTCCGATAATGTCCAAGCTATTCATCTAACATCATCTCCGCCTTTCTTGCTCGCCTTTTCTTAACAACAATAATTGTTATTATTACTATTATTAACAAAAGTGCACCGGCTCCTATTCCTATATTGAGAGGTGTAAATAATTTGTTTCCTTGGTTTTGACCCGGAATTTCTTTACCTGGAAATTCACTTCCGGGGTATCCACCATCAACAGGCATTTCCGGCACACGCATGGGCATTACATTAAGTTTGAATTCTTTTCTTACCTCATTTTTCTTTCCTGTTTCGTCCTCAAAAGTGAATAATATATTACCTGTTATTTCTCCTGTTGCCGTAGGTGTGAGCATTACTTCGTAGTAGTCGCTTCTGCCGGATTCAAAATTACCTACAAAATAATCACTATTTTCACCTGTAAAACCTTCGCCTTCCAAGCTAACCATCAGGTTATACAAAGTACTCTTACCCATATTGAAGAAGTCCACGAATACAGGTATCGGTTGCCCTTCCATTGTATCTGTCGGCATTTGAAGCTGCCCTATCTCAAGCCTCAATTCTTGGGTCACCGGTATGCTTATTTCTTCTGTTGCACTATATTGAGTTCCTTTTTCATCTTCGTAATCAAAAGAAAGAGTTAAAGTATGGGATTTTGCCGGTGCGTCAGATTTTACAAATAACTCAACTTCTCTTTCCGCTGTTTGCTGCACATTCATGTTCTCAATAAAGAATGTGTTGCTGCTGCTGGTTGGTATAAATATTCCGTCTTTGGAAGTAAAGGTTATTTTAATATTCCTAATGGGAACAATTTTGCTTGTATTCAAAAAAGTTAATCTTAATACAAAATTCTCTCCGGCTTTGGGTGATTCAGTTCCAAAGTCGTACTTGTTAATGATGATTTTTGGTACTGTTTTTGTTTCCTCTTCTTCTTTTTCTTCTTCAACTGCTTTTATATATACACCTGCATAACGGGTTAAGGAAAGTTTTTCTGCTTTAACACCTGTTTCTTCCTTAACTTCATCTATCTTATTCTCATATTCTACAGTTACGGTTATCAAATGATTCTTAGTTACTGCTGATTCTTTTGCATAAAAGTCAAAACTAAAATCTTTCACTTGACTTTTTCCCAATTCATCAACGACCAGCGTGCTGGTGGATATGGGAAGAACCCCATCCTCACAAGTTACTGATATTTTTACATTGTAAGCCGTATCATTTCCTATATTTTCAAGTGAAAATTTTATATTGAACTCCTCTCCTGCGTTTATCTGTTCATGTGGGTATTCCATATTCTTTAGTATTAACTCCGGAACGGTTTCAACTTTTTCCTCTTCTTCTTCCTCTTCTATCTGAGTAATCTTTATAAAAAATTGATATTCGTCACTATAAGCCTTTCCTGAGTCGTCAGTATACTCGACTCTTGCAGTAAGCAAAGCATTATTTCCTTTGAAATTTTCCGCAACATGTAAGAAGTACTCAACTTTTTTGGTTGTCTGTCCATCTATGGAAGTCACATACTTCGTATCAGCAGATTGAACTACGAATATGCCGTCGTTGCTAAGACCTTTTAGGGAAACTTTTACATCTTTAGCCGGTGAACTTCCTTGATTCTTCAGTTCCAATGAAAGGCTAAATAAACTCCCCGGCAGAGGATTTTCACCATCATTGCTGTAAACACTGAATCTTTCCAATATAATTTTGGGTGGAGTCTGGGCATTTACAATCTTTATATAAATAGTTTCACTGTCAGTAAAACTATTATTTGCAGAATTCAAGTACTCATAGTTAATTTTAACGGGATAAATCCCATCTGGTATGTATGGCTTTATCTTTACGTTAAAAGTCACTGTTGTTTCTTTGCCCGAAGCCAAACTGTCCAGCTTCCTTGTAAGATTTATTTGTTCAAAAGTAAAAGGCAATGAATTGACATCGGAAGTATCAATGGAAACCGTAATATTTTTAGCCGGTATTTGAGATAAGTTAACAATAGGCAATGAAATTACAACATCATCACCAGCATTAAATGTAGGCATCTTTATACC
>DUMC01000146.1 GCA_012840075.1 Clostridiaceae bacterium | reverse complement strand
GTGAAGCCGATGATGTGCTTGATGTTTAGAAAAGTTTATAACCAAATGTTATGTAAACTATTAAGATTTGTTAATTATTACAGCTAAAAAAGCTGTGATTTGATTATAACTATATTGTACAAGGAGGCTAAAAAATGCTTGAGGTAGATCTGGACAAATTTTGGGCTGACGACGAAGAAGCTCATAAAGATAATTGCTTTAATCCACATGCACCGCAAGTAGCATTAGGCATACGTATGGGCGACCATTGTGTTTTTGCAGAACTGGGTGAGGATATAAAAGATCCTTGGGGAAAAATCTCTATAGAACAACGAATAGAGCTTAATAAACGGTATAATGATAAAGCTGAAAAAATTGTAGGTCGAAGGTTGCTTAGAGAACATTTTCCAAGTCCTGATGAGCAATTTCCTCCTATTCGAAGAATTGGGGAAGTATTCGAAGGAAAATATATATACAATGGTTACTCAGAATGGCTGGTAGGTTCCTGCAGTACCCCGAATGAACTCGAAGCCATGTTAGATAGAGTGGAAAAATTGGATCTTAGAGAATTTATGCTTCCACCTAATTGGGAAAGCGAGAAAAAAAGAATTTTTGAAAAATACGGAAAAAGGCCGAATCTACTCAGGCATGTGAGAGGTCCCGTAACTCTTGCTACCTCTATTTACGGAGTTGAAAATTTAATATATTTAATTATCGATGAACCTGACTTAGCCTTAAGGTTCAGCCAAGTCATAGCGGATGTCATAATAGGAATGGCGGAAATCATGGATGAAGAAGCAGGATATGAACCAGGGAAGGCACCAGGAGGATTTTCTTTCGCAGATGATAACTGTTATCTGTTGACCCCAGAGATGTATGAATTTTTTGCATACCCAATACTTAAGCGCGTATTTGATCGTTTTAGTCCTAATCCAGGAGATAAAAGATATCAGCATTCTGATTCTGATATGGGACACTTACTCCCTATCCTTGCAAAATTAAATCTAACAGGATGTAACTTCGGACCCAATGTATTGGTTAACGAAATACGCAAATATATGCCAAATACCAGAATAGATGGATGTCTTTCTCCATTAACCTTTATGTCAAATGATGAAGAAGCAATCATAGCTGAAGTTAAACGCGATTGTGAAATGGCAAAAGAAAGCAGAGGACTAAACCTTTGTACAGCAGGTTCAATTAACAATGGCACACTGTTGACCAGTATGAGAGCAGTAATGTATGCAATACAAAATTACGGGCGATATTAATATTTGCATGCTAAAAAATAAGAATGGAAAGCAGTCTATTAACTATTAAAGTGTTTATCAAAATTACTAATATATTCATATTTTATATTTTTATATTACTTCACCAAATAAATAAAACAAGCAAAAGAAAGGATCTTTCATATGGATAATTCGAGATCTATTTAACATAGGCATCAAATAAACAATAAGAATTATGCTGCAAGTTTTAGGTCTTTATTTTTGAAATGCTCTGAAGTAAACCCTGAAACCAGTATTATCAATAATGGGGTTCTCTTCTCCACAAAGGACTTCTTATAAAAATACTAAAATCAAATAAAAAAGTAAACAATTCTTGTACTATATATTTCTCATTTAATGTTTTCCGTAATGATTTAAGTATGATATCATTTTTTGTTTGAATCCATTGAGCTAAAAATTGTATAATTATTATATGAATAAATTAGAAAAGGAGATGTGGCAAATGGAAGCAGTTGGTTCCAAAGTATGGTTTATACCTGATGGGTATTATTCTTCTATTAGCAACGGTAAATTATTTAAGAGTCATGAGGCTATTTGTGTACTTAACACGGGGAAAAAAGATGCGAATATTAATATCACCCTCTATTTTGAGGACAGGGATCCCATGACCGGCTTTAAAGCCGTATGCAAATCCCAAAGAACTAACCATATCAGAATGGATAAAATTAAAAATGACAAAGGTGAAAGCGTTCCAATGGATGTACCATATGCTATGATGGTCGAAAGTGACACCGAGATAGTAGTCCAGTATAGCAGAATGGATACTTCTCAACCGGAGATGGCTTTAATGACTACAATTGCTTATCCGCTTAAATGAGTAAGCAGTGAGAAAGCAGGTTACTCCCGTCTTTAAAATATGCTTAATTTAGCAAAACCTGTATTAAATTCTAAATATTAACCTATTAAACCTGAGTAACCTGCTTTTTGTAATAAACCTGGGTAACTTCTTGTAACAAAACTCTTTTACCTCAGTAAAGACTTTTATACACTGATTTTTACAGTATGGGAAAACATGCCCCACAATCCTCTAAATTATTCCTTTAAGATTGAAAATTTCTACCGGATTGTCAAAAAACATCATCTTTGCTATCTTACAAGCCTCATCAACACTGAAGATACCATCACTAACTTTTTCAGCCAGTACTTTGCTCACATTTTGTCTGGCCATAAGCTGGTGCCCATAAACAGTGTCTATCATTAAGTAGTCACCACCGAAAGCGCTTACTTTATTTACAGCTACTGCATCTATGAACTCACTTAAAAATTCCATGGCGCTGCGTGGTGATATTATATGAGCCCAGCACATGTCAAGATATACATTAGGAAACATTTTACATAAAGCAATTGCTTCCCTATGATATGGATAACTGATATGGAAAAGATCGAATTTAATGTTGGTGTATGTAAGAAACAGATTGCATAACTGTGTGGGATTGCTGTTCGTTAATACATTGCCATTACCTTCCTGTATACCTGTATGAAACTGTACGGTAAGTCCATGCTTATTTATAATGCGTAATATGAAATGCATCATGTAGTCCTGGAATTCTCTTCCTATTATCAACTCTTGGTTTTTCATTTCCGGAAGATGAATGTAGTTAAATATCTTGTTAAATGCTTCCTCAGCTTGATAATAATTCACTTTTTCATAACAGATGGGACGCTCATAGGCAAGAGCACTCTTGAAAACCGCTATACCATTTGAAATAGCTCGCTCTATCATACATTCAGTTACTTCTAACCAATCATTGAAGGAAGTAACTGCTATTCCGGCTACCTTAGATAGCTGTCTTATCTGTTCAATGTTTCTGAAAAAGATATAGGGATCAAGTTTAAATACAGGTGTAAAGTAGTTCCTGTCCGGTTCTAAATCAAAGTTGCTGTTGTCTAAAAGGCTTGTGCGGATTTTGCTTTTTTCTTTGAGCACTCGATGGAAAGGACTCTCTTTGCGTGCTTTAATGAAGAGTTCATTGACCTTTTCTATAGTATTGCGGTCAATACGTTCTATACCATAGAGATCTCGCACCGTATGATCAATCGCCCTACCATAACCGGTATACCGTGCATTTTCCCAATATTTCTCAACAACCTCCCATCGCTCCATTAAAGGTTTTGAGGTATCAATGACAAAATTATGATTACAAGTAAAAAAGGTACTAAACAAATCAGAGCAAAGAATATAACAATTGCATAACTCGTCCATTTCCAAACGCAGTCAGAAAAGCTCCTTTTAACATGCTTTTCTAAATTCGCATTATTAATCTTTATACTATTCATTATTATTCATACCTCCTGCTAGAATATAGCACCTTCAGGATAAACCTTACGAGTAATCCAGTTGACCACAAGCACCATTATAAGGCAAGATATAGACTGCAATAGACCTATTGCCGTTGTACGACCTACATTAGGGGTTCCGCGTACCATCCGAAACACGTAAGTGTCGATGGTATCCATATACTCTAACAAACTGGGACGATCACCTATAAGTAACCAAATGAAACCTGCATCAGTAGTAAAAATACGACCCACTGCCAAAACAAAAAGAATAACAATTGTTGATTTAATACCAGGTAGTGTAATATACCTAATTTGTTGTATACGATTGGCTCCATCAATTTCTGCCGATTCATATAGCTCAGGAGAGATTCCGGTAATAGCAGCCAGGTATACTATGGAACTATAACCTGCACCTTTCCAGGTTCTGATTATTAAGTAATACACAACCCATTCTAAAGAATTAGTATACCAGTCCCTAGGATCCAGTCCCAGCCTTCCCCTGATTTGGTTGGCTACACCAAACTTATAGCTGAATATATTATATACAATAACACTAACAGCAACAGCCGAAATAAAATTTGGAAATATCATTACCGATTGGGAAACACGCCTGACCATTTTGTGATGCACCTCATTGAGCGCTAATGCAAGATATAACGGAACAATTATACCAATAATTATACCTAAACTGCTCAAAAGAAGTGTATTATAAATTACCGAGGGAAAAGCAGCGGAGCGGAAAAAGAACCTGAAGTTTGAAAATCCCACCCAGGGACTGCCAAATATGCCATCGCGGAAATTGAACTCTTTAAAAGCCATAATAATTCCACCCATGGGCAAGTAATTAAAGACAAAGAAAAATGCTATACCTGGTAAGGCCATTAAATATAATACCCAGTTTGTTTTCATTTCTTTGACAAAAGAATTTTGCTTTCTTTTTCGTTCCATAGGTTTGCTAAAAGCAACTTTCATAACTAATATGCTCCTTTCCCTTTTATTAGGTATCCATTATAATCTTTATGCCTTCCAAGCTTCCATATAAAATTTCTATTTCACTATGAATTTTCCCTTCTTGATCCTTTATCTGGCGATATATTCCCCATGCACGACCGGTACTCCAAAATGTCCTAAAATTGTCCTGATTGATAGCAGGGGCAAAGCTCATCGTACCTTTTACCATGTCATATTTAAATCCGCTTAATGCTAAAAGTACCGACCAACTAGCCATAGAACGAACATAATGATGACCACACTCAACTTCGTTCCACGGGTTTCTCTTATATCCATCATATCTTTCTCTTACGGCTTTTACAATAGTTAATCCTTCATCGATAAAACCTTCATAAATTAAATGTGCGGCGACCTGATATTCAATTCCTGACCATACCTCATCTGAATAAACAAACGGAAGTTTAGGTCTGCCTCCATGTGGCCAAGAACACAATAACAATCCTTTTTCATTTCCTAGAGCATATGTTCTTTGTACATTATAATGCTCCTCCAAACTGCTCCTGAAGTTATACTTGAAAATGGAATATACTGCTTTTCTAACATGTTCCTTAGGAAGCACGTATCCCAAACCTGCCACATGAGCCAACAGTTGTCCAAGCAATTGATCTGACAGGCATCCTTCGCCATATTGGTATCGATACCGGTTTATATCATCAATTTTTTGAATATAATATTCACCATTCCATAACAATTGGTCCATCTTATTACTACCTTTTTCCAAAGCTTGCTTATACTTTGCTGCCCGCTCTCTATCTCCTAAATATTCAGCCATTTCCGTACCGGCTTTTAGAGCGGCAAAAAACATGGAATTTGTTAGGGAATTTGGACCATAGAATTCTATGTCATAGGTATTATGTTGTTGACTATCCAATACAAAATCCCCATCCGAATCCCAGTATGAAAAAGCAAAATCTAAAGCCTTACAAGCATTATTCCATACTTCCTTTAAAAACTCATCATCACCGCTTAACTTCCAATCCCTGTATAAGCGTATGATTGTTCCCATCTGTCCGTCAGCTGCCGGGTGATAATCCCATCTCTTTTGACCTAATACTTGGTGGGTTCGAAATGCCATCTTGCCATTTTCATCTGTTTCCAAATTAAATTCAATTTTACGCATGGTTTGTTCCAATTTGGGAAAAAGAAAAGCCAAGGTTTGGGCATAATTCCAAACATGAGTACAATTACCCTGGCAACTACCCCTTGAATCGTGGCAACCTTCATAGCTTAGAAATTCTCCCGTTTCTATGCGAAAACAGGTAGGACTTCGAATAACCGTAATATTACTTGCTATTGCATCAATTACGTAATATGGTAAAGTGCTGGTAAATAATGCCCTGTGAAAATCACGAGAATGCTTTTCAAGACGATCCATGTTGGTCTTTAAATATTGTCCGACATCCCATGCATCTTGAAACATTTTACTGTAATAGTTTTTAACCAAACTTCCGTCCCAGTCCGGAAAAATATATTGATCTTCATACCAGCTTTTGACACGATTAGGGAAATACCAGGTCAATATAAACTCAAAAATCTTTTCTTCATTCGGCAAAAGAACATGATAAATACCGAGAGAACCTACTTTAAATCTTTCTTCATCGTCTACATTTTCTTGTACATATATCGATTCTTTTTCCAACATACCATCTGAAGAAAAATCATCCCAGAAATCATGAATTCCATCCCACCAACCGCGGTTTAGCCAATTGGGTTTTACCGTAACATTATTATCCGAAGTTATTAAAGCCATATTTCCATAGTTAAGAGCTTCCGGATCTATGCCTACAGCAGTATAATACAACCCATGCAGTCCTTCTTTGCAAATATATTCAATTTTCTTATCTTTTGCTTTCAGATTAGTCCTCCACGGGTTACCAACTCCTGTTCCAATAACATTACTCATAGAGCCAACAATTGTAACATTAACTTTCTTGCTGGTGGGATTTTTTACCTTATAGCGGATAATCGCACCGGGAATACCTGATTCATCCTCGTTTAGCGGGATAAATGGAGTAAATGCTTCCAATGTAACTTGAACAGGCAGCTTACGGTCTTTAAATTCTACCCATACAAAGGGGTATTCACCTATCATGACAGAAGAGTCCAGACGAGGTAATCCTCCTAATTCTTCAGGAGCAAATCCATGAGACTTTGAATAAGGCGGTTGCAGCTTTGATTCTAAAACTTTTACTACCGGAACGGCATCTTCCTTTTTAGCCCATATAGCAAAAAAAGTGTAAGGCATTATATTACCTTTACCCGGGCGATTAAAAATTTCCCAGTCTCTCATCTCTCCCCTTGCGCCAATGGAGAAATTTCCGGTACCAATTCCACCCAATAAAAAAGCAGCTTCCCTGGCATCTGCATTGTAGGATTTTCTATAGTTCATTGAATATAGCTCATGCTTGGAATAAACAGAATTGTTCACTATAGCAATTCCTCCTCTGAGTATATTTCCTATATTTTACCATACATGTAATCTTACTATGAATGTTACATTATGTATTTCGCCTGATATAATTATCTGGGGAAAGCCAAGCAGTTGGCTTTCCCCTTCCTTGGCGTAATTCTGTACAAAATTTGCTATTCTTTGTTTGCTATTTGCCCTTCTTAGCACGCCAAGTATCGTATTGTCTTTACATTTCAGCAAGGAATTTATCAGCACCGGCCTTGTTCATTTCTTCCAGCAGTTTTTCATAATTGCCTTCTATCGGTACGCGCCCATGAAGTAAAGGCACACCATATTTTCTCCACACCTCTTGCATAAGATCCCATTCTTCCTCAACAGGCTTCAAATCAGCATAAAATCCCAAGGTAGGAGACTCTATAACAGGTGTATTAATATCACGGAACTTCTTGAGAAGTGCAATTGTATCATCTTTCATAGCCGGTCTAAAAGGATCAAGTACTCCTTGTGCCCATTGCCACATGTGCCACATAGGATAGTCATTGGGATCTTTCCCTGCTGGAACCTGTATTCTTTCACTATCTCCTTCCATGTATTCCCAATGTACACCTTCTATACCATATAACAGCAGCATGTAGTTATCCTTATTTCCATAAAGCCAATCTACCCAACGAATAACACGATCGGGATGCTTGGAAGAGTGAGGTATACACACCAAGTTATTGCCCCAAAAATCCCGGAATCCCGGAGCATCAGGATTAATGATAACTCGTTCAAATTCTACACCTTCGAGAGTATTGGAATAATTCCAATTATCAGCCATGGTAATGTCATGTGTAGCAAATGCAGTACGTCCGGATTCAAGAGTAGGAGCATTGGTTATACAATTAACTTAATTTTCCTCAATTAACTTAGTTTTTTCAGCTTTACTTTTCATTAAAAATCGGCATTTCAGTCATGCGCAAGTTGGTGCATCCATACGGTATGAGTTTTAGCTTTTCCTTTTCATCTGATATCCATTTCATCTCGGGATACGGCAAAGCTACCCCGTTCTCCTTGGACCAGTCAATCTTTTTTCCGTACACATAAGCTACCACAGGCGCTCCTTCAGGAGAAAAAGGACAATCTCCAACTTCATGTTCTTCAAAAACAATACTTTTTTCCGGATTATCTATATCAATGCACAACCCATAATTCCACGGCGTAACAGGATATACTTCGTAATCGCAATGAGGTGGTTCCCGTCCAGGAATATCCTCATTTATTCTCACCCATTTTTCGCCTATAGCCAGTGAATATACCAGTGGTCCTCGAGTAACTGCATAAAGGTTATTGGGACGAGGTTCAATATTAATTATCATTGGAAAACGGAGAGTAAAAGACGTTTCGCCTGACCATTTTCTTCTCAGACAATAATATCCTTCATGGGCACATATATCCAACTGCTTTCCATCTATCTCCAGATAAGCCCTGTCAGTCCACGCCGGAATTCTTAACCACAATGAAAATTCAGTTTCTTTTTCTGTAGTAACAGTAAAGTTCAAAGTGTCCCGGAATGGATATTCTGTAATTAGTCTGACTGATACTTTTGTATCGTCTATATTTGTATTAATGCTGCAAGGTGCGTAAACTGCCGCAACAAGTCCGTCATTGCTCTTCATAAATGTTGACAAGGCAAACTTAGGCCATCCTTGGCTTAAATTGGCAGTACAGCAGCCATAGTTTGGCTCAAGTCCAAAAATATTTGATTCCCCGCCATTTGTCATGAATACCGGATTATCCTGCCGACTACACTCAATCTGGTTTACCTGCTGGTCATACTGGTGCGTCCACATATCCGGGCTAAATGTGGCAGGCAGGGCATTGTATGCTATTTTTTCCAACCTGTCTCCCCAATGAGCTCTATCTGTAATAGATATTAAATGCTCAAGAGAATACATATATTCTACTACAGCACACAACTCGGTACCCTGGATGGGACTTTTCCCGGCCAAGCATTCATCTCCGGTGAAAACTCCGGTTACCATGCCATGGTATTTATCTAATAAATCTACCATGTGTTCAGCACTTTCAAGTTGTTCTTTTGAACCGGTCATACGCCATAATAAAGGACCGGATTTGAGCATCATTGCATTATTTACTACGTGGCTCATATAACTCCAGCGTTTTTTCTCAATTGGTTTTTTATACGGCCAGTGCTTGTATAAAGATATCCAATCAAATCCCTGTGCGTGGATTTTGGCGGCAAGTTCTAATATCCATTCTTCTCTTATACGTTCATACAGCCACCACATAGGGATCATGCACTCAAACCAACGTGCGTGAGCCCATCCATAGAGTGTTTGTCTGTCAATATTTCTGTCAAGATATAAAAGTGCCTTTCTAATTACCCCTTCTATTCGCTCATCTTCCGTAGCATCATGATACAGCACCAAAACTTTTAATATAAGAAAAAACGCCCACAAATCCTTCTTTGCAAATTCATCATCCGGGCATATCCAACCGTCTTCCCTTTGATGGTCAATAATATAATTAATATAATATTTAGCCCTGGATTTCATATCTTCATCATTTAACAACCATGCCAATGGTATAAATCCATCGAGCCAATAAGGAAGTCTTTCCCATCCTTCTGCATTTCCACCAATCCATTTGCTGTCTTTTATATCCGGCCAGAATTTATCAAGATTGCCAGAGAGACCTTTGGCTTGAATCTTTAATTGGTTTAGCAACCAACCTTCAGGCTGGATCTCCTTGATTGATAAAGGTCTAAAAACCGGTTCCAGCAGTTTATTGTTTTCAATTCCTTTATCTAAGCTAGATATATCATGAGCATTAACATTGTCCATTTTTGCTCACCTTTCTTTCAAGGATAAACGGCTTGTTTGTTACTTCATAATAGCTGTTTTATTAGGACTGCTACGCCCCTCTAAAACAGGCGGACGATGTTCCAATGCAGCCATTGATATTTCTATGTCTTCTGCAGCTTCTTCCGGAGTAAGACATCCTACACTAACCATATCACAGGGACGAATTGTATGCCATACAAATGTCAAACCAACAAATGGACTAACACGGCCTGCAGCCATAGGTTTTATTGTTATTACCGGTTTTTTGGCTGTCCATATTATCTTATGAATGTACTCAATTTCCACCTGCATTAAGAAACCAATGCAATTGTAAATCTGTATGTAGGTTTGCACGTCATAATTATTAAGATCGGAATAAACTACCAGTTCCGGCATGTGTGCTGATAATCCCGGTATCATATCATTTTCACGAATCATAGCAAGATAATCAGGCAATCTGTCAATGGTTTTTTTATTCTTGTTTACCAACTGTTCCACGCTGCTGTGGTGAGGAAGGCATAATGCCGCTCCACATTTTCTGCTTAATTTGATGGTATTTTCCGCTTCTCTTCTGGCATTTTCATTATCATCCACATTTATTATCGGAGTATCAATCTTTATAACACTCTTTCCTGTGCGGTCTTCTGCCATTTTTATGCCGTCAAGCAGGTGCATGTTACTGGACAAAGGTCCAAGAATTGTATCAATATCTGCTTTCAAAAATACTTCTATTATGTCTGCTATAGCTTCAGGTGACCTATTGCAGTGCTTTATGAACCTATCTGCCGATGGGCTTGTATGACTGTATCCTAATATCCAGTTTGTTCCGATTATCATTCTTGAAAGAGAAATATTTTCAATATTGGTTCGAGGAAATTTATGCATTTTAATATAGCCCTCCTATATTAACATCTTAATCTAATTTTTCTTTTTTTCTTTATGTTAAGTATTTCTACTCCTTAACGGTAATTTCCTTGGCGAAATCTAACGTCACAGTACCGTCCTCATTATAAATTACTGCAGTTTTATCCTGTATAATGGAATCTATTGCTTTAAAATACTCTTCCTTTGATTGGTAACGCAGATTTTTCTCCTCAATAACCTTTTTTGCTTCCGCAGCATCATTTGATAACAGCATATTAAGCATTAATAGCTGGCATTTTGCTGAATTCACACAAGCATTTTCCTTGTCTTCTATACGATAATCACTTCCATGTCCCGTACCTGTCGCACCGCCTGCATAAGGATGTATTGCAGGCATGACGGCAGAAATATCTCCCATATCGGTACAACCCGTACCCCAATTATCAGTTATGGCTACATGTTCTGCAGGTGCAATTTCCTTCATGGCTCTTTCTGCAATTCTAAGTAAATTTTTATCATTAATTAGGGGTGTGTATCCAGGGCGATCACTTAGTATCACATTCGCGCCAATAGCTGCTGCACTTGCTGCGAGAGCGCGGTTTATCTTTTTGTTCACTTCCGTTATAACTTTCATATCCGCACCTCTAACATAACTCTCCATTTTTACATCACTTGGAATCGCATTAACAGCCGTTCCGCCCTTAGTTACAATCGGGTGCACTCTTATATGATCCGAATCTTTGAATGTCTCTCTAAGAGCATTAATAGCATGTATACCAAGGGTAGCAGCATACAAAGCATTTATACCTTCGTGAGGAGATCCTCCGGCATGTGCAGCAACTCCTTTATAGTTTATATTCTTTACAATGCATCCGTTAGACCCTCTTGTTGCATAAAATCTGTGTTTACCACCGGTTGTATGGAACATAAAAGCCATGTCTACATCATCAAAATATCCACGGTAAAGAAACTCCACCTTTCCACCATAATACCGTATAATCCCTTTTTGTCTGAGAGTTTCACGGTATTCGGTTTCAATTAATTCCTCCGCAGGGACTGCACAAAGCTTAATTCTTCCTGAAAGTCCGTCTAACACACCTTCTTCTTTTAGTGCTGCTGCAAGACCAAGCAAGGCTGCACACTGGGCATGGTGACCGCATGCATGTACTGCACCCGTTTGTGGATCCGCGTCAGGATGTTCAAAGCATATAAGGGAATCAAGTTCCGCCATTACAAGCACACAAGGTCCGGGTCTTCCTGTGTCAATAATAGTATAAAAGCCTGGTATATTTTCTGCTCTAAAGAGTTTATAACCAAGCTTCTCGAATTTTTTCTCTAGATATGTACTGGTTTTCCACTCACGGTAGCCTGTTTCAGGATTTTCCCAGATATATTTTTCTGCCTCAAAAATAAGAGTTCTGTGTTTTTCTACGGCGTCAAAAAGATATTTATATTCCGACATACAGATCACACCTTTCGTTTTGGATGTTTAATTTCCAATTGAAAAATGAAGCTTTGTTTTCAATTGAATAAAGGAGCTACAATTGGATTATATCAAACCTCTGATATGCTTTCAATTAATTATATTTAGAAATAAAAAAAGACGGAATCAAAAAAATCGTTCCTTATTCTTTTAGGCTTCCTGCAAGAATTCCTGCCACAAAATACTTTTGTAGCAATAAAAATAAGATATATATTATAGCGGAAGAAATTATTGTTGCAGCCATAAGCTGGTTCCAGATAACTTCCGCTTCATCCCTAAACATTGTAAGAGCTATCTGAACGGTTTTCATAGAATCCGAATTTGTCATTATTAAAGGCCAGGTATACTCATTCCAAGTACCCGTAAATTTAAGTATTCCGAGAGAAGCCAGTACCGGTTTTGACAGAGGTAAATAGATTCTGACAAATATTTTAAACCTGCTGCATCCGTCAATCAGTGCAGAATTATCAAGATCTTTAGGAAAAGTCATATAAAACTGCCTGCAAAGAAACACGCCGAAAGATCCGGCAATAAATGGCAAAATTAATCCTGTATATGTGTTTATTAACCCTGTACCTCCAGCCCCCCATATATTATTGCCTCCCGCAAGCGGAAACCTTCTCATCATTATGAAAAGAGGGACCATGGTAACTTGAGGAGGAATCATCATACCTACTAACAAAAGAATAAACAATAAATTTTTGCCTTTAAAATTTATTCGAGCAAAAACATAACCTGTCATTGAGTTTATGAAAAGGCTTATTATAACTACTATTGTTGTAATATATATGCTATTAAACATGTATCTGCCCCAATTTCCGTTTTTCATGGCATTTACGTAATTTACAAATTGGGCTTTTTCCGGTATGAAAACTAATTCCGGTGCATATATTTCTTTCATTGTTTGCAAGGATACTGAAAGCATTATCAAAAAAGGGAAAGCCGTAAGAACTACTAATATTACTGCTATAGTTCCTGTAAGTAGTTTGTACCCGTTTATACTGCAGAAATTAATTTCAAGCGCTTTAAGCTCACGAACTTTTTCTTGATTTAATATTCTTTCTCGGTCCTGGATTTTACCCCGGTTTCGGATTTTACCTCGAATCAGCACTTCCTCTTTCATTCCTTCCCTTTTCCGATCTTCAAATTAATCATTGTAATTACAAATATAATTATAAGAAGTATGATGGACATTGCTGAGGCATATCCCATCTTATATTCACTAAAAGCACGGATATATATCTGGTGAACAATTGTAGTTGTACTATTGACAGGTCCTCCTCCTGTCATTATTCTCACTTGTTCAAAAGTTTTAAAACCTTCTATCATGGTTGTTACAAAGATAAAGAACGAAATTGGCGATAACATTGGTATAGTTATTTTGTAAAACATTTTAAAATCAGAAGCTCCGTCAACTTTACCTGCTTCGTATAATTCCTGCGGTATACTTTGAAGCCCTGCAAGATAAATAATCATCACATAGCCTATATTTTTCCATATATTCATTACAATTAAGCAGGAAAGAGCCAGCTTCTCGTCAAACAGCCAATTTTGAGGTTTGAGTCCCAATCCTAATAGGATTTTATTAAAAACACCTGTTGACGGTTCATATAGATAAAGCCAAATCATGGAAACAGCGACCATTGATGTTATGTAAGGAAAAATAAAAAGAGCCCTGGTCACATGCAGTATTTTAGAGCGACCATTTAATGCAACTGCGGAAATTAATCCTAAAACCATTAACGGAACGACACTAAATGCCGCGTATATTAAAGTATTGTACATGGATTGTAAAAAGTTCTTATCAGAGAATAGATTTATATAGTTTTTCAGTCCGATAAAATCCCTTGTCTTCCCAAGGTTATAATTTGTAAAACTGTTAACAAAGTTATAACCGATGGGCACTATTACAAACAAAACAAAAAAGATAAAAAAGGGCGTTATCATTATATACGCTGAAATGTCATCTCTACTTATTCTTCTCTTACTCATATTCGGACTTTTAGTAAGAAAGTAAGGGAACGGTTTCTTTATTTCTTTAACTTCATATTTCATACTTCTTATCATCCTTTGCTTCCTTTTTTGGATGGAAAGACAAAAGAACCGTCCCCTTGTCTAACCTCCCTCCCGGGTTTTACTTACTGATTTATTTCTTTCATCAGTTCGTTTTGAGCCTCATTTAAAGCTTCTTCTATTGACATTTTAGAATACAGTACTTTCTGTACCATTTCATTTCTTATGGTTTGGAATCTTGGTGACCATACGGTACGAGGCATTCCTATTCCTACCTGGACGCATTCAGCCCTTACTGCATTATACGGGTCAAGTTTTGAAAATTCCTCCAAAAGGGATTTTCTTGTAACCGGAATATTAAGCTGCTTACTGCGTTCGAGTACTTGTTCTTTTGACAACGCAGCTTCTATGAATTTCCATGCTTCATCTTTATTCTTGCAATCTCTGCCGATAAATAACATGTTACACCCTGAAAATGTTGCTTTTACCTTGTTGTACGGTGGTACCGCAACACCTACCTTATCTTTTAATTCAGGATCATCCAGCATCGGACGTAAAGCAACGTTGTTAATGAGAGTCATTGCGGCATTTCCTTTAATGAAGGGATTAACCTCATTATTATTATATGGTATATTCACCTCGTCGATAAAGCTCTTGAGGAATTCAAAAACTTCAACTTTGTCAGGTGTGTTAATGGTGGGCATATTTGAATCATCGTAAAACCTGCCACCGTTACCAAAAACAAAAACATCAAATTCTACGAAATTTCCGGCAGCCATCGGGAAAGCAAATCCTGCACGAACAATCCTGTCTCCTTCCTTTTTTGTCAGAAGTCGTGCATATTCTCTTAGTTCATCCCAGGTTTGGGGCGGTTTTTCAGGGTCAAGTCCTGCTTCGGCAAACATGTCTTTCCTATATGCAAATATATACGGTGTTGTAGAATATGCAAGGCCGTATACCTCACTCTTATACGTGCCGTTTGCCAGAACGCTTTCCATTATATCATCCTTGCCTTCCCATTGGTTAAAATATTCGGTTATTGGTACATAGTGCCCGGCTTCAACCCTATTTGCGACGGAAAGTATTCCGTGCCCGATAATATCCGGTCCCGCACCACCTGCAAATAGTGTATTAAGTTTTGTTTCCATAGGCTCACCTATGGCTGCGTCATCATATTGAATTTTAATATTTTTGTTTTCTTCCTCAAACTTCTTAATAAGCGACTTCCAATAATTTGCTTCCGGAGCATCATTGCCAATTCGCAAAAATGTAAGAGTGACTGTTTTATCCACTTCTCCTTTAGAAGTTGGATCTTCTTGCAAAGTGGAAGATTTATCGGAAGATTCCGAATTTTTATCGCTACTTGAGCATGATGTGTATGATGCGCATATTCCTAATAACATGGTACATATTAAAAGAATCGTAACAAATTTTTTCATGTCCCCTATTTCCTCCACAAAAGGAATTTATAATGTAATTATTTGGAAACAATTTTATTAGAAAATAACTTAACGTAAATAAGGGGTATACCCGGACAAAAAGCCCCTAAATTTTGAGGGAATACCCCTTTCCTCTTATTACCATACATAAGAAGGATGTCCGTGCAAGTTCGGCAAGCTATGCGGACGAACAAGCGCTCCGCCTTCTTCATACGAAGTGATTACTGCAAAGGTGTATTCAAGCGTTGCAAGTGCATCACGACCGGAAGCTCTTAAATACTCCTTTGGCACTCCGTTTGTTACATCTTCTAAAAAAGCATGTATTCTTGTAGGGAAAGTTGAATTAAAATCTTTAATACCTGTGTTTATTACTACAGGTTCGGGAGGAGTTTTTTCACCGGCTTTAGGTGCTTCCCAGAAAGTGAGCTGCTCAACACAATTTTCTATGCAGAATGTTCCTTTAGTTCCTGCCATTTCAAAACTCCACCATCCGCCAAGACCGAACATCGCATCTCCGCGCTGGGACAGTAAATATCCAACACTGCCGTTTTCAAACCGTACATGTATGCTGTTGATTGATAGCATTAAATCATCTGCGCTTTTTCTAACACCCGGCTTATTCAAGAAAGCTTGTACATGGGTTATATCTCCGCAGAAATATCGCATTACACTAAAAGGATGAGCAAGGAATGCTTTTACATGTGAATAAGGACGCTGCCATCTTGGACTTCCCACTCCGCCATAAATTGCTTCTCCGCCGTTAAATCCGACTTTGTGAATGCAATATACAGGTTCACCTATTTTGCCTTCTTTTATTAACTGTTTTGCCTTATCAGCAGGAATGGTAAAATAATGGTTCAAATTACATCCCAGGTACACATCTTTCTTAGCGGCAAAACTCACCATTTCTCTGGCTTCCACTATGTCATTTGATATAGGCTTTTCAACCAATACATGTTTTCCTGCATCAATTGCTTCCATAACAGGTTCATAATGCCAGCTTCCGTTTTCATAACCGCTGGTTGTCACGCTAATTATATCTATCTCCGGATGTGCTTTTAGCATTTCCTTAAGACTGTAATAAGCTTTTACTCCGTGCCTTTCGGCAGCTGCATCCGCTTTTTCTTTTATAATATCGCATACGGCAACGAGTTCAGCCAAAGGATCTTTTTTATAACACTCCGCATGCAGATTTCCGATACCTCCCATTCCTACAATGCCTACTTTTAAAGCCATGTTCTCTTAACCACCTTTCTTTTATTTGTTTTTCTTATTAATTTGCTTTTATTACCGTTTCAATAATTACTAAAATTTGTTTACTTTTAATCATTAAAAATTTATTTGCCTTATTACTTACTAATTGTTGTTCTGTTTAAGCTTCGCTAAACTTACATGATCATAATCAAGTTATACTTTCTAAACTAAGCTTTTCATCATGTTTTCGTTTCGTCATAGTTTCTACGGAAAGCTGAAGGGGAAGTTCCTACTACCTGCTTAAATTGTCGTGAAAAATTGCTTATATCACTGAAACCCGTACTCTTAGCAATTTCTGAAATCGGCAAATCAGTAGTTTTAAGCTTTTCCATTGCTTTTGCTATCCTAAAATTTCTAAGATACTCTATGGGCGACAAACCTATGGCAATCCTAAATTGGCGCGAAATATAATCAGGGGAAAGATTAATTGATTTTGCCATGTCCTTGAGCAAGAAATCCTTTTCATAATTATCTTCAATATACTTGAGCGCTTTGTGTATGTGGAGTATCTGCGCCTTACTGCTAGGGCTAATGTTTTCATAGTGACTTAAGTACAACCGTGAATACAGAACCAAAAAACTTATCAATAAGCTTTTCATATTCAACTCCCAGCCAATTCCCCTGTTAATTTGCTCCCATTTCATTTTCTCCAGGTAAATCAGTACCTCTCTTCTTTCAGTAAAATCCAGGTGCAGCTTTTGCCATTTGGTGTCAACGGGTTCAAGGATCTGTTTTAAACCGGGAAGTTTTACAATATCTTCAACTACAGTGTTGTCCAATGCTTCCATGGAAAACAAGCAATTATATAAGAATGTATGGTGAGCACTGGTATATGAATGTACTTGTCCGGGTCTAATTGCAAATAAGTCTCCGGATGTAAGTACCGTTGTTTCACCTTCGCAGAAGTGCATGGAAAAGCCCTTGTCTATATATACAAATTCGTAGAAATCATGGCTGTGCATTCCGACTCTTCCATGGTGCTCCGTATCCATAACCAGTATTGGGACATTTCTGTTTTCAAAAAAATTTCTGCTTTCCAAATAATTTACTTGAGATACCATCAATACCTTCCCCGTTTATCTATCATTTTAACTTATCAGCTTATTTCTCAATTACTTTATTATTTTTTAATCGTTTCAACTTTGACAGGAAGTCCGGTCTTTAAAGACTCTATAGCCGCATGAATCACTCGGCTTGCTTCAAGTCCCTGCTCACCTGAGCCGTCAATATCTTCCGGTCTGTCTCCTCTTGCAACCTGGTCAACAAAGTGTATTATCCTGTCACGGAATGTATCATAAAATTCGGTAAAACCTCCAAATATAGGATTCGTATATACCTTTTTCACAAAACTATCTGCGGGATATAAGACGGCTTCTCTCCACATATCTTCAAGTACCGCTCTACCCTTTGTTCCGGCTATTTCACAACGCTCCATCGGATGCCCCCGCTTAATATCATACGAACTTGTCAAATGCCCAACTGCACCGTTTTTGAATTTAACATTTATTGAAGCCGTAGACCAGATATCCCTGCCTGGAGCTTTCATAGCAAAACAATGTACGGTATCAATATCTCCTCCAAAATACCGCATAATATCTACGCTGTGAGGATTTAAAGCTTTAAGGTGATAATACTCGGAATCAAAATGAGGTTCAAACCTGCCGATCCAGAGAGCCATATTTATGAACAGAAGGTTGCCGATTTTCCCTTCATTCTGCCATTGCTTAACAAGTCGCGCTGCAGGAGTAAACCTGTGGTTCAAGTTTATTCCAAAACACCTGTTTAATTTTTTAGCAGTATCTACCATAATCTGAGCTTTTTCAAGATCATTGCAAATGGGCTTTTCACATAATACATGACAACCTGCGTTTAATGCTTGGATTGTCGGTAAAAAATGATCGCTGGAATACTCAAACCCGCCGGTAGTTACACTGCATATATCAGGTTTAATTTCCCTGAGCATTTCTTCAGCATCGAAGTAATAAGGAACCCCAAATTTTTTACCTGCTCTTTCAGCCCTTTCCGGAATTATATCGCAAACTCCTGCAAGCCGGACTTTGTCATATTCACTATATACTCTAGCATGAATATTACCGATATTACCCATGCCAATTACACATACTTTTAACATTTATATCTTCTCCCGAATTAGTAAAATTATATTATTTTTTTATCCGGTCAAGGTTATTTATTTTTACCGGTTCATATTATTTCTTTTTATCCAATTGAGCCTGCAGCTTCCTAGCAGCTTCAGGATCACCTATGTGTAATGTATCATAAGCCTGCTGTGACGTCTTAAACGGTCCACAGCCTTTTCCGTGCCAGTCCAGGTTAGTGTATATGGGGTTTACCCTACCTACTTCTTTTTCACGTTTTGCAATATGTTGCTGCATGCGCTCAAGAAGCATTTTTACAACACCTGGTTCTTTATCGGCTACATTATTATTTTCTTCAGGATCCTTTATCAGGTTGTAAAGCTCAATTTCAGGTTTGAAATGAAAATCCGGTTCCAAAGCCTGAATAAGTTTCCATTCAGGTGTACGCCATCCATGTTTTCTCATCCAAGTACACTCTGTGATATAAAACTCCGGTTCCGGTTCTCTATATTCACCTCTTGTTAAAGGCATAAGGCTTCTTCCGTCGAACTCAAGTCCTGAATCTATCTCCAATATTTCAAGAATGGTGGGCATTATATCTTTGAGCTGACAGTAATCGGAATATCTTTTGCCCGCAGGAAGCTTTCCGGGAAAACGGAATACCAAAGGCACTCTTAAGGTGCAGTCATAAAGTCCGTGGTGATCAAAATAACAGTCATGGTCATACAGGGTTTCACCATGGTCGGCTGTGATAACAACCAGTGTTTCACCTTCCAAACCTAAAGCTTCAAGTTTTGTAAGAATATTCTGAATGCAAGCATCCATATAAGCAACAGCACCGTCATATTGTGCTATTATATAGTCTTTATCCGTGCATCCCGGTGGGAACCAAGTGTAAAAATAATCTCTGAAAGGCTTAAAAGCGTAAACAGGTTCAAGAGATTTATTATTAGGGTCAAATTCATTGCCACCGTAAAATATTCGGTGGAACGGTTCCGGTGGAAGGTAAGGTGAATGCGGATCCATATGACGCATAAACAGGAAGAAAGGTTTATCTTCTTTTGCAAGTCTCTCCAGCTCCGGAATAGCTACCTTGTTTAAATTCTCTGCTTTATGGGAACGTCCGGCTTCCCAGGAACCCCATCCCTCATATTCAATATATTTGTCAAAACCTCTTGATGCAGGATTACCTCCAAAACCTATACATGTAGTATTATATCCGTTTTCTTTAAGTACTTCTGCAAGTGTTTTAACTCCTTCCGGATATCCGCCTTTGTGTCTTAATGCCACTATGTTCGTTCCAAAACAATCCCTGCCGGTAAACATGCTTGCATAGCCGGGTGTAGTTGGTATGCTTGGACTGAAGCAATATTCAAATACTATACCACCCTCGGCATATTTGTCTATGTGCGGCGTGGTAAGACGGTTATATCCATAAAGGCTCATATGATCTGCTCTTAAGCTGTCAATTCCGAAAAACAATAAATTTGGTTTCTTTACCATTTGGATAACCTCCCTTTAAATGTTATCATCTGAGTATTATTCAGGCTATGATATAATGCTAATCCAGGCTTTATATATCCTTAATTAAGCCTTTATCTTGAATTAAACATTTTATCTTGAGTTAACATTTTACCTTGCTCCGAGAAGTTTAAGACATGCATTCATATACCCGTAGCTTTCTGCAGCAATTATTGAAGCTGAAACCATATCCTGTTGAGGTCCTATTACTTCAAGACATACCGGTCCTTCATATTTTGCTTCCACCATGGCTTTGAAATATCCGAAAAGATTTATATCCCCTCTACCACATGCCTGAAGTGCCGGTTCACCGGGTCCGGGACCTCTTCCTTTACAATCGCGAATATGAATATGTCTTACCTTATGTATAACCTTAGGCAGAGCTTCTTCCGGTAATTCGCCTGCACGGTATATGTGGCTGGGATCCATATCAATGCCAAAACTATCACTTTTTATATATTCTATTGCTCTGAGCGTTGTCGGAGTATTATAGATTGAAGCCCCCACATGGGCTTTTACACATAAAATAACACCGAATTCGGAAGCTTTTTCACTCATTTTTGCTATTTTTTCAAGACTTTCTTTTAGGCTGTCTTCATCATCGGATTTGCCGCCAGGTCCTATATTTATTATCGGAATTCCTATTTCAGCTCCGGCTTCAAAAGCCTTCATAAGCCTTTCTTCATCAAGAGAAGCTACTTCAGCTGAAAGCATCTCAAGATTAAATTCTTCCATAATGGACTTGATTTCATTTTTTTGTGCTTTCCAATTGTCCAAATCCAAATGCTCACACATACCTTTTATCGCAGAAATCTCAAGTCCGTCATAACCTGCTTTTTTGATGGCCTCTGCCGCTTCTCTGAAAGTATAACCTTTGAAAAGAACAGAATTGACACCAAGCTTAATCATAACCTTACCCTAAACGGGTAATCACCCCTTTCAATTGTTTTATGTGTTTTGTGTGCTTTATATATGTGTTTTTTTATGCACGCTTTGTTTAATTTTTATTTGATTTTAATTTTTATTTAATCTATTTAATCATTTATTATCATCTTTATTTTCAATTTTTTACAGTTGATATATTTTTGAAGTACTTTTATATTTTTACTATTTAAATTATATATCTAATTAACCGTCACTTCAATGAAATCAACGATTTTGTCTTAAATAAGTACGGTTTTTGCATAATTTTAAAATTTTAAACAAATGGACGTAAATAGGGCAGCCTTGATTACAATGGAGCAGGATAAAAAGAGGCCAGGCTTAAATAATTCAAGCCTGACCCCATTTTACCCAATTTACAGCACTAAAATTCCGGCCATGTAAGATGCTTATTTAAAATATCTACAAACTCCATCAAACTTTCTGCATCCTCATTATCAAATCTCCCCTTTTTGGGGCTGTCAATATCAAGAACTCCTATCAGTCTTTCGCTATGAATTATGGGTATTACTATTTCGGATTGGGATGCAATATCACAGACTATATGACCGGGAAATTCATTTACATCCCTAACTATTTGTATCTTCCTTTCCTTAGCTGCAGTGCCGCAGACACCTTTTCCCATTTTTATACGTATACATGCAGGTTTTCCTTGAAATGGCCCTAAAACAAGTTCATTGTTCCTATATAAATAAAAACCTGCCCAGTTGATGTCAGGGAGCAATTGGAATAACAATGCTGAAGCATTTGAAATACCTGCAAGCCAGTCGGAATCTTCTTCTACAATTCCTTTTAGATAAGTATTTATTATCCGGTAAATTTCTTTTTTATCAACTCTTTCTTGTTTTATTGCGTTTTCATTAATATTAAACATTTCTAAATCATCCTTTCGTATTTATATTTTTTACATCTGTTCCCTAATGAATAATATCATCCGCATGCATTTGCAAGATTTAAGGATACAATTAAAGGGGTGAATTCAATTTATGTAAGGAAATATTTGATAAATGCACCCCGATTCAAGGTATATTCACGGACAATATTATAGCTTTAACAAACATTTTCATCAAATTTAAACCTTGACTTTTTTTGAGTAGTAAATGCCCGCCGGTGACTATATTATTATATTCAAATACGTTATTTTAATATTGAACATTTTCAAATGTATTATTCTATTTTTGAATATTATATCGAGAGTGGTCAGACTTGCTAATTTATCATCGTGTTAAATTGACCAAATTATTATTAAATTAAATACTTAAAATTTGAGAATAAATATATAAAATAGGAGGGATTTTGGCATGTACAGGATTGGTGATGAAGAAATCAAAGCTGTTGAAAGAGTTATAAGGAGTCGTCAGCTATTCCGGTTTAGTGAAAATGCAAGTGAAGTTAAAAATTTTGAAATGGAACTGGCTGAAAAGATAGGTACTAAATACAGTCTTGCGGTGACAGGAGGTACAGGAGCTCTAATATGCGCCCTGGTAGGCATTGGTGCAGGACCAGGAGATGAAGTTATTGTTCCTGCATATACCTTTATGGCTACTGCCCTTGCTATTCTTGCAGTCGGCGCCATACCGGTGATTGCTGAAATAGATGATAGCCTGACAATTGATCCGGAAGACGTGGAAAAGAAAATTTCAAAATACACAAAAGCAATAATTCCCGTGAATATGCTAGGGCTACCGTCTAATATGGATAAAATAATGGAAATAGCAAAAAGATATAACCTGAAAGTAATTGAAGATTGTTGCCAGGCAGACGGCGGAAGCTATAAAGGAAAAAGACTGGGCAGCATTGGTGATGCAGGTGCTTTTAGCTTCAATTATTTTAAAATAATAACTGCAGGTGAAGGTGGAGCCTTGGTAACAAATGATGAAACAATTTATGAAAGAGCTTTAATATATCATGATGGCGGTACCGCTTTCAGAGCTCACTCAGGTGCATTAAAAACGCCGATTTTCGTGGGTTCTCAATTGCGCAGCAATGAAATTGCAGGAGCCATCCTAAGGGAACAGCTTAAAAAATTAGACGATATATTGAAGGATCTCAGAAGAGTGAAGAAAGCTTTTATGGGTTGTTTTGAAGGTGAAAAAAACATTAAGTTCATCCGGTCAAATGATATTGAAGGTGACTGCGGAACCACAGTAGGTTTCCTTTTTGACAGTGAAGCGGAAGCAAGAAAATTTGCTGCAAGCGAAGGAGTTAACGGCACAGTATTGGTAGACAGCAAGAAACATGTATATTTTGATTGGGAACCCATTATGAATAAAAGAGGTTCTCATCATCCTGCATTGGATCCTTTTAAACTTCCGCAGAATAAAGATTTGAACATGAATTATTCCATTGACATGTGCCCAAAAACGACTGATATACTGAGCAGAACAGTTGTTGTCGGAATGAATCCTGACTGGACTGAAGCAGATATAATGGCAAGAGCAGAGGCTTGTATAAAAGCAGTAAAATACAGTTAATCAGTTAATATTTTATCTCAAGCATCAATACAACTCTCGCTTCTGAAAGTGGGAGCTGTATTGATGCAAATTATATATCAAGAAATTCTCAATATACGGGCTATATTACCGCCCATGATATTTTTCTTGCCTTGTTTATCCACTACATCATCTAAAATAGAGTTGTATCTTGCAACTTCAACATGCATTATTTCAAAAGGTGTATCACTTCCAAAGCAAATTCTTTCTGTACCTAACTCTCTTATGGCTTTTATAATAGAACGTGTCCTTATTGCACTACCTATCAAAGTAATATTTTTATATTCCTTGGCTATCTCTATGGCAGCACTACTTATATCATTGAAAGCTGCACCTCCCATGTGAACCATAAGAATATCAATTTCTGGATACATTCTTGCTATTTTACCTACACGATAAGGGTGTGTACGTTCATAGTCATCTGCTCCCACATGAAAAGCCAAAACTCTACCTGTCTTTGCAACTTCTTCAATAAGGGGCATAGACATCACAGGGTCATCAATGAAAAAACTATTCTGTGCTCCATTCAGTTTTATTCCATAAAAACCATACTCATATATACATCTCTTTATTGCATCTTTTGATTTCTCTATACCAAAATGAGGATCCACCCAACCAAAACCAAGTATTCTATCTTGATACTTTATTGAGGCTTCATAGATATATCTATTTAACGTATCTATTTCCCGCATATATGGAGGTTGTAGCCATGTAACTGCTTTATCTACCCCAGATTTATTCATCATATCAATCAATTCTTCGGCAGTTATATTGGTGCTTCCTTCCAAGTTAGGTGACAAATGTACATCTGCATCTATTATCACTTTAAAGCGCTCCTTTCAAAAAATGAAGTAACTGACTTTGGAGGCACCTGATATTTTAAAATGTTTTCTTGTTTTTTAAAAATACCTATACATTGGTATTTTTCACACTGTGATGTCCTGAATGTCTCGTAAATACCATATTTATCTCCTTCAATATTAATGTACACATCTTTGTAATCATGCCCTATATTAATAACCACAAAAGCATTTGGATTGGAAGTACCATTTGACGAAAAACCTATAAGTCCTATATCCGATGAAGTAGCTGCCACCTTAACAACAGCCATGCCAGGCTGACCAGCTCTGGAAACCTGTTTATAAAAATAGTAACCCGGTGTTATTGAAAAACTACCATCTTCATTTACAATGAAAGCTGTACCAGGATTTGGATCTCCGCCTATCCATTTAGTTGGTCTCTGTATGCATGCCCACGGAATAATGCCGTTTACCTTTGCACAGTAGATATTATTCCTTATCTCATTTACAAAGTTTGCATCCATTTTGGACCAGCTTGTTGATGTAACCCAGCTATGCAGTTCCGGCCTTTTTTCCCTTAAAATATCATTACCCAAACTTCTATGGTCACCATACCCTATACCATAATGGGGCACAAAAAAACCATGAGATGTAATCAATCCCAAGCTTCTTACTGCCTGTGGATCCTCCGCTATAGCATCTGAATATCCCCAGTCACTAAAACGATACCAATTAGAAGTCTCACCTGGAGTTACTCCTACCTCATACATCCCTTGTTTATCTAATATAATCCTTACTAGTTTTATAAACTCAACCACCTGTTCTGGCGGCCAATACATATTATAGTCATGTCCTGTACCTAAATTATTGCTGCTTCCATCATACGGCCATCTATGATAGTCTTCTCCCTCATTATGAAGAGATATATATTTTACAGGTAATTCCTCCACTTCCCTTAAATATTTCACCCACGCCACCATGTACTTAGCACAAGCCACTTTAAATTGAGGATCCAAATCTCTACCGCGTATAACCTTTTGTAGTGTCATCCATCCTGGAGGTCCATATAAAGTGGTTATGATAGCTAGATCACCACCACGTTGTCGGGTTCTTTTAAGCCCTTCCTTTACAAAATAACGCATCCACCGTGTGGTAGTGGCATGGTCATATAGAGAAAGGCATACAGTATCTATATCATTAATATATGTTAAGTCAGGCATAGATGGTTGACTAAAAGGATCCAAAAACATCTTTACAATGCCTGGTTTTAATCCGTTTTCGCTAAATATCAAATCCAATATTGTTTCTCTGTCATCTTCGGAAAGTATATATCTTATAATCAAGCTCCCATTAAATTCTTAAGTTAAGCAAATTTGCTTGTACCCAATGTAACTTGCAATCTAATACATGTTCTGATTTTGCTTATACTCACTTGGAGTGCATCCAACTTTTTGTTTGAAAACCCTGTTAAAGGTTTTTATGCTGTTAAAACCAACTTCATAAGCAATCTCTGTAATGCTTTGCTTTGAGCACTTTAACAGGGTTTGAGCTTTTTCAATCCTTACATCATTAACATATCTGGCAAATGTTTTATTTGTAGCCTTTTTAAAAAACTTGTTAAAATAGTGCTTGCTGAAATTTGCCACCCGAGAAATTTCTTCCAGTGTAATGTTCGATTTATAATTTTCTTCAATATATTCAAACACATCATGAAGGATTTCATTGTAATAACCCGGAATAATGTTTTTATTTGAATCGCCTTTTACCTCTTTTGCACATTCCCTGTCCAATAATCCTACTATTTTATACAAGGCAGATTTTATCATAAAGTTCCACGCTTGACTTTTTCTTTCATATTCGTCATATATTTGAAGTATAAGCTCCTCAATTTTTGAATACAGGTTTTCTTTCACATGCAAATCTTTACTCAACAATGCAGAGGCACCGGGATAAATCAAAGTTTGGGTTTTGAGTATTTCATTGTCAAGATAATGACCGAATTCAATAATAATATGTTCACAATCCACTCCACCGTAACATCTGTGAATTTCACCGCTTTTTATGATTAAAATGTCTCTTTCCTTAACATAGTAAGTTTGTGTTTCAATAACAAAATTTATATTGCCTTTCAATATATATATTATCTCTACTTCATCATGCCAATGGTATGGAAATTCTTTTGCTTTAGCCCGGCAAATAAAATAAGGTTTACTCTTATCAGTTGTATATTTTTGATGGAGTATTGTCATGCCATCATCTCACCTGATTAAAATGTCCCCAAAAAAGAAAAAACAGATTTTATATAAATCTTATATGACATTTACAAAACTTACCGTTTCTCATACGCTTTGCAAACTCCCTCCACATTACAAATATCCAGCATGATGTCTTCCAAGCGAAAAGCATGCGGAGGCCTTACATTAAACTTCAAAATAACCCTGTTTTCATTTTCACTGTTAATATACTCAATGTTTTTGATGAGAACCTGATATTTGGAAAATATATTTGTTAATTTGAAAACTATATCAGGATTTGCTTCTGCTTCTATAAAGATGTTTTTATACTGTTTTTTAACATTAAACTGTCTTTCTATCTTTTTCAACAATATTAATGTTATGTAAACCAAAATAGTCGCAAAAATGGCACCTTCAATAAAACCTATTCCTACAGCCAAACCCACACACGAAACTGCCCACAAACTTGCTGCTGTGGTAAGACCTTTGACGTTAAATCCCTCTCTTAATATTGTACCTGCCCCCAAGAAACCTATCCCACTGATAACTTGTGCACCCATCCTAGTAAGATCTATATCATTACCTGGCACTAATTCTTTATATATGAACTCAGAAGTAATCATAACCAAGGCAGCTCCCATACATACAAGTATGTGGGTCCTAAAGCCCGCAGGTCTGTTTTCGCTTTCTCTTTCATAGCCGATTATCCCTCCCAGCAATAACGCCAGGAGCAGTCTCCCCAACACATCCAACAAATATAATATCCTGTCAAATGAAAAAAGCATCTTTCTTACCCTCACATCTGCGCAAAATATATTAATAATATATTATACTTGCAGCAGATTTATTAACATTAACAGTTTAATATATAATATATTCAAAAATATTACTTTATCCAAAAATATTACTCATTTTCATCTCATATATATTTTTTATCTATTGTAAACAAAACTCTTGATATTATTTGCCGCTAACCATTCTTGATAATTATTATATTCTTTCAAATTTCTCTTTAATACCTCCCACACTTCAGGAGATGCATCACTTCTCTTCCATGCGGCCGTACCTGCAAGCTTGTATTTATGAACAAGTGAAGATTTAAGATTTATGGAATTTTCGTCTTCAAGCCATAATTTATATGTTTTTCCGTCTTTCTTATACTCAGCATAAAATTGCCCGCTTTCTTCATCCCATTCTACAGCAGCATCATATTTACTTACAACTTCTTTTGCTCCTCCCATTGTAAACACTGTAGGATTCGTTACCTTTACCGCACCTGCCATTTCCTCTTCCTGCCACAACCGAATATAAAAAGGAAGTCCCAGTAAAAGCTTTTCCCGTGGAACTAATTCTAAAACTTTGACAAGGTTCCTTTCAACCCAGCTTAGTTGAGCTACTGAACCTGCCACGGGGCTTCCGGCCCAATGTTGATCGTAGGTCATAAGCGCTACATAATCAACGATTTCACCGAGTGCTTTATGATCATAACACTTTGACCAAGTATCACTTCCATCAGGTATATTCACATCTATTGAAACAACAAGCCCCTGTTCTCTTAAAAGCGGCGTAATTTCCCTTACAAATTGAGTTAATGCATCTCTATCTTCCTTGTAAATATTTTCAAAATCAATATTGATGCCATCCAATTTATATAAGGAAGCATACATCAGGATTTGCCTTATCGCATTATCCCTTGCATCAGTATTATTCAAAAACCTGCTGGTAGCATCAATATTCTGAAAATCATTTGCAAAAAGAGCCCAAACCTTATACCCGTTTTGATGGGCCCACTCTACGTAAGTTGCATCTGATCTGTTAATAATATTTCCTTGATCATCTTGTAATTGAAACCAGGTAGGAGATATTACATCAAGCCCTTCAATTTTTCCTATTTCCCTCAGATTAGGTCTTGTTGAATACATCATCTCCCATACCAGATTTATTTTCCCCTTCTCGGGTTTCCATGGAATTATTTCTTCTTCAGTATAGGTATATTTATTCTTAATTGAAACCCATTCAACAACAACAAATTTTTTCTCTATATATCCTATAATTCCGTCCTTGGTTCTTACCTTATACCAGTTATCGTATTCCTTAAATATTCTTAGTGCAATATCATCCAGTTCTTCAATTTCGATACGGTTAGTAATCAAATCGGTCTTTTCTGCAGGACCGGCATTATTTTCAACAGAACCGGTATTCCTGATGTTTTCACCGTAAGTCTCAAGCTCTTCATCATCTTCCAAAAAACTAAACTCTTTAACAATAGGTTCTTTTATGGATCTGCCTAATCTTATTACTGCATTTGAGTTAATCGGCCTGGCTATTTGAATTAGATCGGCAATCGGATCAATTATAACAACGTTATTTGACTTCTCATATCTAACAGTGATTCCATAAAACTCGGACAAAAACTCTATTGGAATATATACCGTACCTTTACTTTCTCTTGCAGGTATGTTAAGGGTAACGGGTTTATTATTGACCAGTGCTTCAAGTTCGTTGGTTTTCATCCTTATAACGCGATTCTTTGTAGTTATGGTTACCTTTTTCAGGTTTTCATCCCAATAGATATCCTTATCTATATACTTCTTTATTATTTCTATAGGCAGCAAAATTTCCTCGTCATCAATTATTGGAGGGTTTTCTGCAATAATAATTTGATCTTCTATTACAAGATTGGTTCTTTCAGTTTGAAAAACTACCATCATTTCATTGTTAGGCACGTAAAGATTATAGTAGACATTATAACCGTAATAACCAATACCGCCTATTAAAGCTAAAATTACAATTATTAGCAAAGCTCGTAGAATATATTTTTTCATTTAAACCCCCTGAAGTTCATATCATATAAATTTCCAACTTTTGTTTTTTAACTTTTTCTCTTTAACTTTTGTTTTCCCACTATTGTTTAAAATTGCTGGTGTAAAAAGTATAAGAACGTAGCACCTTGTTAATTAAGCTTCAATCTTTCTTGGTATGAATAATTTGAATGTATTAAGCATTCTTTCATCCGGTTCGAAAAATACTGCAGTTTTTTCTCCTTTATAGTTCAAAATGGCAAAAAACACATTTTCCGAATCAATTGAGCTTACTGCCATTATCCTATTAGTTATATTCTGTATCCTTCTGTCATTAAGCCCGCCTTTTAACCTGGCAAGAATTTCAAATTCTTTGCAATTAGCACTGAATATTCTTTTCCTCCTTCTTTTGTTGATTATTTTGTCAATATCCAGGTCTCCGTTGGTAACAATATATTCATATTCAATATTTGATGAAGTTATGAGTTGATACATAAAATATATAATCGCTACAGTTATTATAAACCAGAAAGGTTGTAAAAACTGAATAAATCCTAATATAAGAGTTAACAAAGTTCCTGCCAGCACTATCCCAATTGAAATCAAGTAATCTTTAAATGTTTTTTTCTTTGCTACTATTTTTTCTATAAAACTATCCATTTTAACCTCCGTATCATTAATTTATTTTATATGTTTTCATTTTTACTTTATTGAAGCAAGGAATTTTGCCAACTAAGTTTGCTCAAAGATTTGAATTATGTTTTTTATCTAATCTTATCATACAAATCTAATGTAGACAATAACATAAATTAATCAAATCAAAATTTTATTAAAAAATTATGTTATCATTTAACCGATGTTCTTTCAAAATTGTCTTGCAAAACCGGTGCTCTTTAAAAAAATATAAAAAAGAGGCAAGATTTTGATATTCCTGCCTCTTTCATCTTCTTTTTTATTTCTGAGCCGTACTAATTAGTACATTCCGCCTGGACCGCCTGCCGGTGCCGGTGGTTCAGGTTCCGGTATTTCTCCAACCAGGCTTTCTGTAGTAAGTACCATAGCAGCAACTGATGCGGCATTTTGAAGAGCTGTCCTTGTAACTTTTGCAGGGTCAACTATTCCTACTTCTATCATGTTGACATATTTTTCACCTAATACGTCATACCCTATGCCTGGCTCGCTATTCTTAATTTTATCAACTACTACAGAACCTTCAAGTCCTGCATTACTTGCTATCTGTCTTACTGGTTCTTCTAAAGCTTTAAGAACTATCTGCACACCGGTCTTTTCGTCTCCGGATGTTGTATCAAGAAGTTTTTTAACTTTCGGTATGATATTTATATATGCAACTCCGCCACCAGGTACAATACCTTCTTCTACTGCTGCTTTTGTTGCTGCAAGAGCGTCCTCGATTCTCAATTTCTTTTCTTTCATCTCAGTCTCTGTAGCAGCACCAACCTGGATAACGGCTACTCCACCTGATAATTTAGCAAGTCTTTCCTGGAGTTTTTCTCTGTCAAAATCTGAAGTTGTCTCTTCAATCTGAGCTTTAATTGCAGCTATTCTGTTCTTGATATCTTCCGGTTTTCCTGCACCGTCTACAATTATCGTATTTTCTTTTTCTACCTTAACCTGTCTTGCACGTCCCAGTTGTTCGATTTTAGCTTCTTTTAAGTCCAATCCCAATTCTTCGCTTATAACTTGTCCACCGGTAAGTATTGCTATATCGCGAAGCATTTCTTTTCTTCTGTCACCATAACCCGGAGCTTTTACTGCTACACATGTTAAAGTACCTCTTAATTT
This sequence comes from Clostridiaceae bacterium, assembly GCA_012840075.1. Classification (GTDB taxonomy): domain Bacteria; phylum Bacillota; class Clostridia; order Acetivibrionales; family DUMC01; genus DUMC01. The sequence goes on along the minus strand of DUMC01000146.1, from coordinate 13,700 downwards.
ATTTACAACTAAGGTTGCAAGAGCTTCGCCTTCAACATCTTCAGCTATAATAACAAGTTTCCTTCCTTGTTGTACTATTTGCTCAAGAATAGGTAATAAATCTTGTATATTGGAAATCTTCTTATCTGTTATTAAAATGTACGGATCATCAATAACAGCTTCCATCTTTTCCGTATCAGTAACCATGTATGCAGATATATAACCTCTGTCAAACTGCATACCTTCAACAAATTCAAGACTTGTTCCCATTGTCTTTGATTCTTCTACAGTGATTACACCGTCGTTAGTTACTTTTTCCATAGCATCTGCTATAAGGTTTCCAATTACTTCATCGTTAGCGGAGATTGATGCAACTCTGGCAATATCGTCTTTTCCTCTTACCTTTTGACTTATCTCTTTTATCCCTTCAACGGCTGCGTTAACAGCTTTTTCTATTCCTCTCTTCATAATCATTGGGTTTGCTCCGGCTGCAACATTTTTCAGCCCCTCTCTGACTATTGCCTGTGCCAGAAGGGTTGCTGTTGTGGTACCGTCTCCTGCAACATCATTAGTTTTTGTTGCAACTTCTTTAACCAGTTGAGCACCCATATTTTCAAATTTGTCATCTAATTCAATTTCCTTGGCAATGGTAACACCATCATTAGTAATCATCGGTGAACCGTATTTTTTATCTAATACTACATTTCTTCCTTTTGGTCCAAGTGTTATTTTAACTGCATCAGCTAACTGATTTATACCTCTTTCCAATGCCCGTCTGGCTTCTTCTCCAAATATAATATCCTTTGCCATTTTAAAACCTCCTGTTGTTTTAGTTAAGTATATCTACCGTTATTATTAATTTAACAGCCTCCTGAATGATATCGGTTGATTTAGCGGAGTGTTAACTTATCAGTTATTTATCGACCTTTTCTCATGAGTCTTGAGCATTATTCAACGATTGCAAGTATATCACTTTGTCTTAAAATAGTATATTCTTTATCATCAATTTTTACTTCAGTTCCTGCATATTTACTGATGATAACCTTGTCACCGACTTTTACTTCCATTTTAACCTCTTTACCGTCTACCAACCCTCCGGGTCCAACAGCTATAACTTCTGCCATTTGAGGCCTTTCCTTTGCTGATCCTGGTAATACTATACCGCTTTTTGTAGTTTCTTCTGCTTCTACCATCTTAATCACTACTCTGTCCCCTAAAGGTCTAATTGTCATAGAATAACCTCCTATCACTATTTAATTTTATTAGCACTCAGCCATGCTGAGTGCTAATACCATTTTCTATATTAATATATTAACCTTTTTCAAGGCAAATATGTGTAATCTCCAAAATTTTGGTTTATTTTGTTATTTTGTCAATTTGTTTTAATTTGGTCTTACTATCTTCATTTTGCATTATTTTGCTAAGGTGATTTTTCTCTCAAAAAGTTTTTACTTCCATTAGGTAATTACGATTTTTCTTTTTAGAAAAAATAATTCATTATTTTGTTCAGAAAAAGTTTATCAATTAAAAAAAGAAAATATCTTATCATTAAAACAGTCAATTGATTTAATATTATCTCCTGCTTCTCAGTTCTTCGTATATATCTTCAAGTTTTATCCCCTGTTCTACCATTAATACGAAGAGATGATATATCAAGTCTGAAATTTCATACTTCACTTCTTCAAAAGACCTGTTTTTAGCCGCTATGATAACTTCTGAAGCTTCTTCGCCCACTTTTTTAAGGATTTTATCCAGTCCCTTATCAAATAAATAATTAGTATAGGAGCCTTCTTTCCTGTTGACTTTCCTGTCGCAGATAACTTCGTAAAGTTCCTTTAATATCTCGGGACCGGGTTTATTATTCTCTTGAATGTTTTGATTGCTAAAATTTTGATTGCTGCCGCTTTCATGCATTTTATTTTCCTCCCTGAAACATAATTGTATTATGAGGAGAGCGTTTCCATTAAACAATTTCTCTATAGAAGCAACTAAAATTCCCTGTATGGCAGGCTGCTCCTTCCTGTTTTACTTTAAGAAGAAGGGCATCGTTATCGCAATCAATTCTAATGGACTCAACCCGTTGAATGTGTCCTGAAGTTTCACCTTTCATCCAGAGCTTTTTTCTGCTTCTGCTCCAATAATGGGCAATTCCGGTTTCTAAAGTTTTTTTAAAAGCCTCTTGGTTCATATAAGCAAGCATTAATACCTCATTGGTGTCAACATCCTGAGCTATGACAGGAATAAGTCCATCATTATTAAATTTTAGCGTACATTGCCCTTTCATAATTTAACCTGTACTCCTTTTTCTTTCAGGTATTTTTTTAGCTCCCCTATTTCAATTTCTTTGAAATGGAACAATGATGCAGCAAGCACAGCCTGAGCCTTGCCTTCTGTGATTACGTCATAAAAGTCCTTCAAAGAGCCTGCCCCACCTGAAGCAATAACGGGTATGGAAACGCTTTCAGCAACAGCCTTGGTCAGTTCTATATCATAGCCGTTCTTAGTCCCGTCCCTGTCTTTACTTGTTAATAATATCTCGCCGGCACCAAGGCTTTCTACTTCCTTTGCCCAATCAATTACATCTTTGCCCGTATTAGTATTCCCCCCATTAATATACACATCCCAGCCATTTCTTTCGTTATTCCTTGCCGCGTCTATTGCCACTATTATGCAATTATCGGAAAATTGCTTGGATGCTTCCTTTATTAATAAGGGGTTTTTGACTGCTGCACTGTTTATTGATACCTTATTTGCACCTGCATTCAACACGTTGTATATGTCTTCTATACTGCCAATTCCTCCGCCTACTATAAAAGGAATTTTTACTTCCTTTGCAACTTTGCTCACAACATCTAATAAAGTCTTTCTTCCCTCAACAGTAGCTGATATATCGAGCAAAACCAGTTCATCCGCACCTTCCTGGCAATATACCTTTGCTATTTCCACAGGATCCCCTGCATCTTTAATATTAGTGAAGTTTACACCTTTTACTACTTTCCCGTCTTTCATATCAAGACATGGAATTATCCTAATATATGTTGACATTGATCCGTTTTACCATCCTTTCCTTGACAATACCTTACATAGGAATACTCTTAATTAAAATGAACATTCTTCATCATTTATGCCGAAATATCTCTTATTCAAAAGGGGACATCCCTCTCCATAAAAGGATTGCCGAAATTTCAATCAAGGTGTGTCCCCCATGTATAATTAAATATAATTAACAAAGCTTTTTACCTGTTATTCTCTCATAAGCCTCTATGTATTTAGATTCTGTGTTCCTTACAACATCCTCCGGTAATTGTGGTGCAGGTGGTTGCTTATTCCAACCGATTTTTTCCAGATATTCTCTTAAATATTGTTTATCAAAGCTTTTTTGCGGCCTTCCGGGTTCGTAATCTTCCATGTCCCAGAATCTGGAGGAATCAGGGGTAAACATTTCATCACAAACGGCAAGTTCTCCGTCTATAAAGCCGAATTCAAGTTTTGTATCTGCTAGGATAATACCCCTGCTTTCAGCATATTTAGCAGCTTTAAGATACAATTTTATTGAAATATCGCGTAGCTTGGTTGCCAGTTCACTTCCTATTCTATTAGCCAATTCTTCAAAGGTAATGCTTTCATCATGTCCTTCTTCTGCTTTAGTTGTTGGTGTAAAAATCGGTTCAGGCAATTTCTCGCATTGTTTCAAACCTTCAGGAAGTTTGATGCCGCAGATTGATCCCGTCCTTTGGTATTCCTTAAGTCCCGAACCTTCAAGATAACCTCTTACAATACATTCTGCCGGTATCATCTGAGCTCTTCTAACCAGCATGGATCTCCCCTCAAGTTCTTCCTTACAATTAGATAGTTCCTGGGGATACTTGTCTACATCCGTAGTTATCATATGGTTGCCGATAATATCTTTTGTATAATCAAACCAAAATGCTGAAATACTGTTTAATACTTTACCCTTATTAGGTATAAGATTTGGAAAAACTACATCAAAAGCAGAAATCCTGTCCGTTACTACAATTAATAGATTATCTCCTGCTTCATAAACATTTCTGACTTTACCCTGCTTATACAGCGGTAGCTTAATAAAACTTGTATCGTTAATCAACATGCTCATAGAACATTCTTTCCTTTCTAATCTATATTTGATAAAAGTCTAATTTTGATAAAACTTAGATTTTATAATTATGACACCAAATAGTTGGTAACTTTTATTACAATTTTTATTATAATCTTTATTATAATACTTTTCATCCCGATTTTTCATTCTAACTTCATTCTAAATATTCTAAATTTTTATTCCGAATATTCAAAATTTTTATATAATATTCTGAATTTTTATCCCAAAATCCCTTTAGTAGACATAACCCCACTAATACGCAGATCTATTTTTACAGCATCATCAAGGGCCCGTCCAAAGGCTTTGAAAATAGCTTCTGCTTTGTGATGATCATTTTTTCCGTATAAGATTTTAACATGTAAGGTCATGCCTGCATTAGAAGCAACAGCCCTGAAAAATTCTTCAATCATTTGGCTGTCAAGGCTTCCGATCTTCTCCGCAGAAAATTCGGCATCAAAAACCAAGAAAGGCCTTCCGCTTAAATCTACAACTACCATAGCCAGGGCTTCATCCATCGGTACGTATGCCATACCATACCTTTTTATTCCTCTTTTATCTCTTAAGGCTTCCTTTATAGCTTGTCCGAGGACAATTCCAACGTCCTCTATTGTATGATGACTATCAACATATAAATCACCTTTTGCCTGAACCTCCAAATCAAAAAAACCATGTTTTGAAAAAAGGCTTAACATATGATCGAAAAAGCCAATTCCCGTATTTATTGAGCTTTTCCCTTCACCGTCAATATTAATATTAAGTTTTATATCGGTTTCACCGGTTTTTCTTTCAATATATGCTTTCCTTGATAATCCGTCAAGATTATTTTTAGGTTCTATACTCTCAATCTTTTCCATTTGATCATTCTCCTTTAGTACAAAAATGGTAATGAGAGAATTAATTTGGAAAAATACTTGCATTTGAAAATCATTTATACCGGCTGTTAAACTTGTTCGTTAATAATCTCCCTAATGATTTCCAAAAACTTGTCCATCTCTTCATCGCTTCCTATGGTTACTCTCAGATAGTTATCAATCCTCGGCTTATTAAAGTATCTAACAAGCACTCCCCTATCTTTTAATGCTGTAAATAAATCAACGGCTTTATAGCTTTCATGGCTGATAAATATAAAGTTAGCTTTTGAATCCGTCACTTTAAATCCAAGCTTTCTTAAAGCTGATGTTATTCTTTCCCTTGTGGCAATTATTTTCTGCCTCGAGGATTGAAACCACTCATCATCTTTAATTGCTTCTATACCGGCTCTTAAAGCCAACCGGTCTATTGTATATGAGTTAAATGAGTTTTTGACCATATTCAAGGCTTCAATCAGTTTTTCATCTCCTAAGGCAAAACCAAGCCTTAAACCTGCAAGGGAACGTGATTTTGAAAACGTCTGCACAATCAATAGGTTCTTATATTCGCCTATCAAACAGGCTGCTGTTTCTCCTCCGAAGTCAACATATGCTTCATCAATAATAACAACACTTTCTTTATTATAGTCCAAAATTTTTACAATGCCACTCAGAGGTAAAGCTTTACCTGTAGGCGCATTGGGATTGGGAAAAACTATTCCTCCGTTCGGACGGAAAAATTCTTCAATCTGTATATTAAATTCATCATCTAACGGAACAAGGTTATAATCTATATTATATAAATCGCAGTAAACCGGATAAAAGCTATACGTAATATCAGGAAAGATTATGGGATTCCCCGGGTTAAAAAAAGCCAAAAAGGCAAAAGCCAAGATTTCATCAGAACCGTTACCGGGAAAAACCTGTTTTTCATTTAAGTTATAATATCCGGCAATTTCCCGACAAAGCTCTGTACAATCAGGATCAGGATATAACCTTAAACTTTCATTTACAGAATCAATTATAGCCCTTAGAACTTTAGGTGATGGTGGATAAGGATTTTCATTAGTATTTAGTTTTATATATTTTTTATCTTTAGGCTGTTCGCCGGGAACGTATGGTTCCAGACTTTTGGCCTTTTCGCTCCAAAACCTGTATTTAATAATGTTTGCTTCCACAAAATCACTCCTATTTATTCAAACCTTACTTTAATAGCATTTGCATGAGCTGTTAAGCCTTCAGCCTCTGCAAATCTTATTATATCATCCTTGGCTTTGTGCAAAGCCTTTTGCGTATAAGATATAACACTTGTTTTCTTTACGAAATCGCTTACACTTAGAGGTGAAAAGAATCTTGCCGTTCCTCCCGTCGGAAGGACATGGTTAGGTCCTGCGTAATAATCTCCTACAGGTTCTGATGAATAAGAACCTATGAAAATTGCTCCCGCATTTTTTATTGATCCTAATATTGCAAATGGCTCTTTTACCATAAGTTCCAGGTGTTCAGTTGCTATTTTATTTACGATGTTTACAGCTTCATCGACAGAGTCGACGATTATAGCTCTTCCGTATTCTGCTATTGATTTACTTATTACTTCCTTGCGTTCAAGGTATTGACTCTGACTTTCGATCTCTGCTCTTACCTGCAAAGTCAATTCTTCTGATGGAGTCAATAAAATTGATGCTGCTAATGGGTCATGTTCGGCTTGTGAAAGTAAATCAGCAGCTACATAAACAGGATTTGCCGTATCATCCGCTATTATGGTAATTTCACTTGGACCGGCAAACATGTCTATATCACAGATACCATATACCATCTTTTTAGCAGTTGCAACATAAATATTGCCGGGACCAACGATTTTATCCACTTTAGGTATTGTTTGGGTGCCAAAAGCAAGAGCAGCTATAGCTTGAGCTCCCCCCACGGCATATATTTCATCAGCTCCTGCTTCATTGGCAGTCGCAAGTATGGCAGGGTTAATCTTTCCATCTTTTTGTGGAGGAGTGACCATAATAATTTTTTCAACCCCGGCAATTTTAGCAGGTATGATATTCATAAGAACTGAAGAAATTAAAGGCGCAGTACCCCCGGGGACATATACCCCAACTATTTCAAGAGGTCTGTATAATTGTCCTAGTAAAACTCCGTTATCTTCCGTTGAAATCCAAGATTTCTCAATTTGTTTTTGATGGTATTTTTCTATGTTCTTTTTTGCCCGCCTAATTGAATCAAGTAACACAGAATCGATATTCTTATAAGCTTCTTGTATTTCGCGGTCTTCTACTTTTAATTTATATTTAGTAGTATCTACACGATCATATTTATTCGTATATTCATAGAGAGCTTTATCTCCGTTTTTTCTTACATTATCAATTATTTCCTTTACTGTACCTTCTATTTCACCATTATCCATGGCATTTCGCCGGGATAGTTTTTTAAAAAACTCTTTTTCTTCATCAGTACCGGACTTAATAATCTTAAACATGCTATTTCAACTCCCTGTTAGAATGATATCAATGTTAAGCTTAACTGTTAAAATAACTATCACAGCTTATGTTATATATTGTTAATATAACATTTTCTTATTACTATACATTCTTATACTGCATATTGCCAATATTATGCATCAATGTTAATATTGTGAACCAATTTGCATGTCTATATTTTTTCTTAACTCGTCTATTATCCACTGTATTCTTTCACTTTTCATCTTCATGCTGGCTCTGTTTACCACCAATCTTGCACTTATATCTTCTATCACATCATAGATAACCAGATTGTTCTCTTTTAGGGTCCTCCCGCTTTCCACTAAATCTACGATCAATTCGGACAAACCTACCAAAGGAGCCAATTCAACCGAACCGTTCAGCTTTATTATCTCCACGGACTCCTTTCTTCTGTGTTCAAAATATTCCCTAGCTATTCTCGGATATTTTGTTGCTACTCTTTTATTTGCAAGCTTGTCAAACTTATCTTTAAGCTCAGCCGGTCCTGCCAGTACCATTTTGCAATTTCCGTATCTTAAGTTAAGGATTTCATATAGATTCCTACCTTCTTCCAGCAAAGTATCACGTCCTGCAATGCCAATATCTGCCGCCCCATATTCCACGTATGTAGGTACATCAGTAGGTTTTACAAGGAAAAGCCTTATCATGTTTTTCTCATCGGTAAATATAAGCTTTCGTGAAGAATTTTTAATTTCTTCGCAGTCTATTCCTATAGCCTCAAACAGCTCAACAGCTTTATCCCCTAATCTACCTTTTGGCAGGGCAATATTTATGTAATTCATTTAAGTAACTCACTCCTCGATACTCTTTTAATCTCATTAGTTTCCAGGTTGTGTATTTCTATCAAGTCTTCATCAAGCACACCTATTATTCCGCCTATTCCCATTGATCTGGCATAAGCTTTAACTCTTTCTTTTCCGGCCATGGTTATATCCATTTGTATAACAAGCCCTTGGGCTCTTAATTGCCTGCATATTTCAAAAGCAACTTTTCTGCCCTCTTTCTCGTAATAAATCAAGCTGTCAACATGCGGTTTATCCATACATTTTTGCTGTCTCTCCAATGCATTCATTACAAGATTTACTCCTAGCGAAAAACCAGTCGCAGGAAGCCTTAAGCCAAATTTTTCTATCAAATTGTCATATCTTCCTCCGCTAAGTATGGGAAATCCAACACCATGGGTAAACCCTCTGAAGATTATACCTGTGTAATAATTGAGGCTCTGTACCATACCCAGATCAATGGAAACATAATCATTCAGTCCGTAGTCTTCCAATATTTTCAGGAGTTCTTCCAAGTAGTCAAGCGCCTCCAAAGTTTTTGGACCCTTTAAAATTTTTCTGACTCTGTCAATTACATCAATACCACCGGATAAACGAGGCATATTAAATATTAATTTCTTTATATGAGATGATATATCGCGCTTGCTTATAATTTCTTCAATACCGATAAAATCTTTTCGCTCTATCAGTATTCTCATTTGCGCCATATCTTGCTCACAAAGCCCTGCTTCTTCCATCAAGCCCTTAAAAAAACCGACATGCCCAATATCTATTTGAAAATCATTCAATCCACAGGTCTTAACGGCATTTACGGCAATTGAAATTACTTCTGCATCCGACTCAGGTGTCACTTCTCCCAGCAATTCAATACCGGCTTGAGTAAATTCTTTCTGTCTTCCCCCACCTGACTCATTATATCTGAAAGTATTACCTATATATGAAATTCTCAACGGATATTGTGCATCTTTTAACTTACTGGCTGCAACTCTTGCAACAGGAATGGTAAGGTCAGGTCTCAGAACCAGAATCCTACCCTGCTGGTCAAAAAACTTAAACATGCTTTCCTGAGGCGTTGATTCTTCATCTACCGTAAAAGTATCAAAGAACTCAAGAATAGGAGTTTCTATTTCAAAATATCCGCACCTTCTAAATAACTCCCTTAATTCAGCTTCAATATTTTTCTTAATATAACATTCATCAAATAGTATATCCTGTACACCGTCAGGAGTATATATCTTCCACTTGGGCAACAGATGCACCTCCTTTAATTATAGAAAATTAAGATATTAATCCATCCGGTTTATATTAATTATTTATTAACTTATATTAAATTAATTATCTTGATATTACTCAGCTTCCCATCATTTCCTCGTCATTCACTTTTCTACCATACTGTTTGTTCTTTTTAATTTATCACTTTTTAACTTTAACATGATAAAGTTATAAATTAATGAATTGCTAATATTATATTTCACTTTCCCTCAAAATGTCAACATATAATTTAAAATTTGTATATTTTGTATACAAAATATGAATTTCTCGCAAGAGCAAAAATAAGTCGTAAAAGTAAAAAAGGACGGGCTGTTAAAGTAATTTCTACTTTATAAAATAATTAAATAATATCCGTCCTCTCGGAGATTTTAATTTAATTTCAAATTTTAGTCCTTTGAGATTTCTAAAACATTTTGGAATTTCTAAAATCTTTTTTGATATTGACATTCAAATTCCGTATTACTCGTAATCAAACTCCAATAAGTTCAACCCTATTTCTTCACTAAATTTTCTGTCCATATGTCCGTCAATTACGTCAATAAACAATTCGCAGGTTCCGCTAACATATGCTTCATTCAAATGGCCTCCAAATGTTTTAAAAGAACTGTCTGATATATTGATGTGCAAATGAAGATAAACTTCATCATTCATAGTAGTAACATTTCCCAAAAGGGAAGTAATTTCAAATTCTCCGGTTAGAATGTCGGAATAGTACTTTTTTTCTCCCGTTTTAAAAAGGCCGATTTTTACTTTGTTTACGGCTCCGATTGCACTAACCTTGCCTAGTTTTATATTTTCTTTCTTGCAAATTTCTAAAATTGACGATACAATTTCTTCTCCCTTGTCAATCCGTGCAATTACAGTATTTCCAAAAATCTTATACTTCATAGATAATCCTCCTGATTCCTTTATTTATAAATCATCATTTCATTAAAATTTTAGTAATAAAATGCTTTAAAAGCAAGCTAATAAAAAGTCTTAATAAAACTTTAAAACAATGATTTTCATATTTAGATAGTTAAAAAAAGATATGGGCGTTAATATACCCATATCTTTTCTATATTTACACATTAAGATTTTTACACATTAGAATCGCATTTATGCAAAAGTCCGTTTGACATAAACTTCTATATACTTTTATTAATTTCCGTAAATTTTTCTGCATTTAATCTACCTATATTACTCCTGGTAATTCTTTAATCTTTCTTCCAGGGCATGGAGTTGTTCGATTAATTCTTTTGGCATTTTGCTTCCGTAGTTAGCATAATGTTCCTTAATGGATTCAACTTCCCTGAGCCAACCTTCTTTATCCACTCTCAAAAGTTCTTTCATATCTTCTATCGGTACATTAAGGCCTTCCAGATCAATAGCATCAACTGTGGGCATGTAACCGATTGGTGTCTTGGCAGCTTTACCTTCTCCGTTGACTCTTTCGACGATCCACTTTAATACACGGCTGTTTTCACCGAATCCGGGCCATAGCCATCTGCCTTTTTCATCCTTACGGAACCAGTTGACATAGAATATCTTCGGCAATTTTTCAGGATCAGTCTTGGTTCCCATATCCAACCAATGTTGCAGATAATCACATACATGATAACCCATGAAAGGAAGCATAGCAAATGGGTCACGACGTACCTGACCGATCTTACCTGATATGATGGCTGCTGTGATTTCTGAACCCATTATTGAACCCATGAATACACCATGTTTCCAGTCAAAACTTTCATGAACTAGCGGTATAGCTGTCGGGCGGCGTCCACCAATTAGAATTGCCGATATCGGTACACCTTGCGGATCTTCCCATTCAGGTGCGATTACAGGGCATTGTCTTGCAGGTGCTGTGAAACGTGCATTCGGATGTGCTGCATTTTTTCCTGAATCAGGAGTCCAATCATTGCCCTGCCAATCTACGAGATGTGAAGGAACTTCTCCGTCTATTCCTTCCCACCATACATCCAAATCATCGGTTAAAGCTACATTGGTGAATATTGTATTCTTTTGAATAGTCAACATAGCATTTGGATTTGATTTCATGGATGTACCAGGAGCTACACCGAAAAATCCGGCTTCCGGATTTATCGCATACAAGCGTCCGTCCTTACCAAACCTCATCCATGCAATGTCATCACCAATTGTTTCAACTTTCCATCCGGGGATGGTTGGTATTAACATTGCCAAGTTTGTCTTTCCGCATGCACTTGGGAAAGCTCCTGCAATGTATGTTACTCTTCCCTTAGGATCCGTTATTTTTAATATTAACATATGCTCAGCCATCCAGCCTTCATCCCGAGCTTGTACAGAAGCAATACGGAGTGCAAAGCACTTTTTACCCAAAAGGGCATTTCCGCCGTAACCGGAACCATATGACCAAATAGTTCTTTCTTCAGGGAAGTGGCTGATATACTTTTGCTCCATCGGTGCACATGGCCATGTAACGTCCTTTTCTCCTTCTTTCAAAGGATAGCCGACTGAATGCAGGCAAGGTACAAACTCACCATCTTCACCAAGGGCTTCGAGGACTTTAGAACCCATACGGGTCATAATGCGCATGTTAACAACAACATAAGGGCTATCTGTCAACTGTATACCGATCTTTGACAAAGGTGAACCTATAGGACCCATGCTAAATGGGATTACATACATGGTTCTGCCTTTCATGCAACCTGTGTATAACTTGGTCATTGTTGCTTTTAGCTCTTCAGGATCTATCCAGTTATTAGTTGGACCTGCATCTTCTTTTGTTCTGGAAGCTATAAATGTGCGGTCTTCCACACGTGCAACATCGGATGGATGGCTGCGGAATGCATAGCATCCCGGGCGTTTTTCCGGATTTAAAGGTATGGCCATACCAGCTTTAACCATTTCTTGTAAAAGGCGATTGTTTTCTTCTTCTGACCCATCACACCAATAAATCCTATCAGGCTGGCACATAGCAGCCATTTCCTTTACCCATGCTTCTAATCTCTTGTGCTTAACCATTTAATCTATTACTCCCTTCAAGTAAAATATAATTAATTTGCTATTATAGACATGCTTGGTAATAGTACAATTTTTTATATACTTTATTATATACCATTTATTTATTTAATCTAAACACCGGACATACCAAGCTTTATGCCCAGTGCAGCTTGTCCGATATTTTCTTGCAAGTTAGCCTACCATTAACTTACTCTTTACAATTGTTAAAATTATATCATTTATAAAAACTAAATTCAACCTTTCTTTTACATGTATACAATGTTCTTTCTGTTTTCTAGGTTTTGATTAATCTATTCAAGTAGTTTTGTTCAGAAATAATGCGGTTTTGCCCTCTGTAATTCATATACTTATAACCCGGTCGTTATCATATACCGCCTTGATTTCTTTCCCCGGCGGTACGATGAGAAAATCATTCTCATTCCATTTACCGTTTATTAGGTCATTTATTATTCTCATATCACCTTTCAACAACTTGAAAGTTTTATTATCTTTAGCTGCAACAGATTTAGCTTTTTCCGGATACCTAAGCTTTTCAAATTCAGGTATATAAATATAGATAAACTCATCATTGTTATACTCCGGATGAAGAGTTTCCCATATATATTTTGCATTTTCTTCTCCGTATTTTTCCACCAGTTCCTCATAATCCTTATCCAATCCCAGCAATTTGCCTGTATCGGTATTCCTTAAATAATCTGAGCTTCTTTCCATATATCCTATTGAACTCCACTGAGCACTTAGATTATCTTTGAAATATTCCAGGAACTTCTCCTTTGAACCTAGAAAAATTGTACAACAATCATGAGCTCTTGGAATTACAAGCGGTGTATTCCTAGCTTTAAGACCGGCGGTACTGTTGCCGCATAAACCGTATCCAAGGAGAATGGCATCATACAATCCGGTTTTGTCCGCATCATCTATCTTTTTCTGCAGAATTTCCCGAAGCCTCGAAGAATTCTCATGAGCACCAAGCTCAGTAAATTCAGGGTCTATTATATTTGACGTATTCGCTATAGCAAGGCATGCCATTCTCATAAATACATCACAACATATTAGCTTATATCTCATATTTCACTACCTGTTTCTTAATTACCTAAGTTTTGTACAAATGACATAGGTGCTATTTGTAAATAGTTTTCCAGTAATACATTGGACTTAGTTCCAAGACGCACCAGTATTTCTGCACAAAGTGAAACCGAAATGTATTATATAT
>DUMC01000145.1 GCA_012840075.1 Clostridiaceae bacterium | reverse complement strand
TCAAAAGAGTGTGAAAGTAAACAGGTAAATAATGTCACAGATCCTGCAGCAACAACCATTTGGGGCAAATTAGGTGCCTAATATATGAGCTTGTCAAGGTTCAGCTAACTTTGCGTAAGTACTGTTACTGAAATAAAAATACAACAGAAAAAGAGAGGACAGTGAAAGTTAGCATCTATGAACACATTATATTATGTTGCAATAGTTCTGTTAGCAGGTTTACTGATGGCAAAACTGGCATCAAGAGCCAAATTGCCTAATGTTACAGGCTATTTGGTAGGTGGTTTAATTATAGGTCCCTACCTTTTAAAGTTGATACCAAAAGATGTTGTCGGACAAATGGGAATTATTTCGGAAGCAGCATTGGGTTTTATTGCGTTCAGCATTGGCAGTGAATTTAGCTTAAAACATTTAAAACAGTTGGGTTCAGGCATAATTACACTTACAATAGTGCAAGCTTTGGTCACTTTTGCAGCAGTTGTAGTTGCAGTTGCTTTGGTGTTCGGCAGAAGCATCGAAGCTGCTCTTGTTATTGGTGCCATTGGGGTAGCCACTGCTCCGGCAGCGACTCTACTTGTGATAAGACAGTACAATGCAAAAGGTCCTGTTGTGGATACTTTAATACCGGTAGTTGCAATTGATGATGCAGTAGGAATTATAGTATTTGGTTTATGTATGACTTTAGCAAAAGCTAAACATTTTCCAAGTGAAAATGTCTCTTTGTTGATGTCAATTATAAATCCTGTATGGGAAATTATATTGGCACTTCTTATTGGGACAGTTCTTGGAATTGTATTATCATTTGTTGCCGGAAAGATTAAAAATGAAGAAGAACTCCTTGGAATTACAATTGGAGTGGTTTTATCGGGAGTAGCCCTTGCTTCAAAGTTAAATGTATCATCACTATTATTGTGCATGACCATAGGTGCCGTACTTATCAATCTTGTGACCGGTTCACCTAAAGTATTCAAGTTAGTTGACAGATTCACCCCTCCTATATATGTATTATTTTTTACTTTATCGGGAGCCGATCTTGATTTAAATATACTAAGAAATGTTGGATTAATAGGTATAGGTTACATTATTTCCAGATCAATTGGGAAAATTTCCGGTGCCTATGTAGGAGCCAAAATAATTAAATCTCCGCCTGTAGTACAAAAGTATCTTGGTATAACTCTTTTGCCCCAGGCAGGAGTTGCTATAGGCTTATCACTGGTTGCGCAGAAGGTTTTACCTGAATTTGGAGCTTCCATAAGAACGATTGTCCTATTCTCCACCTTAATTTATGAGCTTCTAGGTCCGGTACTTACTAAGATTGCTCTTGTCAAAGCCGGTGAAATCGATATTTCAAAATCTCGTGCTATCAGTAATATCGAATTGAAAGCTAAGGCTCAAAATTAGGCCAAAATAAAAACCAACTGCCATTATCCAAGTGGTAGTTGGTTTTATTTATTCTCTCTCTATTCTTCTTATTGAGATCTTTATTCTTCTTGTTGAGAGCTCTTTTGCAATATGATTTGGGATGTCTGTAACTTTATCTCTAAATACTGAACATCTTCTTCACTCTTAGCCGGAGAAATAGTAATTTCAAAATTGCTCCACTGTCCCGGCCTTAATAGATTGGAAATCGTATAACTTGAACTATTTAAAGACTTTTCCCATTCCTCGCGGGTCGTAGAATCATCTTCACGGTCATACTTTTTACCCCACTTTACTTCCAGCTTACACCCATTATATACACAATTTTGGGGATTTCCCAGCCTGAAACTCAATTTATAGCCATCTTCAATTTGTTCGGCTTTATCCAGCATCAGGAAAAACATTCCTGTTGTGGTATCAACCCTCGCAAAACCTTTTCCTGCATCTGATATACTAAAGATTGCTTTATTAAACTGCTCAAGCATAAGTTTTGTAATAGCAATATCTGTAAGAGTTTTTACTTTAAAATCATTGAACTCTTTTGGATCAATATTTTGCTGGGTATTAGTTGTATTTTCTTTTAACGCATTAACATTGGATTTTAGCATTTCAAGCTCCTGTTTCATCTCTGAAAGTGCTCTATTCATTGAAACGTAATTATAAATGCCAAATATTGAGGTAAATATAAGAAGTATCAAAGCCGTAAAAATGGATACCTTCTTTAATAAAGAAATATTGTTGCTTATAGCATTTGTCACTGCACCTGCAGCCTTCTTCCAATAATCTTGTATAACTTGCTTTATCACCTTGGTCCGCACCTCACAAAACATTTTTCTTTAAATGTCAATACTTTTGCTATTGCCCCTTTTTCATCATACTTACTTACCCATTTTACCCATTCTATTTTCTTTTCTCATTCTATTTATTACATTACCGCTTTTCATTAACTATTCTATAATTAAACTACGGTAATATGCAAATTATTTATGATAAAGTCATAAAATAAAAATAATTAATAAATCATTTTTAAGTATTATCTTTTGAAAATCTTATCTTTGTACTTTTCCAATTGCAGCATCAGCGGATAGCCCAAAACATAGCATGCAACAACCTGTCCTAAGGCAACCCATCCCATAGCAGTTAATAAAGGAACATTAAGAATATAGCTTAATAAAATACCTATTATTACTGCATTAACCAATACAGGTGGGAGCGGTACAAGATATTTTTTTGGCATCTTGTATGACAGAATTGCAGCTATTAAAGTCGCTAAACTGCCGAATATAACATCTAAAGGGCCATTTCCTCCTATAATGTTAGCCACCAAGCACCCCACAAACAGTCCTGGAATTGCTGCAGGTGTAAATGCAGGCAGAACCGTAAGTGTTTCTGAAATTCTCACTTGAAGCAAACCATAGCTTATAGGAGCAAAAGCAACTGTCAATGCTACGTAAATCGCAGCTATAACAGCCGCTTCTGTTATATACCTAATACCTCTTTTTCTTTTACCATAATTGCTTGACATGCCTATGTTATTAATATCGTTTTTTCCCATACTTAACTAAAACTCCCTTGCAAGCCCATAATAACTTGATCTCTCTTATATGAAAACACACAACCAGCAAGCATACCCGGAAAATACCTCTCACCTGAGAGAAGCATTCCGTCTGAGGCAAGTAGACAAATCTATTTCATCTAAAACGACAAGATGATTTTATCCTAAAAAGTCATGCAATGTCAACAGTTTGAATAAAAAGGGAAATATACATTACACACCCTTCATGCTAAGACTTATCCTTTTCCGCTCCACATCCACATCAATCACTCTGACTTTTACTATATCTCCCACCGTCACTACTTCCATAGGATTTCGTACATATTTGTCGCTTAGTTCGGAAATGTGTACCAAACCATCCTGATGAACTCCAATATCCACAAATGCGCCAAAGTCTGCAACATTTCTCACTGTACCCATTAAGATCATGCCTGGTTTAATGTCTTCTATTTTCATAACATCCGTATGAAAAATCGGTTTTGGCATTTCATCTCTTGGATCACGGCCCGGTTTTAAAAGTTCTTCTATTATATCTCTTAGCGTTGGGACTCCTACTCCGATAATTTTAGCTATGTTTTCGTTCCTTTTTTCTTCTATTTTCTTTTTAATATCTGCTAAATTCCTCTTTTTAACATCTTCCAGGGTATATCCTAAGACATCGAGAAGCTTTAATACTGCTTGATATGATTCAGGGTGCACTCCGGTATTATCCAACACATTATCACTGTCAGGAACACGTAAAAAACCTGCACATTGCTCAAAAGTTTTTTCTCCCATTCTCTTAACCTTTTTTAGTTCTTCCCTGCTCTTGAACTTCCCATTTTGTTCCCTGTATTCAACTATATTTTTTACAAGGCTTGCATTGATTCCGGATACATATGAAAGCAACGAAGGAGATGCTGTATTTACGTCTACACCTACTTTATTAACGCAGTCTTCCACAACATTTTTCAGTGATTCGTCCAATCTTTTTTGATTCATGTCATGTTGATACTGGCCTACTCCTATTGATTTAGGATCAATTTTTACAAGTTCCGCCAGCGGGTCTTGAAGTCGCCTAGCTATGGATACAGCGCTTCTTTGGGATACATCATAATCCGGGAATTCCTCGGCTGCAAGTTTTGATGCTGAATACACCGATGCTCCTGCTTCGCTTACAATTACATACTGCACTTTTTTGCTTGTCTTTTCACCTGCGGTTTTACTACCAGCCTTATTGCCATTATTATCTTCCTTATTATCTTCTTTGTTTATTTCCTTTAGAACATCCGCTATAAAAAACTCCGTTTCCCTTGAAGCCGTCCCGTTTCCTATTGAAATAAGGTCAACCTTATATTTGTCAATAAGATACTTAACAATTTTCTTAGCTTCATCTACCTTATTTTGAGGCGGGGTCGGGTATATTACTGCCGTATCGAGTACTTTTCCCGTCTCATCCACAACGGCGATCTTACATCCCGTTCTATAAGCGGGGTCAATACCCATCACTATTTTACCTTTTATTGGAGGCTGGAGCAGTAAATTTTTCAAATTTTCCTTAAAGACCTTTATTGCCTGTTCTTCTGCTTTTTCGGTAATTATATTTCGAATTTCATTCTCCATCGAAGGATATATTAAACGTTTATAAGCATCTTCCACTGCTTTCTCAACATAGATTGAAGTTGGAGAAGGTGGTTTTTTCACGACCTTTTGCTTCAAATCCGTCATTATCTTTTCATCTGGTACTTCTATTTTAACCTGCAAGTATCCTTCCCTTTCACCCCTGTTAACGGCTAGTACCCTATGGCTTGCAATTTTGAAAACAGGCTCCTTAAAGTCATAGTACATTCTATAAACCGAGTCCTCTTCCTTCTTGGCTTTAGTTACAATTATCCCTTCCTTGAGAAATACTTCTCTTATAGCTTTTCTGTACTCTGCATTATCGGATATTATTTCAGCAATAATATCCATTGCTCCGTTTAATGCATCATCAACTGTTTCCACGCCTTTTTCCTTGTTAATAAAAGGTCTTACTACTTCTTCTATGGACTTTTCAAGTTTGCCCTGCATAAATATAATTGTAGCCAAAGGTTCAAGACCTTTTTCCTTTGCAATGGATGCCCTGGTCCTGCGTTTAGGCTTAAAGGGTAGGTAAATATCTTCAACTTCCTGTAATGTTTCGGCTTTTGACAATGCATCGGATATTTCCGGTGTCAACTTTCCGGCTTCTTCAATCATTCTTTTTACATCTTCTTTTCTTGCTTCCAGATTTCTCAGATATATAAGCCTTTCATGCAGTTCTCTTAAAACTTGGTCATTAAGTTCTCCTGTCATTTCCTTTCTATATCGGGCTATAAAAGGAATAGTACATCCGTCATCTATAAGCTTGATAGTATTCTGAACTTGATACGGCTGTAATTTAAACTCCTGAATAAGCCTTGCAACTATTCTGTCCATACATTTCCTCCTATTTTTCTATTACATTTCGTCTTTCCACAATTTTTGATTCAATAAAGCAATAATTGTAAACAACTCTAACCTACCTAGCAACATAAGTAACGACATAATCCATTTGCTGAATGCGGAAAATTCACTGTAATTCCTCATAGGACCCACAAATTCAAAACCCGGTCCTACATTACTAAGCATTGCAATTGATGCACTTGCAGCACTGGGAAAGCTAATATCCTCAAGAGCGAGTACCAATGTACCTAATATGAAAGTAAGAATATACAGAAAAACAAAGCTGGATATACTAAGCAATGTATCCGTAGATAAAGCTCTGTCACCTAATTTTACAGGCATTACAGCTCTGGGATGGATAACCTTTTGTATTTCTCTATTAACAAGTTTTGCCAATATTACTATTCTTACAGCTTTCATTCCTCCTGCTGTTGAACCTGCACAACCTCCAATAAACATTAAAAAAAACAATATCAACTTACTGAAAGTAGGCCATTGATCGAAATCAACAGATGTATATCCTGTTGTGGATATTATTGAACTCACCTGAAAAAAAGCATGTTCAAGTGACTTCCATATATTGGGGAAGATTTTTGCATTAATATTTAGTGCAATTAAAATAACGCTGACCAATATGATTCCATAGTGAAACCGTAATTCCTGATCTTTTAACACTTCTTTCCATCTTCTCTTGCATAATGCATAATACAAGGAAAAATTTGTTGAAGCCAACAGCATGAATACAGCAATAACAAGGTTTATATAAGTGCTGTTGTATGCTGCTATACTAATATTTTTTATTGAAAGACCACCGGTTCCTACTGTTCCAAAAGTATGAACAACAGAATCAAATAAAGGCATTTTGCCAATTATCAAGAGAATAATCTCAGCAACGGTCATTATTATATATGTAACGTATAGCACCTTGACGGTATCCTTGATTTTCGGTACAAGCTTTTCTGTAATAGGACCCGGGCTCTCGGCTTTATATAATTGAAAGCTTCCTACACCAAGAGCCGGTAATAACGCCACCGTAAAAACAAGAATACCCATGCCCCCGATCCAATGGCTAAAAGAGCGCCAGAATAATACTCCATGCGGTATAACTTCCAAATCATTTAAAATGGTTGCCCCTGTTGTTGTAAATCCTGATACCATTTCAAAAAAAGCATCTGTAAAATATGGAATACTGCCTGAAATCATAAACGGCAAGCATCCAAAAAGGCAAACCAGAATCCATCCAAAAGATACAATTGCAAGAGCATCTTTTATTTTTATTACACTTTTTTTATTGTTCTTATCATCGTAATGCTTGACATTATCGTTAGATGTATTCCTACTTTTAAACCAAATAGAACTATTGCCAAAATGATACATTAAATATCCAACAACTGTATTTAAAACTATACATATTAAGAAAGCCAACCAATCATGTTCACCATACAGGATTGATACTGCAAAGGGCAGTACCATACAAATACCCTCAATGATCAAAAGGCTTCCCAGAACTTTTACTATGATTCCAAAGTTCATGGAAAAAACCCCCTTTTGAAGGTTTGAGAAAGTTTTTAAGAACATGAATTTGGGAAGATAAGCAAAATACAACAAACCTGTCACCAGGGTAAATTATTGTATTCCCATTAGGGATTATTACTTCTCCTTCATGTAAAACAGCACCTATGATTATCCCTTTTGGCAAACCTAACTCAACTATTTTCTTTCCTACAACAGGCATTTCTTCATCAGCACGCATTTCAACTACTTCAGCTTGCCCTCCCAGCAAAAGGGATACCGACATGACTTTCCCGCCTCTGATAAATTTCAAAATCTCTCCTACTGTAATATCTATGGGACTTAAAGCCACATCTACCCCCAGTTTTTCAACAAGTTGGGCATAACTTGGTTTGCTAACCTTTGCAATAGCCTTTTTTACACCTGCATGTTTTGCAAATAATGTCATCAAGAGGTTTTCTTCATCAAAACCTGTAACACCTATAAAAGCATCCATTGAAGATATATCTTCATCCATAAGAAGATCCACGTCTGAACCGTCACCGCAGATTACCAAGACATTATCCAAATTCTCGGAAAGATACTGGCATCTGTCTTTATCTTGTTCTATTATCTTCACAAGAATTCCCTGCTTAGCAAGTCTTTCGCCCAGATAATAGCCGATTTTACCTCCGCCGAGAATCATAACTTTTTTTACGTTCTTCAAAGGCATTATAGATTTATTCCTCTTAAACATTAAATCAATGTTTTCACTTCTGCCTATGATATATAAAATATCATTATTATAAATATAAGTTGAACCATCAGGTATTATTATTTCATTGTTTCTGGATATTGCAGCAATTAGAAGTCCTTCCATTCCTTCCAGATCTTTTATTTGCTTACCTACAAACCCGTGAAGAGCATCTGCAGGTAAATCTACCATAATGATTCTGCCTTCCGCAAAATCTTCGGAATAAAAAGAATAACTCTTAAGCAAATATCGAAT
Organism: Clostridiaceae bacterium; assembly: GCA_012840075.1. GTDB lineage: Bacteria > Bacillota > Clostridia > Acetivibrionales > DUMC01 > DUMC01. The sequence goes on along the minus strand of DUMC01000145.1, from coordinate 85,793 downwards.
AATCACCTTTGCAGTAGCCAATTCAGGATTTATGATGTAATCAATATCCATAGTTGATTTTACAAAATCTCTGTTTTCTGCATATTCCGGATTTCTAATACGAGCTATTGCTTTCTTGCAACCCAGTTTTTTAGCAAAACTGCAAATAACAATATTGGCTTCATCGCTATTTGTGACGGCAATAATCAGATCATAAGTATCAATTCCTACTTCCTTTAAAGCATCAACTTGAAGTCCGCTGGCTTTAATAACCAAGGCATCTACATGGTCCGTAATTTTTTCAAGAATCTCAGAGTCCGAATCCATTATCGTAACTTGAATATCTTTCTCCGATATGACATTGGCAAGTCTATATCCCAACTTGCCTGCACCAACTATCAAGACTTTCACAATACATCCACTTCTTTCTAATTTATATAATCTTAATTTCAAGCCAAAAACTTTTTATTTCTATAATAAGCAAACTTTTTATTATCTTCAATAAAAATTATATTATCTGAAATTAGTATCACTCATTTAAATACTCATAATTATTAAATCCATTTCCATTTTTATCAGTTCTATCCCCATACTTGTACAGCTTCGCATACAAGCCGTTCAATGCCATTAACTCTTCATGAGTTCCCATTTCTTTTATACCGTCCTTGTCAATTACGATAATTTGATCTGCATTCCGTATCGTAGAAAGCCTGTGAGCAATAACCAGTGTCGTTCTGCCCTTGGATAATTCCTCAAGAGATTCCTGGATTATAACCTCAGTCTCATTATCCAGTGCTGAAGTCGCCTCATCCAGTATTAGTATTGGCGGGTTCTTTAAAAATACCCTGGCTATTGCTATTCTTTGCTTTTGTCCTCCGGAAAGCTGTATTCCTCTTTCTCCTACATAAGTATCATATTTGTCAGGAAGGCTCATGACAAAATCATGTATGCTTGCACGTTTAGCAGCTTCTATAACTTCTTCGTCACTGGCATCTACTTTTCCATATAGGATATTTTCTTTAATAGTTCCTGCAAACAAAAACACATCCTGCTGTACTATGCCTATATTTTCTCTCAAAGATTTAAGCGTCAAATCCCTGATGTCATGGCCGTCAATTTCAATTGAGCCGCTCTCCACATCATAAAACCTTGGTATAAGATTGCAAAGCGTCGTTTTCCCTCCTCCCGAAGGACCGACTAATGCCACTACTTTCCCCGCAGGTATTGTGAGGCTTATATTTTTCAGAACATTTTTTCCCTTATTGTATGAAAAAGTAACATTTTTAAATTCGATGTGTCCTTTAATGTTTTTTAGTTCAATTGCATTTTCTTTCTCAACAATTTCAGGCTTCACTTCCATAATCTCAACAAATCTTTCAAAACCCGTCATACCTGATTCAAACTGTTGCACGAATTGTGCCAGCCTTCTTACAGGTTGTACTGCAAGATTGATGTAAAGAAGGAATGCAAGAAGATCTCCGAAGTCTATCAGCTTAGTATAAACAAAATATCCACCAATGCCAATAACCGAAACATTTAACATGTCGGAAATAAAATCAATACCTGACGCATATTGAGCCATATACTTATAAGACTCATTCTTGGACACTTTGAATTCTTCATTTCCTTTATTAAATTTTTTCTTTTCATAATCCTCATTTGTAAAAGCCTGCGAAACTCGAATTCCCGAAATGCTGCTTTCAAGTTGTGAATTTATATTAGCAATCTTCTTCCTTACTTCACGGAAAGCCGCAGACATTTTTGATCTTTTTGTTATTGCAAACCAGGCCATAATCACAACTATTACAAACACTACAAGTGTAAGCCTCCACTCTATTGTTGAAAGAATGATAACTGAGCCCGCAAGCATTATAGTAGATAGAAAGATATCTTCAGGTCCGTGGTGTGCAAGTTCGGTTATTTCGTTTAGGTCATTCATCATTCTTGACATAAGATGCCCCGTTCTTACATTATCGTAAAATTTAAAAGACAATGTCTGAAGATGGGAAAATAAGTCCCTTCTCATGTCATATTCCATTCTTATACCAACAATATGACCATAGTAGTTAACAAAATAATTCAAACCTAAGCGAATCAAATATGCTATGATTAATACTCCGATAATCTTAAACATTAATAATATATTACCTGCAGGAATAACTTTTTGGGTCACATAGCGGGTGATTATCGGGAACAACAAATCAATGGATGCCATTAAAAACGCACATACCAAATCTGCAATAAACAATCCCATATGTGGTTTATAATATGAAACAAATTTCTTCAAAATATATTTCTTTGGTAATGTACTATTTTTGGCATTATTTTCAGTATTATTTTTAGTATTATTTTCAGCATTATTTTTAGCCTTATCATTCTTTATATTATTACTTGTTTTACTCTTCTCCCGGTTCATAAGATATCCCCTTTAAACATTGTGATGTAATCCCAAAGGACGAATTTCAAGTGAACTTAGACTTAAATAAGACTTAAATATAACATTACAGCTTTTAAACCAAAATTGCAAGAGCTTTCGGACTTTCCTCATTTCTCTTCCGTCCTCAACCTTACATCCAGCATAGTATTCCTCTTCTGAGTCTTATTATTGGAGATCGCTATGGCTATTGCCTTTTTTGTACCTACCAACACAAGAATTTTTTTTGCTCTTGTGACACAGGTATAAAGCAAGTTTCTCTGAAGCATTATGAAATGCTGAGTTGTGATGGGAGCAACAACAATCTTATATTCACTTCCCTGGCTCTTGTGTATAGTTGTGGCATATGCCAATACAACTTCATCTAGTTCGGTCACGTCATATTCCACAAGATTTCCGTCAAAATTGATAACTACAGTTCTATCTTCAAGATTTATGGAAGTAATTATCCCTATGTCTCCGTTAAACACGTTTTTTTCATAATTATTTTTAATCTGCATTACTTTATCATTCAAACGGTAAGTTATTCCGCCGTACTTTATAGTAACTTTTGAAGGATTTAAGGCTTCCTGGAGTACTAAATTAAGATTATATGCCCCGACTTCACCTTTCTGCATAGGGCTTAAAACCTGTATGTCATGGATGGGATCAACTTTATAGTAAGACGGAAGTCTTCTTGTACAAAGGTCTTTTATTATCTCCACTATTTTTTTAGGATCTTCTTCCTCTATAAAGAAAAAATCATTTTCCTTTCCTCCCTTAAGTATCGGAAAATCACCTTTGTTTATTCTATGTGCATTTTTTACTATTGCACTGCCAAGAGCTTGCCTGAATATCCTTTTAAGGCAAACGACATTCACTACACCAGAATTAATTATATCTTTCAATACATTCCCCGGACCTACCGACGGCAACTGATCCACATCTCCCACAAGGATGAAAACGGCATGGGACGGAATTGCTTTTAATAGGTTATACATAAGGATTATATCAATCATGGATGCTTCATCAACTATGAGTACATCGCAATCTAAAGGATTTTCCTCGTTTCTTTTGTATCCTTCAATAGGGGTGTATTCCAGAAGCCGGTGTATGGTTTTAGCTTCTATACCGGTTGTTTCAGACAGCCTTTTTGCAGCTCTTCCCGTAGGTGCAGCCAGCAATACCTTTGCACTCATTTTTTGGAATGCCTTGATTATGGCAAGGGTTGTTGTGGTCTTACCCGTACCCGGTCCTCCGGTGAGCACCATGATCTTGGCATCTGCCGCCGTTTTTATGGCTTCCACCTGGACCTCATCATATTGTATACCGCATTCTTCTTGCACTTGTTTTATAATTCTATTGTTATCAAAAGACCTAAATACGCTCTTTTCTTTTAAAATTTCCTTAATCCGCTTTGCTGCACCCGTCTCACTATAATAGAATGCAGGTAAATATATGGCATACTCGTTTTCATCTTCTATAAACTCAGCTATTAATGCTTTTTCAGATATCATCTTATCTAGAGTGGTGCTTATTAGCTCCTTATCAAGTTCAAGAATTTTTTCCGCTTCTGCTATCAATTGCTCCCTGTATGCAAAACAGTGACCGTCATTGGAAAGTTCATTTAGAACATATATAATGCCGGAACTGCACCTTTCATATGAATTTCTATCAAAACCCATTTGCTGTGCAATTTTGTCAGCAGTCTTGAAACCTATCCCCCAAATATCATCAGCCAGTTTGTAAGGATTCTTTTTGACAATCTCTATACTCTCATTTCCATAAGTTTTATATATTTTAACTGCATAGGCAGTAGAAACCCCGTTGCTTTGTAAAAACAGCATGACGTTTTTTATCTCCTTTTGTTCCTGCCATGCCTTTTTTATCATTTCCAGCCTTTTAGGACCTATCCCTTCCGCTTCCAGCAGCCTATCCGGTTCTTCGTCAATAATTCTTATAGTATCCTCCTTAAATTTCCTGACAATTTCCCTTGCATAAACCGGACCTATTCCTTTTATAAGGCCGCTGCCAAGGTATTTTTCTATCCCTGCAATGGTAGCGGGAACACTCTCCTCATACTCTATCGCATTAAACTGTTTTCCATATTTGCTGTCATACTTCCACTCGCCTTTAAGCCTCAAAGTAGCACCCACGTTAACGGAAGCCAAATTCCCTACAACTGTGATAAGTTCATTGAAACCTTTTGATTTTAACTTAATAACACCAAAACCGTTTTCTTCATTGCAGAAAGTAATTCTTTCAACCACTCCGCTAAGGTATTCCATCTAAGTTGCTCACCTCTGCAACATTATACCATATTTTAAAAATTAATCTACCATGTCACAGAAGAAATAGCGTCTGCAATCCTCAACATATTGACTATATACAAAATTTGTATATAATATTTATATACAAACTTTGTATATTATAAATCTGAGGTGATTATCAATGGAAAATGTAACCGTAAATCTTTCGTTCAAAAAAGACCTTCTGGAAAAAATCGATAAAGTAGCCAAGCTTGAAAGCCGGACCCGTTCTGAGCTCATCAGGGAAGCGGCAAGGCAATATATTGAAAGCAAGTATCCATCGGAGGGAAATTACATATATCTAGATGTAAATCCATACAAGCATGAAGCCGTTGAAAGTTATGTTATGGAAATAGCAAGCAAATACGAAGAATATGATGGAAGGAGATATACTTACAAGGATTATTTACAGTGGCCCGATGATGAAAGGTGGGAGCTTATAGACGGAGTACCTTACAACATGAGTCCTGCTCCATCGCCAAAGCACCAGGAAATTATTATTGCTTTAGGCTCAGAATTCTACAACTACTTAAAGGGTAAACCATGCAAAGTTTTTGTTGCTCCTATTGACGTCCGTTTTCTTGAAGAAAATGAATCCGACGAAGATGCTAAAACAGTTCTGCAGCCTGACATTATAGTAGTTTGTGATAGCAAAAAAATAGACGAAAGAGGCTGTAAAGGCGCTCCCGATCTTATCGTAGAAGTTGTTTCACCTCACACGGCAAAAAAGGATATCATAAGAAAATTTAATACTTATGAAAAATTCGGTGTGAAAGAATACTGGATAATTAGACCTGAAGAAGAAACGGTTACGGTATTTACTCTTAGCGAAAGTAATAAATACGGGCGTCCTGAGATTTATTGCAGGAACGATAAAATCAAAGTCGGGATTTTTGATGACCTGGTAATAGAATTAAGGGAAATATTTAAAGGTTGATAATAGAATTCTAATGAAATTCTAATTTTTCACTAAATATGGTCTAATTTTTTACCAGTATAATAACCTCGTAACAAAGATTTCGGAGAGTAAAACAACAAAATTCTTGTTATGGAGGTAAAAAAATATGGGTATATCATTGGAAAAAATCGATGAACTCAGGAGAAGAACAAATTGTAGTTATGAAGAGGCAAAAATTCTTCTTGAAAAGCATAATGGTGATATAGTTGAAGCTATCGTTGAATTTGAAAGAAATAACAGGTCAAATTCCGGCAGAAGATATAATAATTACAATTCAAGCTTTGGCACTAAACTGAAAAATTTGATTAAGAAAGGTTTTAAAACAAAATTTATTATTGAAAAAGCCGGTGAAACGATAATAAATATTCCTGTGAATTTGCTAATAATCGGATTATTGGTATTCAATTGGTTTCTTGTTGCTTTACTGGTAATAGCGTTTGTCCTTGGTTACAGATTCAGATTCCGTAAAGAAACCGGAGAAAACGTGGATGTAAATAAAATAATTAACAATTTTGCAAATAAGGTAAAAGAAGCCACAGGGAGCACTGAACAACAGAATAGTTATAATTATACAAACAACCAGGATTCAAAGAAGAATAATGACAATAACAGCGATAAAGGATATAATGAAATTACCATTGAATGAATATAAAATTACAATTGAATGAATAAACAGGGTCAGGCTTGAGTTCTTCACTTTAACTTAATAAAGGGCATATTCTATTTAAGTAAAAGCATAGAAAGCCGGCTATGGCTAATATGCCGGCTATAATAAAATAAACAATTAAAGTAAATATATCTTTTTGTTTTGATTATATATTTTATATATTTTATTTATTATTTTGATTATTTATTTTATTTATAGGGGTGTTGCTTAATTTTTTATGAAAAATGTAATCTTAATTATCGAAGATGAAGAAAAAATTGCACGCTTCCTGGAACTGGAATTAAAGCACGAAGGTTATGAAGTAGAAGTTGCATACGACGGAAGAACAGGCTATGATAAAGCTGTTAACGGTAACATTGACCTGATAATTCTTGATCTTATGCTTCCCGAACTTAGCGGTATTGAAGTATGCAGGCGTGTAAGGAAAGTATCCGACGTCCCAATTATCATGCTGACTGCTAAGGATGATATTTCCGATAAGGTCATGGGTCTTGATATGGGTGCGGATGATTACATCACAAAACCTTTTGCCATAGAAGAACTCCTTGCAAGAATAAGAACAGCTTTAAGAAGAAAATCCGGTATAAAGATTCAAAACAACGATATAAACCAAAATGCAAGAAAAAATATAATCAAAGCAGGAAATCTTGAATTATCAAAAGATGAATATAAAGTTACATATTCGGGAGAAGAAATTAATCTATCAAAGAAAGAGTTCGAACTCCTCCTATATTTGATGGAGAATAAAGATATAGTATTATCAAGGGAAAAAATTCTTGAAAATGTCTGGGGATACGATTTTATGGGAGATACTAATATTACTGATGTATACATAAGATATTTAAGAAGTAAAATTGATCAGAGATTTGGCATGCAATTCATTCATACAGTGAGAGGAGTAGGGTATATTTTTAAAGAAAAATAATTTGATCCGAGAGTAAAGGTTTACAACAAAGGAGCTCGGCATGAACCACAGCAATAAAAATGCACTTTTAAGAGTCTTACAGCAAATATTTAGAATAATAACCTTCCCCTTTTATATAGTCTTTTACGCAATAAAAAAGCTTGTCCTGAGAAGCAGGATCTCTCTGAGATTAAGCTTATCTTTTTTGCACTTTAAAATAGTTATAAAAACCCTGGTTTTAATCGGGGTTTTAACTTTTTTTACATATGGAGCTTACAAATTCTATTTTATTTATGACAATTACAAAACGGTAGCGCAGCAAATTGAAACCTCTCAAAAAGTAGAGCCCGAAGCACTTGAAAATATCCTTGGCACAAAAAATCATGCGATAGTATTTGATGTAGACAAAAAATTCCTGTTTTCCATCCCATCCATTCCTGCCAACAACCGGGAAAACACAAAATATGACCCTGCTTATTATGATTATAAGAAATTCTTGTCTTTCGATAAAATAAATGATAAATACTACATTGTTTTGGATATGAAAGCTTTTATAAATAATAAAATATTTTACGTAAATATCTATTCGGATATCACATCAGAAATTATAGACATTTATAAATTAATAAAAATTTTTCTCTTGGTAAATTTTATTGGCATTTTATATGCATTCGTTTTAAGTTTTTCCTCAGGGGAAAACATCCTTCTTCCTATTAGAGAAATGACAGAAGCTGTCAGAAGTATTTCCGAAAAAAATATGAATATACGTTTAAATGTAAGCAGTTCCAAAAAAGAACTTAAAGACCTGGCTCGTACTTTCAATGAAATGATGGACAGAATTGAAGATGGCTATAACAGGCAAAGGCAATTTGTTTCAGACGCATCTCACGAATTAAGGACTCCAATTGCCGTAATTCAAGGATATGTGGATATGCTTAACCGCTGGGGTAAAGACGATAAGGAAGTCTTGCAGGAAGCCATAGGTGCAATAAAAAATGAAACCGAGAATATGAAGGACCTGGTTGAAAAATTGCTTTTCCTTGCCAGAAATGACAAGGGAACTCTAATCCTCCAAAAGGAAAAATTCAATTTATCATCGTTGTTGGAAGAAACTATCAAGGAAACAACTATTATCGACAAGAATCATAAATTATTTTTTAATATTCGAAAAGATATAAATATTTATGCTGACAGGAACAGGATCAAACAAGCAATTAGGATTTTCTTGGATAACGCAACAAAATATACACCGGAAGGAGGTATTATAAATATTAACCTTTATGCAGAAAGGAATAATGCCGTTATAGAAGTTGCAGATACCGGCATTGGTATGACAGAAGAAGAAATGAAACACATCTTCGACAGATTCTACCGTTCCGATAAGTCCAGAAAAAAATATAAGGGAGGTCATGGCTTAGGCCTTTCAATTGCAAAAATAATAATCCTAAGCCATCGGGGTAAAATAAAAGTCAGAAGCAAACCTACAGAAGGTACGATTGTGCAGGTAATTTTGCCTATTGAATAAAATAATGTAAGGGGACACACCTCTCTGAATTACGGGTATTCCTCACAAGGCGAGGAATGTAGGAATGTCCCCGTTTATCACCTTGCATTTATCGGAATATACTCTCGCCTTTTGGCAACGCTCTTATATGCAGGTCTGATGATTTTCCCTGCGTTAACAATTTCCTCAATTCTGTGTGCACTCCATCCTACTACCCGTGCGATTGCAAATAAAGGAGTAAAAAGCTCTTCAGGTATATTAAGCATTCTATATACAAACCCCGAATACAAATCAATATTAGCACATACGCCCTTATATATTTTTCGGACTTTCCCTATGGCTTTTGGTGCCAGTTCCTCTACTTTTCTGTACAATTTATATTCTTCTTTCATTCCTTTTTCCTCTGCAAGTTTTTCAACGTGTTCCTTAAATATCTCCACTCTTGGATCGGATACGGAGTACACTGCATGACCAAATCCATATATCAGACCTGATCGATCAAAAGCCTCCTTATTAAGTATTTTCAGCAAATACTCTTCAATTTCCTCATCGTCATTCCAATCTTTTATATTCATTTTTATTTCTTCAAACATCTGAACAACTTTAATGTTCGCACCTCCATGTCTCGGTCCCTTCAAAGATGCGAGTGCCGCAGCAATTGATGAATAAGTATCCGTGCCTGTTGATGTAACTACATGTGTTACAAACGTGGAATTATTTCCTCCTCCATGTTCAGCATGAAGTACCAGGGCAAGATCTAACAACTTTGATTCAAGTTCGGTATATTTGCTATCAGGTCTTAACATGTGTAATATATTCTCAGCAGTCCGTAACTCCTCTTTTGGACTGTGGATCACCAAGCTGTTTTTACAATAATAGTGTGAAAAAGCCTGGTAAGCATAAACTGCTAATAAAGGAAAAACAGCTATCAATTTCATAGACTGCTTTATTACATTTTTAAGGGAAATATCATCAGCATTATCATCATAGCGATATAAAGTTAACACGCATCTTGCCAGTACATTCATAAGATCCCTGGTTGGTGCTTTTAAAATAATATCCCTCACAAAACTATTAGGTAAAGTACGATAAGAGTTCAGCAAACGGCAAAAATCTTCAAGTTCTTCCTTTTTTGGAAGATCACCATAAAGCAGCAAATAAGCAGTTTCTTCAAAACCAAATTGATTCTGCTTTAGAAATCCGTTAACAATGTCCTTGATATCAATACCTCTGTAGAGTAATCTACCGGGTCCTGGTACCATTTTATTTTCTTCGTTTAAAACATAAGCTGAAACTTCTCCTATTTCCGTTAAACCTACTAAGACTCCTTTACCGTCCAGGTCTCGTAATCCTCTTTTCACTTCATACTTTGTATAAAGTTCAGGATCTATAAAATTATTTATCTTAGCTAAATCAACATATCTTTCCAGCATGCTTTCTTCAAAATTCAAGCTTACAGCCGTATTATATTTCATACAAAACCTCCTGCTACAAAGATTTGTCTTAACTACGTAATTGCCTGCATTAGTTTTTGTAATTGCAAAAAAAGCAAACGTGTCGTACAGGTATCATAGAATACCGTGCAAAATACCGTATATTATTTTATGCAATAACAATGCTTCTGATTAAACAATTGTAATCTTTTGATTAAAACTGATTGAACAATTGTAATCTTTTGGCAAAATGCTTATGTTAAATTTTAAATTAAAAAATGCTTGTGCTTAAATTTTCAAAATTAAAGGCAACGACGATACAAATGACAATTTGACCGATGTTTTATAAATCGGATATCCAAATATCAAAAGTCAACATCCGAAGTGATAAATATGTTAAGAGACAAAATTGCATAAATGCTAAAAGAATTTTAACCCTCCTTCCTTTCAATGCTTCCGAGGTTAGCTGACGGGTTCGGACCGAAAGGAATTAGCCCTACCAAAAATATTCATAAACCGAATATCTTCGGATTCACCCCAATTATTTTGGTTCCCCCGTATTCTGCAACAAGATTGCAGAAATTCAGCAATTAAAAATATTAATTAAAAATATTAGTGTATAATATAAAAAATATTAGTGTTTAATATAATAACATTTTTTCTTAAGAAATGCAAATATTTTGGGTGCATTTATTATATATAAAGAATATTTATTAAATATCCAATATTTTTAAATCTTTCATAAATGCAAATGAAGAAATAGAATTAAATTTTACTCAAACATGAACTTCAGCACTGACTGGATTTTCTTATCCCAATATCCCCATTCATGTGTGCCGCTTTCTTCTTCATATACCAAATTCAGTGAAAGTTTCCTGCAATAGTCCCTAAACTTTATGTTGTGCTTATAAAGAAAATCCTCGGTGCCACAGCATTGATACAATCGTGGCTTAGGTCCTTCGGATTTTGCAACTCTTTCAGCCAGGTAAAATAGGTCATTTTCACTTCCCTCTACATTTAAATAATCTCCAAAAATCAATTTTGCGTCAGTGATTATTGCCTCATTACCTGTTTTGGTGTATTCTTCGTGCAGTTCCTTCACCAACCCTGCAATGTCAACAGCACCTGACAGGCTGGCAGCGGCAGCATATCTTTCAGGGTATGTTAATGCCAGCTTAAAAGCTCCGTAACCGCCCATGGACAATCCGGCAACATATGTATCCTCCCGCATGTCGGAAACATGGAAGAAATTCTTTACAATAAACGGTAGCTCTTCACTTATAAAAGTCCAGTATTTTGGTCCGTAAGCCATATCAGTATAGAAGCTCCTGTTTACCGCAGGCATTACAACTACTATATTCAGCGGAGTAACATACCTTTCAATAGAAGTTCTTCTTTGCCAAATGGTATGATCATCAGATAAGCCATGCAGCAGATACAATACCGGGTAACCTTCAGCCTTTTGCCGGGAATTTATTTGCCTTTGACTGAAGCTGGATTGGGGAATAATTACATCCATAGATGAAGCTACTCCAAGAGTTTCAGAGTAAAAATTACAATGTATAAGAGCCATAATATGAATTCCTCCTCTTTATTTTATTTCTCAACCTCATATTCTTCAACTTGTTTTATAAGGTTGTTAAGTTTTTGTTCAATATTTGAATCATTCACTAAATGCTGTTCTTTTGCTATTGAGTTTATAATGTATTCATTTATTTCAATGGAATAGTGACTCATATCACTATAATTATCAAGATTGTGGGTAATCTCCTTAATATCCTGAAAGTCGTAGATTTTAACGTTATGAAGGTTCTTTGTATTCTCGTATATGTACTGTTTCAATTTTATCTCTTCATCGAACAATCCCCTATTGTCAAGAAACTTATGCATTAAAATTGAAAACGGCGGATAAAACAGTATGAATTCCGTTTCCGGGTTGCTTTTAATTAAGTCCAGTAGATTTTTATCAGCATTTTCCTTAATGTATTCCCATTTGAATTCATCCGGATCAGCCCTTTGCAAATCATTCTGAGCCATGTTCCAGTCTAAAAGCACATTTCCTTTTCCAAAATTAGGTCTATCATACCAGGTGTTTAGTTTTTCCAGATCTTCTACCATTGTTGAATGCATAATACCCTTGTAATGTTTCAACAGTACTTGATAGCTTCTCAGCAATGTTTCAGGATTACAGAGATACTTTAAATGGGACATAATTCCTCTTTGATACATATGGTATGGAAAACCTTTACCTGTGTGAGTTACCCTATCTGATGCCCCTCTAAAAGAAAAATAATTCAATTCATATATTATTGTATCTGCTTTTTTAGATCTGATAACCACTTCTGCCGTAAGCCGTTGTTCATACATTGACGCTCCTATTGCAGAAAGCCTAATGGTTTTCCGATTCAGCGCGTTATTCATATATGATAGTAAGAAATTATCCGACATGCTTGTCCCGATTATTGCCAGAGAATAGTTTTGAGTTTTGGCCAATCCCGGGTTTTGGTATCTTTGATCATTAAAATACACCGGTTTGTAAAATTTAGGTATCCTGTAAAACTGATATGGATCCACTATGAAGTTAACCGTCGAAAAAGGTAATAATGCTATTAAAGTTGCCAGTATTATTTTGAAAATAAATAATTTTAATTTCATTTTGCTCTCTATCCATCCTTCCGCAAAAACTTAAAATTGAAAATAGATAAACACTTTATTCTCGCTAAACGCCAACCAGAATGTAACAGTTAACAGCAGTGAATAAGCCGTCCACCTTACCAACACTGGCTTTCTTGATAATCTATCCCATATACTTTCTTTTCTTTCCAGCAAATGTACCGTCTCAATTAGCGCAACTCCTCCTATGGCAACTAAAAACTGAAATTTGGTTAATCCCATAGCAGATATTGAGTTTATTAAATACGTGAAATCTGTGACTTTCCCAAGATCACTAAAAAGATGCTTTACAATATATAATGCATCGTTTATACTATTAGCTCTGAAAAAAATCCATCCAAATGAAACCATAGAAAATGTTAATGCAACCTGCAGTGCCTTGTGTAAAAACGAAAATTTGTCAAGACGTGTAACAGCCACGAGTCTTATTCTTAAAGGTGCCAGCATTCGCCCGAAAATGCTGTATATACCATGGAGAGCACCCCAAAGCACAAAAGTCCAATTTGCACCATGCCATAAGCCGCTCACCAAGAATGTTACAAACAGATTAAAATAATGCCGTAACTTACCTACCCTATTCCCACCTAAAGGAATGTAAAGATAATCTTTGAACCATGTAGACAAAGATATATGCCATCTTCTCCAAAATTCTCCAATAGACTTAGAAAAATAAGGTCTTCTAAAATTCTCCATAAGTCGGAATCCCATCACTTTAGCACTGCCTATTGCAATGTCCGAATACCCGGAGAAATCACAGTAAATTTGAAAGGCAAAAAATATCGTAGCCAGAATGAACTGAATACTATTATGCTTAGTTGGATTATTATATATCGTACTTACAGCTACACCAAGCCTGTCCGCCACCACGACCTTTTTAAAAAATCCCCATGCCATAATTTTTAGACCATTTGTAACTCTGTCATAATCAAACTTTTTTTCTTCATAAAATTGCGGCAACAGCCTGTCAGCTCTTTCAATAGGACCTGCAACAAGCTGTGGGAAAAAGGTCACGTACAAGGCAAGCATGCCATAATTCTTTTCGGGTTTTATATTCCCCTTGTACACATCAATGGAATAGCTTAGTGTTTGGAAAGTATAAAACGATATACCTATTGGAAGTATTAAATTAAATCCGGGAACATTGTAGGGAATGTTAAACCAAGTAAATAACGTTCTAAAAGAATCATTGAGGAAATTAGCGTATTTGAATACTATCAGTATCCCCAGATTAACTATGAGGCTTATGCATAAATATACTTTCCTTTTATTTTTATCATCCGTTTGCCCCATTTTTATAGCGGTTGAATAAGCGACAAAAGTAGTTATTAAAATAAGTATTATGTACTCGGGCTTCCATGCCATATAAAAATAGAAACTGCCTGCAAGAAGCAATATCCATCTTACTTTAAAAGGTAGTAGAAAATAAAGTACGGTGATTATCGGATAAAATATCAAAAATTGCAGTGAATTAAATAACACAAAACTCACCCTATACAATAAGATTTTTACGACAGATAATCAAGATAATATGCATATATTATATCATATTGACAAAAATAAAAAGAAGAGTTACAATGTAAAATTCTTATAACTCTTCCTTTAATATTTGATTTGTTTTATTTTACATTTTGCCACAACAAATCACATCACACTTTTAGCAAATTAAACAATAAAGCCAGCTTGCTCAAAGCAAGCCTGCTCAATCAATCAAACACGCTTCTTTTAACGGAAAATTGAGAATTTTATAAACAGTGTTGCTGCAAGTGATGCTACCAGCGAAACTACTGTTATTTGGGTATTTATTGAAGGCCCTGCAGTATCTTTAAACGGGTCACCGACAGTGTCTCCAATTACAGCCGCTTTGTGAGCGTTGGAACCTTTACCGCCGAAATTGCCGGCTTCTATATATTTCTTTGAGTTATCCCAGCATCCTCCTGCATTTGCCATAAGTAATGCAATTAAAAGACCTGAGGTGATATTTCCTAAAAGGAATCCTCCGATTGCTTGGATACCGCCAACGAAGCCTACTACCAATGTAGATATTATTGCCACTGCTCCCGCAGGTAACAATTCTTTTAATGCACCTACTGTTGCAATATCTATACATTTATTATAATCAGGCTTTACTCCGGGCTTTCCTTCTTTGAGTCCCGGGATGGTATTAAATTGACGATGGATTTCAGCTATCATACGCTGAGCGTTTTTATCCACACCAAGCATGAGCATTGCTGAGAATATGGCAGGTATTCCTATACCAACTAATACTCCGAAGAATACCAATGGATCCATTGCATCAAAGGTTATGATTTCACCAGTAGCGTTTTGTACAATTTCCTGGTATGCCGCAAGCAATGCTATAACAGTAAGACCTGCTGCAGCAATGGAAAATCCTTTAGTAACGGCTTTTACTGTATTTCCGGCTGAATCAAGCTCATCAGTGATTCTTAATATGTCTTCTCCCATACCTGTCATTTCAGCAAGACCTCTTGAGTTATCAACAATTGGTCCGTAAGCGTCGTTTGAAACAATCATACCTACTATAGATAACATTCCCAAAGCTGACATACTAATTCCGAACATAGCATATCCTGGTCCTAAAGGATCGCAAAGCTTGTAAGCTACAAGAGCTGAAATTCCTATTCCGATGAGAGAAGGCAATGCACTTATTAAACCGTAACTAAATCCACTAATAATAGTAAATGCAGGACCGCTTTCCGAAGCTTTGGCAACATTCCGAACAGGATTCTTTTCATCTGATGTGAAATATTCTGAAGTTATACCAATAATAACTCCAACTATCAACCCTACCATCGTAGCGCCCCAAATACGCATGCTGAAATTAAATACAAGTGATGCAACTGCAGTTAATACTATGAAAATCGCTGTTGTAATATAAGTACTCATATTCAAGGCTTTACCCGGGTTACCATCCTTG
The DNA here is from genome assembly GCA_012840075.1 of Clostridiaceae bacterium. Lineage (GTDB taxonomy): Bacteria > Bacillota > Clostridia > Acetivibrionales > DUMC01 > DUMC01. Next base: position 70,018 of record DUMC01000145.1, on the reverse strand, counting down.
CCCATTCTTGCATTTAGAACACCAATGATGGAAGATAAAAGACCGAGTGCTCCGTAGCAGAACACTAATTCAACCTTATTTAAAGCAATACCTATTACAACTGCTGCTGCTATTGAAGCTATATTAGAATCAAACAAGTCTGCTCCCATACCGGCAACGTCACCAACGTTATCCCCAACGTTGTCGGCAATAACTGCAGGATTTCTTGGGTCGTCTTCAGGTATACTTAATTCTACTTTACCTGCAAGGTCTGCGCTAACATCGGCAGTTTTGGTAAATATACCGCCACCTGCTTTAGCAAACAAAGCCAATGAACTTGCTCCAAAGCTAAAACCAAGTAAAGCATTGGCGTCTCTGGTTATGAAATAAAGCACGGAAGCTCCGAATAAACTTGTGGAAACAACAGCCATTCCCATGACTGCTCCTCCGCGGAAACCTACTGAAAAAGCAGGAGCTATTCCTTTCTTTGCCGCAACTGCGGATTTAACATTTGCAATAGTTGCAATATTCATACCAAGAAGGCCGGCCAAACCTGACAATATTGACCCAAATATATAAGATATGGCTGTAATCAGGTTCTTCGCAATATTTGGACTTGACCAGACAGGTTCAGGCAAGAGAAGAAATATTATAACTGCTACTACGGCAACAAACTTTGCCAATATATTATATTCTCTTCTTAAAAAAGCTTGTGAACCTTGTCTGATAAGCGAACCGATTTCTTCAATTTCTTTTCCTCCTCCTGGCTGCTTGATAACCCAGGAATGCAGATAACCAGCTGTTGCAAATCCAAGCAGAGATACAATAATTGCAATAACTACCCAAGTCATAAATTATCCTCCTGACATATATTGTCTTTTCTGCGGTTAAGTTTACTTTTCCTTAACCGTACTTCTAATTTAATATATTAAAATTTTATTAAATTAGCACTGTTTAACAAAAATAATACATGCCAAACAAGTTCAATTCACATTATCCGGGTGTAAAAGTTTAATACTATCCGGCCGCTTCCAATTCCGGATTTATCTTTTTTTATTCATTTCCCCGGCTTTTTATTAGTCATTTCCTTGGCCGTTGCCTTTTTCAGGAAACGCTTTAAGTAGAACTCTAATTAAAATATAAAATAATATTAATACCGAAAAAACGCCTGCTAATCCTACTACCAAAAGAAACAGTGATTTTGACAATGTTGAACTACCTACTAAATTACCAAACATATACATAAACCTCCTAACCTACCAACAGAGGAACAAGTGACAGAATTATTCCTCCGGCTATTATTGATCCAAGTTGCCCTGCAACATTTGCACTTACTGCCTGCATGAGTATAAAGTTTGTAGGATCTTCTTTTGTTGCCATCCTCTGGATAACTCTTGAAGACATAGGAAATGCCGATATACCTGCTGCTCCTACCATTGGGTTTATCTTATTCTTTCTAAACAGATTGAGTATTTTCACAAATATTACTCCACCTGCAGTATCGAAGATAAAAGCTGCTAACCCTGCCAACAGAATTAAGAGCGTAGTAGTTTTAAGGAAAGCATCTGCTGTCATAGTAGAACCAATTGTAATACCAAGTAGGATTGTTACAATATTTGAAAGTTCATTCTGAGCTGCTTTTGAAAGCCTCTCCAACACTCCGCATTCTCTTATCAGGTTACCAAACATGAGAAGTCCAACCAATGGAACGCTTATCGGTGCCATTATACCTGAGATTATTGTAATAAATATCGGGAACAGAATTTTTACGGTTCTTGAAACTTTTACATCTTTATAATCCATTCTGATCATACGTTCCTTTTTGGTTGTAAGAGCTCTTATTACAGGCGGCTGAACCAACGGAACAAGAGACATGTAAGAATATGCAGCTACGGTTATAGGACCTAAATACTCCCTTGCAAATTTGGATGCTACAAATATTGCCGTAGGACCGTCTGCAGCACCGATAATACCAATTGATGCAGCTAACTTCAAGTCATCGATTCCAAGGAGTATGCAAAGTACAATGGTTGCAAAAATTCCAAACTGAGCGGCAGCACCGAAGAATATCATTGACGGATTCACAAAAAGCGGTGTAAAGTCTATCATTGCCCCTACACCTACAAATATAAGCACAGGAAAAAGCTCGGTTGCTATTCCCGCATCAAAAAGAATTCTTAGCACTCCAGGTGCTCCCTCATATTCAAGTACACTTGACAAGGGAAGATTTACTAAAATAGTGCTAAAACCTATTGGCAGTAAGAGCATTGGTTCATAGTCCTTTTCTATAGCGAGATATATAAGTATACCGCCAATAAGGAACATTATAATTTGTTTAATACCTAGATTCATAAAACCTACAAAAATCTCTTCCATAATAAAATGACCTCCGTTTTTTAAGAATAACTCCCCGCTAAAATTAATTTCATAATTAAGAAATAATTTGTCCAAATAATTTTACACGTACGGAGTTATTCTCCTTTTGTTTTTTATTTTTTGTTTTTTGATTCTGTTTTTTGTTTTTGTTTATTTTTCTACTTATTTTGTATTGCTTAAAATTTTTTGTACTGCTTATGTTTTTTTGTCAAACTTTTTACTTTGCATCTTCTTTTTGCTTTGCATCTTCTAGTATTAGTATTAGTACATTAAAATAGTAACTTTTATTAAAAAAATATACAATAAAAAAATAATTAAAAAAATAAATACTCAAATTTAGGTGTTAATAATAATGTGCGTAAGTGCACACAACAGCTGCCTTTCTTGAGATAATAATATTTAACCCTTAACCGGACGGCATCGGGCAAAATATTACATCTCATCTACCGTGCGTTATTGTTGCCGGCTTGCCTCAACAAAATCAAACAAAAGATGCGAGGCATGTGCACAAACTTTTTACACGGTATTATTGGAAAATTCGCAAACCAAGGTTTCGAATAAATAATTCATTAACATTATAAATCACAATTAGCAATAGTCAAATTGATTATATAAAAAATTCTAATGCTGTTATTCTTATAAGCCTAAATATTCTCATATTCTAAACAAATCGACAAATTTACGTAAAAACTATCCTGCCTTTAATCGTGCTATGTGTAAATGATTTCTTTGGATGTGTATAAAAAGATTTAATCCGGATATTTTATTAATTCCTCCTGAGGAATTTCTTACAGAATATATATTATTAAAGAATTGATCACAATAATAGAATTTAAATATTAGGTTTCGAAGATAGTTTGTTAAATCAGTGTCATTATTGATTTCATTTGCTGATGAAGGTTTGATGAACAGATATCTGTTAGTTTTATATATATTTAAACCCTTATTTAAATCCTTAGAAACCAGCATGTTTAAACTAATTAAAATTATCACCGTTATTATCATCAACACTATTGGAGATATTTCAGAAATATTTGATAACCCCGATTTTTGTCTCATTTCATTAACGCCTCATCATTATCAACAACTTAACCCATTATATTATATCAGTTTATTAAAAGAATACAATACTGACTTTTTGTTCTTATTGTTAAACTTGACAAAGCATACCTCGTAAACTAAAATATATTTAACTAAAATATGCTTTAAATTAATGCAGTATAAGTATATTTAGTCATTTTTCAGTGTATTTATTTTATTAGGTATTTTTTTATTTTGTGATGTTTAGCGCATTTATTCTATTAAGAATTTAGCTTTATTTTGCTAAAAATTTTTGATTTTTACCATTTTAATTATTTGTTTTATTTTATTATGAAGAACGGTAGAACGGGGGTCTAAAAATGACAATTACTGAATTACTTTCTAATAATGCAAAGCTGTATTCCAATGAGGTCAGTCTGGTAGAACGGGAACCTTCCATTGGCAGCCGCAGAGAAATAACGTGGCTGGAATTCGAAAATCAAGCTAATAAAATTGCAAATGCTTTAATTGATTTTGGTGTAAAAAAAGGAGACAAAGTAGTACTCTTACTTATGAATTGTCTTGAGTGGCTTCCTTGCTATTTCGGAATTCTTAAAACAGGTGCTATGGCTGTACCGCTGAATTTCAGATTTACTGCAGACGAAATCCAAAAGTGTATAGCTGTCGCAGAAGGCAAAGTGCTCATTTACGGTCCTGAATTCTGTGAAAGGGTTTTAGAAATAAAGAATGAACTTCCTACTGTGGAAAAATTTATTTTTGTCGAAAATGAGCTCTACCCTGAAAACCAATCCTGTATCGAGCTTAAAGGACGTATATTAAACAGCAACCCTGATGGTTACATCACTTATAACGGATTGATTGAAAAATATCCGTCAAACGATCCTTGTATTAAATTTTCCGATGATGAAGAAGCTGCTTTATACTTTACTTCGGGTACTACGGGGATACCAAAACCAATAATTTTGACACATTCAAATTTGATGTCTGCATGTATAACAGAAAATAAGCATCATCATCAAACTCATAATGATGTTTTTCTGTGCATCCCACCTTTATATCACACAGGGGCTAAAATGCATTGGTTTGGAAGTCTCCTGGTAGGCGGAAAAGCCGTTCTGTTAAAGGGTGTAAGTCCGAAATGGATTATCGAAGCTGTTTCAGAAGAAAAGGTTACAATCGTATGGCTCCTTGTACCGTGGGCACAAGACATTCTTGATGCAATTGAAAGAGGAGAAATTATTCTTAGCAATTACGAACTCAGCCAATGGAGACTAATGCATATCGGAGCCCAACCGGTTCCTCCAAGTCTCGTAAGCCGATGGAAAGAGTACTTCCCAAATCAGCTTTATGACACTAACTACGGTTTAAGCGAAGCTACCGGCCCAGGATGTGTGCATCTTGGGGTTGAAAATATTCATAAAGTCGGAGCAATAGGCATTCCGGGGTACGGATGGGAAGCTATGATAGTAGATGATATGGGAAATCCCGTACCCGATAATGTAGTAGGCGAATTGATTGTAAAAGGACCCGGCGTTATGAAAGGTTACTATAAGAATCCCGAAGCTACAGCCAAAGTATTGAAAAACGGCTGGCTTTACACCGGTGATATGGCAAAAAGAGATTCTGAAGGCTTTATGTATCTGGTAGACCGCAAAAAAGACGTAGTAATTTGCGGAGGAGAAAATATTTATCCCGTAGAGGTTGAAAATTTCCTTCTAACTCACAATGATATTAAAGATGCTGCCGTTATTGGAATGCCTGATAGGCGATTAGGCGAAATTCCTGTGGCTATTATTGAAGTTAAGCCCGGAAGATATGTAACTGAAGAAATGATTCTCGAGTTTTGTAAAGAGCTGCCAAGATATAAGAGACCAAAAAGAATAATTTTTGATAAAGTTCCCAGAAATCCTACCGGAAAAATTGAAAAACCAAAACTCAGGGAAAAATGGTGTGGAGTTAGAGAAACGGTGTTTGTTTAGAAATCTGTACTTGTAAGAAATTCAATATTTAGATTCTAAGTATTTGGAATCTAAGATGAGGCGTATTTGATTCATTTGATGAAAATGTTTCCGGGAGCTGTCGCAATGCTGTTTAGAGCTTCTAAAGTCAGCTCCTTTTCTAACATTTTCATTAAACTTTATAAACATCTGTAATGCATCTATAAGCATATTCTTTAAATGAATTTTACAGACATATCTATAAGATGGAGTGCCCAAAATTATATAATAAATTGTGATTTTTATTAAATTGTGATTCTTTGCTTACTTGCTTACTATGCCTTAATAGCCCCGATTAAAACCCCTTTAACAAAGTATTTCTGAAGGAACGGATACACTATGGATATGGGAATCACAGTGACAATTACTGTAGCCATTTTCAGTTGAGGTCCTATTGGTGATTTCATTAGTTCATTTGTTTCACCTGCAATTCTCATAGACTCCGTTGTTTCAAAAAGTATCTCCCTTAGGATTACCTGTAATGGCCATTTTTTCCGTGTATTCAGATATATCATTGGGGTAAAATACGCATTCCAATGTCCAACTGCGTAGAACAAGCTAATAGTCGCCAGGACAGGTAATGATATGGGAAGTATTATTTTAAAAAGCACATATGGTTCCGTTGCTCCGTCTATTATTGCTGCTTCTTCCAGGCTGGAAGGTATATTGAGGAAAAAGCTTCTCATTACCAGCATATTGTATGTACTTATGCCGCCTGTAAGTATTACCGCCCAATAAGAATCAATAAGTTTAAGACTTCTCATAAGCATATAGGAAGGAATTAATCCTCCTTGAAAATACATTGTAAATACGATCATATTTATGAAAATTTTATACCCCTTGAGTTTTGTTTTTGACAATCCATATGCGCACAAAGTGGTAAGAAACATATTAACTGCTGTTCCAAATACCGTAATAATAACTGAAGACCTGAAAGATACAAATATGCTGCCATTCGTAAAAATCTGTTTGTATGCTTCAAATGACACATTCTTCGGAAACAGAAATGGCCCACCTTTTAAATAATCTTCAAGAGGAAGTAATGAGATAGTTAATATATACATAAAAGGATAAATTGCTGACAAAGCAAATATAAAAAGCATTGTACAATTAATTATGTTAAACAGGCTTAATCTACCTCTGCTTAATTTACCTCTTTTATAATTTGATGTCATCGTTCTTCAACTCCTATTAATACTTGGAAAATACTCTCTAATTTCTGGAAAATACCTATTAATATTTAGAAAATACTCTCTCCTTTTAGTTTCTTTGAAAGACAATTTGAGCCTATTATCAAAATATACCCCACTGCGGATTTGAATAAACCCACTGCTGTGGAAAAACTATAATCTCCCTGCACTAATCCTACTTTATAAACAAATGTGTCAATATTCTCACCGACGCTTGATACCAACGGATTCAGGAGCACTAAGGTTTGCTCCATTCCTGCGCTTAAGATACTTCCAATTCTTAGTATGAACAATATTGATATTGTATTGGCTATCTCAGGAAGAGTTACATACCTTATTTGCTGCCATCTGTTTGCCCCATCAATTATAGCAGCCTCGTATATCTGAACATCCACTCCGGCAATGGCAGCCAAGTAAATGATGGACTGCATTCCGGCTTCTTTCCACATTTCCGACAGTACCAGCAGACTTCTGAAATACTTTGGATTCGACAGTATATTAATAGACTTCAGTCCCATAGATTTTAGTATCTCATTTACAAGACCATCATTAATTGAAAACAAACTTACCAATATCCCTCCTACTATAACCCAGGAAACAAAGTGCGGGAAATAGATAGCTGTTTGAACTGACCTTTTGAATTTTACGCTTCGGACTTCATTTAACAATAAAGCTATCACAATCGGGAACGGAAATCCCCATATTATTTTATAAAAGCTGATTAATATGGTATTTCTCAAAGCCTCGATAAAAGGTTTAGATTTAAATATTAACCCAAAATTCTTAAACCCTATCCACTCATTTCCAATAAATGACCTACCGGGAACATAATTCTGAAATGCTATTAGTATTCCATATATGGGGATGTAATGAAATATAATGTAATACAAGAGAGGTAGGACCAGAATTAAATAAATAAACCTGTTTTTCCATATATATTTGACCAAACTGTTTTTAGATGTTTTTACCGTATGCATTTTATTCACCCTATTCGGAAATAGAAATCATTAACAATAAATCATCATTATTGTTTAAACTATAAAACAATGTTTTCTTCTCTACAGGTATGGAAATATAAACCAACAGGAATTCCCATACCTGCAGAGAATTCATTAAATATTCGTTATTTGCTGAATATTCATCTTAGTTCGTCAATCTCATTTATTTGCTTCGTATAATTCATTTATTTCCTGAATTAATTTATCTCCGCCTGTTTTTCTCCATTCTTCAATGAATTTGTCCCATTCCTCACCAGGATCCTTATCTCCGGTTATAATCATAGTTACAGCATTTTTCACATAATCAGGACCTTGTTGCGTTATAACTTCTTTTAATGATTCAGGTTGAAGTGTGGGAGCAGGATAAAACGGACCTTCGAACAATACTTTAGACATTTCCAATAACTCGGGAACTCTGGGATCTTCCTGAGGAATTGATATTACAGGAGGTTGCAATATTTGTCTGAATTTATGGCCTGATTCTATGCCATACTTTTTAGCTTCTTCCATATTCACAACAGGTTTTCCGTCTTTCATAGTATAAGTAATGCCTTCAATACCATACCTGATCAGCTTGTCACCTTCATCACTCATTAAGAAATCAAGGAACTCAAGAATTTTAACAGGATTAGTAGCCTTACTTGATATTGAGGATACCATATAAAAACCGGTTTGCATAGGACGCACAAACTTTCCTTCAGGTCCGGTTATACCTTCCATAATGGCAAGTTCACAAGAAGGGTCATTTGCCTTTATGTTAGATTCACTTACAAGCATGGACCCGAAACCTGTTGATAAAACACCAGCTTTACCTGAATGCACTTTGTCAAGGTATGCCTGAGATTTTGTGAGCATCCACTCCTGATCAAGGATTTTATCCCTGTATAATTTGGTAACGTAAATAATTGCATCTTTAACACCAGGTTCCAATATATTCGATGTAAGCTTGCCGTTTCCGTCAGGTACCCACTTTGTAGCGTCAGTTGGCGGACAATGCACTCCAAAAGCACTAAACACAAAATTAATTGTATTCAAAGTATCTTCTGAGCATAAACCATATGTATCGTTTTGATTATTACCATCAGGATCATTATCTCTGAATGCTTTCAATACCTGATACACGTCGTCAAGGGTTTTAGGCATTTCCATATTTAGCTTTCTCAGCCAGTCTGCTCTGATGGCAAATGTGGAATCAGACAAAGAAGGTTTCGGAATACCATACAATCCACCATTTATCAGATGTGCTTTAATTATATCATCACTTAAATATTTTTGAATGTTTGGGCAATGCTTTTCATAAAGGTCTTTAATCTCAAGAAATATACCTTGTTTTGCCCAATCATTGAAATTCAAGGTTCCTGGACCTGTTGTCACAGATAAATCCGGTACATCACCCGAAGTTATAAGAATGTTATACTTTTCAATCCATGTTTCATAAGGAGCTGTTAATATTCTTATCTTTACATTAAGCCTTTTATTAATCTCATTGATAATCAGGTCATTATCTTCATCCAGATCTGTCCATGTGGATCTGAAAATGCTGAATTCATATGGTTTTTCCTGTTGTGACTGAGATGCATTAGAATTACCTGTAGTCACCTGATTATTTGCACTTGAATTATCCGTTTTACCGCTGTCAGATGTCTTCAAGCATGCAGATAATGCAAAGGATGCTATAATACATATTGCCAGTAATATAACCGTAACTTTTTTAAATTTGGAATTTGCCATAAATTTCACATCCTCCTTGTGAATTAACTAAATTAATTAAATGAATATTAAAACTAAATAAGATCATATTTTTTTCTAATAATTTTTTTCTAATAAAACCGGAAAAACTACATATTAGAACTTAACCAGGACCCTGATCATTCAAAGATTTTCATCCAATCCGGATTGTCATAATTTAACCGGTTTTCTACTAAGCTTCTTCTTAAAAATCTTTAACACGTAGTTCGAACTACACACATGATACTTTTATTATATTCTTCCAAAAACCATATTCAAGTTTCAATTCTTTCTATAAAGTTGCAAATATGATTTTACTGGCCGGAACAGTAATATATGCAACAATATGATAATATTTGTCACAGATTTGTCACAGAAACTTACCAAAGCATTTATCATTACCAATACAACTCTATTGTAATAACAGCTGTATTTTGTTAATATTAGATTGAAATCACATTCATACATATTATGAAGCAAGAGGGTCGGTATGAGCATTATCGCATACTTTCTAAAATTCAAAAAATTTTTAACAAACAACTTGTTCGTTAAGTTTTTCGTAGCTTTTATAGTCATTTCCATATCCCTAATGATAGCGGTAAGCTTTTACACTTATTTTTATATACTTCCAAATTTAGATAGTGAAATTGAAAAACTTGAAGTTGAAAAGATAAATGAAACAATAAATACAATGAATATATTATTTGAAGAAATGAGAAAGCTGTCAATAAATCATGCAATGAATTCAAACATCACACAATTTGCATATTTGCCTCGTGATCTCATGCCTCAAAAACAGCAGGAAGTCAAAAACATTCAGGAACTTCTTTCAAATTCTATAAACTCCAGTAATTATATAAAAGGTATATCCATATATTATAGGAAAAGTGACTATATACTTGATTACAGCGGAGTAATGGACTTAAATTATTATTACGATAAAGATTGGTACAATGCATTTAGCGATATGGATAGTTCCATTGAAATATTGAATACTCGAAAAGTTAAAGATAGGAATAACCCTTCGGCAAATTCATTTAATAACATAATAACGCTTTTAACAAAGATACCTTATGATTCTTCCGCTAAGGAAGGTGCGATTATTTTAAATATAGATGAAAAAATTATCTCAGATCTGTTAAAGAACATAACTTATGGTGATCCAAAAGCAATCACATGTCTTGTAAACAGAGATGGTGTTATTCTCTCCTCTAATAAAGATGACTATATATATAGAAATATTGCAGATATCATAGATGTACCCGAGGATTATGTAAATTCGGATTCAGGGAGTTTTAACCTTGAAGTAAATGGTTTGAAAATGATTTCTTACTACAAAACAACCAAAGTCAACAAATGGAAACTGTTTTATATTGCTTCCGAAAGTAAAATCTACGAAAAATCTACCTATATCAGGAATCTAAGTGTAGTTATATTTACTCTGCTTCTATTGATAATAATTTTAATCTCGTTATTTTTATCTTCCAAATTATACAATCCAATACAAAAGATTATTTGGAATATAAAAAAATCCTCAAAAGTTGATGTTGCGAATGATGAAAATCTGAGCGATATATCAATAATACAAAACAGCCTGAAGACCTTACTTGAAAACAATGAAGCGCTGGAAAGCCAGCTAAATGATAATAAAGCTTTCATGCGAGAATTATTTCTGAATCAGCTAATTTCCGGAATGCTGATTAACAGGAGTGAAATCAGGAAAAGAGCATCTTTTCTGGAATTGGACCTTAACTATGATTATTTTAAAGTTGCAGTATTTAAATGTGATTCACCCGGTATCGGTTCTGTTAGCGTAGAAGAGCTCGAACTTCGGAAAATTTCAGTAATAAGCGTTATTGAAACAGTGTTCAAAGATTTGGATGTTCAAACTAATTGTTCGCAGGATTCCGAAGATAATATCTTGGTTTTACTTAAGTTTAACTCAACAAACGATATAAATGAAGTTGATGCCATAATTGAGCAGACTATTGAAGATCTTAGAACCAGCATTGAGAATTACTTGAAAATTCCCGTCAGCATTGGAATTGGAAGAAGATATGATGATATCGCCAATATAGGTATGTCATATAAAGAAGCTCTCGAAGCCTTATCATACAGATTTCTGAGAGACGACAATCCTGTAATAAGATATTCGGATATAAGCGGAAGTGAAGTTGAAAAGCTTGTTTATCCCATTGAAATGGAACAGAAAATAATTGAATTAATCAAGCTTAATGATTATGACAAAGCCATACTTGTGTTAAATGATATGATAGGATATATAATGGAACGTAATAAAAACTTTCAGCACATTGAAATATGCTTATCTAATATTTGCGGTATAATTGAAAGATGCTTGTTTGAACTCAATCTAAATATACATAAAGTTCTCGGTGAAAATTATTCCTCTTCCTTCTCAATAGACAAGTTTAAAAACATACGGCAATTTACAGAATGGATCAGCTCTCAATTCAGATTGATTATTGATTATCAGATTAACCAGGCAAAAGATAATGCCGGAGGATTTGTTAACGAAATAAAGGAGTATATTGATAAGTATTATTCACAGGAACTATCCCTTCTTACTGTAGCTGAACACTTCAAGTATAGCTCACCTTACTTCTGTAAAATTTTCAAGGAAAAAATGGGCATTAGTTTCTGGGAATATGTATCAAGGGTAAGAATCGAAAAATCAAAAACTTTACTTACTGAGACAGACATTAGTATAGAAAAAATAGCACAAATGGTTGGATATAATAATCGTTTTAGCTATATCAGAACCTTTAAGAAATATGTATTAATCACTCCCGGAGAGTACAGAATGAAATACAGGACACAAAAATAAGCTTTAGCAAATTCGCTCTGTTTGAGACTCAGTCGGAGTATTTCAATCGGATTATTCAGTGGGGATATTACAATTCCCCACTGAATAAGGTTGTTTTCAGAATTTCTAAATAATTATTAGACTTGCATCATTTAGTTTCATTTTTAATGAAGGTTTCATTTTTTGATGAAAGCCTTTTCCACTTTTTTGAATGCTTCTATAATGTCTTTCGCATCTTCATCCGTCCAGCTTTCAAAAACCGTAAGATTAAATTGCCGTTCAGTTGCATCTACAGCATTGGGAGTCGGGAATTCACGGTTTCTGTCTCCTTTATATTCAGGTGCTGCCCATGGATATCCGCTGGTTCCAAAAACTGCACGATTTTTGAACCAATCCATTTTATGCGGCATAGCTGCCCTGTATGACGGGTTCAGTGAAATGCCTTCTGCAATTAATGCTTTGCAATAAGTTTCCTTGTCGCAAGTAATATTATCAATATTAACTTCCAATCTCCACCACCAGTATGAAGGTTCTGCAGTCGGTAACTGTTCCGGTATCTTAATAGTCTTTAAATTCTTAAATTCTTCCGTAAGCTTAGCAACAAATTTACGACGGCGTTCTACAATTCCCGGAAGTTTTTTGAGTTGCTGTCTTCCTATAGCAGCGGCCAGTTCATTCAGATTCATATTCAGTGAAGCCACACAATTAGTTGACCCTTCAGGAAGCCCGAAAGGCTTACCACGATCCGCAACTCTTCTTATCTTCCAGTAGAGATCCTCTCTCTTTGTGTAAACTATTCCCCCCTGTCCGCCTGTGCAGTGGTGTTTCCCAAACATAGTGGAAAAGGCTGCAATGTCTCCGAAACTTCCTAAATACTTGCCCTTATATTTTGCACCATGGGATTGCGAAACATCTTCGATGACCGGAATATTGTGCTTTTTAGCCAGTTCTACTATATTATCAATATCACAAGGTTCACCGCCTATATGGGCCACTACAATGGCACTGGTTAACGGAGTAATTACCTTTTCTATTTCTTCTGCACTTGTATTATACTTGCCTGAGGCAGAATCAGCTACTACAGGAATACAATTAATAAGCGGTATAGGCATCATTCCCCCTGGGTCCGTAATGGGGCTTACAATTACTTCGGTAAAAGGCTCAATACCCAGCGCCCTTAATGCGACATAAACTGCATTAGTTCCCGAACTAACTGCATCTGCATAACCGCCGCCCATAAATTCGGCAAATTCTTTGCAGTATGCTTCTTCCTCCGGTCCGTTATATCCAAAAGCTTCACCGGTGGCTATTGACTGGTCAAAAAGAGCAATTACTGCATTTTTCTCTTCTTCTCCTATCAAACTTCTACCGGCAAAAGGTTTTGTCCTCGTTTTCGGACCTCCATATAAAGCCAGGTTTGATAAATCTCCTTGTTGCGTCATACTTACCCCTCCATTGTTTATATTAAATTGCATATTTGCATTGCATCATATTTGCGTTGCATATAGTTTCCTGTAAATCTATAATATATGATATATCAACTCATATAATTTAACTTCTCATATTTTACTTAAAATTAAACCTTTTCAGCAAAAATTAAATTTAATGTCAGGCTTGTGGATATTCCTAAATAAACATGGATAAAAAATTCACGAAAAGCTGACAAGATAAATTTGAGTGGTATTGAGTCATTTAAATTGATTCATAATACAAACCCATGATATAATACAATAAACCCATTGATTTTTGTAGCTGCGAAAAGGCATTCTAACGAAAACTAATAGCATGATGGAATTTAATAAAATCTCCTATATACATTTTTTAGTTTGAACACCGAAAATATATTAGCTCCACTAATAATTATTTTAGAAAGGATGGTCATATATGCTAAGCTACAATTTGGAAATTAAAGTTTTAAGTTCTTTGGAAAAGGTTTTCGCAGATGAAGAGCTCAAAGCAACGGAGTGGAAAAAAGGCTCAATGCTGCTTAATGAAGTTTATTCCTATCAAGTAGCATACAGATGGAATGGATTCATGGTTAAAGGAGTAAAAGTAGAAATAGATTCAGAGCTTTCCCCCTGGATTACTATCCGCAAAGTCGGCCTGGTTCCATCGGAAATGCCTTGCTATGCTGACCACGATGACAATATCCTGCGTTCTGTGCCCGGTCTTTATCCCGATCCGCTTCTTCCTTTAGGTCCGGATGGTTTAATTTTATTACCTAAACAATGGCGTTCCTTATGGATTACTATTGATCCCAATTGCAATGCAGCCCCCGGAAATTATTCCATAAACATAACATTCAAAAGACCCACGGGTGAAGAGCTTGGTAGCGCAGAATTTCAACTGGAAATCATCGATGCTTTACTGCCAAAACAGGAATTAATTCACACTCAATGGTTTCACACCGATTGCCTTGCTACCTGGTATAAAGTGGATGTCTTTAGTGAGGAACATTGGGAAATAATAAGAAAATATGTCCAAATGGCAGTTAAACACGGCATTAATATGATTCTAACGCCTTTATTCACTCCACCTCTTGATACGGCTGTAGGTGGGGAAAGACCTACCGTGCAGTTAGTTGATGTTGAAAAATGCGGCGATGAATATAAATTTAACTTCCAAAAATTAAAACGATGGGTCGATATGTGTCTTTCTCTTGGTGTAGAATACTTTGAACTCTCCCACCTTTTCACCCAATGGGGAGCAAAACATGCTCCAAAAATTATGGCTACTGAAAATGGTGAGTACAAAAAAATATTCGGATGGGAAACGGATGCTACCGGTGATGAATACAAAAACTTTTTAGGTCAGTTCCTACCTCAATTGATTAATTTTATTAAAGAAAATAACCTGGAAAAAAGATGCTATTTTCATATTTCCGATGAGCCGCATATCGACCATTTTGAATTCTACAAAAACGCAAGTAATATTATAAACGAATATGTAAAAGACTTCCCCGTTATAGATGCATTATCGAATTATGAGTTTTACGAGACGGGTCTGGTGAAAAACCCAATTCCTGCAACCAATCATATAGAACCTTTCCTTGAAAACAAAGTTCCTAATCTTTGGACTTATTACTGTTGCAGTCAATATAAAGAAGTAGCTAATAGATTCTTTAATATGCCTTCTGCAAGAAACAGAATTTTAGGAATCCAACTATACAAATTTGACATCAAAGGATTTTTGCAATGGGGCTATAATTTCTGGTATTCGCAATACTCAAGATATCCAATAGATCCTTTCAAGGTAACTGACGCAGGGTGTGCCTTTCCGTCAGGTGATGCCTATTCGGTTTATCCCGGAGATAACGGAGAACCAATTAGTTCTTTAAAATTCGAAGTATTCTACGAAGCTCTTCAGGATTTAAGAGCGCTTAAGCTTCTGGAAAACTATATAGGTAAAGAAGAAGTGTTAAAATTGCTGGAAGAAGACTTAAATCAGCCGATAACATTTAAACAATATCCAAAAGACGCTCAATGGTTATTGCAAAAACGGGAAGAGATAAATAAAAGGATTAAAGATTTAAACAAAGCAAAAGCATAGAAAAGAAATAAATAGATAGGCTTGGTTCCGAAGTTGTGAATGGGAAAAGGTCAGGCTCTCACGCCTGACCTAAATTTTTCGTTTTTAGGCTTGTCATGCTTGTCCACGTTTTCTCTTGTATTCGTCCAATACTTTTCGGATTTTTTCGGAAGGATCAAGCAATTTACTTATGGACTGATCGTGATTCAAAGTATCAATTAAATATGCAATAAACTTTGACATGTCAACATCTACATACCATGGAGCATTTCTTAATTCGGGCCTTCTATAAGTTAAGTTGGTTGCGAATACCTTTGTTATAACTCCATCTCGATGCAGCTTATGAAATTTGTCGAGACCATCGGTAAATAAAGCAAATGTTACTGCTACATAGATTCTTCTTGCTTTACGGCGTTTTAATTCTAATGCAATGTCAATTATTGACTCTCCTGTGGACAGTAAGTCATCAGTAATCAATATATCTTTACCCTCAACAGAATCACCAAGAAATTCGTGAGCAACTATAGGATTTCTACCATTTATAACTTTCGTGTAATCTCTGCGTTTATAGAATAGCCCCAGATCAAGACCTAACATCGTAGCATAGTAGATATTTCTTCCCATTCCTCCCTCATCCGGGCTTATAACCATCATATGGGATTTATCTATAATGAGGTCTTTCTCGCTGTTTAACAAAGCTTTGATTATCTGGTAAGTAGGTAATATGCTGTCAAATCCGATAAGCGGGATGGCATTTTGAATTCTGGGATCATGAGCATCGAATGTTATAATATTATCTACACCTAATCTTTCAAGCTCCTGCAGTGCTATGGCACAGTCAAGAGATTCACGCGATACCCTTCTATGTTGTCTTCCTTCATAAAGCATTGGCATAATAACCGTAATTCTTCTGGCTTTTCCCCCGATAGCAGATATCATCCTCTTTATATCCTGAAAATGATCATCCGGACTCATTGGGCAGTCCATTCCGAACATTTTATAAGTACAGCTGTAATTTCCAACATCGGAAATAATATAAAGATCATGTCCCCTAACAGTATCATTAATTACTGCTTTTCCTTCCCCGTTGTTAAACCTGATGCATTTTGCCGATATTATAAAAGAATCTTTTTTATAACCAGGATACAAATAGTGATTCTCCTGACTGACATATTCATTTCTCCACTGAACAAGCCACCTATCCACCTTTTCGCACAGCTCTTTGCTGCTTTCCATCGCTATGATGCCAAGCGGTGCGAAAGGTATCCTGGTTATATTTTCTGTATTCTCCTTATTAGATTCATCAACCATTTTGATTGGTTCCTCCATTCATTTCTTAACTAAAACTCTGCATAACTAATGTTCCTCTCACATTATACTGCATTACGTCAAAAATCTCAACAATTCTACAAAATTCAAATTCTACTCAATCCTTGAAAATATCTCTGCACCCTTATAATCAAGAAACCTGTATAATACAATATCCAGTATTCCGAATACCAAAACCAGGATAGCAAAGGTTGTATATAAATCTGTTTCCAGCATGGTAATTCCAAAAACGGTTAAAAACGCCAATGCCATTGATATCAGCATGTTGACCACAACATTCATATTTTGCTTAACTGCTTTTTGTTCGGTGTCCCAGTTAAGCTTAGGATTGTAGAGGTCTATAAGTATACCTGTTAAGGAAGTTGAAAATATAGCAATAAATCCTGCGATGAAGGAAAGTATGGCAATAACCGTCCCAAGCTTTAAAAGCACAGCTACGGTTACTATTAATCCAATCATACCGATTGTTGAAAAAATAATCCCGCATAATACTTTAGCATACAACTGTTCCGTATAGCTCATGGGCAGGTATTTATTTACGTATAACTGCTGCCCTTCTCTTGATATGGACGTGGCTGTAATTCCATTTGTCCCCGCTATAAATATGGCTGCTGCAACTGCTGATGCCAATACTATGCTGGCATTTTCACTATTTGCTATTACACTCCTGAGCATATCAAAGCTTACATCATTTGTTCCTGCAGACTGGACCACAGGCATTACTAAAAAAATCACAGGCCATATAAAATTTGTAAGTACGCAATTTAAAAAGTAAATCGGCGTTCTGATGAGCAGCTTAATTTCCTTGCCTAGGTAAGATTTTAATTTGGAATTTTTGACGCTCCTTTTCCTTAATTTCTCAATATCGGCGCTTTTTGACCCACCTGCTTCCGACAACCCAATAACGCCTTTAAAGTATACAATTTCTCCAAGATAAATAAATATAAGGAAACCAACAGCAGCCAGTGCTGCGAATACAAGAAGATTTACCAGCCCATTGATACTTGTCGAATTTGCTAATCCTTTTGCTGCAAATTCAGCTCCGGGAAACATTTTTCCTATTACACCAACAAAAGAATTTCCGCCCGAAAGAAGCATATCCTGAAGGGCTTTTGGATCGAGAGACCTACTAACCGCATTTTGAATTACCATGTTAAGTCCCAGTGCAAGGACTATGCCAATAATACCACCTATTATCTTGAATAAATCTTTATGCCGCCCGATATTGGTAAATCTCATTATAATCATTACAATTATGGAGGCCATGATCAAAGGAACTACAGGCACTAAAAGAAATACTACCGCTGACATAAGGTAAAAAGCAATACCTTCACCGTTTTTGACTCCATAAACCATTAATATGGGAAACAACATTATCAATTCAGTAAGGTATTCATAAAACACTACCGTAAGAAACTTTGCCACAAGTATTTGAGACGGCTTTAAAGGAAGGGGAAGCAATCTTTCTATATCGCTCGAAAAATAGAACACATTCAAAACATAAATTATACCAAAGAAGAACGTTACAAATGAAACAGCAATAATACCCAGGCTTAGGATAACTCCTTGCTGGCCTATCTGGGCAAGAGCATTATAAATAGAGGCTGTCACGGTTACTATGGAGGTTATCAGAGGTAATAAAGATAAAGCTATAATTAAATATAAGACT
Source organism: Clostridiaceae bacterium (assembly GCA_012840075.1). Classification (GTDB taxonomy): domain Bacteria; phylum Bacillota; class Clostridia; order Acetivibrionales; family DUMC01; genus DUMC01. Next base: position 51,359 of record DUMC01000145.1, on the reverse strand, counting down.
GCTTTTTTGTCAAAAATACTGATTTTGCCTTTCTTATTTCTCTTTTCCTGTGTTCCAAAACCGCTTTTTAAAAGTATTTTTGTTAATATGATAACTTTCCTATTCATTTTGCGTCAGCTCCAAAAACATTTTTTCTAAGGATTCATTGCTCTTAAAATGTTCCCTCATTTCTTCAAGGTTACCGCTGAACAATATTCTGCCTTTATTGATTATGGCTACCCTGTCACATATTTTTTCTGCAACTTCCAAAATATGAGTTGAGAAAAATACTGTATTCCCTTTATCTGCGTGTTCTCTCATCATTTCCTTCAATGTGAAGGATGATTTCGGATCCAAACCTGTCATAGGTTCATCGAGTATCCATACAGAGGGATTGTGTATTAAAACACCCATAATAACTATTTTTTGTCTCATTCCGTGAGAATAGCTTTGAATTTGATCTCCAAGAGCTTTCGTCATTTCAAATCTTTCAGCTAGGACCTCTATTCTCTGCCTCCTAACATCCGACGGAACATCATATATATCTGCCATGAAGTTAAGATATTCTATTCCCTTTAATCTTAAAAACATATTAGGGTCGTCCGGTACAAAGCCAAACTGGAATTTAGCCTGTATGGCATCCTTTTTTATATCGTATCCGTTTATTTTAACACTCCCGCTGTCAGCATTTAATATTCCGGTAATTATTTTTATTGTAGTAGTCTTTCCTGCTCCGTTCGGTCCCAAAAATCCAAATATTTCTCCATCCTTTACAGTTAATGTAACATTATCAACTGCTCTAACCTTACCGTTAAATGTTTTACTCACATTCGACAGTTCGATCATTTTCAGCCCTCACTTTACCATGATTTGTTCTTACTATTTTATTATTTACTAAGATTTGTGTTTTTTGCTACAATTTGTTCAATACTATGATTTGTTCCATTTTTTACATTTTATATTTTCATTATATATTTGAAGTAAAGATTAATCAATAATATAATATAAAGGGAACCGAATATAAGTAGAAGCGAATGATAAAGCAATGAAACTGTGAAACTAGGCAGCAAAGCATTATTTGAAGTTAATATGCGTTAAATACAATAGTTTTTTTCATAAAACGGCATCTTTTTTTATTTTTATATAAAAAAGATATAAAAAAACTAGGGAGGAATTAAAATGAGCAATTGTACCAGCAGTCTTCAGGGTAGTTGCAAAAAGAAGGTCAGATTAGGTTTTATAGGCTTAAGCGGCAGAGGGAGAGGTCTTCTTGGAAATGTTCTTGAGATGGATGATGTTGAAGTTCCTGCAGTATGCGAAGTTTACGAAGATAGGCTTCAAATGGGTATAGAACAGGTAGAAGCTGCCGGCAGGCCAAGACCGGAAGGATATAAAGATTATAGGAAATTAGTAAAGCGTGACGATATTGATGGTGTTGTTATTGCTACTTCTTGGACTACTCATGTGGAAATAGCACTTGCTGCAATGAAAGCAGGTAAATACGTCGGTATGGAAGTTGGTGGGGCAACATCTGTACAACATTGCTGGGATCTGGTCAAAACGTACGAAGAAACCGGTACGCCTTGTATGATGCTTGAAAACTGTAATTACGGAAGAGTAGAAATGGCTATACTCAACATGGTAAAAAAGAATCTTTTTGGTGAATTAATCCATTGCCAATGCGGATATGAACACGACCTCAGGCAAGAAGTAGCATGTGGCTATGAAAACAGGCATTACAGAATACATAACTATTTGAACAGAAACGGAGATGTTTATCCTACCCACGGACTAGGTCCCATGGCCAAATGCCTTAATATTAACAGGGGTAATAGATTCGTAAGCTTAACATCCATGGCTTCAAAATCCAGGGGAATAAATGAATGGGTCAGAAAAAACAAGGGCGAGGATCATCCTCTTGCCAAAGCAAAATTTGCTTTAGGTGATATAGTGACAACAATGATAAAATGTGCTCATGGCGAAACCGTGCTCTTAATCCACGATACATCCCTCCCGCGTCCTTACTCAAGAGCAGGAAGGGTTCAAGGAACGAAGGGAATTTGGATGGAAGATAATAAATCCATTTACATAGAAGGAAGAAGTCCCGAACATACGTGGGAACCCTTTGAAAAGTATCTGGAAGAGTTTGAGCATCCTTTATGGAAGGAATACCTCAGCCTAGGAGTTAGGGGAGGACATGGTGGCATGGATTATCTTGTTCTTAGAGCTTATATTGAAAGTATAAAAGCCAAAACCAATACTCCAATAGATGTATACGATACTGCTACTTGGATGGCTGTTACTGCTCTTTCCGAAGAATCAGTTGCTACCGGAAGCAGCCCCGTTGCCTTTCCTGATTTTACAAACGGCAAATGGATAAACAGGGAACCTGGTATACCAAGCAAATATGCTTTAGACAATGTTTATGAAAATTGCTTCAAAACTGAAACCTAAAAAATAAGATAAGAACTACATTAATGAACGGAAGTTTGATGGATGGAAGGTGTATTTTATTTAACATGCACCTTCCATAATTTCTTCGCATCCATTGTTTCTTTACATCTATAATTTCTTCAATATATAATTTCTTCATATCCACAATTTCTCCACATTAAATTAAAATTTTTCGATTTAAATTAATTACTTGCATCTTACTTGCATCCGCTTTTCTCCTTGTTCAATTATTTGTACTTTTCACGTGCATTAAGTATTTCCCTTTTTTTGCCGAAGTTTATATCGGAAAGATATTTGATTTTAGCCTATTTAATGATCGAATTTCTAATTAATGTTGTAAATTTTTATAAACTTATGTAAAATTATAACATGGCAGTAAAGCTTTATAGGCAGGTGGAACGTAAATGAACGCTAATATCGATGATAATGGCATTAAGCCTTATGACAGCTCAAGGAAATTGTTTTTACGAAGCTTATTGCCCATTATAGTTATAATTCCTTTATCAATATTTGTACATACAATATTTATTAGTAATTATGCTTTATTTCACACAATATTGGAATTGACATGTATCTATACCAACCTTTTTTTGTTTTTTTCCATATGGCTGGTCTACGATAAAGTAGGTACACCTTATAAAATATTGGGGTTCGGATATTTAATCGTTGCCATTTTTGATATTTTACATACGTTCTTTTTCTTGGAAATAAATACACCATCTGGTATCTATAGCAATTATTATGCCAAATTTCAGATATTAGGCAGATTTTCACAAGCCATAGTACTTTACATATATACACAACATATAAAAATATTTAAAAATGAAACATTTAAAGAAACAAAATTAAAAAATGAAAATTTAAAAGTTATCAACTTTTTTTTTGATAAACATTTTATTTTTAACAAATATTTCGCTCTAACAATTATCATAATAGGCGTTACAATAATTTCATATTTTGTATTCAAAGTTAACTTAACATTTTTCCGATTATTTACATCTGACGGAACAACACCACTAAAATCCATACTTGAAGGAACTGTAATGCTAATTCTTTTTCTTACATTGATTAAAGCAAAAACTATAGTCCATAGTAATAGTAAAAGCAGAAAGGAAGATAATTACAGTAAGGAAGATAATTTTTTCAATAATAACAACAGTCAAATCAACTACGAATCTTATTATTTATCGCCTAATTATATTACATTACTTAACAAGTACATAATTCCGGTTTTAATCGCCTATATTCTATCAGAGGCATGTTTTATTCATTATCCCTCAATAAATTCATGCAATCTTACTGTAGGTCATATACTGAAAGTTTTCGCAAATATTTACTTTTTAAAAGGAATAATCATAGGGACCATGAACTATCCGTATATTTGTCAACTGGAACAAGAACATAAAAATCTTAAAGAAACATTAAAAGAAGCAAATGAACTTACCACTACCTTAAATGAGATACTTGATACTCTTCCTGAGGCGATTATAAGATTTGATAATAACGGTATAATGAGGCATGTTAATAAAAAGTTTGAAGATTTATTAGGTTATAGCGAAGAAGACTTATATGGCCTTACTGAAACCGAATGCTTAAAAATAACAAGTGCAAGCGGCAACTTTAATGATTCAAGTACAAATACTACTGATGCAAACGCCAACTCCATAGATAACTCTAATTATACCTCCGATATAGACAACCATGCAAATAGTATTATAAGAACTTACAAAACAAAGTCAGGTGAAAATGTAAAGCTGAGGGTGTCCAAACACAAAATTAGCAGCGGATACCTAATTATTCTTCACGACATAAGAAGAGAACAGGAGCTTCAAAATATCAACTTGCAAACTCAGACCATATTAGATGCAGTAAGTAACATCATATTAATGATAGATAAAAACAAAAAAGTGGTTTTATGCAATAAAGCATTAGAGGAAATGTTCGATGCAAAAAAAGAGAAATTGATTGGTATGAATGTATCAGTAATTTATAAATTTATAGATGAAAGATGCAGGCAGCTTTTAGATGCGGCACTTGAAGGCCATGAATCAAACCAGCTACACGAAGTTTCATTTCAAACCGATGATAAAAGAAAAACCCTGTTAGTACATATTACCCCCATATATAATATAGATAAAGACATAATTGGAGTAATAATAGCAGGTACTGATATTACAGAACTCAAAGCTCAGCAGGAAGCTCTTGTGCAACAAGAAAAACTAGCTGTATTGGGACAGATGGGTGCGGGAATAGTTCATGAAACCCGCAACTATTTATCGACAATAAAAGGACGTATCCAACTGATAGACATGCTTACTGAAAATCAAACTATAAAAAATCATATTGCAAAAATTAATAGTAATATTGATGAACTGAATACAATAATGAGCGAATTTCTGTTCTTATCAAAACCCAGACACTCCACCCTTCAGGAAGCTTCTATGTATGATATTGTACGTTCTATAAAAGGTATGATTGAAGCTTCATCTATTATAAAGGGTGTAACTGTTGAGTTTGATTTGTCGGAAGAAGAAAGGTATCTTTTATGCGATGAATCTCAAATAAAGCAGGTAATATTAAATATATGCAAAAATGCAGTTGAAGCCATGGTGGAACAAAAATACGCAAAGCTTAAGATATCAACAGGATATAATAAGCAAACAAACGAAATGTTTATTAAAATTTCCGATAACGGTAAAGGTATAGCGAAGGAAGATTTAGAAAAAATTGGCACTCCTTTTTTCACAACCAAGCAAAAGGGAACAGGTCTAGGATTGAATATCTGCTATGGAATAATTAAAGAACACAATGGCAGAATTGAAGTAGAAAGCGAATTAGGAAAGGGAACAACCTTTACTATAATACTGCCATGTATACCTGATGAGGAGAATAATCACAATAATTTTAGCTTAGATAGCGAATAATTTTTCAATATTGCTATTTCTTAGTTTTGAGTAAGAGATGTATATAAGGGGCTTTTACCAATTCTTTAACCATTATAAGCATTTTATACAATGCTTTTAGGTTCTTCAATTTGAACTTTTGTTTCGTTTCTCTCATTAAGTATTTCTTCAATAACTTCCATAGCTAATTTGCAATATATTATATTTATAGCCTTTTTATAAATGATTTCTTTTACTAATAATACCAAAATACAGGTGATTAACACATAAATCACGGCAGCTATTTTAATATACACAGCATGCACTTGATTATTAGCAGCTATTGATGTAATTAAAGTCAAAAATATCGGAATTACAGATATGCTACTTATTTGTATATTTTCTAGATTCATGGATTCCAATGCTTTCTTTTTATATTTATGAGATAAGTATTTCTCCTCTAATTCTTTCGTTGACTTTTCGTTATATTTATCTTTCAAGAATTTTTTTATTTCTGAATAGCTAGTAAAATTTTCTTCAGCTATTTTTGAGGCAATTAATTTGATAATGGCATTATCACTTAAATCAACCGTTAAAAACCGCTTTAATGACATTATTTTTCATCTCCTTTTCCAATTGCTTTGTTTTAAAAATTAGGATATTCTACTATAATTCTTCGGCGTTTTTATATAATATTTAAAGAGCAAGATATAACATAGTGCCCCATAATTTTCAACCATTTTTATTTTCCTAATAGTTCAGAACTAACAAGCCTGATGGTTTTAATGCTGTCGAGTCTTAATGAGTAGTCAAAATATCATATAATCTTATACTAAGATATGAAAAAACCCTAGAAGCTTTTTGCCTCTAGGGTTTTAATCTGGTTGCGGGGGAAGGATTTGAACCTTCGACCTTCGGGTTATGAGCCCGACGAGCTACCGGACTGCTCCACCCCGCGGCGCCACTCTACAATATAACATACTTAATTTATAAATGTCAAGACTTTTTTATAAATTTCTCAAAATCTATAAATTTAACATTTATTTCTATTTAATTTATTTAAACATTAATGGTGCCGGAGACCGGAATCGAACCGGTACAGCCCTTGCGGGCCGCAGGATTTTAAGTCCTGTGCGTCTGCCAATTCCGCCACTCCGGCACATTTTCAAATTACTTTATAATAATACCACCAATATTATTTGCTGTCAATATATTTTTTTTGGAAATTAATCCTTCTTAAAAGATTTCTTAAATAACACAAATCTTTATAACATATAACATATATTATATGTCAATAATTAACATATTTTCTGTTACTACCTTTTTTTCTCTTGGACTCAATACTTTTCTTTAAGTCAAGCATTTTCTCGTCACTGTCTTTTAAAAATTTCGAAAGCCGTTCCTCAAAAGACATCTTATCTAAATTATTTGGTTTTCCCCAATCGAATTCTTCAGGAGGGCCGGATTTCACCTTTTTAGATTCTTCATTAGCTCTCTTAATTGACAAACTAATCTTTCCTTTATCATCAATAGAGATAACCTTAACTTTTACTATTTGGTTTTCTTTAAGATAGGAAGCAACATCTTTGACATATTCATCAGCGATTTCTGAGATGTGAACCAATCCTACTTTGCCGTCTTTAAGTTTTATAAAAGCTCCAAAACTGGTTATCCCTGAAACTCTTCCTTTAACAATTTTGCCTACTTCAATTGGCATAAAATTATAATTCACTCCTTAAAATTCTTCGCAGCCAGAAAGCGGCTAATTGTAATAAAAAACAATTGCATGCTTGAGCAGTAATAAAGCAATAAGATTATATAACACAGTCAAGTCTTAGTCAAGCATTAGAAGCAATTATTTTTTATGTACTTATGTATGACTATATGTTTCACTTATTTACATCAATAAATATTTTCTCTCCGGGCTTGACTAAACCTAGTTTTTTTCTGGCTATTTTTTCAATATATTCTTCACTGCTCAGCATCTCTTTCTCTTTTTGAAGCTCTTCTCTTAATAGCTCTTCTTCCCTGATCTTATCCTCAATTTCTTTCAAAGCCCGCAACTTATTATTTATTATCTTTTGCTGCTCTATGATAACATGACAAAAATATAATATAAACACAATTAAAATTAACACTCTGATAATAGAGCCTTTTCTTTTGTTCATATAAACTTACCCCTGTTTAACAATTTTTTATTTAGATAAACATAAATCGGTTTTATTATAACAAATTATAATGCAGTATCAAAAATTAGTCATATTTAAAACACTTTAATAGTTATATTTATATATAATAACATTATGATGCTTGGCAATAAATATTATAATATATTCTACAATTCTTTTTAAAATCCTTTTTATTTTTCAATATTTTTAATATTCTTTTTGCCGGCTTATCCGTCAGCCCGCTTACCCACCAGAATTGCCTTTCAGCTTATTGTTATTATCGTCATGAATTATATTTTTTTAATCATATTTCTTAAAGTTTTTCTCAGTAACGACACTTTGGTCAACTTAATTCTGAGGCTTGCTTTAATTCTTCTAAAAAGCTTTTTAATAAATCCTGAAATTAATTTTGCCGGATAAGAAAGTAACCTTATTACAATTCTAAAAGGATACAATACAATAAAAAAAATAAATTTAATTGCTCTGCCTAGCAAATTCAATAATTTTACGGAAACATTAACTATTACTTTGCTGAATAACAACGCATAAAGGACGGCACCTGTTATAATCCCGATAAATATATAACCCCTAATTTCTCCGTCATTGCTGTAAAATATTAAGGCAAATACAACTGCTGCTACGATAAACCAATAAACCAAATCTTCCAGGTAAATAAATAATGTGCCGGTTTTGATTGTTTTTCGTTTTATTCTGAAAAAGTCATAAATCAATCCAGTTAACATCCCACACATAACAGAATAAAAAAAAGTACGTACTTCTACGTTAATCCCAACTGGCAATGAATTTCACCGGCCTTATCTAAACATTCTGCTGAAAAAACCTTTAGGTTTTACAGTCTCTCTGTCATTGTATTCACAACTTATAATATTTCCTTCGATATTAAGCTCTGAGTTATCAATATTGAGTTTATTTATACGCAAGTCTTCTCCGTGGATAATCAACAATCCCAGTTCTGTATCCACAACAACACATTCCTCATTAAAACTTTCCACATCAATTACACCGGAGATGCTTAACCTTTGCCTGTTTTCCAATATGAGATTTTGAACCTTTGGTTTAATAATTTTCTTATCATCCGGCATTATTATCCCCCCTGTAATTCTCATGAATATCCAATAAATCTATATGCATGTACAATAATCTATATGCATGTACAATGTAATATATGCATTAAATAATACGTGAACAAAGTATTACCGGAGGCTGGTGTTGCGGTGCTTAGAACCTCTAAATTCAACTTCAGGCAAAATAAATCTTATTGCAGGAAGACATGAGGAATCTTTTTTACTAGAGCAAGAGGGATTAAGAAATAAACAAATTAAGGAAGTATTGTAATCGAGCTTATAATAGCTTTTTTATAGCATTCCAGGCTCTTATTACAACACTTCCTTCATATCTTTAAGTATAACTAATTTAGAAATCACTCAACATAGGTATTTTATTATCATAAGATGTTTTATTATCATTTGTTTTTTATCCATTCAATGCTACTATCCATTCTATTCAAGTATACGGAATAGTTCTGCAGCACCTTCTTTAGTAACATGTTCGGCAACTGAAAGAACTTCAACTTTTGTCATTTTATTTCCGAAACTGATTTCTATTATATCCCCCGGCTTAACTTCAGATGAAGGTTTTGCAACCTTTCCGTTTATTTTCACTCTTCCTGCTTCACATGCTTCGTTTGCCAGGGTTCTCCTTTTAATAATCCTTGATAACTTTAGAAATTTATCAATCCTCACAAAACTTAACCCCTTTCCTCATTCTAAAAAGAAGAAAACCATAACTCCTATAAGGGGTTCTGACTTTCTTACGCATTTGCATTAAGTTTATCCTTTAAAGCCTTTCCTACTCTAAAAACAGGAATCTTAGCAGCTTCGATAATAATTTCTTCTTTGGTTTGAGGATTTATGCCTTTTCTCGCTGCCCGTTCCCTGACTTCAAAAGATCCAAAACCTACAAGCTGGACCTTTTCACCTCTTTCCAGTGCTTCCTCCACACTTTCAATAAAACCGTTTAATGCTTTTTCAGCATCTTTCTTGGACATTCCGGTCTTTTGTGCAATACTGGTTATTAATTCGGCTTTATTCACTTAATTTCCCTCCTTAAAAAATTTATATTATTTTTGTTTACTTATTGCTTGTTTAAGTTTCCCGGAGATATTTTTTTGCTTCATTCCACAATTCGTCCATTTCATTTAGGGACATTTCTTCAAGCTTGTAACCTTTCTTCAAGCTTTCTTTCTCCATATATTCAAATCTTTTTATAAATTTATTAATTGTATGGTTTAAAGCTAATTCAGGTTGTACATGCAAAAATCTGGACAAATTTACAATAGCAAAAAACACATCTCCTACTTCATCATTTATTCTTTCCACATTTTTACTCTTATATACATCCTCTAATTCTTTTATTTCTTCGTAAACCTTATTAAATACGTCTTCTATGTTATCCCAATCAAAACCTACCTGCGCTGCTTTTTGTTGAACCTTGTAACTTCTCATTAGAGCAGGAAGATTTTTAGGTACTGCCTTCAAAACCTCAGTCTGTGTTCTCATGCCTTTTTCTTTCTTTTTTATTAATTCCCAGTTATTTTCTACACCTTCCGCTGTAGAAATATTATCTTTTCCAAATACATGAGTATGTCTTGTTATAATTTTCTTGCAAATAGACGTTATAATATCGTCCATTGTAAAGCCACCCTTTTCAGCCTCAATCTGGGCATGAAAAATTATCTGTAATAATAGATCACCTAATTCCTCACATAATTTGTCCTTATCATTTAATTCAATGGCTTCCAATACTTCATAAGCTTCTTCCAAAAGATATTTCTTTAAACTTTCGTGATCCTGCTCTCTATCCCAAGGACAACCTTTTTCGCTCCTTAAGACCCTCATTAGTTCTATTAGATCTTCAAGAGTATATTTATCCTTCAGCAATTCCATCTCCTCTTTTCACTTTTAGGTTATAGGACACAAACTATAGCGTTGCAAAACTATATAATAAAAGTATAACAAATTTTGGACCAATTCAACATATATATGTATTTTGGATGTTTTAAAAATTATTAGGAAATATATACTAAGAGGCATAAATGAAGGTGCTGAAATGCAAGTGTAATATCTTTAACACAAATTCATTTAAATTAACCAATGCTAAATTTTATAAATTCAAACCATGCAGGAAATTAAACTAAGATAGGTACTTTCGAATAAATTCAGGCAGGCATTATCGAATACCTGCCCATTGATTCCATGCTCATTTCTTAATTCTGCTTGTTGAATTCTACTTGTTGGAGCATTTGTTACTATCATTATCAAAGAGGTGTACTTTAATACTTATAAAATATGTTTAATATATGATTGTTTTATAATTGTGATGTTATTGTTCCATCTGCTTACCTAAAAAAGCTGCTGCCGATTTTGCCAGTTTTTCTTCAGCTTCACCAAATTTTGCTCCAGGTTCAGTTGCCACCATGATTACAGCACCAATTGGGTCACCTTCAGCTATTATAGGAGCGACAATTTGGGAAGTGTAACGTTTTTCATTGTTTTCTTCAGCAGTAATTGGTATAGCTTCTTCATCCGGAGACTTAACAATAACTGTAGCTTTATCGGATATTATCTTTTCAAGAGTGGGACTTAACGGTTTTTTTGCAAATTCCTTTTTAGGAGCACCTGATACTGCCACTACACTGTCTTTATCAGTTATGCAAGTAATATAACCGCTCGTTTTGTGTAAACTTTCTGCATATTTTTCCGCAAACTCTCCCAATTCTCCTATTGGAGAATATTTCTTAAGTATAATCTCCCCCTCTTTGTCAGTAAATATTTCAAGAGGGTCTCCTTCTCTTATCCTTAAAGTCTTCCTTATTTCCTTGGGTATGACAACTCTTCCCAAATCATCTATCCTTCTTACGATGCCTGTTGCTTTCACTGTAAACTGCCTCCTTTTAAGTAACAAATTTTATTTCCTTTTTTAGTATTATTCTTTTATCATATTTTATACATTTTAGGTAATTATGATTAGGAAGAGTCGAAATGCTAGACCGAAGCGCTACAAATCCCAACGTGTTTGCTTTGAATGAGCCTACCTTTTTCCACGATTTTTTAATTCAAAGGGCGAATGAAATTGCAAACACGTTGGTTAATTTGTCGCTGAGGTCGCTGCATTTTAATGGCTGGAACGCCACGGACGGCGTGAAAAGTGCTTTTGAGACAGGATGTCGAATAAGCACGGGCCATTAAAATATAAGACTGAAGCGTTACAAATTCCAACGTGTTTGCACTGAATGAGCCTTTGAATTAAAAAATCGCATCATAAACCCTCCTATTCTCCCTTATCTTATACTTAGGATCCTTCCTCCATTCCTCCATCTTTTCGAAAAACTTAGCTTTTTTTACTGCGTTTTCTTGGAATTCATAATATTCCTTTGCACACCTTAAACTAACAGGATCATCCTGTGCTATTTTTTCTTCCAGTTTGATAATATGGTATCCGTTTCTCGTCTTTACTATATCGCTTATTTGACCGGGTTTTAGGTTAAATGCGACTTCTTCAAAGGCCGGATCCATATGTCCTCTGCTGAACAGGTAATCTCCGCCTCTTTCTGCTGAAGCGGAATCCTCGGAATTTTCAATAGCTAATTTGGCAAAATCTTCTCCGGCTCTTGCTCTCCGTAGCAATTCTTCTGCTTTTTTCCTGGCTGCCTCAAGTTTTTCTCCTTTAAATTCGTTCTGATTTTCATCAACCGTGCGTATTAAAATATGTTTTACCCAAACGGCTTCTTCGCCATTATCCCTCATACTTGCATCTTTAAATGCATCGGGAAACTTTTTGTAATATGTTTCGATCTCGCTTTTATCTGCTTCAATTGTTTCTAATTCACTTTCCACAAATTTGTTTCTCAAGAGCAATTGCTTATAAATATTCTCAAATTCCTTCAGAGACACACCGTAAATTTTTTGTATTGTTTCATTTGCCTCAGCTTTATTATTGTTATACCTGGCTATTATGTTATTAATTATTTGTTTTGTATACTTTATATCTTCATCATCGAGTTTAATACCTTTGCTTTTGGCTTTGTCAAGCTGTATTTTTATATCTCTTACGTTTTCCAGGGATTTTCTTTTGGCAATATCTATTGCTTTCTCTCCGCCGGTAATGACAGTGTTCCAAAAAGTCTCAGGATCGGGATTTCCTGCAATTTCCAGCATATTAGCTTTTTCTTGTGTTAACGCAAATTGAAATTCAGCTATAGTTACTTTCATCTTTCCCACGGTAGCCACATAACTCCGAGAATAAACCGAATACCCTGCTATTATTGCAACAACTAAAATTAGCGCCGAAATTCCCGTTATAATGTATAAAACCGTATTCCTTCTTGGACTTTTATCAAATCTGTTGTTATTTTCGCCTGTTCCGATATTTTCACTGTTGATCAAGCAAATCTCTCCTCTATTTCTTACAAATATGCAAATTCGATATACAAATTCATTTATAATCTCACATACTAATTCCTTTCTTTAAACTCATAAACTATTTCCTTTATAATTCCGCAACCATGTGCATCTTCTTAAATCTCTGAAGAGGAACTTTGTATTCGGAAACTATTTTTTAGTATTGACCAAAATATACTTAACTATTATATATCACAGATTTTATTGTCCTTCAAAGTCTTTAATATCCTGTAATAAAATCTTAATATTTTCTAAAAGTTTTTCCTTGCCGAATTCTACAATTTTATACATTAAATACGGATTATTCCCGGCGTTAAATAAAATCTGCCTTTTATATTTTGCCGCAAGTTTTCCGATAACCTCTATATTTATACTTTTCTCGTCTTTAAATTGGAATATGACGGCATCCTTCTTTTCAGTTATTGATATTATACCTATCTTACCCGCCAAAGCCTTAATGTAAGCTATGGATATGAGGTTTTCAACCTGCTTGGGAGGATCTCCGTACCTGTCTATTAATTCATCCTTTATATCAATAACATCCTGCTCATCCTGTATTGATGCAATTTTTTTATACATCTCTATTTTTTGCATCTCTTTATCTATATACTCATCATCAATATATGCATCCACATTAAGATCAATATTCACTTCAACTTCCTTCTCAACAGGTAATTCACCTTTTAGCTCTCTTATGGCTTCATCAAGAAGACGGCAATACATATCATAACCTACAGATTCAATATGACCGTGCTGTTCAGGTCCTAAAAGATTTCCTGCACCCCTTATTTCCAAATCCCTCATGGCAATCTTAAATCCAGAGCCAAATTCTGTAAATTCCTTTATAGCTTGTAGCCTTTTTTCTGCGATTTCACTTAACACTTTATCTTTCTTGTATGTTATATAAGCATAGGCCTGCTTGTTCGAACGGCCAACCCTTCCCCTCAACTGGTAAAGCTGAGATAATCCCATTTTGTCCGCATCTTCAACAATTAGCGTGTTTACATTCGGCAAATCAAGCCCTGATTCTATTATGGTTGTGCATATCAGAATATCGAACTCTCCTCTCATAAATTTCAACATAACATCTTCCAGTTTTCGCTCTTCCATTTGTCCGTGAGCTATTCCGATTCTTGCATCCGGAATCATTTCCTGTACTTGTGAAGCTTTCACTTCTATGGATCTTACCCGGTTATATAAGTAATATACCTGTCCTCCCCTTGCCAACTCCCTATATATGGCATCTTTGATAATATCGGGGTTATATTCCATCACGTAAGTTTGTACAGGATACCTTTCTTCGGGTGGTTCTTCTAATACACTTATATCCCTTATCCCTATCAATGACATGTGGAGAGTTCTTGGTATAGGAGTTGCAGTAAGAGTTAACACATCAACATTGGGTTTTATATTTTTCAACCTTTCTTTATGAGCAACCCCAAAACGCTGCTCTTCGTCAACAATCAAAAGCCCCAAATCCTTAAAGTGAATATCTTTTTGTAAAAGCCTGTGCGTACCTATTAAAATATCTATTTGTCCTTTTTTCAGATCCCTTAAGATCCTGTTTTGCTCTGCTTTGGTTCTAAACCTGCTGATCATTTCTACCGTAATAGGAAAGTTTTTCATCCTGTCAACAAAATTGTTGTAATGCTGTTGAGCCAAAACTGTTGTAGGCACAAGAAAAGCAACCTGTTTTCCGTCCATCACAGCTTTAAATGCCGCTCTTAAAGCAACTTCAGTTTTTCCGTAGCCTACATCCCCGCACAAAAGTCTATCCATAGGCTTATCGGATTCCATATCTTTTTTTATTTCTTCCGTGCATCTTAACTGATCTTCCGTCTCTTCATACGGAAATTGTTCTTCGAACTCTTTTTGCCATACCGTATCCTTCGAAAATGAATGTCCCTTTATCGCTTTTCTCTCTGCATAGAGCTTTAACAAATCTTCAGCAAGTTCTTTTAATGATTCTTTTACTTTTCTTTTTGTCTTTACCCAGTCGCTTCCGCCAAGTTTGCTGAGCTTCGGGATCTTTCCCTCCGTTCCGATATATTTCTGTATTGCATCAAGCTGACTCGTAGGTATATATAAAAAATCCCCATCCCGGTATTTTATTTTTAAATAATCCTTATGAACACCTTCCACGACAAGCTTTTCTATGCCCACATACTGACCGATGCCATGAGTTTGATGAACTACATAATCTCCCGGGTTCAAATCAGTAAAGAAATTAATATCTACACCTTTTGTTTTTCTCCTGGGTGTTTTCCTTCTTTTTTTGTCGCTTCCGAAAACTTCCCGCTCACTTATAACCACGAGACCGATTGTAGGGTATTGAAATCCGTTATTCAAACTTCCATGGGTTATAACGACACTCCCGGGTATGAGGTTATTTACGGAATCGCTGTATATGGCTTCAATTCCCTCAGCTAACAAATTATCTCTCAGCTTTTCACCTCTGGCTTTTGTGCCTGCCATTATAAGTACTCTGCTTCTTTTGCTTTTCAATTCTTTCAAATCATTAACCAGTACTTCAAAAAAGCCGAAATAAGATGGATTCTGTTTGCATGCAATGCTATAAATTTTAGTATTTTCTTCTATGCCTTGTAAATTATCATCTTGTATATCACTATGCAGCATAATTTTTCGAATATCACTGTCATTTCCTTGTTGGCTGTGCAATATAGTGTAAAGATATATCCTCTGTTTATTATCCAGTTTTTTGCAAATATCTTCATAGCTAAACAAGATATCTATATTCTGAGGAAGTATACGGCCTTTTTCCAATAAAGCCTTACATATTTCATGATGCTCAAGCATCAGGTTATCCATCCGCTGTCTCAACCTGACCGGTTCATCCATAAAAATAAGGTGTTCATCAGATGTATAATCTATCAGGGTGCTTGCTTTATCAACTATATATGATGTGTAACGGTCTATGCCGGGAAAATATAGACTGTTTTCAAATCTCTCAATATCATATTCAATGCCTGTTTTTACTTGATTTATAAACTCAGCGTTCTTTCTAGGCTTTAACTGTTTTATATAATTGGTAAGGTCATTTTTTATGTTTTTTATTATATTGCTTTTCATGTTCGCCGGGCAGATAATTTCCCTGGCCGGCAAAATCCTTACTTTTTCCAATCTTTCAATCGATCGCTGGGTTAAAACATCAAATGTCCTTATAGAATCAACTTCATCCCCGAATAACTCTATACGTACAGGTTCATCCCTGTTTACAATAAATATATCTATTATTCCGCCCCGCACCGAAAACTGTCCCTTACCTTCCACTACATCAGCCCGTTCATATCCCATTACTGACAATTTCTCTAATAAATGCTGAATATCAACAATAGAACCGTTATCAATTTCCAGTGTGGAATCTATAAATAATTCTCTTGAAATTAATTTATTTGATAAAGCATCAATTGAAGCTATAATTACTGAATAATCATTGTTAATTATTCTGTCTATAGCGTCTATACGGCTGTAGACGGTATCATTGCTTTTTGCTTCAATATCATAGTATATTGTTTCCTTTGCAGCAAAAAACACGGCCTTGCCTTCTGCAAAATAGCAGAAATCCTCATATATAAGCCTTGCCTGTAATTCGTTGTAAGTTATAAAAATGGCTTTTCTTCCAAGATGTCTTGAAATTGCCCATGCCAAATGGGCTTTTTGGGAATCGGAAGGCCCTGCTATAACTAACTGGGAAGGCTTTTTCAACCTTTTTTCCATATTAAGTTGTTGCAAAATATCGTTGTACTCTTCCATGTTCAGAAGAGGATCTACCAAATATTCCATAGCACCACCTATATCAAAGGGAGACATTTCTCTTCCCAATTGAAAAGGGACATTCCCCAATCCTTACCCATTGAACATATTCATAGCCTCATTGATACCTGCAGTAATAATGGTGACAGCAGCTTCTGCGGCTTTTATCAAACTGTCAAAGATTATTTTTTTCTCATCTTTGCTAAATTCTCCTAGCACATAGTCTATTGTATCTATTCCTTCGGGATTTTTATCTATACCTACCCTTATTCTTGGAAAATTCTCAGATTGTAGATGATATATTACCGATTTCATTCCATTGTGAGTACCTGCACTACCCTTGGATCTAATTCTAAGTTTTCCTAAAGGGAGATCCATATCATCATAAATTATAATTAGCTGTTGCAGCGGAATTTTATACCACTCAACAACTTCTCTTATGCTTTCTCCGCTATTATTCATAAATGTCTGAGGTTTTACCAGTATAATCTTTTTATCCTCTATCATACCGGTTCCTATGAGGGCTTTATGTTTTATTTGGGTTATATTAATATTATACTTTTCGGATAATATATCTACAACTAAAAACCCCACATTATGCCTGGTATAATGATATTTCTTCCCGGGGTTTCCAAGTCCTGCTATTACATATACCGTTTCCACATCAATAGCCTCCTTCCGAAAACAAAAGCTCCCAATTGGATGGGAGCCGGTTTTCGCATTACAATAACTGCAGTTTTCAAAATAACTATCGTTAACCGTTAATTAATCATCATTTCTTACTAAATATTGCCGCTGGCTACTAAGTGAACAATGAGCTGATAGATATATCTTCGTATATTCTTTCAATTGCTTCGGCAAATATATCGGCAACAGAAATCGATACTATCTTATCTATTCTTTTTTCTTCTGTCAAGGGAATTGTATTGAGTAAAATTAGTTGCTTTAGCAATGAGTTCTTTATTCTTTCTATTGCAGGTCCTGATAAAACTCCGTGAGTCCCGCACGCATATACTTCTTCTGCTCCTGCATCGATCAAAGCACTGGCTGCATTTACAATTGTACCTGCCGTATCAATTAAATCATCTATTATTATAGCTTTCCTTCCTTTTACATCCCCAATTATATTCAAAATCTCGCACACATTAGCTTTAGGACGTCTTTTGTCAATTATAGCTATTGGAACATCAAGCCTTTCAGCAAGCTTCCTTGCTCTTGTAACACCACCTACGTCAGGAGATACTACAACTAATTCATCAATATTGGAAAACCTTTCTTTAATATAGGCTGCTAATAGAGGCACCCCAAGAAGATGATCTACAGGTATATCAAAAAAACCTTGTATTTGAGGTACATGGAGATCCATAGTCAAAACTCTGTCGGCGCCTGCAACAGTTATTAAATTAGCTACCAGTTTAGCTGATATAGGGTCCCTGGCTTTTGCTTTACGATCCTGTCGTGCATATCCGAAATAGGGGATAACCGCTGTTATTCTACCTGCCGACGCCCTTTTTAAAGCATCTATCATTATTAAGAGTTCCATTATATTGTCATTTACCGGATTACAGGTAGATTGTATGACAAATACGTCGGAACCTCTAACTACTTCGCCGATATTCACCTGTATTTCTCCGTCACTGAATTTTCCAACCGTGGCAATCCCTAAAGGAATGCCCAGCTTTTCCGCAATTTTTTCAGCAAGTTCCCTGTGAGAATTGCCTGAAAAAATTTTAATATCTTTACCGTGAATATTCAACTTCTCACATCCTTTTAATTATATTTATTATTATTTTCTTCTTTTGCCCTTCACATCAGGTTAAATAAATATTGCAACCTTCACAATATTATTTAAGAGCAATTCGAATGTACCTTTTATCTTTGTTTTACAAAAAATAAAAGGCTTACTGTCATCTCCTATGCATGCCCTTTTTAATAACCCAATTTTCTTTATTTATCTGCCTTTCCCTTGCAATAGCCAGTGAATATTCCGGTACGGTTTCAGTAATGGTTGAGCCTGCTGCAATGTATGAATTGTCGCTTACTTTAACGGGTGCAACAAGATTTACATTGCAGCCTACGAAAGCATTGTTACCAATGATTGTTTTGTTCTTTTCCTTACCATTATAATTCACAGTAATAACGCCACAGCCAATGTTTGTATTTTCCCCTATTTCAGCGTCACCTATATATGAATGATGAGGAATTTTAGTTCTGTTTCCTATTATGGATTTTTTAACTTCCACAAAATCCCCTATCTTGACATTCTCACCTATGACACTCTCAGGACGTATGTACGCAAAAGGTCCTATACTTGCCCCGTCTCCAATGCTGCTGCTTATTATGACGGAATTTTGTATCTGCACGTTATTTCCTACCTTAGAATTAATTATCCTTGAGTTAGGTCCGATTACACAGTCTTCACCGATAACAGTATTTCCCTCTAAAATCACCTCAGGATATATAACAGTATCAATTCCGATTTTAACTTCTGCATCTATGTAAGTATTTGAAGGATCTATGATAGTAACTCCTTCTTTCATATGCCTGATACATATTCTTTTTCTTAAGATCTGTGATACTTGGTAAAGCTGGATTCTGTCATTCACTCCTAATATTTCTTCGGGATCCTCAACTACATAAGCTCCCACTTTAAACCCTTTATTTATAAGTATCTCCAAAGTATCTGTTAAATAATACTCCCCTTGATTATTATTATTTTTGAGTTCTTTTAATGCTAAAAGCAAATGTTTTATAGAAAAACAATACATCCCGGAATTAATTTCTTTTATTTTCAACTCTTCCGGTGATGCATCCTTATGTTCCACAATTTTTAGCACATTTCCCTTTGAATCTCTTACTATTCTTCCGTAGCCTGCAGGATTCTCCACTTCTGCAGTCACTACCGTTACCACATATCCCTGGGTTATATGATAATCGATGGTTTTGCTTATCGTATCACCTGTTATAAGAGGTGTGTCGCCGTATAAAATGAAAACCAGTCCGTCTCTTTTGCTTAATATGTCTTCTGCTTGCATGACTGCATGGCCTGTACCCAATTGCTGATATTGATAAACATAATTGTAATCCTCTCCTAAACACTCTCTGACTTGTTCGGCTTGATGACCTATAATAACTGTAGCTTCTTCAATCCCTGCTTCCTTTGCTGCATTACATACCCATTTTATAATAGGCTTTCCACAAGCTTTATGAACGACTTTTGAATACTTTGATTTCATCCTTTTTCCTTCGCCGGCAGCAAGGATTAATACCATTATTTGTTCCATCTTAACTTCTCCTTTATTTTTTGTGTCTTTTATTTGATCTAAATCTTAAAAATATAAAATTACGCTGAAAAATATAAACAGATCCTGTTTTTTTATATTCCCTACTTATATTTTCTCATGTTTCTTTGAAACTTTCAACCATAAACACATAAACACCGTAAAGGGTGCATTTAACATATATGAAGTAATATTTGCCACAGTCAATATAAACAAATTATTTATCGACCGTTTCTACACAAAAAAATAACCTGCATATATATTCGTATTGCAGGTTATAATTTTTCTCCACTCTTTAAAACAGAAAAATAATCTGTACAGCACTTATCGCTGCATTAATGTTTTCATGTTTTTTAAATTGTTTCGTGTTTCTTCTTCGTTTGCACCCTTTCAGAAAGCAATCAGAAAGCATGTTCTCAGAGTAAAGCTAAAGTTATGCTGCTGTTATGTAATCTTACTCAGTTGCTGCTTGTTTTTCTCCAACTATTGCATTATACTTTTCAAATATGGCTTTTTGTACTTTTTCTCTTGTAGCGGCGTTTATTGGATGTGCTATATCTTTGAATTCTCCGCTTGGAGTCTTTCTGCTTGGCATAGCTATAAACATGCCGTTTTGGCTTTCAATTACTTTGATGTCATGAACTACAAATTCATTATCAAAAGTAACTGAAACCACTGCTTTCATTTTGCCTTCTGAATCAATTCTTCGGATACGAACGTCCGTAATTTCCATAGATGTTACCACCTTCCGTTTACATTGTAAAGTAAATTTTTAGGTAGATTTTTTAATATTATTTTATATATTCGATAAAGATTTAAAATTTCCTGCTTTTTTTCATATTTTTTTTAAATTTTTTTAGAATTTTTTATTCTTTTTTTACAAAATCGTTAAAACCCTTTTTCCGATTTTAATATGATTTTAAATTCAGTCTTCTGGGTTCGGAATAATTTTATAATTAATTCCCGGCAGATATTGCCATTTTATTACATGTTTATTAATTATTTTTTGAAAAATTTTTCGTAACTTAGCCGCTGATATTCTTATAGCAAATATATTGATATATAATAAAAATAAAAGTAAAAAGATGAATTACACAAAAAACAAATTATACAGGAAATATTCCATAAACAACTTATATTACTTAATTTATGAGGCAATTATTAATATGGATGATCAATATATTTTTTAACTATTAACGCGAATAATTAATATAATGATTAATGGAATTAATTTACTATGAGTAACCAATTATTATGATCTAATATAATTTATTTTGCAACCACTTATTTATTGCGGTTTACTTTGATATAGGGAGTGTTAATTTATGAAAGATAACATTTTAAATTCAAAAAATATAAAAAAAATTCATTTCATAGGTATCGGCGGTATTAGTATGAGCGGTCTGGCGGAAATTCTTTTCGACCTTGGATATATTGTTTCCGGTTCTGATGAAAACAAATCTTCTATTACTGACAAATTGCAAAGCAAAGGAATTGATGTATTCATAGGTCACAACCCTCAAAATATAAAGAATCCTGACCTTGTTGTGTACACTGCAGCAGTAAAAGATGACAACCCTGAATTAGAAAAGGCCAGAGCTTTGGGTATTAAGACCATTGATCGCGCTACACTTCTGGGGGAAATAATGAAAAAGTATCCTTATAGCATAGGAGTATCCGGTACCCACGGTAAAACTACAACTACCTCCATGATTTCGCTGATCATGCTGGAAGCCGGTCTTGATCCTACAATTCATATAGGCGGAGAGTTGGATTACATATGCGGTACAACAAAGACCGGAAATTCAGACTATTTCGTAACTGAAGCCTGTGAATACAAAGACAGCTTTCTTAAATTCTACCCTTATATTGCTGTAATATTGAACATAGACCTCGATCATGTAGATTATTTTAAAGATATAGAACAGATAATGGATTCTTTCGTAAATTATGCTTCACACGTAAAGGAAGGCGGCTGTGTAATTGCCTGCGGCGATGACGGCAATGTTTTATCCATACTTGACAGAATAAGTGCTCCCGTTATCATTTACGGGCTTAATAATAAAAACTGCACTTGGAGCGCAAAGGATATCAGTTTTGATGCTTCGGGATACTCCTCGTTTACGGTTTTAAAAGACGGAAGAGAAATGGAAACTATAAAACTTTATGTTCCCGGTATTCATAATGTTTATAATTCATTGGCAGCTATAGCTACGTGTTATAGGCTAGGTTGTTCGATGGCTGCAATTAAGAAAGGCCTTAATAAATTTACCGGTACCCATAGACGCTTTGAGGAAAAAGGAATATTTAAAGGAGTGAAAATTATCGACGACTATGCACACCATCCTTCTGAAATAAAAGCAACTCTTAAAGCTGCTAAAAGCAGAGGTTTTTCAAAAATATGGTGCATTTTTCAGCCTCATACTTATACAAGAACAAAATCCTTTCTTAAAGACTTTGCTTCATCATTTAATGATGCGGATACAGTTATAGTAACCGACATTTATGCTGCCAGGGAAAAAGATACCGGAGAAATCCATTCCAGGATCCTTGCAGAAGAAATAAACTGTGTTAGCGGAAATGCAATATACATGAGCGATTTTCAAAGCATTGCGAACTATATTAAAGATAATGTATCCACTGGTGATGTTGTCATAACCATGGGCGCAGGTGATGTCTATAAAGTTGGAGATATACTTCTTAAAGAAAATCTTGCAAATAAAAAATCTTACTGCTGATTTATAGAAATAGGGGGAACTTACGGATCCCCCTCCAACTACCATAATATAACTTCATAAATATAACTTCATATGATAACACTTCATATGATATTTAATCGGTAAATTCCAAATTTTACTTTTTACATATTCTAAATTCATTCTTGTATTTATTTATTTATATCTACCATTGCGAATTTTATCTCGCCTTCCGCAGCAATTTTATCATCTACGGTAGCTTGTACCTTAACTTTAGCCATTCCCATTTTTAAAGTCAAAATTTCTGCTTCAAGTTTTAAAACATCTCCCGGGACAACTTGTTTCCTGAATTTCATAGAATCAATACCTGTAAAAACACCCAACTTTCCTTTATTTTCTTCAAGAGTTGCAGCCGCTATTCCGGCTGTCTGTGCTAAAGCCTCTACAATCAATACACCGGGCATTATGGGGTATCCTGGAAAATGTCCTTGGAAAAACGGTTCATTTATAGTAACATTTTTTATCGCCACAGCTCTCTTCCCGGGTTCATATTCAATAACCTTATCAATTAGCAAAAATGGATACCTGTGCGGTAATATTTTTTGAATATCAACGTTAGATAACATCTTACACCATACCTTTCTATTAATTTCTTAAAGTAAATTATTTTTTCTTTTTTGGTTAGTTAATTCTTATAAATTATTTTCACGCATTTGATATTATTTCCCTTGGCTTTATTTATTTCCTTGATAACAATGCTAATTGAACTTATTATTGAGCTTATTTAAGTTTATAATATTTAATTCTGTGTTTGTCAATGAAAATCCTTTTCAAAGATTTATTTAATCATTTTTGACTGCTATAAAAATGAGTGTAAAAATAACATTTTCAAATTCAAACTAAAATCATAAGGACTTTTTTAACATGCTTAGAAAAACCAACTTCTGTGAAAGGTATAATGTAATTAAGTCGCATATAATGGGACATAACCAGATACATTAAGACAAAAAAACAAAAGAGAGATAGTTTCCTACCTCCCTCATTTACTGGTCGGAGTGAGAGGACTCGAACCTCCGGCATCTAGTTCCCAAAACTAGTGCTCTAGCCAACTGAGCTACACCCCGGTAGTTAATATATTAGCACGTTTACTTTTTAAAGTCAAGCATTTTTTAATTCTTAAACATAAGCAACCTCATAAACTAAATAATTGTAATTGAAATATCATAACTAATCGTATTGACATAATTTAATATTTCAACAATAAATTTGATATTATGATATAATAATTTGTAAGTAAAATAGAAGCGTTAATAATAAAAATTAAAGAATCCTTAATAAAAAAACAAGGATGGTGTTTTTATGGACGTTTTAACCGCAATCCAAGGTAGAAGAAGCATAAGGAGTTATAGACCTCAAGAGGTAGAAGAGGAAAAATTATTAAAAGTTTTGGAAGCAGCTCGCCTCGCACCCTCAGCAAACAACAGGCAGGATTGGAAATTCATAGTAGTAAGAGACAAAGAGCTGCGTGAAAAAATGATTTCTGCATGCGCAGGCCAGCGTTTTGTAGGTGAAGCCCCCGTTATTATTGTAGCATGCGGAACCGAACCTACGGGTATTATGAGGTGCGGTCAATACAGGTATACTGTTGACTTATCCATTGCAGTCGCATACATCACCTTAGCAGCTTATGAGCAAGGTCTCGGTACATGTTGGATAGGAGCCTTTGATGAAAATGCAGTAAAAGAACTTCTCAATATTCCTGAAAAAGTACGTGTTGTAGCAATAACTCCTTTAGGATATCCCGCTATTATACCCGGGCCACGTCCGCGAAAACCCTTAAACGAAGTTGTATGTTATGATAAGTATACAGAATAAATGCCGAGCTTTTAGTAACTCTATTATAAATTTATTACATCTGCTTCTTTTTAAACTTTAATGTTTCTTTAATCTTTGTTTCTTAATCTTTCCTGCCGCTCTCCTTCCATAAACTACAGTAAGTCTTTTAATAGGATTTTCTAATAGGATTAATATAGGGGAGTGGCATTAATACACTTTTTTATCTTTTAAGCTCTGTTTTCAATGTTTTTTTCTTTTTCTATCAGATTAATTAATGCATTTTCAAATCTTATATCATCATCCTTGCTCCTTCTTATTGTTCCTGATATTTTGCCATCTGAATTTTTTATTTTCTTCGACAGGTGATGTTCAAATATAAGCATGTCAATATTATCAATTGAATAAAGAAATCCATTCTGATTTAGTGCCTTAGCCCCTTTACCAATGGCTAAAATAGCCAACCCGTAATCTTGAGTAATAACTATATCTTTCATGGATGCTTCGCTTATCAACATCAGATCTACGGAAGTTCCTCTTTTCTTAGAAATATCCGTATCTGGATAGTATTCATTTTTACCCTGATTTGAGCCAATAAACATAATCACAGGTATACTATATGCTTTTGCAACTTTATGAACAATATTTTTAACCGGATAAGCACCTGCATCAACTAATATCCTCAATATCCGCACATCCTTTACCATTAAATCTCTTTTAATTTGTAATTTATCTACTCAATTTAATCTTATTTTATTTAATTTTATTTTATTTAACTTTTTTGGTTTCTTACTGATTCTTAACATTTATTTTTTCGCTTATACCTACTTATATGTTTCATATTCCCATATTTATGCTAATTTTTATTTATACCATATTTTATTATTTCCCTTCAATATATTTCATTATTTCCACGTTTTTTCATCTTCTTGTCTAATTATAAACATATTAAAAATTTGTGTTGGTATTTTTTTAATCGGCAACTTTTTGATAAAATTAATAATAAATCTTGGTTTCGTGCCTTTTGCTGCTTGCTGTTTTGAATCCTTAAATCTTTCTAAATC
Organism: Clostridiaceae bacterium; assembly: GCA_012840075.1. Classification (GTDB taxonomy): domain Bacteria; phylum Bacillota; class Clostridia; order Acetivibrionales; family DUMC01; genus DUMC01. The sequence goes on along the minus strand of DUMC01000145.1, from coordinate 25,748 downwards.
TATCTGTCAAAGAGTAAGAAATTTCCTTCCAATTCGCATATGAATTTGTTATAATCAAACATGAATGGCTATCTCACGTTTTGTATAATGCTAATCAAAAAGAAAGGGTGATCCACATGATTAAGATTGCATTCGCCGGTTTTAGGCACGGTCATATTTTCGGGTTATACAAGCTCGCCAAGTCCAATCCTGAAATTGAAATTGTCGGTGCTTATGAGGCTGATACGGAGGCACGCGAAGCTGCTGTAAAAAACCTTGGAGTAACTTTCAACTATGATAATTATGACGATATGCTGCAGGATAAGGATATAGATGTTATAGCCATAGGTGATTATTTTGGTAAACGCGGCTCGCTGGCAATTGCCGCTTTAAAGGCGGGAAAACATGTTTACGCTGACAAGCCTTTGTGTACTTCCATTGAAGAATTGAATGAAATCGAAGTATTAGCCAAAGAAAAAGGTTTAAAAGTAGGCTTAATGTTGGATATGAGACAAGCCAAATTTGTTCCTATTGTGCGTAAATTCATACAAGAAGGTAATCTCGGTGAAATTCATCAAATCTTCTTCGGCGGGCAACATCCCCTTTTATATGGCACAAGGGCCAACTGGTACTTTGAAGAAGGTAAGCATGGCGGTACAATAAATGATATAGCAATTCACGGCATTGACCTCGTAGAATATTTAACAGGACTTTCCATGAAGAGAGTTATTGCTGCCCGCTGTTGGAATGCATTTGCAAAAGAAGTCCCATCATTTAAAGACAGTGCACAATTCATGATCGAGTTGTCGAATGGAGCCGGTTTAATGGCCGATGTATCATATTCTGCTCCTAACAGTTCGGGATATAAGCTGCCGTTCTACTGGCGTTTTACATTCTGGGGAACCAAGGGTGTAATGGAATTTAACTACAACTCTAAGGAAATAACTGTAGCACTTGACGGGAAACCCGGTGTGGAAACAATACCAATTCCTGATGTAGATACCGGTGACTGCTTGAGCATTTTTGTAGATGAACTCAAGGGTAAACCTACTTATATAGATACCGAGCAAGTTCTTAAAGCATCAAGAAACACCCTTTTAATACAAGAATTTGCCGATAAACAGGGATAGTAAAACGTTAAATTTTTTTAGCTCCTTCTATGCTTCATAGAATTCATAGAAGGAGTTTTTTCCTATCATATAAAGAGTTTTTTCTTAGTTGATTTATTATCATCTGTCGGATTATTTCTTTGTGTTTAATCAATATCCTCTATTGACTTGCCTTTTACTAATGACGACTTACCTTTTTCTATGAATGACTTATCTCCCTCTATCGGTAACTTGTTTCCCTCTATTGTTTCATCTTCCGTTACTACTTCACTTACAAAATCTTTTTCCGTAGAAAATTCCCCTTCAATATTTTTTACCGTGGGGATAAACTTTCCGGCGAGTGCTCTCTTCCCTTTAGTTTTAAAATAAAAATAACCTAATATGCTAAATGCGGCTGCACCGATAAAATTAACAAATAAATCCTGCATAGTATCAATCAAACCTATATCAAGGTATCCCCCAAGACCAAGTTCCTGACCGTTAATATATACTTCCATAATATTATCAATAATAGCAGGTATATTGCTATTGGTGGCATCTAATGCAACTGAGGAAATTCGATGGATAACAGTATCTTTTTGCATATCTTTGAGAAATATCATATCCATGCCGAATTCATAGAATTCCCATAAGACCCCTATTGTCATTGAAAAGCAAAAGGCAAAAATCGTTAGAAATATGGGTGAAAGTTCAAATTTAAAATTTCGATTCCAGTAGCGAAAATTTCTTTTCCGGTTAAATATATCTACCAAGGCAAAGCCTATAGCTGCACACATAAATCCATTTACTGTGTGGAGCATCGTGTCCCAATGGGGAAATTTAATATAATAGTTTTCCAGTTCCCCCAGTATTACCGCACAGAAAATAAATAATAAAATCGTAATCTCCAGTGCCGTTGGCAGTTCTATCCCTAGATTTTTTTCAACAAATGTGGGAATTAAAAACAAAACAAGGGATAGGGCACAGTAAAACATATTTTCATAATTACCCTGAAAGAAAGAAATTAACATGGCAGAAACAACTAAAATACGAAGTATGACATATACGGCGAAAGTAGATTTGTGACTTTTAATGTGATGTTTTATTTGCTTCTTTGTACTTCTCGAATTTACTCCACCACTTAAACCTTCCTTTGATCTATTACTCAAACCCTTCTTTGCCACACAATGTCCTCCTTGCTACTCATGTACTAATAATATAGCCCCATTTGTACTTTTATATAATATTTGCCTCTTTCCACTTTTGTACTCATATATTGAATTTTTTCATTATCCAGAGTCTCGCTTTGAGTTCATGGTGATTCTAAACAAGCTGCTTTTTGTTAGAAGATAGAAATAAATTAATATTGAAGCTACTTATTATTTTAATATGTATATAAATTCAGGTCAAATGATTTTATTTTATTCGATGAGGTGCATTAAAAAAATATGAATAAATATTTATCGGAGGCTGATTTTACGGTACTTGCAGCACTTTGACAATATTTTCTTCATAGAAATAAATGCACCCTATTTGAGGGTGCATTTACAAGGGGGACTTTTTAAATTAACTTATATTCTTTATCACAGTTCAATGATTGTTGCTTCCTACAGATGCCATTGTGCGATCCCATAGTTCATCTGCAACCGGAGCCCAATTCCTTGCAGCATCTTCGCATTTTGCAGATAGACTGTGAACATCCTCAGGATTTCTCATGTCCGTTGATTTTGCTCCTGATTTTTCAACCATATCCACCAAGCATTCAGGATTATCCAACAAAGGACATGGACGCAAGTGATTCTTGTTAAACGGCTGTTTATCATGATACTGCATGAATAGCGGTGACTTCAATGCTTCAAGTAATGTTTTTTCATATATATTAGAATCCGAATAGTGGATGAAAGCACAAGGTTCAATATCACCGTTTGCATTTATATGAAGGTAGCGTTTCCCACCTGCAATACAACCGCCGGCATATTGTCCGTCATTCCAGAAGTCCATGGTAAATATTGGTTTGGTCTCGCGGAATTTGCGAATTTGCTCATACATGAATTTACGCTGTTCTGGTGTCACCATCAATTCAGGCACTGCATCTACTCCGATAGGCATATAAGTAAAGAGCCATGCAAATTTAGCACCTTTTTCAATCATATCATCGAAAAATCCTTCACTGCCTACGGATTCCACATTTTCCCTCGTATAGCAGCAAGAAATACCAAAGGCCAGCTTTTTATCTTTCAATATTTTCATTGCACGAATAACTCTTTGATACGTACCTTTTCCACGACGTGAATCAGTTGCTTCTTCATCGCCTTCTATACTTATTGCCGGCACAAAATTTTTAACCCTGAGCATGTCATCTGCAAAAGATTCGTCAATTAATGTGCCGTTTGTAAAAGCAAGGAAGATGCAATCCTGGTGTTTTTCACACAGCTTGATAATATCTTTTTTGCGCACCAACGGCTCTCCACCGGAATATAGATAGAAATATATGCCCAATTTCTTGCCCTGTTGAATAATATCATCCAAAGTTTCAAAGCTCATGTTCATCTTTTGTCCATATTCAGCAGCCCAGCATCCTGTGCATTGCAGGTTGCAACTTGATGTAGGATCCATAAGAATTGCCCAAGGGGCATTGCATCCATGTTCTTCCCTTACTTTATCCTGACGCTTGGCACCGATAAAAGAACCATTGATTATGAAATTTTCGAATATTTTCTTCCTTACTCCGTCATCAATATCTGTCCAAAGACTCATTATCAGTTTATACCAATTACTGTTTGGGTTATCAAATACCTTTTTTACTGCCTTTGCTTGGTTAGCAATGTATTTTTCTTCTTTATCCAGCTTAATTAACCAATCCAATATTTTGGGTATATTATGTTCAGGGTCGGATTCCAAGTACTCCAGAACTTTTTTTAAACCATAAACTTGCAAACTCTCTATAAAGGTTTTTTGTTCCACACAAAACCCTCCTTTACTTTACTTACCCCCTGGAGTTTAGCTATACAAGCGAGTTCTTAAGTGAGCTCTGAACATACAATCACCAAATATCAAATTTGAATTGTAAGAATTATCATACTTAAATTGTAAAATATTCGTTGAGAAGTTTCATTAGACAAAAATTCTACATGTCAAAAAATACGACATTTAAAAATATTGTCATTTTTTTTGACATTTTTTTAATTTGTCTATTTTATATGTGATAAAATAAGATTATTATTATTAAGTAAAAATATTATAGAAACAAGATTGAGAGGATGCTGCTTATGGACAAGAAATGGGGTTCTATATATAGAATTATAGAAACCGCTGTCAATAAAGGTATTCAGGATATCAAAGAAAATCCGAAACGGGGAATTCGTAATTTACTGGATTTGGGTAATTATTTTGCATCCAAATATTTTCAAAAAGTTTTTTTTCATACAGTGCGACAAATATTAAGCGACGAAAGCAGCCTGTATTACGAACTTGTAAGCCACCTTGTCAATAATGTGGATCCGGAACTTCTAAAGCATTTCAGCATGAATTTAGGATATAATAGTTGGACTTATGGTATAGAAAAGATCCGTGAAGAAGAAAAAAAACGGGGGCATAACATTCCCTGGACAATTGTTTTCGATTTCATGGACATGAGCGAAAATAAACTTTCTGAAAATGATATTTCAAAAGTCTTGGAAAACGGGCAGTCTTTGGGCATTTACTGTGGAATATTCTTTATAGATGAAAACTACGGGCATTTGGAATCTTTATTGAAAATGCTCAAATCACACAAAAACAGCAGTTTTTTTGTACTCCTGCCTCCTGAACTTATTACACTTGAAATTGCCAGATTAAGTATCGAAGCCGGTAACGTTGCATTAGCCATCACACTATACGCACCTGCAAAGGAAGAAAATATTATTTCATGCAAAAAAGCATCAGACATTTTATTTGAAAATAGATGTTTATATGGAACATTTAGCAGCTATAACGATGACAATTTAGAATACATAATGAATGATAATTATTTGAAGCAGATAGAAAACCTGCGTGGTTCTTTTGCCTTTCTTGTAAGAGAAAGCCTTAATGATGCCGGCAAAAAAGAGCAGTTTTCTCTATTCATGCAGGAAGCGAGGTATGCAGGCAAATATAAATTTTTCATCGTAGATTTTTATGAGGACCTTGCATCCATCGACAGGACAATATCAATGGATAATTGTTTTATTTCAATTAAAAGTAACGGTTCAATAAACATACCCGGGAAAAGCGAACTTACGAAGAAATTAAATATACGCACTCATTCATTGCAAAATATCTTGAAACTCACAATGCCGAAAATTAAATATGTTTAATCAATGTCACCCGATTTTATTTTGTCAATATCTGAGCCATAATGATAACTTATGTTATCGTTATTTAAGCTTAAGCTGGAATGGTTTTCTTTTTCAGTATCTTTCAATAGCTTATATGCAACTTCGGTAGCAGCCGTTTTCACCAATCCTACAAACTCTTTTGGCGTCAATTTGGCACCATCCAGCAACCATCTGGTAATAGAAACACGAATTGCGTCGGCAAAAAACGTCGCATAAAAATCATGGTTTTCATCATCCTTAAAAACCGCTTCGAGCTGATAGTGAATAATAGAATGCATGACTTCAGTAAAATATTCGGAAAATGAATTCTGACCCCTGACCTTCAAAGCATTGCTATAAAATGCCCTATTTTCATAAAAAAATTCACACATTTTCTCCAATAATTCCCAGTGGGATTTATCCAAAGAGTCTTGTATGCCTGTCACAAATTCAGTATAAAAAATCCAGTTAACCAAATCGTACTTATCCTTAAAATGGTAATAAAAGCTCTGGCGATTCATGTTGCATAACTTAGTAATATCTTTGATCTTTATTTTCTCCATGGGATACTTCGACATAAGCTTTTTCATGGCTTCAGACAGCGCTTTTTTGGTCAGTTGCGAGTCAGGCATTATATCCTCTCCCTTTTCCGTCTTAACTAACAACAATCAACAGGTTATAGTTAAGAACTCTTTAGTTAAGATTTTAACATATATTAGCGGATATTACAAATGGACCTTTTGTAACAAAACATTAACTTGATAGTGGAAGATGTATATCCTATAATTTAACTTGTAGCTATAGGAAATGTTAAACTAGTAAGTATCTGTTAAGAATAAGCAAGTGAAATTATTTTACTGCTGAAAAATATTGCAACTGAAGAAAAGATGGTAAAAAGGTGACTTCTATGAAAAAGGCGGAGAATAGAATTCAAAAAAGAATACTCGGTCAGGTAAGAAGGGCTGTTGACGATTATAATATGATTGAAGATAATGACAGGATTGCCGTAGGCGTCTCGGGAGGAAAAGACAGCCTTACTTTGTTGGTTGGTTTGAAATTTTTACAAAGATTTTATCCAAAAAAGTTCGAACTGGAAGCGGTAACTTTAACGATGGGGATAGGGGATACTGATTTTTCCGGTGTTGAAAAGTTGTGTAAGGAACTGGGTGTAAACTACACTATTGAAGAAACTATTATCGGAAAAATAGTTTTTGAAGCACGGGCTGAAGAAAATCCATGCTCCCTTTGTGCCAATATGAGAAGAGGAGCTTTGCATAATGTAGCTAAGAAGCTGGGTTGTAACAAAGTAGCCCTTGGCCATAACAGGAACGACGTTATTGAAACATTGCTATTAAGCTTGTTTTATGAAGGAAGAATACATGTCTTTTCACCGGTTACCTATCTTAGCCGAAAAGATATTTTTGTAATCAGGCCGTTAATCTACTCCGAAGAAGCTGATATCAAAGGATTTATAAAATCAAAAAACATCGAAGTAGTTAAAAATCCTTGTCCTGCAAATGGGTTGACTAAACGCAGCTTTATAAAAGAACAATTGAAAATCTTGCAAAAGGATATTCCCATGATCAAGGATAACATTTTCGGTGCAATAAAAAGATCATGTATTGATAACTGGGCATCTGGAGCTAGTAATGGAACGTCTGATACTAATAATCAGTTATCATGTACTAATCTTGAAACGTTATATTAGTAAAAGTTTTACAATTAGCTAAAAATTAATATTAAACCTAATATTTGAAGTTTTATCATTAATGGAAGACTTTAAATATTTGATAATTTAATTTTTAAAAAATTGTTTAAAACATAAGATAAATAAATTAAAGCCAATAAAAACCAAAGATAAATAAATCAAAAAGGTGTTGATAAAGCATGACGGAATATAACTACATAACCAACAAAAAAAATAGTTTTTTGACAGCAGTGCTGGTAATTGTCTTTATTCTTTCAATAATACCGGTTAATGTAACCAATGCTGCCCAACAAAATGGGCTGCCTGAGGTATATTACCAATGGTCAAATTTACAAATTCTTACTTCAGGAGCAACATATGAAAATATAGTCAAATTTACGACGGAAGGTTGGTTCAATATTAACGTTATAAGAGTGGACCTTACCAATCCTTATGTCAAGCTGGATGCAATAGTAAACAATGAATCTATACAAAAACTTACTTCCGTACCTGATCTTGCTAAGTCAGCAAATGCGGTAGGTGCAGTAAACGCAGGTTTTTTTAACTGGTCAAAAACTCCGGGATTAAGCAGCCCCATTGGACCTATTGTATCTGACGGAAACCTTATTACTACCAATAGTGACTTTAATCGGTATAATGATAATATGGCAAGTTTTTCAATAGATAAATTGAATAACATATTTTATGAATATTGGAAAACAGACATTAAGTTAATAAAAGAAGACGGAACTTATGTACCTGTTGAGCGGTATAATGTCCAATTGAACAATAACGGTGACATTACAGTCATCACCAGGAAATGGTCTTCTTTGTCTTTGGGTAAACCTAAAACTTCGGAAAATAACACCGCTACTACGCCAACTACAAGTACGTATACGGATATTGTTGAAATGGTAGTTGAGGATGACGTAGTTAAGCAAATCCGCAAAAATCTTCCACCCATAGAAGTACCTGAAAATGGATATATTGTGATAGCCGCTGATAAAAATATAAAGAAAATAACCGACAACTTTAAAGAAGGTGACGCTATTAAACTGGATATAACTACAAAGCCTGATTGGAACGAAATATCCATGGCTATCACAGGTGGTGCTATAATAGTTAAAGACGGAAAAATACCGTCAAAATTTTCCCATGATAGTCCGGGAAGGAATCCCAGAACTGCCATTGGTAGTTCAAAAGACGGGAAAGAAGTTATAATGGTGACCGTAGACGGAAGACAGCAGAAAAGCCTAGGTATGACATTAACTGAATTAGCATATCTTATGCTAGAGCTGGGTGCATACAATGCCATAAATCTTGATGGGGGCGGTTCCACTACAATGGCAATTAGAAATCCCGGTACTAATAATATAAGTGTTGTTAATAGCCCCTCCGACGGTATGGCTAGAAAAATAGCCAATGCTGTTGGTGTTTTTTCAGTTGCACCTGAATCATCCACAATAGCAGGTTTAATAATTGACACTGAAGATAAAAACATATTTGTAAATACCTCCAGAAGCTTTACAGTCCGAGCATACGATAATTTTTTCAATCCCGTTGCAATAGACTCTGAGCAGGTAACATGGAGTGTTTCAGATATTGAAGGAGATTTTATCGGAAATGTTTTTTATCCTAGGACTGTCGGTAAGGGAAAAATTATAGCCACCATCGGCGAAGTATCCGGCGAACTTGAAATCAACTGTTTAACCCCGCCTGTAGAAATTGAATTAAGCGAAAAATTAATATCAATGCAAATAAACACTACAAAACAACTCAGTGTTAAAGGAAAAAATATAGACGGATATTCAGCAAAAATAAATCCGGAAGATATAAATTGGTCTGTATACGGCAATATCGGGAAGTTTGAAGGAACTGTATTTCACGCAACAACAGAAGGCAAGGGATATATTGAAGCTTCGATAGGAGATGTAAAAGCATATTGCGGAGTCAAGGTAGCAAGAGATACCGTAGTTGTAGTAGATAATTTTGAGAAGATCAACGGTACTTATCTGTCTTATCCGGCAAACATCCCCGGAAAATACGAACTTTCATCTGAACAAAAACGCTCAGGTAAATATTCCGGTAAGCTGACATACGATTTTAATGATTCAACAGGGTCTCGTGCTTCATATTTGCTATTATCAAACGGAGGTATTGAATTAGGAAATAATGTAAAGAAAATCGGCATTTGGGTATATAACATCAATCCCAATCCTAACTGGCTGAGAGGACTTGTATACGATGCTAACGGCAAAGCGTACTATCTGGATTTTACACAAAATTTGGATTGGACCGGATGGAAATATGTAGAACTTTCAGTAGACGGGATTGAACCCAGACCGTTAAGACTTGCCAGAATATACCTTGTTCAAATAAGGGATGTACCTGATGCCGGTCATATCTACCTTGATGACCTTACATTCATATCAGTTCCCGATCCGGATGATGAAAACTTTATAGTTCCGGAAAATACAAAATCTATTGATAAAGATAACAGAGAGGTAGATTTTAAGGAAGGAGACGATGCTTTTAGATTTACGGTATTCGGCCAAATAATACCAGAACCTTCCAATCCTCTGGAAAATCTCCTCATGAAATCACTATGCTTGCAGATTAATGAAACAGCCGATAAGGCAGCCTTTATAGGCAGCAACAGTAAAAAAGCCGAGAACTTGGTTAAAGAAGCATTTATAATGGCTTATGTCGATCTTAAGTCAAAGGATTTTAAAAACAGCCGCTTTATTTCATTAGACACCAGAAAAGGTGGCTTAAGATTAAGCCACACCGTACAATGGAAATGGTTTTTAACCCAATTGAGAACTTTCAAGGGTGACAACGTATTCATATTCATGGAAAATCATCCTGACACTTTTACTGATAAATTGGAAGCCGAGCTATTTCGCAACATACTTTCAGAATACCACCAGGAAACCGGCAGAAATGTATGGGTATTCTACAAATCCAATAGGGATGACAGTTACATGGAGAATGGTGTTAAATATATATCAACGGCAGGCTTTGAAATAGGAGAACTCACACCTGAAAGAGCAATTGAAGTTAAATATTTATACGTAACGGTACAAGGCAAGGAAGTAACATTTGAATTCAAGCCTGTAGTTCATTAAATAAAAATGGGGTCAAGCTTGAATATTACGTATGTTTATTTAAACATCTACTTGTGTCTGTTTAAACATTTATTTGCATTAAAAAAGAAGTTAAATCTGATTATTTTTTTCTTTATTAAAGCCAGTTAAGCTAGTTATGGCTAAGATATGTTTAAGTTAGGATTATTTACTTATTCTTATTATGATTATAATAAATTATTTACTTATTACGAATTATTTACTTATAATAAAAGATAAGACTAGGTGTAGAATTTGCTTTGGAATAAATTACATTAAGTCAGCATGTTCTCTCAGGAAATAATTCAATCAACAATATTTGAAGGAGGTTGAATATGGGTTCTAAATCAAAAGTATTGTTTTGTTCGGTTTATTATGACAAATACGACGCCAGTGCAACCTTGCCGGCAAAATTTAGCAGAATGATTGACAGATCTGATATTAAAGAGTTCGTAAAAGATAAGCTTACTGTAATAAAAATGCATCTAGGGCGCAACATTGGCCATTCTACAATTCACCCAATATATGTTAAGATCTTGGTTGACAAATTAAAAGAGTATGGAGCAAAAAATGTGTATATTACGGACCAAACCGTAAAAGGCGCAAAAGCAAGAGGCTATACTGAAGATTATCTTGGAGTGCCTGTTGTTCCTTCTTGCGGTTATACAAACAAATATTATTATGAAAAATATGTTGATTTCAGAACATTTAAAAATGTTGACGTTGCCGGTCACATACATGACGCTGAGGCAATGATTGTACTTTCCCATGTAAAAGGTCATGGGGCCTGCGGATATGGTGGCGCATGTAAAAACATAGCCATGGGTTGTGTTACTGACAGGACAAGAAGACAAATTCATAACTTAGAAGGTGGGCTTGTCTGGAACGAAGAACTGTGTACTCACTGCGAATTATGTATAAGCAGTTGTAATCACAACGCTAATAAATTCGATGATGAAAACAAATATCGTGTTGTATATGATTATTGTACTTTCTGTCAGCACTGCGTAAAAGTATGCCCCCAAGGGGCAATCAGGATGGACGATGACAGGTACAGAGACTTCCAAACAGGAATGGCCATCTGCACAGAAGAAGTGCTGAAGGTATTCGATTCAAAGAATGTTTCCTATATTAATTTTCTTACTAATATAACAGCCCTTTGTGATTGTTGGGGGTTCACTACACCTTCACTCGTGCCGGATATCGGAATAATGTATTCAAAGGATATAGTAGCTATTGAAAAAGCCAGCCTGGACGCCATAAAAGTTGAAAATCTAATAATGGCAGGCATACCCCAAGGTTATGAACTCGGTACGGAAGGCCATCTGTTCCAGAGACTGCATCACAAAGATCCGTTCATTCAGCTTGAAGAATTAGAAAAAAGAGGACTTGGAACGCAAGAATATGAAATTGAAGAAATAAAATAAACGAAAACGTGGAAATAGGGTCAGGCTTGAATTATTTACTTATCACCACTTGCAAAAGCAAGTAAATATTTCAAGCCTGACCCTATCTATATTCAGTCCTACCTTCATGTTTTATATTAAACACCGTTTTCACATTTATAAATTGTCTACGTTTAAAGCTCTCAAGGCATTCAACACAGCGATGACAGTAACACCTACATCTGCAAATATTGCCGCCCACATTGTAGTGATGCCTAAAGCGCTTAAAATAAGGACAAGCATCTTTATCCCAATCGCAAATACTATGTTTTGATAAGCAATTCTTAGAGTCTTTTTTGAAACCTTCATTGCAGTGGCAATTTTAGAAGGTTCATCAGTCATAATCACAATATCCGCAGCCTCAATAGCTGCATCTGAACCTAACCCACCCATTGCTATTCCAATATCTGCCCGGGCCAAAACAGGAGCATCATTAATTCCGTCACCTACGAAAGCAAGCTTGCCTTTTGCTGATTTTTGTTTAAATAGTTCTTCAACTTTTTCAACTTTATCTTCCGGCAGCAGTTGTGCGTATACCTTATCAATTTCCAGTTCACCGGCGACTTTTGAGGCAACTTTTTCAGTATCACCGGTTAGCATAACTGTTTGTTTGATATTTGACTCTTTTAATTTCTTAACAGCTTGCAAGGAATCAGGTTTTACTTCATCTGCAATTAGGATATACCCTGCATATTTATCATAAATTGCAACATGTACTACGGTACCTGCAAGGTCAGTTTTGGGGTAAGATATGTTAAGCTTTTCCATCAATTTTGAATTCCCTACTGCAACCTTTGCTCCGTCAACAACAGCAATTACGCCATATCCCGATATTTCTTCCACTTCGGAAACCCGGCTGTTGTCTATTTCTTTACCAAAGGTCCGCTTCAAGGAAGCGGAAATCGGGTGGTTAGAATGGCTTTCCGCATGTACGGCTAATTCCAGCAATTTTTCTTTTGAAATTCCTACTCCGTGAATCTCCTGTACATTAAATACGCCTTTTGTAAGCGTTCCGGTTTTATCAAACACTATAATTTCCGTTTGTGCCAGTGCTTCCAGGTAATTTCCGCCTTTAACCAGGATTCCTTTTCTGGATGCACCCCCTATACCACCAAAGAAACTTAAAGGTATTGAAATAACAAGAGCACAAGGACAAGATACAACAAGGAACGACAATGCTCTATATATCCAGGATGTAAAGGTGGCTCCATCTATAACAAGAGGTGGTATAACGGCAAGAAGAACAGCAATAATGCAAACGACAGGAGTATAGTGCCTGGCAAATTTTGTAATAAATCGCTCCGAACGGGATTTTTTGCTGCTTGTATTTTCAACTAAATCAAGAATCTTGCTGACAGTAGATTCTTCATATTCTTTCATAACTTCAGCAATAATAACTCCATTCACATTAATACAACCGCTCAAAATATAATCTCCCACTGTTACTTCACGCAGTACAGACTCTCCGGTAAGAGCCGAAGTATCAATCATTGAATTCCCCTCTATGATTTTACTGTCGAGAGGTACCTTTTCTCCCGGTTTAATCACAATAATGTCTCCGACTTTTACTTCATCCGGATCAACTTTTATAATTTCATTACCTCTTTTAACATTTGCATAGTCCGGCCTGATATTCATTAAGTTTGAAATTGACCTTCTGGATTTATCTATTGCATAACTCTGAAACAACTCTCCAACCTGATAAAAGAGCATCACCGCTATACCTTCCGGATACTCCCCGATTAATATTGCACCGATTGTAGCAATGCTCATTAAAAAGTTCTCATCAAAAACATTGCCTCTGTATATATTCCTAAATGCTTTGTTTATTACATCTCCACCCGAGATAATATAACTTCCTGCAAAAAGAACAATTTGCAACCATTGCATGCCATGGTTTGTAATTATTTGTTTTGTTATCATTGCCCCAATCAGCAGCGTTGCTCCAATTACAATCCTCCAAATATGCTTTTTCACATTTGAGCCCCCTAACATCGCATGAACATATGAGCAAATATTCATATGTTTATTAAAAATAACAAAACCTCTTTTGTGTTCTTTAACTTACTATGTTATCTGACGTATATTATTATGTTCCGTGGTATATTCTTGTGGTTTATTCTACAAATAATATCGCTTTTTAGAATTTAGTTCAGTGGGAATTTCTCAAAATTTACTCAAGTTTTAGAATTTACACATAGATCATTCAAATTTACACATATATCATTCCCACAAGTTGTTCTTAAAATTTATTCCCAGAATTTATTCCTCAAGCCTTTTTCATGACGACTTGGCACTCAATCTTTTTGATGATTTTTTCCGCCTCTTGCACTATTTGCGGCATCTTCTCATCTTCGCCTTCTATTATAAGTTTCTGCGTTATAAAGTTAATAGTTGCTTCTTTTACCCCGTCAAGTTTGCTTATTGCTCTCTCCATTTTTACAGCACAATTTGCGCATTCTAAACCTTCAAGTATGAATTTCTTTCTCATTAAATTGATCCCCCTGGATTTACAACTACAAATTTAAACATATGAGTAATTGTTCATATGTTATATTTATATTATATGCCCTCCTAATTTATATGTCAATAATCATGGAAAAAATAATCAGCAAAAGATACAAAAAAGATACATTTCTATGCTAACTTATATTAGGGGGTGTAAAAATGGTTTTCAAACTTCTTGTAGTTGAAGACGATGCTGAAATAAGGGAAATTATCACGGATTACTTTACAGAAAAAAGCAATCAAGCTTTTGATATAGACTTTGCCAAAACCGGAGACGAAGGTATTGAAAAATGCATGGCAAAAGAATATGATTTAGTGCTTTTAGATATCATGCTGCCGGGAATCGATGGTTTCACAATTTGCAGGGAACTTAGAAAAGTCAGCAATATTCCTATTATTTTTATTACTGCAAGGCATTCCGAAAGCGATAAATTATATGGCTACCATCTTGGATGCGACGACTACATAACCAAACCCTTTTCTCTGGCAGAGCTTTATGCAAAAGTTATGGCTTTGCTTAAGCGCTCAAAGGGTATGGTAAGAAATGAAATAATGACAGCCGGCTGCATAAAGCTGGATCCGTACCGCTGTACGGTTTTTGTCAACGATAAAGAAGTAGCATTAGCCCCTTTGGAATTTGCAATTTTAAAAATTCTTATGGAAAACCGCGGGAAGGTAATCAGCCGAGAAAGTTTTATAATCCGGCTGTGGGGATATGACTTTGACGGTAACGAAAGAGTGGTAGACAACCATGTAAAAAAACTGCGCAAGGCTTTAGGAGAAGGAGGAAAGCTTATCAAAACCGTATTCAAAAAAGGTTATAAGCTGGAGGTGGAATAATTGAAAAAGGATAAGATAATGAAAGAGGATAAGACAATAAAAAAGGATAAAATAAAACGAATTATATATGCACGTACTTTTTTGGCATTAGGAGGTATATATTTTATACTAATTATCGGCTTTACTATTTTTCAGATATCTCAGGAAAAAAAGGCTGCAGGGCAGGAACTTAGGACTTTTGCCGTATCTGTAAATAATGCAGTGGAAAATATTTTAAAAGATAATGTTGATAATAATAATCGCGTTACGGATATTGCCAAAATTAAAAAGGAATTTATAAAAGAAACAGAGTTTTTTACAAGCTCGGGATCGGAAGTTACCGTTTTTACAGGTAACTATGAACTTATTTTTAATACAAACCACAACTATTGGTTGTGTAGCTATACGGAATACTGGGAAGGAAGCAAACAATATATCGCTTATGGATATTTAAATCCTGGGGACTGGTTTAGTGAAAAAGAAGTAGCAGAACTTGAAAAATACCTTTACACAAATCAGGTTAGTCCCAAAGCTAAAAAAGAAGGAGATTTTTTAAGTTATTCATTGGACTTGGAAGGCTTTTGGGTTGATGACGGAATAATCATTCCAGATAAAATATCTGTTGTAGCTCTTTATGTGAAAACAGTTATTAACAGGGATGAAAAGGGAAATGTAAAAGCGGCCACGCTGAACAAAGAAAATATTGCAACTTATGTCTCAAATTATAAAAATACTGAAGGTTTGCCGTATTTCCAAGATGGAAACATTTACCTGAGAACTAACAACAACCGCAATAGTAAAAGCCGAAATGAACTTCGTCAGATCCTAACGGATAAAGAAATATTGAAAGAAGCAATAATAACTTTGCCGGATTATTCAATCAAAAGAATGGGTCCGTTTAACTATCATTATTACCTGCCAATGCCTTATCAAAATTCCATCAGAGTTTTAAGTGAACAAAATTATTATAGTGAGTTTTGGACAGTAGTTGGCCGTAATGTTAATATGTGGGAAAGATGTTCCACAACTTTGATTTTTACCTGGATTTCCTGCTTCATAATATTTGCTGTTTCAGCTTTATTACTTTCGGAGCAAACCTATAAAATTTATAAAGAGAGAGAAGAACTTGAAAAACAGCGCCAAGAAATAACCAATGCCTTCGCTCATGATTTAAAAACGCCTTTGAGCATCATCTCGGGTTATGCGCAAAACCTGCTGGAAAACATCCATACGGAGAAAAGGGAGCATTATGCAAGCCATATCCTGGCCAATGTTAACCGTATGGCAGGTATAATACAAGATATGCTTGAAATGTCAAGATTAGAAACAAAACCATTTCAAATAAAATATGAAGATATTTCCCTCGGTGAGTTATGTAGTAAGATTATTAATCGTTATGAACATATTTGCAATGATAAAGCTATAACAGCTTCCGTTGAAGGAGACGCAGTTATAAAGGCAGATAATGCATTGATTACGAGAGTCATAGATAATTTTTTCATCAATGCACTTGATAACACCCCTCAAGGCGGCTCAATACGTATGAAAATACTTGAGGATACATTTGAAATTTATAATAGCGGAAGCCACATCCCTGAAGATAAATTAGACGAAATATGGCTTCCTTATAAGAAAGCAGATCCATCACGCAGCAATACAAAGGGCACGGGTCTTGGTCTTGCTATTTCACGTATAATTCTGGAAACGCATAAATTTTCATACGGAGCCAAAAATATTAATAACGGTGTAGTGTTCTGGTTTAATTTTCGTTAGATGTTAACTAATTTCACTCTGATATCAGATTCTTTAGTTTTTCTCGACATATTCCACAACACCCTTTATATAAGACAGTTCTTCTTTTAATGTAGCGATTAATTTATCACGGTCATTTCCATGATAAAAAGGCTGGAAGTTCAACACTCCGTCAAAATTTATTTCCTTTAATGCGCTTATAATGTCATACCAATTATTGACACCTTCTTGGCAAGGAGCAAACTCCTTTTTCCACCCTTTAGTCGGAGAGTTCTTTTCCTCAGGCACATACACGTACTTGCCATCTTTTACGCCAAAAGCACCCATATATTTATTCAAGGTAATTATTGCCCTATGCCAGTTTTCATGCGCTTCAAAAAACTGATTCCCGGCATCCGGCATTATCCCTATGTACTCATGGGGCAAATCTTTCACAACATACAGCGCAGCCATAGAATGATGTATTAATTGGTGTGGACCATGGTGTATCTGGTAAACTGCTTTAATATTAAATTTAGCACATAGCTCGGCCATTTTCTGCATTTGTTCCCGACCCTTTTCCAATGCGGAAAAAAAATCATCTTTTTCATCATAGGATAGATAAGACATTCTTGAAACTCTTAATACCTAATTCTGAAAGTATTCGTAAAGGTTCCTGATTCTCACAAAGCATTTCAGGAGAAAAACCGGCAGTTGAAAATTCTACTTTTATACCTTTTTTATTCATAAAGTTGATAAATCTCTCACTTTCCGTTGCCATGTTTTCAAAGTCAACCCAATAGCCTTCCCTTATAAGCAAATCTACAGCCTCAAAACCGGTTTCCTTAAGAATATCCGCCAGTTCTTCCAATGATACTCCTTTAAACAATTTTGGAAACAAACTATATAATATTTTCATAGCCCCATTCCCCTCCTTCAACATTACACTAACATTGCTCTAACATTACACTAATATTGCAATAATAATGAGACCTTAAACATTTTCCAGCATTTATCAACAAACAACATATATTAACAAAGACATGCACTACGCTATCCTGTCAAGCATGTCCCATGTAACTTGCATTTCTAAACTCTGACCGTTCAAGTAAGCCTTTATATCGCTGATTACCTGCTCTCCTATATAAATACTTGGTCCACCCCCTGCAATATGAGACGTATAAATTACATTTGGCAGCTTTCTCAACGGACTATCCATTTCTGCAGGTTCCGGATCCGAAACATCCAGAAAAGCAAATAAACGTCCCTTTTTCAATTCTTCAATTAACGCAGCTTCATCCACACATGCTCCCCTGGATGTATTGATGAACACTGCATCATCTTTCATTGCCTTAAATTCCTTCTCTCCCATCATCTTCCATGTTTCTTTTGTACTCGGCGTGTGCAGTGTCACTGCATCACTTTGTTCACATAACTCTATCAAGGAATCAACCTTAGTTGCTCCCAATTTCTCAACTTCTTCTTTAGAAACATATGGATCATACACGAGGATGCGCGGTCTAAGAGGTTGCAGAAGTTCCAAAACGGCTCTTCCGACCCTTGATAATCCAATTATACCAATTGTCGCTTCGTTAAGTATCAACCTGTTTTCAAGTTTAGGTTTTTTCTCCACCTTATTTAAGCGGTAATTCTGAATAATCCGTCTTAATCCCACAATCAGTTCGCCAAGTGTAAATTCAGCTACAGCTTTTGCTATAGCAGGAGCGCATGAAGCAATAATAATATCTCTGCCTTTTATATCCTCAGTAAAAAAATGCTTTACTGTACCTGCAGCATGCTCCCACAGTTTGATTGAAGGGCATGAGTCCAATATTTTCTTGGACGGTCCCGGGGTGCCCCATGTGCCTATTGCAATTTCACAGTCCTTAAGAAAATCGCAAGCCTCATCCTCAGTAAAATGTTCATCCTTGTCATTCCATGAAACCTGAACAACACTTTCCAGCTCTTTTTTCATTTGTCCTGTAAACATTGCATTTTGCATGCTTTTAGGGATCAAAACACCTGCACGAACCATAAATATTTCCTCCTTTCTAACAGGGTCAGGCTTGAGTTATTCACTTATTTCCCTTTAGTCTATCGAAGTCAGGCTTTGAGTTATTTACTTATGTCCATTTAATCAATCAATCTTATTAAACTTTTTATTAATAGCCAAATATATTGCCCCTAAAATAGCTAAAACAGCAGAAATAATTGCAATCAAATAAGCATGGGATTGACCTGCTATAAAAACAGCCGTCGGCCCGTCAGAACTTCCTATAATTGTTGTAGGTCCATCCAGGCTACCTATAATTCCTATTGAGCCTGCATCTTTAATGTTTTTCATACTTAAATTAAATTTATATGACAAATATAATGGCAATAAATAATTAATAAGTGCACTGGTAATAGCTATCAATGCGCATACAATAGTAAGTGCAGTAATTACTTTGACTGACTTTTTTTTCATATACGATTCACTATAATCCCCTATTTATTATTTTCTAAGTAATCCTCTTCATTATTTTAAAGTCATTATTTTCAACGTTTCCTACATGCGTTGAATATGTTTAATGATGCTTTTTCCCAACTTTTTAAAAAACTTAATTAACTTCCTATTGCTGTTTACATCACTTGTAGACGGTTCTTAATAAAACCTTTAATAAATTTCTCCTATTACCTGTAATGAACCCTATATCTTAGAACTGTTTTTAACTTGGATGCTTCAGTTTTCCTTGGATCCGAGATATAAATTTCCCTATGAGCCAAAGTTGTTATTTCAAGATTGTTCTCCCGAATAAATTTTTTCATTTTCTCGAAGCTCCGTGGCTCTTCATCATAAGGACCAACATGCATCATCTGGACAGACAACCCGTCCTCCATAATTCCAAAGGTTGCCTCATCCAGCAAAGGATGAGGTTTTTTCTTCCTGACGGTTTCAAAAGCTTTATCAGCTACTTCCTGCGTCACAAAATCAGGTTGTCGAATCATAATTGTATACAGCAACTCATCCTTATTCAGAGTACTTGACTTTCTTCCTTCCTCCGTCAAATCCCAAATCCCTTCAAGCGGATACACAGTGTATTCAAAATATCCATCCGGTGTATAACCTTGTTTGGGCATCATTCTAATTGCATATGCCAAAGAATACAAAACAGCCACTTTTTCAGAAAACTCTTCATCGTTTGGGTTTCCTTTTCCGCTAATCATGAAAAATTTTTGCTGTGGTACCGTTATTAAAACCGGTTCCTCTTTCGGTAAGTATAAATCTTTTTCTTGTTTTTTCCACTCATATTTCATTATACCACACCTCACTTCATTACTCCGGTAAGCCCAAAAAGCATAACTGAAGAATCAGTATTCCCTTTTGCAGCTAATGTTACGGAGAGAATAGTTTTGTTTTTATAAGGATTGATCCATTCATATGAATATAAAGTTATATCCCTTCCATTCTTTGTTTTCGATTGTACAGGGTCGGCAAAGTAAGTTGAAATATATCCCTGATGACGATAATATGAATGCTTGAGCGGTTCTGCATACCTCATGGACCACACTCCGATATTGGCACCATACTCAATGGGTATTTCAATTTCCGAACCATCATCGTACTCGACTATGTATGAACCAATTTGAATCGGATTTTGCCATGGTATGCGTTCAACATTTCTGCTGGCAGTATGAAGGAAAATAAGGCTGTCATAGGCATCATCTACTGGAATGGTAACACTTTCGGGAATATCATCCGTAATGGAACCTGCTGCTTTTGGAAGAACAGCCAACGGTTTGCCAAAAATTTCATACAAAGGACCTAGTTCTCCTGGAACCGAACCATCTCTCTGTGTGCAAGGAAACTCAATTTTGAAACACTTTTTAGTTTCACTTAAGGATGGATATTCTACACCGTGAATTTGAGAACGTATCCGGGGCATTATTTTGGAAATCATATGATCAAAAGTCAGGCGCAGATCGCTTCTGTACGAAGCTGACCACATCATGTTGGCAGAATAAATAAAATCATAAATCTTACCTTCGAAGCCCATATTATATTCATCCATGCGCTTCCATGTAGACACTTGCGCCCCAAGAATGCCTTTCTTTCTTGCACGGTTTTCAAACCGCGGATAATGACTGGAATACATATTTCCCATGATAACTTTAAAACCGTGTTTAAGCAGATGATCCTCAATATCCTTATCAGTGTGGAAATACCATATAAAATCCAAAAGAATTATGTCTTTGGGTATCTTGTCAATTGCAGGCGGTGTTTTGTAATTGGTCACATCTTGAAGCATATCCGCCCAAATCATCATTTTCAGGTTTTTACCGGCAAGATAATTGTATATCTTGTTAACATCCGATGCATATAAATCAGCATGATCTTTACCCTTGCATAAGGGACAGGTACCCATAGTATACACTTCATCATGCCCCATATGTACAAATCTTGTCGGTCTGACAACCTCAATGATTTCATCAATTAAATCAAAAACAATTTTATAGCTTTTTTCATTGGAAGGACAATAGCTGTCTTTATAAAACTTACTAGGCGGCATGTCTTCTTTTTTCAAGTCAATATCAGCCACATTTTTTACTTCCTCTTCTGTTTCCGCAACTTCCGGGTATGCAGCTGTAATATATTGAACATGACTCAAAGACTGTACTTCAGGTATGACTTCAAAACCATAAGAACGAGCATAATCAACCAGATCAGCAACTTCATGCTTTTCAAGGACTGATCCTCCCGAAACCATGGTTCCGTGAGGAAATGGAGGCCAAATACCCGCTTTGGCTTTTTTATTACCTTCTTCCCAAATCTCATTTATTTTTGGATGCCTGTCATAACGCATGCCTCCTGCAAACTCAAGAAAAATCGTATTCATTTTCATCGGAGCAAAAACATAGCGGATGAGGCGCTTAACAAAAGGTATTTCTTCACGAGGCGGAAGCCCAAAGTGCACACCGCGGAACTCCATGAAAGGATAATCGTTTATTTCGCATACAGGCAGCTTCTTATCTTTAATCAGCATAAGCAAAGATTCAACACCATATATTAGTCCTCTCCTATCCGCCCCTTTGATGAATACACCCTTATCATACACTTTAATGATATAACCTTCGGAAGAAGGATTTTCCTGTATTTCGGTATCAAGCAATTTACATTCGTTGAGTTTTCCCAGAATTATGGCATTATCAGTTATAGAATTATTAGTTATAGAATTACCGTTTATGGCTTTATCATTTTCATTTGCTTCCAAAGTGCCTACATCTGAATTCAATATTTCTCCGTCTGAATTCAAAGTTCCTGCCTTTAAATTCAATACTGGAAGCTTCATTTTGTAATTCTCATAAAACTTATCCTTAAGAAGATTTGCAGCAAAGACCGTATCATCGGATGTATCGCCACCAATAATAATGGTTTTGATCCGGGATATTGGTATTGTCCTACTATTATCAACACTAATAGAAGCAGGCACAGGATATATCAAATAATCATCAAATACAGCACCGATTATGTCAATACCTTCTATAACAATATCTTTAAAGCATGCATCCAGCCTTATAATAATATCCTTGGCATAAACACCCAAAGTAACTTCGAGAAGATTATCCGTAAGTTCACCGCCGGTGGCCGCATCCAATCTTCCCTTACAGCCAAATCCTGCATTTTCGTCAGAACAAAAAATCTTAACTGATTTAACTGCTGAGCCTTCGCCCTGGTTAATCTTTATGCGGTCAATATAGCAGGGCTTATCAAGATTGATAGCTATATCTATGCCAATGTCTAACACAGTAAGCCATTTCCAGCCTACAACCCCTTTATTGAAGAGGTTGCCCTCTTCAAATGTGATGTGCCCTCCCGAGTCACTTATACTTATTTCCTTATATAAGTCAGGAAAAGATAGTATATTAGTTCCCCGTCTCATATACGTATATGTACCTGAGATTCCGGATTCCTTTTGAGTGAGATTTCCTAGATACAAGATATAACCTCCTTTGGTTCGATATTAGTAAAGGTCCATATTCGGTTACCAATATAAAATATATTATACTCAGTTGCCGATATGGTTTGCATAAAACAACCTCTACTCACCGTATAATAATTATATCTTATTATATCGATAATTATATAATAATTATACTTCAATAGTTGTATAATATTTCAATTATACTTTTATTTATAACGCTTATTAATTGATATTCGTACTATTAACAATTTTAATTTTCCCTAAAAACGAGTATCAGTAATGTATAAATCACTTACTCATGCACTCTTATGATTACCTTCATCGTTTTTTCAGTGTTAGCATCAATATATTCATATGCTTTCTGATAATCTTTAAAAGGAAAACGCTGAGTAATCAACGGTTTTAATAAAACTTTTCCTCCGCTTACAAGTCTAATGGCTTTTATGTAGTCTTCATTCCTATACATCATGGAAGTCTTTAAATCTAACTCGTGATCATTAAGTACAGCTAAATCTACATTGGCTAATTTGGAGAACACTGCTACAAGAACAATAACACTACCCTTACGAGCATACTTAATAGCTTGTCCCATTGATATATCATTACCGGCACAGTCATAAATAACATCTGCCTTGTCAGGACCAAATTTTTCTGCTATTGCATCGCCTAAATCAAAATTACGGGTATTGATACAATAATCAATATTACATTCTTTTGCTATAGAAAGCCTTATATCACTTAAATCAGTAATCATAACTTTACTTGCTCCCATCCCCTTTGCTGTTTGGGCAACTAAATTGCCAATGGGGCCTGCTCCTAAGACAACTACTTTCTTTCCTGTAATATCACCAAACTGCCTTATAGCATGCACAGCAACTGCAAGCGGCTCAATCATGGCTCCTTCGTCAAAATCCATGTCATCAGGCAAAGGAGTTACTTTTGCGACATCAACAGCAAAGTATTCCGAGGCTAAACCTTTCGTTTGAAAGCCCATCACTTTTAGCTCTTCACATACGTTATACTTCCCATGTCTACAAGGATAACACTTTCCACAAACTACTTGAGGTTGAACCGTAACTTTTTGTCCTACAAACAAATTGTTTACATTTTTACCTAATTCAACAATTTGGCCTGAGACTTCATGTCCTTGTGTAACAGGATATTTGGTAAAGGGATGCTTACCATGATATACATGTATATCAGAACCACAAATACCTATAGACATAACTTTAATGAGTACCTCATTTCCCTTTGGAACAGGTTTATCAATATCTCTAAATTCGATTTTTCCAGGTGCAATCATAACTTGTTGTAACATAAATACACCTCCTGTATTGATTTAATGATATCCATTTAATTAGAAATCAAAATAACCCGTACGGATTATTTTCTCTACTTCTTCCGGAAGTTTTACTGCTATACCATCTATAAATTCTTTTGAAAGATTCAGCTCCTCCCTAGCCTTATCAGTATGAATAAAATGCTCCGGTGTGCCTATCAAGCCATTATAATAATTTGTGCTGATCGCATCTGCAAGGTACATTATCTTTACCTCATTACTAGGTTTACCATATAAAAGCGGAAAATGGTGATACCCCACAATTTCACTAATTTCTTCCGGTAACCCCCATTCCCTGCATAGCCACATTCCTATCTCCGTATGAGTTATTCCATTCAAAACTACTTTTTCTGCTACTATCTGATGTAATCCTTTTTCCAATACCATTGTATGAATTTTATCTAAGAGATTCGGTAAACATATATCTAAAACTGTTATACCGATATCATGAATTAAACCGTAGGTAAAGATTTTATCTTTGTCGCATAAACCTGTCTCAGCCGCAATTAAGTAACTTGCAATTGAAGTTCCAATACAATGCTTCCAATATTTTTTATTATCAAATATTTGGGTCCTTCCATATCTATTTGGTAGCATTAACCTGGTTATATGTGCAATAGCAATCATTCTTGTATTCTTGGCACCTAAATACAAAACCGCATCTTTTAAAGTAAGGATTTCACGATTTAATTTCGAGTAATAGTTTAGAAACTGTATTAAAGCCGTTTCCAATTGCGGAAGACAACATAACTTATCAATGCATTCATCAATATTAAACTCGCAAGGTTCCAGCAACATAGTCAAAGTATCCCCAAATGCCTTCGGGATTTTAGGCAAGTAATTTGACTGCTGAATCTGTTTAATAATTGGATGATTCTGCATTTTAACTCTCCTCTTGAAATATTATTTGTTAATAAATCTCTAGTTGTTTAGAAAACTTACTATTTGGGTTAAAAAATAAAATATTAGTGATTATATATATACCATTTTTTTAATTTCGAACAACTAAAATATTTAGTGGAAGTGTTTGTACCTATGGCTGAAATGCTTTAACCACAAAATACCCAAATGAGGATATCTAAAATAAAAAATCGTAAACTACATATCATACAATCTAACATTTAATCCTCATAAAAGCGAGAAATAAGAAATATGAAAAATTAGTTTTTAATCTCCATTTTATATGCATAAAATAAAATTATTACATCATCATATAACAACTCTGTTGCGTCCTTGTCTTTTTGCTTGATATAATTTATCATCAGCCATTTTTATCAAATCGTCGGGTTTCAATTTAGTATTTTTCACGGTAATTAATCCAAAAGAAGCCGTTACTTTTATTGATTCACCTTCAACTTCTACTAACGTACTTTCCAATGCCTTTCTTAACCTTTCAACAATTTTGTAGGCTTCTTTTTGGTCAACATCGTGCAAACATATTAGAAATTCATCACCGCCATACCTTGCAATCCAGTCAGTATCCTTTCTAATATATTTTGTCATAACCTCTCCGATTTTTTTTATAACCCTATCACCCACATAGTGCCCGTACGTATCATTTACATTTTTAAAATGATCAATATCTGCCATGACAATAGTTAAATACGTAAGTTTTGTACAAACATGAACCTTGAAAATGTAACATATTGGATACCATAATATAACAGTAGGTGAGAATTGTTCCCTGTAGTAAAATTAATATACTAAAATTAAAAATTAAAGGGGGTTCT
>DUMC01000144.1 GCA_012840075.1 Clostridiaceae bacterium | reverse complement strand
TATATAATACATTTCGGTTTCACTTTGTGCAGAAATACTGGTGCGTCTTGGAACTAAGTCCAATGTATTACTGGAAAACTATTTACAAATAGCACCTATGTCATTTGTACAAAACTTAGGTAGTTAACATTATTAATAATAATTTTAGCTAGCATTATTAATAACTAACATGTAATTTTTGCTAACACATGGAACTAATACATGGAATTGATACTATGTGAAATGCATCCAATCTGACATATATTTATCCACCCCCATTTTAAATTTCCCCTATATAATTGAATAATTTCCCCTATAAAATCATTTATTTTTTTACAAATATTATCGCTATATCTCTTTTTTATACTTTTATGCATCTTTTTCTTTATTTATCTTTATTTCTTATATTTTCATTTTTATTTTATTATAACATATTATAAATTCTTTTGTTCAATAATTTTTTTATTTTTACAATATTTTTCTACAATAATATTATACAGTTATATTATACAATAATATTATACATAAAAACTCCCTAACTTGGGCTTGTCTTCTTAATATTTAAAAAAAAAATTGCTCATCAAATTTCGACAATTTAACTCCTTCGTCGCTTTTTTTTCAAAGAAATGTCAGAAAAAATTATACAACTTAGCCTTCAATGTCTTTGTCCTTATTTGTCCATTTATTTTTCTGTTATTCCAACATACTTTTCAATTGCCTTGCATACTTACAGGAATATATTCGGAACAACCGGCTAGCTTTATATCGTACGTATTTCCAAACATCGGTAATATCATTTCAATCTTATTCAAATTGATAAGAAAGGATCTATGGCATCGGAAAAAGTTATTATTACTCATCCTCTCTTCCCAATAATTTAATGTGTTCCGTACTTCAAACACGCCTTTACTGGTAATAACGGTTGTTTTTCCGTCGCTTGCCGTAAAGTACAAAATTTGTACCGGATCCAGTAGTACAATTTTATCTTCTTTCCAAGCAATTACCTTATCGATCTTTTTTCTGAATAATGTAGAGATTTTCTTGTTTGTTTCCGCAAAAGAAGCTAGTTCCGTATCATTACCCATATCATTATCCTTGATATTAGTCCGGGAAAGGTTTTTTAACAACTTATTAACAGTCAACTCAAGCCTTTTGCTGGATACAGGCTTTAAGATATATCAATGTTCTTGTATGCAACAACTGAAACTCTATAGTTTTGCCCAGGTGAAAGTCCGAAAATCTCTGTTTCGCCTTCTTCCTCATTATCTTCTCCGTTACCTTTTCCATTGTCTTCTCCGTTATCTTCTCTATTATCCTTGCCATTACCTTCTTCGTCATCTTTCAATACTCTTTCGAATAATCCTCCTATTACAGCCTCATTTTGATTTCCTTCTACTTTTACAGCACCTGTTCCCTTTATAGGTTCTCCATTCTCATCCAGTAATTGGATATAATAACCGTCAACACCCTCCACTGGATCCCAACTTACTTTGAACAAACCATTACCAGCGGGCTCCAATTGTACATTTGAAGGAGAGTCAGGTTCATTAGGATTGATTATTTCTATGATGTTTTCCCCATAAAGGCTGCAATAATTTGTATCATCCTTATATAGAACCGTTCTTATATAATATGTTCCTGATGCAAGGCTAATAGGCAGTGTATATTCGTAAGAACCTTCAGATACATCTATATTATCAATGAGCTTTCTGCCAGGGTCCTTTTCATTATCAGTACAAAGATACAACGCAATCTTTTCATCCTTAGTGTTTTCTGCCTCCCAACTTACT
Organism: Clostridiaceae bacterium; assembly: GCA_012840075.1. Taxonomy (GTDB): domain Bacteria; phylum Bacillota; class Clostridia; order Acetivibrionales; family DUMC01; genus DUMC01. The sequence goes on along the minus strand of DUMC01000144.1, from coordinate 8,452 downwards.
TTGAATTTATGACTTCCTGTCTGTTCCACAGTAACCTCTTTCAATTTCGGAGGAATTTCAACATCCAAGAGTGCACATTCCACAGGCTTGTCAGATATTAACTTCCACTGTCCATTTGCCGGATTATCCAGTCTGATATACATTCTCTGTTCAAGTTCGCCCGATTCACTAACGTCCTCAGGTATCTCCTGGATCAAGTAATTAGCATCCTCACCGTCTTTAATAAGTTCGATCTTATTACCATCGGGATCGTACAATTCAATTTCCGGCACATCTCCCTGGTATTCTATCTCAATTATAGCCATTTCTTGATCTTGTATATCTATGAGATGCTCAGTGCCATATTGCTGTGCAATTATTACAGGTATATATAAAGTATTTACGCTTAAATCAAGGTGTCCATCATAATCAGCAGCAGATGCAAGTAATACATCACCTTTTCGTCTTATAGGTATATTACCGTCTTTGGTTGATGCTACTCTTTTAATATTGCCACCTATAACAATTCTACCTTCAGGTTCTCCCGTTTCATCATTGTAGTATGTCTTCGCCATAAGACCTCTGTTTTCCAGAGGTTCATATACAATAGTTTCACCGGATTCATCTGCAAAGACCCTTATATTTGGCGCACTCGAACCCCAGAAGTACTCAATGGATATAGGGATCTTTATAATTTCTATTCCTGCATATATTTTTTCGGTGCTGATTTCTGCTGCTGCTCCAAGCAGTTGTTGACCACCTATTATAGGAACAAACTCCGGAATGAAAATACCTACCCTCGCACCGCCGCCAAGTGATACAGGTCCGAATATTCCACTCCTTGTAGAATCATATTCGAACATTATCCATGCTTCTCCTTTTATTACCTCAAAGACCTCGAGAGCTGCTTCTAATCCGAATGAAAGGCCGAATTTTTCAAGGGAATCCTCAATCAGGAAATGCCCGCTAACCTCTTTTAATATTGGGAACTTGAAAATTTTGAGTTCTCCTGAAAACTCTATACCTCTTGCCGATATCTCAAGGAAAGCGTTGTCTGCTTCCAATACCTTTACTATATCAAGTCCGCCTATTATAACAAGTTTAAGGGGTGGAAGCAAATTGTAATTTCCCATTATGGTATCATATAGATTCTTAAATCCTCCCCCGCCTTTTGTAATATAAGCCACGGGGAAAGGCGGTATAATTGGTACTCCCGGTTCACCACCAACTGCAAATAAAATATTGTCAGGTATGGGAATATTGGTGTCTGTAAATCTCAATGTTATAAGCCCATAAAATTCCAATATTTCAAAATCTACATTTGCTTCTATTTCATAAATCTTATCAAGAGTATCAATTAAAAGACGCCCTTCCGCACCAATTGTTATACCTGGTATCAGTTCTGAAGGTAATGTAACCTCTGTTTCGGTTCTCAACCCAATAAACTTGAAGGAACCGCCTTTCATACCGAATCTTGCTTCATCTAATGAAGCTTCTACCGATAGATATTCCTCTTCATCGTCATCATCATCGTCATCATCATTACCGCCATTATCGCCGTCATCTTTTCCTCCGTCCTTATCGTCTTCAGCTTTACCACCAAACAATTCTCCAAAATTGAGTTTGAGAGAACCGCCAAAAGATACCCATTTATCTCCTATTACGGCGTTCTTAATCTCTACCGGGAAAAAGCTTATTTGTTGCAGAATTGAAAAACCTTTTAGGATTTCCCATTCTATCTCTATGGGAAGCAAATCTTCTTCCTCATCCGGTTCGAGGGAATACTCATTTCCATCCTCCATGGTTATTGAAAAATCACCTAAAACAAACGGGAAATAAGGAATAGAAAGTACTCTGCAACCTGTAATTTCTATGGTATCATCGTCTTTCCGGATGAACATTTTCTGGGATGCTTCACCATAAAGCCTCTTCATAAGATCACTTGTATCGAAGCGTATCACTGAATTGATTAAGGCTCCTGGTGAAACTTCATATATTCTATTGTTTCCGTCAAAGACTTCCTTTATGTTACCTCTTATTTCCAGCAGTATTTCTTCTCCGGATATTTTAAGCTCATTAAGATGGTTCTCGTTCTCTGCCGTTACAAGGCTGTATACATTGTCTTTACCGGTTACAAGAAGAATTCCGTAACTCCTGCTTTTATATTTCTCTTCATTAGTAAATTCAATTGTCTTCTCAAACTTACCATAATTCCCTGTATCAATCCTGAGTGTATAAACCTCTGCCGTCACTCCGGCACCATTATTCCATTGCGAATCATGTTTACTTGTTTATGAATGTGACATTATTGCATTATTTAAAAAGTTAAGTTATATAATTCAAATATTAATAAGGCTTAAAAATAAAACAGAACAAATGAAACCTACTGACTGGATCTATTAACTACTGGTTAATTCAAGCAGAGTTATAAAAATGCTCATTGCAGAAAACTTTCATGTACTTTATACTATACTTAAAATGCTTAGGTTTGCTTATATCTTTTATCTTTTTTTATTCACTCTTTGTAATGTAAAAAATGAAAGAAGTTGTTCGAGAGGGATAAAATGAGATTTATACGTGAAGATGTATTGAGACTAACAGGTCCAATTGTAGTAGAGCAGGTACTAATTGTTCTAATGGGCGTTATTAATGCAATAATGGCAGCTCGCATAGGTAGTAAAGCTGTTTCAGGAATAGGCATGGTTGATTCTATTAATAATGTTTTTATTGTGTTTATTTCTGCATTGGCTGTTGGAAGTACCGTTGTGGTAGCCCAATATATAGGACATGGTGATACCGAAAAAGCTAATGAAACTGCGAAGCAAGGTTTATTGTCCGGTTCGCTAATTACAATTGTAATTACAATTCTACTGTTTGCATTACGATACTCTGTTCTCGTTACATTATATTCATCTGCAGAACCTGAAGTAATTGCATATGCAAATACTTATTTTAGTATAACTATTTTTTCCTATCCCTTTATAGCAATAAGTACAATTGCCTGCGGGACATTAAGAGGTGCAGGTGATACCAAAAGCCCAATGCAAATCACTCTTTTAATGAATCTAATTAATATTGTTCTAAGCTATATTCTTATATATGGAATTGATTTTAGCATTTTAGGTCTCAAGATTCTTTTTGAAGGATACAAGGTAAAAGGAGCAGCAATAGGTATAACCATCTCGAGGCTGATAGGCGCCGTTTTATCACTTTTTGTCATAATTAGAGGTTCAAAAACTCTAAAGTTTGGAAATATTCGTAAACTTAAGGATCTGAAAATTAACATTGAATTGCAAAAATACATATTTGGGGTAGGTATACCTGCAAGTGTTGAGTCTTTGCTTTTTCAAGGTGGTAAACTTATTGTCCAGGTGTTTATTGTAGGCATGGGTACAATTGCCATTACTGCCAATTATGTTGCGAACTCAATTTTTACACTTATAAATATTCCCGGAAGTGCTTTTAGCATTGCTGCAACAACTCTTGTAGGGCAATTTATGGGTAAAAACGATAAAGATGGTGCAGAGAGTGTTTTAATCTATTTAACAAAACTTACAAGTTTAGCCCTATTCATAATATGTGCAGTAACCCTTCCATTAACGGATTTTCTTTCTTCACTATATAGCGACGTAGAAGAAGTAATAAAAATATCATCAGATATTTTAAGGGTGAATGCTATAATAATGCCCATTATTTGGGCAACTTCCTTTATTATACCTGCAGGGTTAAAAGGCGCAGGAGATGCCCGTTTCACGATGATAACTTCAATGATTTGCATGTGGATTTTTAGAATCTCCTGCGGCTACTTGTTTGGTGTTACATTGAAGCTTGGAGTCATGGGAGTATGGATTGGTATGTATACGGACTGGATTGTTCGTACTACTGTTTATATTCTACGCCTTAAAAGCGGAAAGTGGAAAAGTAATGTTGTCGTAAAACTAGAAGAACAACCTAAAAGCTATTAGTGAATAGTTTAAGCCTAACCCCATATACCCCCACGCTTGACCCTATACGACCCCTGACCCTATATGCCCCCAGATCTTATATGACCCTTGGTCCTATTTAACCCTTGACCCTATATATCCCAGTGAATGATTATAGCCTGATCCAGTATATTGAGCCCGTATGCTTATTCTATCTTGACACCATGGTCAAGAAATATGTGCAAGCGAAAAACGCAAGCCATTAACTTTTATTAGATCTTCAAATTCTATATGTACTTCAATAATACAAGGTAAACTCATTAAAGCTTAATTTAATAAAGCTTAGTTTATTTAGTCTTATTTAATTTAATTTAACTTAATTTAATTTTACTTAATTCTTTATTTTATTCTTATTTCAGCTTCATATAGTAAGTCACACTAGGTATTTTTACTGAAAATCCCGCTTTTTCATATGCCCTGCGTGCGGGAGCATGTGCATCATCACCGCCGGTAAAAACTTTAACATACAGCACACCTTCATTTTTCATAACATCCAGAACATAATTATATTGTTTTGTACCTAACCCAAGTCCTTGATATTTGGGATGAACAGCGTTGTTGCCAATAACACCGGTCCTTTCCTCTTTGTTAATCATTATCGTAATAAATGCAACAATTTCTCCGTCTTTTTCAGTTACATACAATCTCCAATTTCCGGACATCACTGAATCACGTATTTCAGAAACTTTATTTTTTTTCCAATTTGAATAAAATCCATTGAATAGTTCTTCTCCTATCTGTTCTTTGTAACCCGCATATATCCTTTCCCAGGCTGCTTCTGCGATTTTAACTACCGCTTGTAAATCATCTGCTTTCCCTTGACGAATTTTCATTTAATATCATTCCTTCCAAAATACTAAATATTATCTTTATTAAATTCCCAATGCATAATTTCATTATGGTGTATGTGTATAAAAGCAGGATAAATAACATGGAATGTTAGTTACCCTGCTTTTATTTGTTAATTCATATTATTATTTGTTATTCAAATTTACTATTTGCTATTTAAATTTGTTATTTGTCAATCTATATTTGTTATTTTTCATTCAATCATTACTTTTATATTTTATAATTTTTTTACTCCATCCTAATCAACACAGCCTTCAGCACATCCTTGCAATAATTACATTCATGACATTTTTTATTACATTTTGTTGTTACTTCGAACCAGTCGTCAGGAAATCTTGAATTATCAATTACATAAGGTGCAAAAGCCGGGCCGAATCCTGGCTCAAATAAATCCAGCAGGTTTCCGTAATATCTTCCCCGGACATAAGCATCTATAACCATGCCTGGACGCGAATGCATCCTTGTAGCAAGTTTCACCACGGGAAAATATTTTTCATAGTTGTGCAAATCCTCAGGTCTTATCCATGTGTTCTGTAGAACTGATACCCAATTGTCGGGGTCTTTATAATAATTCCAGCATGTATATGGAATCCATCCTGTGATGTTATATGTTTCTCCTATTTCACTTTCATGAGCTACGAGGTTGTCATGAAAAATCTGACCTGAACAAAAGCTCAAACACCCGCTGTTAGCCAGCATCACCAGCTTTTTATCATTAGTTTTCGCCCATTCTAAAAGTTCTTCAATATGTCCCGGACTTCTATTATAATCACGCTGCATGCAATATGAATCAAATAAGTGGGCAAGATACTGCATACCCTTTACTGTTCCTATTCGCATGTTTACGGATGCCCTGACTTCTATATCGGGAAAGTTTGATTTAACTATATGAGCGATTGCCGGGGAAGCTGTAGTCACTATATCTAATTCCCCGACAACACTCCCAATATGATCAATTATTGAACAAATATTATTTGCAAGGTACTGAGACATTGAATTTCGTCCGTAGCAGTTAGCATTCAGCAAAAGATCAAGTTTTATTCCTGCCTTACGCAACGTTAACAAGTCGTTCTCGAGTTGTTCCTGTGCTTTCCAATTTACCGTACCTCGGCGATTTGAAAGCGATGAACGTCCGCTGGGTGTATCCAGCCACGGAAAATAGACCTCCCCAATATGCTCATGATAAAACATCACTATATCAACAAATGATTCATCTTCTCCTTCATGTAGCTGGTACCCTACGGCAAATTTCATCTTTAATCAGGCTCCTTTTTGATTAGGCTGTTCTTATCGATATTATTGTTATCACTGCCAGCATTCTTCTCCGATTTGTAGTTACTCTTTGCGTCCTTTTCAATTTGAGCATTTACTACCGGGTCTTCTGACTTAGGAAGATCAGGTTGATAATCCGACCAATCAATTATCCATGGTTTTTTAGTTCTAAATGGCGATTTAAATTTGTTTTTCAATACTCCCTTGCTTTCAAGATGAATCATACATGCTCTTGTACATCCTCTGGCGCCACATACTGCCTGACCGGTATTATATAGATTTCGTGGTTTATGATAAAACGGGGAATACGGATTCGGTTTTACATTAGTACGTCCATCCATGTATGTACCGATTTCTCCGGATTCTGTTGGTTGACCTCCGACGAAATAAAGGCCACATTTGTCTTCATCCAGCTTGCCCCATTCTAAAGTCCTTCCTGCAACAACCACCTTTACAGTTTCTTCGGCACTTATACAATTCCCCGGGCAAGCTTTCACACATGACATGCATCTATCACAAAGCGGCGGACCGTCATATATCGGATCCGGTTCTAATTCCAGTTCAGTAAGAACTACGCCCAAGCGTTGTCTCGGACCAAATTCAGGAGTCAGGAACATTTTACTGTAACCTATTTCACCTAATCCGGCTAAATAAGCAGCAATTCTTAGATGAATCATTATGTCGGGACATGGTTTGCCTGGTTCGACAGGTCTGCTGTAGTTTGCTCTTAAGTTACCTTTATTATCTATTGCTCTCCAATCACTCTGATGACCTATTGGAATAGCTTCATAGCCTTCATCTTCAATGATCTTACAAAGATTTATTACCGTCATAGGTATGTATAGATATGTTAATCCTCCGTAGCCCATAGATGAGTAGTTGCTGAAAAATGTTCCTTCTTCTATCCCCCGCAGTGAACCTCTCATTACTCGAAATCCCATTACTATCATAGATTTTGCATTTGGCATAATGTAGCGGGGATCCATCTGCTTAGGCGCGCCCTCAAATCTATCCATGGAAGCAATACCGACTACGTCAGCTCCCAATCTCTTGGCATACTCTTTAATAGACTTGGCATCAAGCATAATTACCTCTCTCCTATCTTTTCTTATAATAATATTTTATAGTAATATTCTTACTTAGCAAGTGAAAATTTTCCATTTATTCATGGATTAGAAATATACTTGATTATGCATTCATTAGTAATATGTCTAATTTTGCTTTAGTAATAGTAATATATTTAATCACATTAGCAATACAATTTTACCTCACATAATTCTGAAGAAACGTCCCCATATACCAATAATTTCTCCACTTAATTCCGCAGAAGCGTCCCCATAAATTCCCATAAATTTTTTGGATAATACATCAAAAATATTCTTGCCTATCCTTTTATTGAACCAATCATTACACCTTTAACAAAGTGTTTTTGTACTAATGGATAGGCTGACAAAAGCGGTGCAGTTGAAACAACAATTATCGAATATTTTAAAAGCTGGTGCAATCCTTGCATTTGCACAGCCATATCTTCATCCAAAATCATCTCACTATCTATTTGATTCTGGATTAAAATCTGTCGCAGGAAAATCTGCAGCGGATATAAGTTTTTATTTGATAGATATAAAAATGCGTTGAAAAAAGAATTCCAATGTCCTACACCATAGAATAGAGCAATAACAGCAATAATCGTTTTTGAAAGCGGCAGCACTATCTTGAAGAAAAACTGCGTATCAGAACATCCATCAATTTTCGCAGCTTCTAACAATTCTTCTGGAATATTATTCTGTAAAAATGTCCTTGTAACAACCATATTATATACACTAAGTGCATTAGGCAGTAACATAGCCCAAACCGTGTTTATTATTCCAAGATTTTTGACTAATAAATAATTTGGTATCATACCACCGGAAAAAATCATGGTAAATGCAAAAATATACGTTATGAATCCGCGCCCCATCAGATTCTTTCTTGAAAGTGGATATGCACACATCATTGTAATAGCTATATTAATAAAAGTACCGGCAACTGTGTAAAAAATAGTGTTTCGGTAGCCAATATATACATTTTTATATTGTAAAATAGCTCTATAACTTTGCAAACTAAAGTCTACGGGAAAAAGAAAGACCCTGCCTGCGTTTACTGCCCCAGCAGATGAAAATGAAGCTGATACTATGTAGATTAAAGGATAGAGCACCAGCAGCATCATTATAGTGACAATCGTGTATGCAATACTATAGTAGACGACTATTTAGCCCCCTATTGGGTTTGGAGAAAAACATACAATATGTTATAGTTATAATTACAGAAGAAACAGGGGGTTATAGTAAATGGCTAAAAAGCGATACAGTACAGAATTCATTGAACAGGTA
>DUMC01000143.1 GCA_012840075.1 Clostridiaceae bacterium | reverse complement strand
TTTCACTATGGATATAAAAACCATATTTCAGAAAGTTTAGGTGTATTGCTATGAAAACTTTTGCTTGACTTAGTAATTTATCAGTAGCATCTGTACAATTATTTCATGTATTTTCAGTTAAATGTTGTAAAGTTCAATTCATACATTAACAAACCTGATTAAAATCGACACTTTAATAGAAAATGACAGAAAAATTTAATATTTTCCTATTGACATCAGAATATCTCTTGCTATAATTTAATTATAGAAACGTTTCTTCAGTGTGAGCTAAAGGTGGTATTATGAAAACAACAACAATTAAAGATGTAGCAAAGGAAGCTGGCGTAAGTATTTCTGTAGTTTCCTATGTGTTGAATAACAATCCTAACGTTTCCATATCCAAAGAAACAAGAGAAAAAGTACTTGATGCTGCTAAAAGGCTTAATTATACACCTAACAGAATTGCCCAAAGCATGAGAACTAAAAAATCAATGATTATAGGACTTGCTACCTTTTGGGATATATCAGATTCTGTTTTTACAGATGTGTTAAAAGGTGTTGATGAAGTTGTCGGACAAAAAGGGTATTCAGTAACATATTGTAATATAACGAATAATTTTAATCCTAGTAAAATAATAGAGTTATACAACCAAAAGCAGATTGATGGTGTAATTCTTCTTCTGCATGTTGACCCTGCTAAAAGTTTCAATGAAATTGAATTTATAAACAGTATTAAATCCGTCAAAATACCTGCGGTTGTAATTGATGGAAGTACTGAGGATCCCGACATGAGTTATGTATACATTGATTACTACGGAACAACATATTCTGCAGTCAGCTATTTACATAAACTTGGACATAGGAAATTTTGCTATATGCTTCCGGATGAGCATGAAATAAACCACAGGCAGGCTCTCCAAAGACTCAGTGGATACAAAGATGCTCTAAAATACCTCAACTTGGAAGATTCAGGGCTGTACTTCAATAAAAAATCTGTGTACGATATAATAGAGCTTATAGATTCTTCCAGCCCTGCAAACAGGCCATCAGCCATTGTTGTCAATAAAACCAGTTATGCTGCGTATCTTTTGAGGGCTTTCATTGAGCATGGAATAAGAGTACCTGATGATGTTTCAGTTATTGCTTGCAATGATCAGAATATTGCAGATTTTCTCATACCACCTTTAACTACAATAAAGGTACCTACTTATGAAATCGGACAAAAAAGCGCGGATATTTTATTTGACATCCTGCAAGGCAAATCGCAAAACATTAAACTGAAACTTTCGAATAAAGTGATTGAGCGTGGTTCATGTAAAAACTTTATTGTGTAATGGCATTTAAATTTATTAAAAACATTTAGTAAATAAAACTTATTTTGCGTAAGTTAACAAGCTTTTACTTATTGCTGATAGGTCTTATTGGTAGTTAAAGAAACGTTTCTACAATATTAAATCTAACGTATTATTTTATATAATAGTGCTTTAATAATGCTTTCGTTTGTTTTGCTGAAAACACAAGCAGATTAATAAATGTAAATAGAAAGTAGATTAATAAACGTAAATAGAATTAATAGCTTAAATAGCATTGATAATGTGAATGGCGTTGATAATGTAAATAGCTAGCATTAATAAAGTAGATAGAATTAATAACTTAGGTAACATTGATAACATAAATAGCTTAAAGCTATTTTAAATCTATATTAATAAAACAACGTTATATTAACTAGCAATAAATATAAAAAATATAAGGGGGATTATTATGTGTGAGTTAAAAAAAGGGTTAAAAGAATATGCAAAATCCATAGGTATTGATCTTATAGGTTTTGCATCTAAAGCAAGGTTTAAGAACGTTACACCTGATGAAAATCCTTTTTCAATTTTTCCTGAAGGTAATACAGTAATCTTAATAGGTAAAAGAATTACCAGAGGTGCGTTAAGAGGTATAGAAGAAGGCACAAACTTCGGAGATTATTCATTGTTTGGTTTATCATGGCTGGATGATAACTTCAACTCATCAATGTGTTATGAAATAACAAGATATCTTGAAGACAGGGGCTATGAAGCTGTACCTATATTCCCCAATCCTCCGGAAGCAAAAAATATGGGTGTTTCTGTCAGAGAAGGCAATCCTGCTCCAAATGTTACTCCTGATTTTCAGTATGCTGCTGTTGCCTGCGGTCTCGGAGAAATTGGCTATTGTGGAGAAATACTCACTCCTGAATTTGGTCCAAGACAGAGATGGCAAATGATAATAACCGATGCTGAAATAGAAGAAGATCCAATTCTTGAGGAAAATGTTTGTACTTATTGCGAGAAATGTGCCAAAGTGTGCCCACTTGGAGCTATAACAGAAAGCAGTGAAATTGAAATTTGTGGCAAGAAAATGAAGGTTGGAAAAATTGATTATAATCTATGTAAAAAGTGTAAAAACGGTGCTTTCCCAAATAGACTTAGTAGGAAAGGAAAACCAGACAGGTTAGCTGCTCTCTGCATCAGGACTTGTGTTCACGAACTGGAAACCCAGAAAAAAGTTAAAAACACTTTTGAGAATCCTTTCAGAAAAAGAGATGCTTGGGCTATAGATATATACGACAAGGGTAAATACGTTAAAGTCGAATAATATCCTGCAAAGGGGGTGCTATTATATGAAACTTACTTCCGAAATGATTAAACAGAAAGCAAAAGAGCTTGGAATTGACGTCATAGGTATAGGCAGTATCGACAGATATGAAAATGCTCCTATGCTAATGAATCCCAAGACATATTTTCCTGAAGCAAAATCAGTAATAGTAATTGCCATGAGAATTCCAAGAGGTTCATATAGAGGAATTGAAGAAGGTACACACTGGCACAATTACTCCTTTTATGCATATAACAGGCTGAACACTATATTCAGGCCACGTCTTACTTATGAACTTGCATGCTTTATAGAGGATCACGGATGGGAAGCTGTCCCATGCTATCCGGCTGTTCCGGAAAGATCTCCGGGTCAGGCTCCTGTAGCACCAGGAAAGGTACCACATGATGTAGTCTGCAGTATAAGGCTTCTAGGTGTAGGTGCCGGAGTTGGTGAAATGGGTCATTCAAAGGTTTTCCTTACCAAGAAATTCGGTCCTCGTGTAAGGTTGGGCTCAATACTCACCGATGCTGAACTTGAGCCGGATCCAATTATTGAACCCGGAACTATATGCAATAAATGCGGAAGATGTGTGAAAGATTGTCCCGGAAATGCCATTCCACCTGTAAACGACGAAGATAAAAAAATTACAGTGGAAATAGGCGGCAAAAAGATTTCATGGGGAGATGTACATATGGGAAGGTGTACATTGACTCACCATGGATTAAACAATACAATTTCTCCTTTCCTTAAAAAGAATTTCCCAAATCTTGAGTTTGATGTAGCAAACTCAGACGTCACTGAAGAAGAAGCTTACAGGTTAACCTATCCTCTAGGACTGGGAACATGGTCGGATAATTTTTATGAAGATAATGAGGGAAGCGTTATTAAATATTACAAATATATACTAAATCACTGCGGTTATTTTGCACTGTGCGGAGCAAGAGGATGTATAAGGGCTTGTATGGATTCACTTGAAAAATCCGGACGTATTGAAAATAGATTTAAGAATAAATTCTACCGTAAGAAATCTTGGATTATACCTGTTGAAAGAGAAGGAGAGAAAATAGGAGTTATCAATCCTTTCAGGGAGGAAGCGCTTGATAAACTCTATCCGGGTATCAGAAAAGGTGAGCAGGAAAAGAGCAAGTTTAAATAAA
>DUMC01000142.1 GCA_012840075.1 Clostridiaceae bacterium | reverse complement strand
TTACCTGTTCAATGAATTCTGTACTGTATCGCTTTTTAGCCATTTACTATAACCCCCTGTTTCTTCTGTAATTATAACTATAACATATTGTATGTTTTTCTCCAAACCCAATAGGGGGCTAAATAGCGGAATGTTCCCATTTTCTTCAGAGTTTTTCCTTCTTTCGTTAATTGATGTTTCTGAAGAAACGTCCCCTTATTCTTCCTTATTCTTCAAAGTTTTTCCCATCGTATATTTAGTACCACCCTTTTGGAGCGTCCGGCTTATTATGCAATATTTTATAATATCAATATGATGACAATAAGTACTGGTTTTCTTAGTTTAATGTTGTCAATTTGGGAAATATGAAAAATATTGTCGAATTTTTTATAGAGGTATTTAAAAACAAGCGTAGAATACTAATGTTTATTATACTGAATATTGAAGATTTATAATTTTTATAATTATATAATTATTAAGGTAGAAAAGATGATTATCAAAAGAAACATATGCTATGATAAAATAGTTAATATTGATATTTAGTAAATTTTTATTTAAAGATTAAAAACAGCAGTATAAAAACTTAACATATAATTATGCAAGTATAATTAATTATACAAGTACTTTGGTTATCGAGTAGCGTTAAAAGTTTTATGAAAACGTGAAACAGAAATTACAAATATGTAAGTAAATGTAAATTTTGAACATTGACAGCAGAATATAGTAAAAAAAGTGGTAAAGAAGATGAAATTTTATAAGGAAAACTCATTGTAAGTAAAAGGTTGAATGATGAGTATCTAGGCATGTGAAGTAGAGCTTATAACCAAACATAAGTATGAGCTTAAAGTAGTGTCTTTAATTTGTATGTGGATCAGTTTAATTCAGATTGCCTGATGCTCTAAGATATAATCCTGTGTCATATGAATTAGCTTCAACCACTTTGCAAGCATATTAGGAAGGCTTTTAATCTCCGATATCTCTACATGAACCTTATAGCCTAAAGACTTATAAGATTTTAAGAAATTGCGCAAAGCATAAAATAGAGATAGAGTCAGATAGTTAAGACAGTTTATATAAAACACTAAAGCCAATAATATTTTGTATTTCTGTATAATAATATTTAAAAGTACTGTGAAGTCCTCTCGATAACTTGCTTTAAAGGGCTATATTCTTCTCATACCGGGTCCTCACTAGTAAGATCGATGACCTTGGAAACATCAAAATAAATCCCATGGCTTGCAAAGAAATGTTGAACCAGAGGGTAAATAGGATTGCCATCAAAGCTGAAGTTGAGGTTATCAAGAATCTACATAAATTTAGGAAGGATGCCATCAATAACTTTAATGGCAACAATGATATCATGATTAGGTAAAACATGGAAAGAGGTAATATTTTTTTTTACAGTATCCATCATAAGAAAAATATAATGCCACTAACCAAAGACTTTAATGTATGTTTCATCTGCGCTGATAGAGACAGTCAAGGGATAGTCGTAGTTATCAACAAAAGGTTTTAAGATTACAGCAGCAATATTTACATAATTGCTTATGCTTACAGTCTGATGAGGAATAGAAACACTGTGAATATCACCTATGATAGAAGAAACAAGCATGGAACTCAGGCTATAATTCACATGGTAAGAAAGAACTAGACCCAAAACATGCGAAGACGGATGAATCGAATCTTTTTCAGAAGAATATTTGAAAAATCAATATCAGGCATAATAGAAGATTCTTTAAAAGGGGCTTAAAACTAATGATAAACTTTCTGCAAATATAATGAAGTTTAAACGATAAGATTCTTCAAAATAAAGCATACGTTCACTAGGAGAAAGATTATTCAAGTTGGATAAGTAAAAAGGGTATAGTTGATTTTTATACTTAAAGACATTGAAATCTTACTTTCTTTAATTTTTCCCAGGATCCTTTTATAGTGAGGACAACGGAGAGCAGTATTATTAAGATAATCAGTTGTATTACAATAGAAGAACTTGCAAACTTTATAGCGTTCTTGAGTTGTTTTTAGCCATACCATTATTCCTGTAGATTTAATAGTGAGGAGCATCACATCCAAGACAGGAAATATTTTCAGGAACAGGAATACTGTTTTTGCAACGAGGGATGGGTTTCATAGGCTTTCTATGTTTAGTGAGATGCTCTTTTAGTAATTTATTAGTATAGACAGTTTTTTCAAAGGTATCTATAAGTAACATAGCATGTACTAGTAGTTTTTGGCTTTGTTTGCTAATAATACTATCATAATAATAGTATTTTGCAGGTTCTACATAAAATTTATCTAAAGAAAATTTATCTAAAGAAGACTTACCGAAGAAAATCCACGTTATGATATAACGAATAATTTTATATTATATTTAAATAGTTAAATGAAATGTTAAAATAATATAAAGCAAGGTGACCATCTCTTTTTTATTAGAAATTTTGATAAATTTTATATTTCAAGAGATGTCACCTTTCTATTCTTAAAAACAGATATAGCACATATTATTGTGGATTTGATGGAAAAGATCATTGATGCAAGAAAAGCTAAGCTTCAGCAAGTTTTCTAAGTATCAATGACCTTTACCTACCACAAACTCCACAACAGCTACTACTAATTCTGCTGGTTGCTATTATGCCGAAAGAAACAATTGCGAACAACATGAATAATTTCCAGTTTTCAGGGGGGATATAAAAATAACTGGGGAAAACTAGTTAGATATACATTTTATATTAAATTATATTAAATATATATAAAAATTTTTGACACTACGGGTTATCGATGGGGTGGTGTATTAATGAAATTCGATGGAATCAAAAAGAGATTTTTTATTAAAAACAAACTGTTAAAAAAAGGTATTAGAAATATTTTATCACAAAACAGCATAATAAATAAAGAATTTGCTATTAGTAACCTTCGTAGACTTTATTATTTAGCATTAATAGCAGCTCCGATGAGTTTAATAAACATAATAAAGTTTCTTTTTTTTATAGGAGTAGAAAGTAGAGAAGAAATATTATGGCGTTCAGGCATTATTGCCGCACATTCAACAATAGTAGCAACCGCAATTATGCTTGGTGCAATAAGTTCTCATATGTTAAACAAAGAAAAATTAAATATATTATCAGCTATTGCTGTAAAGTTTTTTGCTATAGCTTTTATATTAATAATTGGAGCAGTAATTGTCACGTTAGATCAATTAGTAACCTCTAATATAACTCCTTTTTTAATTGCTTGTACAGTAACTGCATTAGTGTTTATAATAAGACCCATTGTATCGATACCAATCTATCTTGCAGCCTATATTATATATGACTTATTATTAAGATTGACACAGCGAAATAAAGTTATACTTGCATCAAACCAAGTAAATGGCATTACTATTATAGGTATAGGAATATGCTTGTCTATTATATTGTGGAAAAACAATATAAATAATCTTGTGCAAAGAAGATACATAGAGCAGCAAAAGAAAAAGTTGGAAGAACTGAATGCTGAGTTAGAATATAAAAATAAAAAGCTTGAACATTTGGCTGCCTGCGATAGCATGACAGGATTACTCAACCGACGAGAATTTGAAAGGATAGTTAGCCATGAACTTTCAAGGATGCGTAGATATGAATATACTTCATGTGTAATAATAGTTGATATTGATTTTTTTAAAAAGGTTAATGATGAATATGGACATCCAGCCGGTGATGAATTGCTTAGACAGTTTTCATTTATTTTAAAAAGTGAACTCAGAGAATTTGATATAGTAGGAAGGTGGGGCGGAGAAGAATTTATTATCTTACTACCTGATGTGTCTGTTTTTGATGGAAGGAAGGTAGCAGAGCGGTTAAGACAAGTGATAGAGAAATATAATTTTACTATAAACGGTCGTGTAGTAAAAATAACTGCAAGCTTTGGAGTTGCTGAACTATCTTACGAAGAAACTGAAGCATTTAACAAGTGTTATGATAGAGCAGACAAAGCACTATACATGGCAAAGAAAAGCGGTAGGAATTGTGTAAAGGTGATTTGGTAAGGGATTTTGGGGATTTTGGGGACGTTTCTGTGATTTTTATTTTTAGAGAGATATTTATTTTGTTTTTCACTTTTTGGGAGATGTTTTTGTTGTTTTTAAGGATATTCTATGGGTATGTTTCTAATAATATTCAGTTAAGCACTCATGTCATTCTGTTTTTAGAAGAAAAGGTGGAGGACATTAGAATAATTAAAATCCGACAATTACTTATTATCACTTTTATCTTTAATCTTAAGTAATAATCGATCAGTTTCCTAGATTTTATTGAAAAAGTGAGAATTTTGAAAAAGTGAGAATTGAAATAAGAAATAGCTATTGAAATGCAAATATAAATAAATAAGAATTAAGGAAAAATAAATAGACAAGAATAAATAAACTCAAATACTTTTAGAAGAAATGTCTCCGAATAAACGAACAAACTAAGAAATGTCCCCTTAAATATAAAAGAAGAGATATCCACTAGAAATGCAATAATATATGGTAAATTTTTTCTATAAAAATTTCCATAAAAGTGCAAAAAAGTATGAAAATATGTTTAATAAAGACTAAACGATATACAAACGAAAAATATAAAAATATAAAAGAAGTGTCCCTAAAGATTTAAAAATGTCAACATTAAAAGAAATGTCCCTTAACACAAACAATGAAGAAATATCTTCCACAATGTTTCCTTATAATCAAATAGTTGACAATATGTTCCTAATATGGTATTATTAACATAAATAAACAACAAAATACAATTGTATAGTTGAATCATATGCTAAGATAAAGTTATGAAAACATAAGGGGAGAATGGTGTGCCAAGAACTGCCAGAAAAAAATCTAGTGAATGTATGTATCACAT
This sequence comes from Clostridiaceae bacterium, assembly GCA_012840075.1. Lineage (GTDB taxonomy): Bacteria > Bacillota > Clostridia > Acetivibrionales > DUMC01 > DUMC01. Next base: position 1,921 of record DUMC01000142.1, on the reverse strand, counting down.
TATGTCGAGAAGTATAAGTGAAGTAGATCTTTTTAAATGCGATGAGGATAAAGAATATTATCTTAGATTGTTAAAAAGATATAAAGAGATGTATCACTGCAAGATATATGCATACGTTCTTATGAATAATCATGTTCATATCTTCATAGATCCTTGTGGCTATGATATATCATCATTTATGCGTTGTTTGTCTAGTGCTTATGTTGCATATTTCAATAAAAAATATAAAAGGCATGGTCATTTATTTCAAGGAAGATTTGCAAGTTCTATAGTGAATAATGATACATATTGCCTTACTCTATCAGCGTACATACATAATAATCCCAAAGATCTTCCAGGGTATGCATGCAGAGAAGAAGAATATAAATATTCGTCATACGGTATCTATACTGGGTTTAGGGAAGATACAGAAGGAATAATTGATGTCGATTTCATCTTAGGTTATTTTGGTGGCGATAATGAAACGGCTCGAGTAAAGTATAAAATGTTTACTGAATCCATGAAAGAAAATGGTGTAATTAAAGAAGTGGATGAGAATATAATGAAATCATATATTGAAAATGAGTATATAAGTGGTAAGAGTTATATTGTTCGTGACAGGGAACCGGAGAAAGTTATGAGTAAGATAAGCGAATTGATGGAAGAAGAAGTTTCGGAATTGGAATTATCGCTAAGGAGAAAACATAGTAGAAAAACAAGTAAGATTAGAGCGTTTGCAACTTATGTGCTTAGAGTATTATGTGGTTATACTTATAAAGATATATGTAAATATATAGGTAATATAACAATATCTGGAATTACCAGTCTTACAAATAAAGGTTTTTTATTGATAAAGGAAAACATGATTTTTAGAAATTTATTCAATTCATTAATTCATGGTTTATCTGTATATCAGTAAGTTTTTAAAATGTATAGAATTAAGTGTATAATTTCAGAGGATACAATATGAAACAACACTTAAATTTGATGCCTAATATTACTATATTAAAAAAATATCCAAATATTGGAATAGGAACCTTCTAACAATCAGTCTTTTGGGATTTTTGAACTTTATTATCGACTAAACATAGCAAACTATTTACATCAAAAAATACATCTATTCCAATTAGTTTACCTTAAAAGCATATGCTTCTTTGTAGCCACTACAAAATAATTAAACGCGTTCAGCGTTCAGACTACAATATTTTTTAGATACAAGTTTATTTCGTTTAAGAAATGATTGTTAGCACGCAGCCCACTAAATCCAAGATCTTTATAAAATCTTACAAATTCAGTAGTACATATTTTAAACATTTATTTACTTCTGATGTATTACTTATGATGTATGAGCAGGAATTTCATATTTATATAATTGCATATATTACATATATTACATTTTTACATTTATTTCCTTACTTATTGTTTAAGTTAAACTAATACTACTATGTTAAATACACGGAGGTTGGAATAAAATCTTCTTCACACTTTTTTATAAGGTTTTTGAACTTCTTTACTAGAAATAACAAGGTAGATTTATTGGTAAATCAACATAGTAGAACTAAATTAATAAATAATACTGTCGTTTTGATACCTAATGTTTTGTACAAATTTTTCAAGATTCATCTAGATTAATCAAGACTGATCTAGAATGATTTTCTTATCTAATTATCTTCTTATCTTTTCTTTTTTCTTATATTTTTATTTTTGTTTTTATTTTTCATTAGAATTTATATATAGTAGAAACTCTTGTTTGTTGAAATGATTTTATCTTCTTGACACTTTCATTTTAATATAACATCTTGATATAACTCTTGATGTTTTTTGCAAGAGAAAAATCCTCAATTTTGCAAAAGTTTTTCCCCAGGCACCAGTGGGGAATTTTTATGTTAACCACGTAACTTCATTAGCTAATATGTCACTTATTTAATGCTGATTCCCGTAG
>DUMC01000141.1 GCA_012840075.1 Clostridiaceae bacterium | reverse complement strand
CATTTTCAGATACATCCTGGTTGAATACTACAACAACTTCTTTGAGGTTGTCAGCTGTTACGCTTTCAACTGCAAGAACGTCAGGTTCAACAATTATTGTAACTTCAATCTTTTCATCTAAACCAGCTACTGTACCATAAGCTTTGTATTCACCTGCTACATCAGTCTTAACTGCTGACCTGTCCCAAGTCACTGCAACGTCTGCTTCTGAACCGTCAGTGTATTTTACTTTCACTGTTGCAGGAAGTTGGTATGTTTCTCCAACTTTAATTGTTATCGGTTCGATTTCATCAACAACATCAGCAATTGCTAATAATCCGAATTCAATAGCTTTAGCTTTTATGCTCGGATTTGCTTCTATGATCTTACCGATAACTGATGATCCGTCTTTGTAATTTGAACCTACTGTGTAGTAAGACATTCCAACAACGTCATCTCTGGTGATGAATTCATTGTTAACTCTTATTGCTTCAGCATTCGGGAATCCTGTTGTTGTTGCAAAGTCTGCAGTTGCGAATTCATAATTGCTTGCATCAACAGTGTAGCCTAATAGACGAAGGAGCATTGTAGCATATTCTTTTCCGAGCAACGGATCCAACGGAGATAATACTCCACCGGTTCTACCTGCTACGATACCTTCTTTAACAGCATAAGCTACATACTTGAGAGCCCATCCTGATACTTTGTCAGCATCAGAGAATTGCGATAAAATATCTTTTGCTTCTTGTTCGCTTAATTTTTCAGCTTCTTTGTCGAGACAGAAGATTCTTAATAGAATTGCTATACCTTCTTCTCTTGTGAGTCTGGACTCTAAATCTGGTACATACTCTTTGTCTGATCTGCCTTTGAAGAGTCCCAGATCATAAAGTCTTCTTGCTTCTTCCTCATATCTTAAGGACTGTGCAAATGTCGGTACTACCATTACGCTAAATACGATTGTCAATGCCAGTAATACCGCCAAAAGTTTTTTGAGACTTCTCATATTCTCAAATCCTCCTTGTAAAATTTTAGGGAAAAGACTTTGATGTTTATTAGGTCAGGTTACCCTCTCCCCTTTATAAAATAACCTAACCTTTTGACTTAAGTTTCACGATAAGCGCATACGGCCCATCGTGATTTCAAAGTGAATTATATCATCGCTGATAATCGCAGTCAACATGTGAGAGGCAAGTGTAAATAAATTGTAACAGAATTGAAACAATAGTAATAGTTTATGTATATTAAAAGGAAAGCCGGCATTTCGCTGGCCTTCCTTTTTCATATTTAGGTGTTATAATGTTGAATTTTAAAGCTTATTTTAGGGGTATTTTAAAGGCAATTATTTCCCGTTTATACTACGTTCTGCTATCTCTATCGCTTTCTTCACAATATTACCGCAGTCTCTGGATGATACGGAACCCCAACCTTCAGTAGCTACTATATCGTATACACCTAACTCCTTAGCAATTTCAGCCTTAAGGTGCTCTGACATCATACTTCTGTTTCTAGCCACGGATCATTTCCCCCTTTGGCTTTATGTGTGCATTTCTATGCACATTTTTATTTTAACCTGATTTTAATTTTTAATTCGGTGTAAATTATACTACATAATCCTTAAAGTTCTTTGACTTGTTCAGGTTTTGCAGGTTTTGAAATTTCTGACAAAGCTTTTGATGCTTCCATATCAAACTTTTCGTCTGCTGCAATGTCACCGATTGATAATATTCCAACCAGCTTATTATTTTCAACAACCGGTATCCTTCTTACTTTATTTTCTGCCATTTTATATGCAACTTCATTTACATCCGTATCAGGTGTAACCGCAACAACCTGAGTCGTCATTACAGAACTCACAGGAGTAGTCTTTGGATCTTTTCCGCTTGCAATATTTCGCAAAACTATGTCCCTATCGGTAACAATTCCCACCAGATTACCCTGTTCAACAACAGGTATTACGCCTACATTATGCTTCTGCATTAACTGTGCTACTTGAACTATTGCTGCATCAGGAGTAACAGAAACAATATTTTTCGTCATTTTATCTCTTACTTTCATAAGGAATACCTCCTAAACAATTTTTTGTCAAATTATCCACATAATTTGTTCATTCTTAATTAAATTGTCCACATATTTACAAGTTGAGGTATGAATAGTATATGTGACACATTTATTTTCTCCATTTAAATAAAATAAATTAATTAAATTTTTTATGATATGAGTTAGCACTATCTTCCAAAATAATATCCACAAATTTATCCTCAATAATAAAATGTTTATGAATTGCAAGGTGATTCGCTATTTTGAAAACTGAAATGATCTTAGAAATTAAAAAATTATCCACTTCATATCCACATTTTTTTCACTTTTTTAAAAAATTAAACATAATTTATTAACATGAAATCAACAAGATTTGGTTCAAAATGTAGAAAAATCAGCAGGTTATACACAGGCTTGTGGATAATTTTGTGACTAGCAAAAACTTTAAAACCCTTGTGTAACAAGGATTTTAGAGTTTGTTTTTATGTATACCTTTAATATATGTGAATTAGCTGTGGATAATTTTTTACTTTATCCACAGGATTGTATAATACCTTAAAAATCCACTTTTATTGAACTTTCAAATTGATTTGAAAATAACTTTTAAGCACTCTATAATAAATTTTTAATCTAAAAATAAAAAAATTTTAATAGAATAAAAATAAAGCACTTTGTTAAAAAAACTATCTTGTTAAAATATTCTAAAATAATTTTAAATTATTCTACTTTAACTTCATACTTATATCCATTGCCTTTACGGAATGTGTCAACGCACCTATGGAAACTATATCTACACCTGTTAATGCTACTTCTCTTATGTTATCCTTTGTAATATTTCCAGAAGCTTCAATAACTGCTCTTTTGTTAATAATTGCTACTGCTTTTTTCATTATTTCAATACTCATGTTGTCCAGCATTATTATATCTGCTCCTGCTTCAAGAGCTTCTTTCACTTGTTCTAATGTTTCCGTTTCAACTTCTATTTTAATGGTGTGTGGTATGGATTTTCTCGCAAGTTCTACTGCCTTCTTTATTCCGCCTGCAGCTGCAATATGATTGTCCTTTATAAGTACTCCGTCGGATAGTGAATACCTATGATTAGAACCTCCACCCATCTTTACGGCGTATTTGTCAAGTATTCTCAATCCCGGCACTGTTTTTCTTGTATCAGCCACACTTACAGGTAAGTCCTTTACAACTTCGCAAATCTCATTTGTTTTAGTTGCAATACCGGATAATCTTTGCAGTATGTTTAAAGCAGTTCTTTCTCCTTTCAACAGTGCCCTTGTTTTTCCTTGTATTTCGGCTATTATATCCCCTTTACTTACCTTCCAGCCGTCACTTACATGTTTTTTAAATACCACTTTATCGTCCAAAATTTCAAATACCCTAGCTGCTATATCAATGCCCGCAATAACTCCCTTTTCTTTTGCAATTATTTGTGCTCTTGAAATTGATTGTTCATCTATTAAATTATCCGTTGTTATATCACCGAAGGGCATATCTTCATTCAAAGCCTTTTTAATGATTTCGTCTATCAACAGCTGATTTAACATCTTAAAACCCCTTTTTCTTTTTTGGTCTTTTCTTATGTTGAAAAAATTTTTTGTTGTAAAAATTCTATTACCTCATCTTCTTACTAACAATTATATTTCTCTTCCAAACAGCATCATTTGGCTGGCTAAAATCTGAGCGATAATGAGCTCCTCTGCTTTCTTCCCTCTGAAGGGCCGAATTTATTACTAATTCTGCAAGTAAGGCTATGTTTTGCAATTCCCAGTCTATAATTGTTGTATTTCTCATATTCCTCAACATGTCCCTATATGCCTTAATCTGTCTGGATGCTTCCTCAAGACCTTCTTTATTTCTCACAATTCCAACATATGTATCCATAATCGATTTAATATGAGCTTTCATACTTTCTTTATCTATGTCCTTTTTAACTCTTTCCGTAGAATACTTCACTTGATATTCAGGTTTTTTGCCTTTTTTATCTTTTAAAAAGACATGTATTTCAATAGCTATTTTATGCCCAAAGACGAGCCCTTCCAGCAGTGAATTGCTTGCAAGCCTGTTTGCGCCGTGTATACCTGTACAAGCTGCTTCCCCGCAAGCATATAGTCCTTTTATGTTAGTTCGTCCATATACGTCCGTTTTTATACCACCCATGCAGTAATGCTCTGCCGGAGCTACCGGTATGTAATCTTTTGATATATCGATACCATATTCCAAACAAGTTTTATATATATTAGGAAATCTTTTCTTAAGATAGTCTTTATCCTTGAAAGTTATATCCAGGAAAACGCATTCACTATTTGTTTTCTTCATTTCATTGTAAATCGCCCTGGAAACTACATCTCTCGGAGCAAGTTCGCCCATTTCATGATAATTTTGCATAAAACGTTCATTATTTTTGTTTCTAAGTATTCCCCCTTCTCCCCTAACTGCTTCGGAGATGAGGAAGCTTTTGTTTTTCGGATGATATAATACCGTAGGATGAAACTGAATAAATTCAAGATCCATCAATTCAGCTCCTGCTCGATAAGCGGCACTTGCTCCATCCCCTGTTGCTACTTCGGGATTTGTTGTTCTGCCATAAAGTTGACCGTATCCTCCTGTTGCACAAACAACCGCATGAGATAAGAAAATTTTGAGCTTGGATTCATCCTCGCTGTACGCAATCACACCTTTTATTTCATCATCGTCAGTAAGAAAATCTATTACAAAAGTTCTTTCCCTAATCTCAATATTTTTGCGCTTTCTAACTTCCTCGATCAATTTGTCAAGCACTTCTTTTCCCGTGCTGTCTCCCACATGAATTATCCTGCTTTTGCTGTGGGCTGCTTCCCTTCCGAAAGCCAGTTCCTCAGGTCCGTTCATATCAAATTTTACACCGTATTGGCAAACTTTTCTGATGTTCTCTGCAGCTTCCGTAACCAGCGTCCAAACACTTTCTTCATTACACAGTCCCGCACCTGCGTAAATAGTATCTTTAAAATGTAATTCGGGAGAGTCCCCTTTATCAAGAGAAACAGCAATACCACCTTGGGCTAATACCGTATTGCTGATCTCAATAGTTTCCTTTGTTAATATCAATATTCTGTATGTATCCGGCGTTTCAAGAGCAGTATATACACCTGCTATGCCACTTCCTACAATAATTACATCATGATAATGGGTTTCAATATTTTTAGTATCAAAATCTACCAAATACCTGTAATCTTCCAAACTCATACACCCTCTTCTGCTTTGTAATGCTTTCTAACTGACTTCCAACATTCGTTTTAGCGCATTTGAAGCTTTTTGCATTATTTCATCGTCAATTTCTATTTTATACTGCATATCTTTGAGTGATTTATAAATACTTTCTAATGTAGTTTTCTTCATATTAGGGCATATAAATGCATTAGACAGCATATAGAATGTTTTGTCAGGGTTGTTTTTCTTTAAGCTGTATAATACACCCATTTCCGTTCCTATAATAAATTTTTTATTATCGCTTTTTGTCGCATAATCTATAATTTGTTTTGTACTTCCAACAAAATCTGCTAAATCAACCACTTCCGGCTTGCATTCGGGATGAACCAAAATTAGAGCATCCGGATGGTGCTCTTTTGCCTTTATTACATCGTCAACAGTTATTCTATGATGTGTCGGACAAAATCCTTCCCATAATATTAGGCGTTTTTCCGGTACCATTTTTGAAATGTAATTTCCGAGATTTTTATCAGGAACAAAAATAATTTCTTCCTCTTTTAATGATTTAATTACTTTTACGGCATTTGACGAAGTACAGCAAATGTCACATTCAGCCTTTACTTCAGCAGAAGAGTTAATATAACATACAACGGCTGCATTTGGGTAATTCTTTTTGAAGTTTCTTAGCTCGGAAGCAGTTATCATGTCTGCCATGGGACATCCGGCATTTCTTTCCGGTAATAACACTGTCTTTTCCGGTGATAAGATTTTTGCACTTTCTGCCATAAAATACACGCCGGCAAATACCACGGTATCCGCATTTGTTGAAGCGCAAAATTTACTTAATGCAAATGAATCTCCGACCATATCGGCAATTTCCTGAACTTCATCCCTTTGATAATTGTGTGCAACTATAACTGCATTTCTTTCCCTTTTCAATTCCATTATTTTATTTACAATCTCTATATTATCATTATTCATTTTTTCACTATTTTTGTTAACCATAAATCTCAAAACCTCTTAACTTCTTTTTTCAATTTTCTTTATTTTAATACTTTGACGTGTTTTTGTAAAGGTGTATGTTATTTGATATTGGCTTATTGGCGATTAATAATAAAAATTTTGTAGAATAATAAAGAAAATTTTTCTTAAAAACAAAACAAGGCCCTGAGATATTATCTCAGGGCCTCGGAATAACTCTGGCAGGGACCTACTTTCCCAGGACGTCTCCATCCTAGTATCATCGGCGCTAAGGAGCTTAACTTCCGTGTTCGGTATGGGAACGGGTGTTG
>DUMC01000140.1 GCA_012840075.1 Clostridiaceae bacterium | reverse complement strand
GCTTCGGAGAAATAATGTTAAGATTGAATCCGGAAGGTTATTTGAGATTCGGTCAAGCTAAGAAGTTCGAAGTTTCATTTGGCGGTGCGGAAGCCAATGTTGCAGTATCCCTGGCAAACTTCGGTTTGAACTCAGCTTTAGTTACAAAAATGCCTCAAAATGATATAACAAAAGCTGCAGTGAAAGATCTGAGAGGATATAATGTTGATGTTTCAAATATTGTATACGGCGGGGACAGGCTTGGCATATATTTTATAGAAAAAGGAGCTTCACAAAGAGGTTCAAAGGTAATTTACGACAGAAAGTATTCCTCAATTTCCATGGCCAAAAGAGAAGATTTCGATTGGAACAAGATTTTTGAGGGCGCAACTTGGTTCCACTTTACAGGCATAACACCGGCTCTTTCAGATAGTGTGGCAGAAATCTGCCTTGATGCATGTAAATGTGCAAAAGAAAAAGGTTTAACCATAAGCTGCGATTTAAATTACAGAAAAAATCTGTGGAGTACTGAAAAAGCAGGACAGGTTATGGCCGAACTTATGAAATATGTTGATCTATGCATTGCCAATGAAGAGGATGCAGAAAAAGTATTCGGAATAAAAGCAAAAAATACTGATGTTGAAACCGGAAAGTTGAATCATGAAGGATACCGCGAGGTTGCAGAGCAGTTGGCTTCACGTTTTGGATGCAAATATGTTGCAATTACTTTAAGAGGAAGCATCTCAGCAAGTGACAACAATTGGGCAGGCATGCTTTATACCGGTGGAGAATGTTATTTTTCCAGAAATTATCTTGTACATATAGTTGATAGAGTTGGAGCAGGAGACTCTTTTGGCGGAGCTTTGATTTACAGCTTAATATCAGGTTATAGTCCGCAGGATGCAATTGAATTTGCTGTAGCAGCTTCCTGCCTCAAGCATACAATTGAGTATGATTATAACCAGGTGACAGTGGATGAAGTAAAAGCCCTTATAAAGAGCGGCGGCTCAGGCAGGGTGCAGAGGTAGTGAAGAGTGTACTGTGCTTTTGTAGTTTCCTATCAGAATATATGGTATTAAATGAATAATTCTTAGAATTGAAGTTTATAACGATATCCACAAGAAAAATGACCCTAATTGCTTAATTATTAAGTTTTTAGGGTCATTTTATTTGATAGAACATTTAGAGTTAAATTATTTGATATAATCAAAAATTTATGTTAACATTATTTTAGCAAATAATTGTAAATTTATACATATTGTAGAGAATAATTATTGTATAGTTAAGAGGGTGATTCATATATGGCTAATAGCTCCAGTAGTAAAAAGAAGCTACTTGCCTTGATGAAAATATTAACCAGTAATACTGATGAAAAACACCCTATGACTGTCAAACAAATCATAGCTGAATTAAAAAAATATGGTATTGATGCAGAACGAAAGTCTATATATACAGATATTAACATTCTATGTGAATTTGGTATAGATATTATTTGTGATAGAAGCAGAGTTAATAAGTATTATGTAGCTAGCAGGGAATTTGAACTTCCAGAACTCAAACTATTAGTTGATGCCGTTCAGTGCTCTAAATTCATAACTCCTAAAAAAAGCAAAGAGTTAATCAAAAAGATTGAAAAACTTACAAGCATACATGAAGCTAAAGAACTACATAGGGATGTAATTATAGACAATAGAGTTAAAATGATCAATGAAAATATTTATTATAACGTTGATACCATTTATAGAGCTATAAGAGAAAACAAACAGATACGTTTTAATTATTTTGAGTTTACAGTTGATAAAAAAATAAAATTGCGCAGGGATGGACAGAAATACTTTGCCAGTCCATATGCTTTACTGTGGTCAGAAGGCAATTATTATTTAGTTGCTTACTATGAAAGATATAAAGGCATAAGTAATTTCAGAGTAGATAGAATGTTAAAAATAGAATTGTTAGATAAAGAAAGATATTTTCCCGAAGAATATAAAGATTTTTGTGTAACTAAATATTCAAAGGAAATATTTAATATGTTTAGCGGAAAAACTGAAACAATAAGGTTAGAATTTCATAATTCATTAATTAATGCAGTTATCGATCGTTTTGGAGTTGATATAAATGTTTATAAAAATAGTGAAGAAACCTTTCAAATTGTTGTAGATGTAGTACCGAGTGAGACATTTCTAGGATGGCTATTTATGTTTGGAGACAAAGTTAGAATTATTTCACCTGAAACGGTTATACAAAAGATGAAGGAAATGATAGATAGAGTATCTAATTTATATTTAATTTAATTATAAATCTGATTTAAGTTTGATTTTAATCGAAATAGTTTAAATAATTATGATGATAAAAAAAGCTGTCCTTACAATGGGACAGGTTGTAAGATATAATTAATAAATAGTAACAAGCGTATACTTATATAAATAAAATAGTTATACATAGTAATTCTGCAAATAACTGTAATAATATAATCAGGCAACATGTCATAAATATCTATACAATAAAGTACTTAAGCTCTAATAAAATCAACATAATATGATGAAACTTTATTCAGATAGTAGAAAACATAGAGCTAGTAATTCTTTGAGTATTGTGGAATTTTTGCCCGTTAGTACAATAGCACAAGCAATATTATATCTACTAACAATAACAAAAGTAAAAATCATGTCATATAAGGAGGAGAAAAATGTATATTGCCCGCAAAAGAGAGGATGGAGAAGTACAACCACTTATTGTGCATTTACAATCAACCGCACAGATTGCGAAAACTTTTGCAAAAGCATTTAATGAAGAAGAATATGCTTATATTTGCGGATTATTTCATGACCTTGGCAAATACTCTGAAGAATTCCAGAAGAGAATTACTTCTGGTGGTAAAAAATGTGATCATTCAACAGCTGGAGCAAAAGAGGTCGTAAAATTGAATGGTTCGGGGAAGCTCTTAGCTTATTGTATAGCAGGACATCATTCAGGCTTGCTAAATGCTGGCTTTCATTCGGATAATGGCAATGAAGCAACGCTGAATGCACGCTTAAAAAAAGAAATCCCTGATTACAAAAATGCATTTAAAGAAGTTAATTTATCAGCAGTGTATCTACCTAAAGTGCCAAAAATAAAACCTTTAACTGGATTAGGATTTTCTTTATCCTTTTTTATAAGAATGATATATTCATGTCTTGTAGATGCAGATTTCCTTGACACTGAAAAATTTATGACTGATGGTAAAGTAAATAGAAAGGTTAATTACAACTTTGACTTATTTTTACAGAAATTGAATGGCAAACTTGCCAGTTTTGATAAGAAAGGCAGAATTAACGAAGTACGTAATAAAATTCTATATGAGTGCATAAAAAAAGCAGAATTGGAACGTGGTATTTTCACATTGACTGTACCAACTGGTGGAGGAAAGACTCTATCATCATTAGCCTTTGCTATTAATCATTTGATAAAGAATAAAATGGATAGAATCATATATGTTATCCCGTATACAAGCATCATAGAACAGAATGCCAAAATTTTTGAAGATATTTTAGGAAAAGGAAACGTACTGGAGCATCATTCTAATTTTGATTTTTCGAGCGTTAAAGATGACAATGAAAATAATGATGAAGATGACGTTTATAATATATTAAAGCTCTCATCTGAGAATTGGGATATACCTGTTATTGTAACAACAAATGTTCAGTTTTTTGAATCGTTATTTGCAAATAAATCATCTCGTTGCAGAAAGTTACATAATATTAGTAATAGTGTTATTATCTTTGATGAAGCACAGATGCTACCCATAGACTATTTAAAACCTTGTATTATGGCTATTTCTGAACTTGTTATAAATTACAATTCTACGGTAGTTTTGTGTACAGCAACACAACCTGCTTTAGGTGATATATTCCCTAAAGAAGTAACTAAAAAAATAAAAATACAGGAAATCTGCGAAAATAATGTAGATATAAAATCTGTTTTTAGAAGAACAAAAGTTGTAAAAAGAGGAGTGCTGGATTTGCAAAGTTTAGCCAATGAAATTAATCGGAAACATCAGGTCCTCTGTATAGTAAATACAAGAAAACATGCCTATGAGCTTTTTTCAAAATTAGATAAAGAATGCAGTTATCATCTTTCTACACTAATGTGTCCAAATCATAGAAGAGATACTATAGCAGAAATAAAAGATAGGCTTGCTAAAGGACAGACATGCAGAGTTGCATCAACACGTTTAATCGAAGCGGGAGTTGATGTTGATTTTCCTTTCGTATATAGATCTGTGGCTGGGCTTGATTCAATAATTCAAGCTGCAGGACGTTGTAATAGAGAAGGTAAACTAAAAGATGAAAATGGTAATCTAATTTTAGGCGAAGTTCATGTTTTTACTCCTGAAAGTAGATTCTCCCAACATCAACCAAATAGTTTCAAAGGCCCAATAAGGATTACAGAAGGTATTATAAGAAGATATGAAGATATATTTTCGGATGAAGCTATTTTTGATTATTTTAAAGAGTTGTACGAAGTATTAGGAGAGGAAAGTCTAGATATTAAGGATATATGTAAAGAGCTTGAATCAGGTGTGTACATTAGACCAGGGAAGCCAGTAGAATTCAACTTTAATTTTAAAGACATTGCTGACAAATTTAAATTGATTGAAGAGGATACTTACCCAATTATAATTCCGTATACTAAAAATGGACAAGACAAAAAAGTTGGAGAGTTGATTAATAGTTTAAGATATTCTGAATATATTAGCTCTGTTATTCAGGCTCTGCAAGGTTATACAATTAATGTTTATAAATCTGAATTTGATTGGCTACTTGGAGTTGATAAACTTGAGCATATAAGAAAAGATATCTTTATTCTAAAGGATATGAGTATATATGATAATAAGACAGGATTAAGAATTACTAAAGAAAGTGGCATAGGTATATATATTTAAGAAAAAATCCATCTTTACTATGTAGAATGCATAGATAAAAGATGGATTTTTTCTTAAATAATACAATTAAATGTTAGTTTCAACCCACATTCTCAAAAAGAGAATGACAAAGCCAGTATATCATATTTTTTTACTGATTTAAACGGAATATTGTACCATGGCATTACAAATACAATAATTCAAAAAGCATTTCACAAAATATTGACAAAAATTATCAATTATTATATCATTTTATTAATACAATTAAATGTTAGAAGAAAGGATGTATATATATGGGTTTTGGGTTTTTAATTGATGTCCAAGGACCTTATGCACTTTTTACTAGACCGGAAATGAAGGTGGAAAGGGTAAGCTATGATATTATTACACCTTCAGCAGCAAGGGGTATAATTGAAGCTATATACTGGAAACCTGCGATTAAATGGGTAATTGATAGAATTTATGTATGTAACAAAATATCTTTTACAAATATAAGGAGAAATGAAGTGAGTAGCAAAATTTTAGCTTCTAATGTAAGAGCTTTGATGAACGGCAAAAAGACTATTGATTACATAGATACTAATGCAGATAGACAACAAAGGGCTTCTACAGTTCTTAAAGATGTTCATTATGTTATAGAAGCACATTTTGAGATGACAGATAAAGCAGGAGATGATGATACACCGGAAAAGCACTACAATATCGCATTAAGAAGATTAAGAAACGGAAAATGTTATCATACTCCTTATCTTGGTTGTAGAGAGTTTCCTGCAATTTTCAAGTTAGTAGAAGAGATACCAACTACAGCATATAAAGGTGAACTTGATTTAGGTTATATGCTGTATGATATGGAATATAGCAATATTGATGATATTCAGCCAGTTTTTTTCAGGGCTATTTTACAGGATGGTATTTTAGATCTAAAAAGTATAGAGCTTGTGAGGTGAAAATATGATTTTGCAGTCGCTAGTCAAATATTACGAGATTCTTACAGAGGATCAAAATAGTGACATTCCAAAGTTAGGATATTGTAAAGCTAAAGTTTCCTTAGCATTAAATATATCAGCAGAAGGAGAATTATTAGAACTAATTCCTACAAAAGTTAAATCTGGGAAAGGTAATAAATTATTGCCCCAGGTAATGGAAGTTCCAGCTCAGGAAAAAAGATCTTCCGGAATAAAACCATATTTCCTTTGCGATAACTCCAGTTATGTCTTAGGAATTGATGATGAAGATAATCATGATAGGGCTAAAAAGCGTTTTGAAGCATTTAAGTCTTTGCATTTTAAAATACTTGAAGGCGTTGATTGTGATGAGGCAAAGGCAGTTCTTAGCTTTCTTGATAAATGGGATATTGAAAGCGCAAGAGATCATCCTGCTTTAATTGAAGATCTTGAAGAAATAACATCAGGTGTCAATATTGTTTTCAGGTTAGATGGTAAAGGCTATATTCACAAAAATTCAACTATAAAAAGATCTTGGGAGAAATATAAACTGAGTTGTACAAAAGGAAAAGTAGGACAATGTCTAGTTAGCGGGGAAAGAGGAAATATTGCTAGAATACATTCTAATATTAAAGGTGTACGTGGTTCAAAAAGTGTAGGCGCTGCATTAGTATCATTTAATGCAAAAGCGTATGAATCATATGGGAAAGATGATGCTCAAGGTTTAAATGCACCTGTTAGTGAATATGCAGAATTTGCATATACTACTGTGCTAAATTACCTTCTTGCTGATAATGATCATAAACAGTATTTAGGAGATACAACAATAGTTTTTTGGGCAGAGAGTCCTGAAGTTAAGTATAAAGATTTAGCTTCGTTGTTAATTGATCCAAAAGAACTTGAAACTGTTGATAGTGAAAATGCAAAGTATAAAAGAGACGAAGGAGCTGTAAGAGAGGTTAAAGAAGTTTTTAGAAAAATTTCTCAGGGCATGAAAATAGTAGATTTGTCTAATGAATTTGATAAAAATATAAATTTTTATATTTTAGGTCTTTCTCCTAATTCTGCAAGACTCTCTGTAAGATTTTTCTTAAGAGATAGTTTTGGAGGCTTCATAGAAAAAGTTACTCAGCACTATATAGATATGAAAATAGAAAAGCAGTTTGACACAGATCCTGATGTGATTCCTATATGGAGAATATTATATGAAACAGTATCAACTAAATCGGAAGATAAGTCAGCTTCTCCATTACTAGCAGGAAGTGTGCTTAGATCAATACTAAATGGAAGTGTGTATCCTACAGCACTCTTTAATGCTATTATGATTAGAATAAGAGCTGAAGCAGAAATTAATTATTGCAAAGCAGCAATAATTAAAGCATATCTATTAAGAAAGTATAAAGAGAGTGAAAATATTAAGGAGGTGTTAACTGTGTCACTTAATGAGCAAAGTAAAAACAGAGCTTATGTTTTAGGACGACTTTTTGCTGTATTAGAGAAGGCTCAACTTGAAGCAAGCGAAGGAAATCTAAATACAACAATAAGAGATAGATATTTTTCTTCAGCTTGTGCGACACCAGCAAGAGTCTTTCCGATTTTATTAAAATTGGCTCAATATCACATATCGAAAGCAGAATATGGTTATGTTAACGATAAGAAAATAGAACAAATAATGGATATGCTAGATATTGAGAAGAATCCATTTCCTGCTCACTTATCTCTAGAGGAGCAAGGGCTTTTTGCTTTAGGTTATTACCATCAACGTAAATCTAATTATACAAAGTAAAAATAATTAATTAATAATGTAAATGAATAACATAACGAGAGGAGTATTAAAAATGAGTGATATTATAAAAAATAGGTATGAATTTGTAATATTATTTGATGTATTAAACGGAAATCCTAATGGCGACCCGGATGCCGGGAATATGCCAAGGATTGATCCTGAGACAGGATATGGGATTGTTACTGATGTTTGTTTAAAGAGAAAAATTAGAGACTATGTTGATATTGTAAAAAGCGGAGATGTTAAATACAAAATTTATGTAAAGAGCGGTACTACACTTGATGTTAACAGAAAGTGGGCTTATGAATCCTGCAAAGTAGAACCTCCTAGAAATAATAAAGGAGAAGTTACTGCAGAAGAACCTTCAAAAGAGGAGTTTAAAAGACTCACATCTTTCATGTGTTATAATTTTTATGATATAAGAACTTTTGGTGCTGTAATGACTCTAAAATATAATTGTGGACAGGTACGAGGACCAGTTCAGTTAGGTTTTGCGAGAAGCATAGATGTGATAACTCAACAAGAAGTTGGTATTACTAGTGTTACGTATGCTAACGAAGGTGAAAAGAGTTCTAAAATGGGCAGGAAACAAATAGTTCCATATGCTTTATATCGAGTTGAAGGATATGTTTCTGCAAATTTAGCTAAGAAAACCGGTTTTTCCGAACAAGATTTGGAGTTATTATGGGAAGCTATTATAAATATGTTTGAACATGATCGCTCTGCAGCGAGAGGTAATATGTCTACCCGAGAGTTGATAGTGTTTAAACATCAAAGTGAATTTGGAAATTGTCCAGCTTATAAACTATTTGATACTATTGTAATAAAACGTAAAGATGAAAATAAACCTCCAAGATCCTTTAATGATTATGATGTAATTATCGATAAAACAGCAATTCCTCCAGGCGTAGAAATGATTAGAATGATATGAAAGAATATAGTGAAGAAAACTATCTGATGTTGTCTGGTATACAACACTTTGCTTTTTGCCGTCGTCAATGGGCTTTGATACATATTGAACAACAATGGCAAGAAAACCTGCGAACCGTTGAAGGCAGAATATTACATGAAAAAGCCCATGATAGACAAAGTTTTGAAAAAAGAAAAGATATTATTATTTCCAGAGGTATTGCTGTGTTTTCCAAATATCTTGGAGTATACGGTTCTTGTGATGTAGTAGAGTTTAAAAAATCAGAAAAAGGCATTACTTTATTTGGACGGGAAGATTTGTATCTTCCTATTCCTATTGAGTATAAAAAGGGAAAGCCCAAAGATAATGATGCTGATGCTTTACAACTTTGTGCTCAAGCAATATGTCTTGAGGAAATGCTATTATGTCAGATTATGGAAGGATATTTGTTTTATGGAGAAATAAACCATAGGTATAAGGTTGTTTTTTCTTATGAACTAAGAGAAAGGGTTAAATCAATGTTTGATGAGATGCATGATTTATACGAAAGGCGATATACACCTAAGGTAAAAGAAACGAAAGCTTGTAATGCATGTTCATTAAAAAACCTGTGTATACCAAAACTTTGTAAAAATATTTCCGTATCGAAATATATTAGTAATAGATTGGAGGAAGAGGAATGAGAAAACTTTTGAATACATTATATGTTACTTCCTCCAATTCATATTTATCACTTGATGGAGAAAATGTTGTTGTTTTAAGAGACGATAATGAAGCAGCAAGAATTCCATTGCACAACCTTGAAAGCATTATTACTTTTGGTTATACAGGTGCTAGTCCTGCTCTAATGGGAGCTTGTGCAGAAAGAAATATAGCATTGTCTTTTATGACACAAAATGGAAGGTTTTTGGCTAGAGTTGTAGGCGAAGTAAAAGGTAATGTTATATTAAGGAAAACACAATATAGAATGTCAGACAATGATAAGGAAAGCACAAAGATAGCTAAAAATATTTTAATAGGAAAGGTTTATAACTCAAGGTGGGTTATAGAAAGAGCTATAAGAGATTACTCATTGCGATTGGATGTGGAAAAATTAAAAAGAGTCTCTCAATTTTTAGCAAATTCATTGAGAAATATCACAAAATGCAATAGTTTAGAAGAATTAAGGGGTTTTGAGGGTGAAGCAGCAACTCGCTATTTCAGCGTTTTAGATGACTTAATACTTCAACAAAAGGAACATTTTTATTTTAACGGAAGAAATAAAAGACCTCCGCTTGATAATGTTAATGCTATGTTATCTTTTGTATACACACTTTTAGCTCATGATGTAAGTGCGGGACTTGAGGCAGTAGGGTTAGATCCCTATGTAGGTTTTTTGCATAGGGATAGGCCTGGAAGAATATCTCTTGCACTTGACATGATGGAAGAACTACGTTCAGTCTATGCAGATAGATTTGTTATTTCATTAATAAACAAAAGAGTTGTTAATGAAAGTGGATTCACCCAAAAAGAAAATGGAGCTGTTATAATGGATGATGCTACCAGAAAATGTGTATTGACTGCTTGGCAATCAAGAAAGCAGGAAAAAATAACACATCCTTTTCTAGGAGAAAAGATAGAATGGGGTTTAGTACCATATGTACAATCAATGTTGCTTGCAAGATACATTCGTGGTGATATCGATGAATATCCACCTTTTTTATGGAAGTAGGTGAAATTTTATGTTAGTACTTATTACGTATGATGTAAATACTGAAGATGCTGCAGGCAAAAAAAGGCTGCGAAATGTTGCAAAACTGTGTATGAATTATGGACAAAGAGTACAAAATTCAGTATTTGAATGTGTGGTTGACGCAGCCAAATATAGAGAAATTCAGCATAAACTTGAGAAAATTATCGATAAAGACAAAGATAGTTTGAGGTTTTACCACTTAGGAAACAATTATAGGTATAAAATTGAACACATAGGTGCAAAACCTTCATTTAACGTTGAAGATACTCTCATAATATAGTGCGAAAGTATAGTAAACATTAAAACTCAGGGATATTCGCACTTATTTTAAATTATTTTAACTCATTTTTTTTGTTATAATGATGAAAAAAAGATATTTTTTTGTGCAATATATACAATAATATTATGAAAATATACTTAATTTTTATAAATTTTTGCTGTCGCTCCCTGTATAGGGAGCGTGGATTGAAATAGAGAACTTGGAGATTGGATGTCTGAAAACAAGAAGTCGCTCCCTGTATAGGGAGCGTGGATTGAAATAAAGGTGTATTTGATTCGCTCTGGGGCATTGTAGTCGCTCCCTGTATAGGGAGCGTGGATTGAAATTCCTATGATGAAACTTACGAAGACGAGACAACCGTCGCTCCCTGTATAGGGAGCGTGGATTGAAATCGTGCTGGTTGTGCTCTATAACCAGCCAGTTAAGTCGCTCCCTGTATAGGGAGCGTGGATTGAAATCGTTAAGGACGATCTAGAAATATTTCTCAATGAGGTCGCTCCCTGTATAGGGAGCGTGGATTGAAATCTATCGGCACAAATACAGAATTCCACAGCCATAGTCGCTCCCTGTATAGGGAGCGTGGATTGAAATTCTTATCTTTAAAGCAATAACTACATCATCATAGTCGCTCCCTGTATAGGGAGCGTGGATTGAAATATCAAATTCAAAATCTTCTTCAGCACTGGATCCTGTCGCTCCCTGTATAGGGAGCGTGGATTGAAATCTTTAGCTACAAGTAAATCTATTGGCTGTCTTGGGTCGCTCCCTGTATAGGGAGCGTGGATTGAAATCGGACGGATCTCTTGTAGATCCGGGCGCAGAAGGGTCGCTCCCTGTATAGGGAGCGTGGATTGAAATTTTTATGAGTATGGCTGCTAAAGCATTTTCATCCGTCGCTCCCTGTATAGGGAGCGTGGATTGAAATATGAGCAGTATGAGCACGAACTAAAAATCAACCGTGTCGCTCCCTGTATAGGGAGCGTGGATTGAAATCTCAATTATGGTCTTATATATTTTGGCCGAGTCAAGTCGCTCCCTGTATAGGGAGCGTGGATTGAAATACGTTTTTTCTCGCCCCCTGTTAGGCACACTTGCGTCGCTCCCTGTATAGGGAGCGTGGATTGAAATCCTTATAGGCACCTTGGTTGGTGGCGAGACATATGTCGCTCCCTGTATAGGGAGCGTGGATTGAAATGGTTTTGTAACCGGGTTAATCTGATAATGGCCCAGTCGCTCCCTGTATAGGGAGCGTGGATTGAAATCAAAACCCTTTGATTATAAGTTCTCCGGCCTTCTCGTCGCTCCCTGTATAGGGAGCGTGGATTGAAATAATACTCACTTTACCCCTCCTATTCTTGCTTTTAGTCGCTCCCTGTATAGGGAGCGTGGATTGAAATTTCATTTGCATTGACTTCTTTAACTTCTTGATAGTCGCTCCCTGTATAGGGAGCGTGGATTGAAATATGGCTAAAAACTCTAAAACGAATGTGCCAAAGCGTCGCTCCCTGTATAGGGAGCGTGGATTGAAATAATCTTAAACTTCCATTACGTGATGGAGATGAAGTCGCTCCCTGTATAGGGAGCGTGGATTGAAATTCGAACCGGATGTATTTTATTAGCCTGGAATACGTCGCTCCCTGTATAGGGAGCGTGGATTGAAATTATTAGGGTTTTTAGATACGTCAAGGGTGTTATTGTCGCTCCCTGTATAGGGAGCGTGGATTGAAATATATGCAGATAAATAAATCTTATCAACTTCAACGT
>DUMC01000139.1 GCA_012840075.1 Clostridiaceae bacterium | reverse complement strand
CCAGGAGGTAAATAGGGTTGCCATCAAAGACGAAGTTGAGGTTATAAGGACCAGACCCAAAACATAAGGAGACGAATGAATCTTTGAGAGATCAACATCAGGCATAACAGGAGATTCTTTTGAAAGAGGTCTAAAATTAATGACAAAGTCTCTGTATATATAATGAAGCTTAAAGCGACCAGGTTCTTTAGCGTATAGCTTACGCTCAGTAGGCGAAAGATTTTTTAGATTAGATAAATAAGGATAAATGAAGGGTTTTAGTATAAAACAACGAAATCTGTAACAGAAAATATTAAAAGGCAAAAGCACAGAATATAAGATGCCCAAATTTATAGTTTGAATAAATAAAACATAATGAGGTGAAAGCTTATGCTTCTTTATTACATACGTCACGGTGATCCAATTTATGATCCCGATTCTTTAACACCTTTAGGACACAGGCAAGCAGAGTCCGTAGCAAAGAGATTGGCTCTCTTTGGGGTAGATAAAGTTTATGCATCTACTTCTAATCGGGCAATACAAACTGCCCAGCCTACGTGTGAAATGCTGAAAAAAGAAGCGATCCTTCTTGATTTTGCAAATGAAAAATACGCTTGGCAGGAGTTTTCGGTAGAGGCAGATGGGATGCGGACTTGGATCTTTCGTCCAAGAAAATACCGCAGGCTTTTTGCTTCTCCAAATATTCGAAAGCTGGGAGACACATGGTACGAGCACCCTGATCTGAGCCCATACAAAGACAATTTCAAGATGGGGCTGGAACGCATTAGCCGAGAAACCGACAATTTTCTGCTTTCTCTTGGGTATGAACGTATACCGGAGGATGGGATTTATCGTGTGGTCAAGCCAAATGAAGAGAGGATTGCCCTTTTTGCACATGAAGGGTTTGGATATCTATTTATCAGTTATATTTTGAATATTCCTTATCCGATTTTTACAATTCATTTTGAAATGTGCCATAGCGGTATGACCGTTATTGAATTTCCAAGTCAGGATAACGAACTCTGCATTCCTAAGGTGTTAACCTATTCAAACAACGGTCATTTGTACCATGATAACCTACCGCTGGATTTCAATCATCGGATTAAGTTTTAAATAGTTAGAATAAGGTTTTTAAAATATAAAATATATTGCTGTATTCTTGTGATTTCAGTCATGATTAAATCAATTAACGAGAGGGTTTATTTTATATGAAAAAATATTGCCAAAGAGTGATAAGTGAAGGAGATGTATGCACGCAGACACATACCTCTGGGTCATGGGTATTTCTTTTATATTGGGGAATGTCCTTGTGTAAGGAAGGTAGCAAAGGATAAGCAAAATTCAAAATATAAGGGGAAATTCCTCAACTTAATAATCTGAAATGAACACTCTTCTCCACTAGAAGAATACTTTTGCTTTGACGGAAAGCGGTGAATTATATAATGTTGACGGTAACGGAAGTAGAGTTGCCCCTATGATATATGGGACCAAGACAGGTAATTTTAGTTGCAGGTATTAATAAGATAGTTCGTGATATTGAAGAAGCTGAAAAAAGAGTTAGGCAATATGCCGCTCCGATAGATGCAAAAAGGTTGGGTAAGGATACGCCTTGTACTGCTTTAGGATATTGTACGGATTGCAAAAGCCCAAACAGGATATGCAATGATTTTGTAGTGATTAGGGGTCAATTCGTTAAGGGCAGGATAAAAGTAATTATCGTTAGAAAATATCTGGGATATTAGGATGGTTTGGTTGAAATGCGATATTAACAATTTAAAAATTTAAAGAATAGGTATTGACCATCACCTTGGGGGTTAGCTTATGATAATTTCGGGGTGATAATGATGTTGATTAAAGATGTTTGCAGAGAATGTAAATTAACAAAGAAAGCGATTGAATATTATGAACAGCAAGGATTAATATCTCCGAAAATTAATGAAAATGGTTATAGGAATTACAGCCCGGAAGATGTTTCTGTATTGAAAGAAATCCGAGTTTTAAGGAAATTAGGTATCAGCATTGCAGAAATTAAAGACATTCTTGCAAGCCCTAATAAATCTGCTGCTTTGGCAAAGTGCAAATACAGGATGGATTTAGAAGTTGAAAAAGCAATAGCTAAGAAAAAGTGCTTGGAACGGTTAGTAAAAGATTATGATATTGAGCAAGCGATCACTTATATTGAAGAAGAAATTGAAAAAAACTTTACAATCAAAGAAAAACTCCTGCAGGCATTTCCGGGAAGTTATGGAATGTTTTTATGTATACATTTCGGGCAATTTCTTTATGGGAAAATTGATACAGAAGAAAAAGAAAGGGCATATAATAAAATCGTAGAATTTTTGGATAAAATTCAAGAAATTGAATTTCCTAAAGAGTTGGAAGAATTTTTGGAACAGGGCATTGGACTGTTAGAAGAGATAGATATGGAGAAAATTAATTCATCTATAATAGATGCAATAAACAATGTGGACGTGTATATGGAAGAAAATAAAGAAGCTATTGAGAAATATTTTGAATATATAAACTCAGATGAATATAAAAATTCACCGGCATATAAAATGAAGCAATTATTGCTGAAGTTTCAACAAGAGAGCGGATATTACGATATATTTATTGAAAATTTAAAAATATTGAGCGAATCATATCGCGAATATTATGAAAGACTTCAAGCTGCAAATAAAGCGTTTATAGACAGATATCCACAAGCAGAAAAAATATATAAGGTATAATGAGATTGTAAAAAAATTTATGTAAACAAAGAACTTCTTTTATATTAAGCACATACTCAAATTTCATGCTTTTTTTAAAAGAAAAACAGTTTATAAAAATATTAACACTGCGGTGTTTTTTCTACTCGTCTCCAACCATATATAACTATAAAATGAAGCCTACCCGCGTTATATACGTACTGTAGTCAAATTAAAATTTCCGTTTATATTTTCCCAACAAATATATTTTATTCCAATAAAACTTTTAACTTACCTTCCTGTCTTTAAAGTTGCTAACTCTTGAGTTACTAACTTTAAAGTTACTAACTCAAGAGTCAGCGTAATATTACCTACCAAGCAAACATATGAATAACCATAATATTTAAGTTTAGCCGGCAAGGTATTAGAAGTGTACTAAGACGACAATCATAAAACATCAAAATATAAGCCGTTTGTGACTGTAGAATTTGTATAATAGTATAATTTAATTATAATAATGTTGTTATAATTTCAGGCAATATTGAGTTTTCAATAAGCCCATATATGAAACATTTAATTTATTTGTGTAAGTTTAATAAATGAAGTATAATAAGATTTAGTAAGAATCATGAAATATTTTGAGAAAATATGTATATGTATGTAATATAATGTCAATATTACGTCTGTTAGGGGGATAGTATGTACAGGGTTTTAATAGTTGATGATGAGATCCCTTTTCTACAAAGTCTCATGATGTTTGATTGGGAATATCGTATGGCTGTAGGTGTGTGGGGCAAGCTACAAACGGACGGGAGGCTATCGAAAAATGCATTGAACTTGCTCCTCATATAGTTATATCAGATATAAACATGCCATTATTAGATGGCCTATCATTTCTTTCGGAGATAAAGCAGCGTTTTCCTGAAATCCAGGTTGTTCTTCTCACTGTTTACAAGGATTTTGAGTATGCGCAAAAAGCTGTAAATCTTGGTGCTTGTGATTATCTTGTAAAGGATATGGATTACCGCAATCAATTACCTGCTGTTCTTGAAAAAGCCAAAAAGGCATTTGAGCAAGATCCATCAAAGATGAATTATAGAGAAAACTTGTTGCGTAAAAGTGGCCGTATGCTGGTTATAGAGTCCGAAGATGTTTTGCATGCGTATAGGGATGAAGTTGATGAATTCCTTCAAAAGTACTCAGGTACTCTAATTACTGCAAGGATGAAGCAATCTTGCGGCATAAGGGATTCTTTGATTTCAGGCCTTGACTTTTTCCTTAGTTCTATTAAAGAGAATATAGGATTAATTATACGAGACGCATCATGCTTTGAATTGCTTATAGGAAAAAGTATAAAAGCTGCGGAAGAGTGGATTTTAAGTATGCTTGAGCATGAACAATTCAAAATTGTAGGAAAGAATGCATGCTTTGCACTGGCACCCAGTGGGAAAATGTCGGATGAATATAAAGAGGCGCATAATTTGAATATGCTGATGTTGGAACGTAGTTTTTATGTAAACCAGCCACAGGTTGTAATTAGCAAACATACAGTTTTTACGCCCCTTCCAATAACTGTTATGGAAGAGTGGATGCGCATGTCAGATACTTTGGATAATATGGATGGAATGGAAGCTGAGGTTATGAATCAGATTATTCAAGAAGCTGAGAAGCATTTATTTTATCCTCCTATGGTGCGTAATGCCTTCGATCGAATTTTATATAAGTATGAATTGCGTTATGCCGCAAGCTCTGATAATGAAGCGCACACATTTATTCTTAATGCTCCTAATATACGATTGTTAGTGGACAAGCTGCTGTCAACAGTACAAAAGATACGATCCGAACAGAATAATTACAGCTACTTTGTTGTAAAGGCTAAGGAATATATGTATTCAAATTTGAGCAAATCTTCGTTGCAACTGGTTGATGTAGCAGAGCATGTTGGAATAAGTCCTGGTTACCTTTCTAAAAAATTAAAAGAAGAAACCGGCTTAACTTTTCAAGATTTGCTAATAAATATGCGGATGGAGTATGCAGCTGAATTGTTAAAGAAAAGCGATAAAAGAGTATATGAAATTGCAGAAATGGTAGGTTATGAAAACTACCGTTCATTTACACTGGCATTTAAAAAGTTTTATGGAGTAAATCCAAAAAAATATAAGTAAGGAGAACTAGCACTTTATGAAAAGTTCCATATTTCAACGGACCATATTGATTATTTTTGTTTCTTTTTTTCTTGTGCAAATCAGTATCTTCGGTGTTATATTTTATACCTCGGTTGAAACCGTTAAAGACCAGACAATTTCTTCTGCAGAAAGCAACATAGAAATGATTAGAACTTATCTTGATATGATAATGAAACAATTGACAGATTCTATGTATATTTATGTTAAAAGTGACGTATTATTGAGCGAGGACAGGGAAGAAATCAACAATTTCATAGAAAAATTCTCAGGTTTTAATTCTTATATTAGTTGTGTCATGCTGCTGGATGGTGATGAGGTTTTGGCAATCAGTAACCCACTGTTAATAAGCAACCGGATTATAGATACGAAGCTATATTACGAAATGTCAAAGAAAAACCGGCTAGTGCTGACGACACCTTACTATTCTACACCTTTAGCGGGACGTGCAATTGCACTTATCCGATCATTAGTAGATGAAAAAACCGGACGCGAACGTTTATTAGTTGCTGAGATTCGTCCTCAGAATATATTTGTTCCTATATCGAATAAATTAACATCGGAGGAAACATTAATTGTTTTAACACAAGAAGGTGACACCGTTTATTTTGATTATAACTCTCTTATACTGGGGCAGATTGTCAGCAATGATGGTCAACTTGATATTAATGAAAATTTACGGGAAGAGCTTAATGGACTTAAATCAGGCATTGTTGAGCTTGAGTTGAATGAGAAACCAATAATAGTGAAGAGATTGCGTTTCAATCAATATTGGAAACTTTATATATTGGCAGAATTCTCGCTGTTTTATAAAGCGATGATGAAAATGTTGTATTCATACAAGCTTATTGGGGCAGTCGCTTTAATCTTATTGGCTTTGGTTTCTGTAATTATTAGTAACAACATAATTCATCCGGTAAAGGAATTATCTTTGCAGGTAGATAGTCTTTCACCTAAGAGTGATGACTTGAGATTAGCGGTAAACAGAAAAGATGAGATAGGTAGGCTTGCAACAAGCTTTAATAATCTTTTGAACCGACTACAGGAGGCAAACAAGGAAAAGGCGAAAATGGAGAGACTACGTCTTGAATTAGAGTATAAAGTCCTTCAAAGTCAGATACAACCTCATTTCCTGCTAAATATTCATATGTGTATTAGTTCATTGCTAGAACAAGGTAAAACGGAAGATGCTCGCCGCATGCTGCTTGCATTGGATTCGTTACTTAGGGTTAGTACGGATAAGATTGATCAGAAAATTACATTAAAAGAAGAGATAGATACTATCAAACAATATGTTATATTACAAAAAATGCGACTTGGTGATACATTTGATATCTATATTGGTGATTGGGAATCTTACGCCGGAGTTAAAGTGCCAAAGCTACTTTTACAGCCTATTGTAGAAAATTCGATTTATCATGGATTTGCAGGTATAGAGCGTAGAGGAGAAATCAAGATTAGTTTTACTGAAATCGATAGTTATCTCCATGTAGTTGTTGAAGATAATGGTTGTGGTATACCTTCAAATATTATTAAGCAAAAAACACAAGATAAGCCAAATCGTAATGGAATGGTGTCTATTGGAATTGATAATGTAAGACAACGTATAAAAAACCTGTACGGTGAAGACTGCGGATTGTATATTAGTTCACGCGAAAATATAGGAACAAGGGTTGAAATAGTCATACATATGCAGAATTAGTTTTTTTATGTTGAATTTATGACATTTTTGCCGATTAACTGATTGTGTTTTTACTCTTCTTCATTATAATTAATCTTGTAAACCTCCAAAATGATTTAAAAAGATAATACTGGCTAAAAGTTGAAAGATATTGAATCCAGTGCATGGATTTTTAATAACCGAAAGTGATAGAGAAAAATATGTTGTTTAAACAATATATAGGTACATCCGGAATTTTTAACATATAAGCTTTTCGTATTTTCAAATGAGTATTTTAAATAAATGGAGGATAAAAATGTACTTATCTATCAAAAAATCTCTGAAGAAAAAAAGAATTGATTGGCCATACTTAAGGTCACAAGGTGCTTTTTTGCTCATGCTGCTTCCCGGTTTTGTATTTTATCTTATTTATTTGTATCTCCCGATTGGTGTTGCCGTTCTTGTTAGTGTAAAGAATTATAATATTAAGGCAGGAATTTTGGGCAGTCCTTTTGCCTCACCATGGTATAAGCATTTCAAGTTTTTTATACAATCTCCTTATTTTTGGCCTTTATTGCGTAATACAATGGTAATTAGCATGTCAAAAATGTTGCTGGGAATACCATTAGCAGTAATACTGGCTATACTTTTAAATGAGTGTCGTGTTAATAGATTGAAGCGTATTGTCCAAACTTTGACATATATGCCACATTTCCTTTCATGGGTTGTTATTTATGGTATGTGTTTTGTTCTATTCTCGGAGACAAATGGTTTGATTAATGATTGGTTGAGGTCTTTGACAGGCTCAACCGTACCCTTTATGACAAATCCCAAAATTTTCCGTAATATTGTTATTGGTACTGATCTTTGGAAGTCAACGGGTTGGTCTGCTATTATTTACCTTGCTGCTATATCTAATATTGACCCACAGCTATATGAAGCTGCTTATATGGATGGAGCTTCACGTTTAAAGACAATTTGGCATATAACCTTACCAGGTATTATTAATGTAATTGTACTGACTTTGATTCTCCGATGCGGTACTATCTTAAATGCAGGTTTTGACCAGATATATGTAATGTATAATGAAAGTGTTTATTCTACTGTTGATATTATTGATACATGGGTATTCAGGACGGGTTTCCAGAACTATAATTTGTCTCTTTCCAGTGCAGTGGGCTTGTTCAAGTCTGTTGTTTCTTTTGTCATGATAGTAACTGTAAATCAGATATCCAAGCGTTGGGGTGAATCATTATGGTAATACATTTGAGATATCGTATTTATGATTTATTTATTAATATTATACTGGTCCTAATAGGTTTAATGTGCTTTTTCCCGATGTTGTACGTGGTTTCTGTTTCTCTCACGCCATATGAAGAGTATCTGCGGCAAGGAGGTATTGTTTTATTCCCTGCAAAAGTTACCTTTGAAGCTTATGTACAATTCTGGAAGGAACCGTATATAGCGCAATGCTTTAGAAATACAGTATTTATCACCGTGTTCGGTACTATGTGCAATGTTATTGTAACTGTTTTGATGGCTTATGCACTTTCGAGAAAAAATCTTTTATTTAGGAAGTTTTTCCTCTTTTACTGTTTAATTCCGCTTCTAATCACAGGTGGCGTCGTTCCCACTTATCTAATTGTAAGAAACACTGGACTGTTGAATTCACTAAGCGCATTGATTATTCCTACTTTGGTGTCACCATATATATTGATGATTACACGTACGTTTTTTTCTAATATAGATGAGAGTCTGTATGAATCGGCACGTATTGATGGTGCGAGTGAATTTAAAATTCTGTTTGCGATTATATTGCCGATTTCGATGCCAATATTAGCAACAATTGGTCTCATGTATGGCGTAGGGCACTGGAATCAATACTATGCTAGTTTAATGTATATATCTGATTCGTCTAAAAGAACCTTGCAAGTGGTATTGCGTGAAATGTTGAATCGTGCAAGTAGAATGGAATCGGATATTGTAGTTCCAACCCGTACTTTACAAATGGCCGGTGTTGTAGTTTCAGCAGTGCCTATTATTCTTGTTTACCCATTTTTACAAAGATATTTTACACAAGGTATCATGCTTGGCGCTATTAAAGGATGATTTGAGTTATAATACTCTAATCATAAATTAAACTAAAATGGGAGGATGAATTAATATGAAAAAACGTATTACTCAATTAGTTTTATGTATAGCTTTAATTATAGCTTTAGTGCTGACAACTGCTTGTTCAACATCTTCAGGGTCAAAGTCAGCAGAAGGAGATAAATCTTCAACCACGACAGCACCAAAAACTACTAAAGAGCCAATAACAATAACAATTTTTGGTGTACCTACAACTGTTCCTGAAACAGATCCAATTATCCCAGAGCTGGAAGCTCGACTTGGTATTGATATAATTATTGAGTCTACCGGAGGAGATGAGTCGCTGCTGGTGTCTCGATTAGCAGGAGGAGATATTCCGGATGTATTTCGTGTCACTACGGTCAGCAATTTGTCCTCATATTATAGGGACGGTGTATTGTTGAATTTAAAAGATTACATGGATGAAATGCCAAATGTACGTGATATGTTTACTGAACAGCAGTGGGCTCGCGTAACATTTGATGGTGGTATTTACGGTATTCCCCGTCGTCCTGAGGAGAACTATAATTGTTGGTATATCAGGAATGATTGGCTTAAAAAACTAAACAAAGAAGATCCTTCTACATTTGATGAATTGATGGAAGTTG
Source organism: Clostridiaceae bacterium (assembly GCA_012840075.1). GTDB lineage: Bacteria > Bacillota > Clostridia > Acetivibrionales > DUMC01 > DUMC01. The sequence goes on along the minus strand of DUMC01000139.1, from coordinate 3,474 downwards.
CAATAGCTATGAATGAAGCAGATCTGGATGGAAATGGGAAAAATGATACGTATGCAATAAGCGGAACTTATGGGCGTGCTGTTTCAACATTCGGACGTGGCGCTTTTGAAGGCTTTTGGACAGCTTATGGTGTTACAAATCCGGAAACAATCATGATTAAAGATAACAAGGCTGTTCTGGCAGTTACATTGCCTGAATTTCGTCTTGCTACCGAGGAAATTAATCGTTTTGTAAAGGCTGGGGTAGTAGATCCCGAGATTCCTGCTAATAATGGAGATACTCTGCTTGAAAAAATGGCTACAGGAAAAGCAGGCATTTGCTATGGCGCTTGGTGCAACTACAGCAAGATTGAGCAGATAGAAAGGCTAACTTCTGTTTTCCCTGATGCAGAATGGGTACCTAAGCGTAACCAAATTACTACTTCATATGGAGTATCCGGTGCAACAAAATCTGCATCAGGTAATGATGCTGTGTATGCTATAAATGCTGACTTAGTGGATCAGCCGGAAAAGCTGGATGCAATACTCAATATGTTTAACTATTTTGCTTCAGACGAGTGTGACCTCCTTCTCAGTTTTGGAATAGAGGGTATGCATTATAAAATCGACAGCAATGGTACTATTGTTAAACTTGATAAAATGAATGAATTGACTTACGGATGGGGTATCCAGTTCCTTGGTCGTCCTGATATGCTATATTGCATGACAAAGTTTGATAATTGTGCAGAATATATTAAGTATTGTGCAACCGAAATACCAATTTATTATCATTATGGTCAATTAGTAAAACAACCTGAGGGCATAAATGTTCCGGATATCGAGTCATACATTCTGGAACAAGTTTCCCAGTTTATTTACGGAACCCGCAGCATGGATGAGTGGGACAAATTTATTGATACCCTCTACAAAGCTTATTCTATTCAGACTTATGTGGATGCCGCTAATGAAACATTGACTGAATTGGGATATATAAAATAATATATAGCTGTGCACATATAAGGGATGGGAGTATCACCCCCATTCCTTTTTTAAGGAGGGATCAATACGAATGGATAAGAAATATGAAGAACTATACTTTGATTTTGTCGTAATCGGTGGCGGAATTGCAGGTATCTGCACAGCTTTATCTGCAGCAAGGAATGGGGTTAAGACAGCTTTAATTCACGATCGGCCGGTACTTGGAGGAAATTCCTCCAGCGAAGTAAAAGTGATATGTACCGGTGCAGCCACTTATTGTCCGTGGTCCAGGGAAACCGGGATAATTGAAGAGATAATGCTTAAGAACAGGGCAATAAATCATAGTACAACTGCAAATAGCCAATATGATTTATTACTTTATGAAACAGTTACAGCAGAACCCAATTTAACACTGTTTTTGAACACTGCAGTAAGAACAGTTGAATGTGAAAACATAGAAGATGGTAAAGAAGGATATACAACCAGGATTATATCAGTAGGAGGATATCAACTAGGAACGGAAAAGGAATTTATCTTTTACGGAAAACAATTTGCTGATTGTACGGGAGATGCGACAGTCGGTTTTTTAGCAGGTGCGGAATTCCGCTATGGACGAGAAGCACGTAGTGAATTTGGTGAATATCTGGCACCCATAGAGGCTGACGATAAAACAATGGGAAACAATGTATATATGATTATTCGCGACACAGGAAAACCAGTACCATATATTATGCCTTCCTGGGGAAAATTATATACGAAAGAAGAAGAGATAGGAATCCTGAGAAAACTTTCCAAGCCTGAAAACGGTGAAAGTCGCCCCGGGCATTGGTGGTTGGAAATAGGTTATCCGTATCATACGATTTATGAAGGCAGAGAAATTTACGATGAGTTGTTAAAACATATAGTCGGAATTTGGAATTATTTAAAAAATTACAGCGAAGATAAAAAAGCATTTGAAAACTATGCACTGGAATGGGTTGGAAGTGTCATAGGAAAAAGAGAAAGCAGAAGATTAGTCGGTGATGTTTTATTTAATGAACATCATTGCCATAAAGACCAACAATGGCCGGATCGTGTATGTTATTCCGGTTATTATATAGATCTACATGTTATGGGGGGAATACTAAACAGAGAAGAACCACCTGAGATATCGCTCATCGATGAGAATTACCGGTACCATGCCTGGATTGTCCCTACCACATATCCATTAAGAGCTTTTTATAGCAGGAACATAGAAAATCTTTGGATGGCAGGCAGGGATATCAGTGTAACCCATGTTGCGCTTGGTACAAGCAGGTTGCAATCTACTATTGGTAATCAAGGTCAAGCTGTGGGTACTGCAGCAGCATATGCTATATTGAATAATCTGACGCCTAGGCAGACTTCAAATCCAAATGATAAACATATAAAATGGATTCAGCAAAAACTTCTTGAAGACGATATGAATATCCCAGGGGTGATAAATGAAGATGAGGATGATCTGGCACGTAAAGCTATAGCTACTGCTTCCAGTGAATCAAAATTGAATTTTGGGGAAGAAGATTGTGAACATTTTGAACCACTTAATTATCCGCTAGCACAGGTTTTTCCTGTCACTCATAATCATATAGATAAAGTATCTGTATTCTTAAAAAATGAGCTATCAAAAGAAGTAGAAGTTGAGGCAGAGCTCCAGGAAATGGAACGTATCTGGGATAATTATCCAGGGAAAACAGTAGCTAAAATTACTTTCAAGGTGCCTGCAAATTATAAGGGATGGTTTGATATAGTATTAAATGCTACAACAACACCTAACAAACCACATAGGATTTCTCTTTCAAAGACACAAGGATTATATTGGGCAAGAGCAACTAAACAGCCCATAGGGACATATTCTCAATTTTATTATGAATGTGAAGGCGGGTGTAAACCTGAAAACAAGGGAATGAAATCCCTTCAGCCTGATGCTGTACTGATTCCTCCCTATAAAAAATGGGTACAAAATAAATGGTTTTCTCTTTCATTAAAGGTTGAGCCGGTTCCATTACCGTATGGAGCAGCTAATGTAAATAACGGTCTTGCATGGCCTATTGACATGCCAAACCTTTGGGTCTCAGATGAAAAATTAAGTTTGCCTCAATATGTTGAATTAGATTTAAGAGGGATAAAAGAAATAAATGAAGTTCATGTAACCTTTGATACGAACCTTAATGTGGAATTACCGGATATGCCTGCATTATGGAGATTTCCTTCTTGTATTAAACATTGGAGACTTTATGCAAATACAGATAGGGGTTGGGAACTGGTATATGAAGAAAAGGATAACTATCAGCGTAAAAGAAAAATAAGATTTAATACAATAAAAGCTTCACACATAAGGGTTGAAGCAGTTGAACTCAATAATATGCCTGTTGATGCATACATCTCATTTTTACCCAAGAAGGTTATACCTAGTTTTCTTTCATCCAATGAAGGGGCAAGAATATTTGAAATACGGGTTTATAATAGATAAGAGACATGGGGACGGTTCTCTTGTCTT
>DUMC01000017.1 GCA_012840075.1 Clostridiaceae bacterium | reverse complement strand
CACCTTTTATTCCATGATTTATACACGGAGCATAAGCAATGATTAATGAAGGTCCTGGATATGCTTCAGCTTCCTTAATAGCTCTTATAGCTTGGTTCATATTTGCACCAAGTGCAATCTGAGCTACGTATACATAACCGTATGTCATTGCCATTCTGCCAAGATCTTTCTTTCTTATTTTCTTACCGGAAGCTGCAAATTTTGCTACAGCAGCCGTGGGTGTTGCTTTGGATGATTGACCGCCGGTATTGGAATAAACTTCTGTATCAAATACCAATATATTTACATCCTCACCGGATGCCAGCACATGATCAAGGCCACCGAAGCCGATATCATATGCCCAACCGTCACCGCCGAATATCCATACTGATTTCTTAACGAGGAATTCCTTCTTGTTGAGAATCTCGGCAGCAATGCTGTTATCCGAATGTTTTTCAAGCAATGGCAGAAGTTTTTCAGTGGCAGCTTTGGATTCTTCCCCTAAATTCATGTTTTTAAGCCATTCTTCCAAAGCGGCTGTTAATTCAGGATCAATATTGGCTGCAATAAGCTCGTTTGCGAGATCTGCAAGCTTGCTGCGAATCTGAGAAACTCCAAGATGCATACCATAGCCATATTCAGCATTGTCTTCAAAGAGTGAGTTTGCCCACGCAGGTCCACGACCCTTATCATTTACCGTGTATGGAGTTGATGGTGCCGAGCCGCCCCAGATTGAAGAGCAACCGGTAGCATTTGCTATATACATTCTGTCTCCGAAAAGCTGGGTTATGAGCTTAGCATAAGCTGTTTCACCGCATCCTGCGCAAGCACCGGAGTACTCAAGCAATGGCTTGCAGAACTGGCTGCCTTTAATTGTAAATTTATCCATTAGATTATCTTTAACTTTTACGTTATTTGCAGCAAATTCAAAGTTTACTTTCTGAAGTTCAACTTGCTCTTCGAAAGGTTTCATAATCAGTGCTTTTTCTTTAGCAGGGCATGTTTCCGCACATACACCGCATCCTGTACAATCCAACGGGCTTACTTGAATGCGGTAATGCAGACCCTTCAATTCTTTTCCTATAGCCGGTTTTGTAACAAAAGAGTCAGGAGCTTTTGCTTTTTCTTCATCATTAAGGAGATAAGGTCTTATAACAGCATGAGGACATACCAGTGAGCATTGATTGCATTGTATACATTTATCAACTTGCCATTCGGGAACGCTAATGGCAACACCGCGTTTTTCCCAAGCGGCCGTACCTGGCGGGAATGTACCGTCTTCTGCACCAACAAAGGTACTTACCGGCAATGTATCTCCTTTTTGACGATTTATAACATCAAGAACATTTTTAATGAATGCTGGTTTGTTTTCCTCGGGAACTTCGACCGATTCTTTTTCATCATCGGATACTAATGTTGAAACATCTACTTTAACCAACGCTTCAAGAGCATGGTCAACAGCATCCCAATTCATTTGTACAATCTTTTCGCCTTTTCTTCCGTAAGTCTTTTTAATAGCGTCTTTCAGATATTTTATAGCTTCGTCTATGGGCAGTATATTTGCAAGCTTGAAAAATGCAGTTTGCATTACCATATTGATTCTTCCGCCCAGACCTACTTTAGCAGCGATATCATAAGCATTAATGATATAGAAATCAATATTGTGATCTTTCAGGTATTTTCTCATTTTGTACGGAAGTTTTTCTTTGAGTTCATCTACAGACCAGCGGCAATTTAGTACAAAAGTACCTCCGTCTTTCAAACCTTCGATTACATCAAACTGATGTACGTAGGATTCTTTATGGCATGCAATATAATCGGCTTCTTCTATCAAGTATGTTGATTTGATCGGCTTCTTGCCAAAACGCAAGTGAGAAACTGTTACTCCGCCGGACTTCTTGGAGTCATATGCGAAATAAGCCTGTGCGTATAAGTCAGTATTATCACCGATGATTTTTATAGCATCTTTGTTGGCACCTACAGTACCATCGGAACCAAATCCCCAGAACTTACAATTGATGGTTCCTTCTGCCGATGTCTTAATCTTTTCACCCACAGGAAGTGAAAGATAAGTAACATCATCATTTATACCAACTGTAAATCTGTCTTTTGGATTCTCTGATTTTAGATTATCAAATACTGCCTTAATTTGGGCAGGAGTTGTATCCTTGGAGCTTAATCCGTATCTTCCGCCGACAATCAACGGAGCGTTTTCCTTATTGTAGAACAATGAACGTACATCCAGATATAGTGGTTCACCAATTGCACCGGGTTCTTTTGTTCTGTCAAGAACGGCAATTCTCTTAACAGTTTTTGGCAGAACATTAAAGAAATATTTTTCTGAGAATGGACGATAAAGGTGTACTTTAATTACTCCGACTTTTTCTCCGCGCTTATTCAAATAATCAACAACTTCTTCAATTGTCTCAGTTACTGAACCCATTGCAACAATGATATTTTCAGCATCTTCAGCGCCATAGTAGTCAAATGGATGATATTCTCTTCCTGTAATTTTCTTAATTTCCTGCATATAGTATTCAACAATATCAGGTATAGCATCGTAGAATTTGTTGCAGGCTTCTCTTGCTTGGAAGAATATATCAGGATTTTGAGCAGTTCCTCTTGTTACAGGATGTTCAGGATTTAATGCGTTCTTTCTAAATCTATCAATAGCTTCATAATCTACAAGTTTAGCAAGATCTTCATACTCTAATACTTCAATTTTCTGGATTTCGTGTGATGTCCTGAAACCATCGAAGAAATGAAGGAAAGGAACTCTTCCTTTAATTGCTGACAAGTGAGCGACTGCAGCAAGATCCATAACTTCCTGTACGCTTCCTGTTGCCAGCATTGCTACACCTGTTTGGCGTACAGCCATAACATCGGAGTGATCACCAAATATTGATAATGCATGAGTTGCAACGGTACGAGCACTTACGTGAAATACTCCCGGCAAAAGTTCACCGGCAATTTTATACATATTCGGTATCATGAGGAGCAAACCTTGAGATGCAGTAAATGTAGTAGCCAGCGACCCTGCTGCTAATGCACCGTGCATAGCTCCTGCAGCACCTGCTTCAGATTGCATTTCAGTTAGCTTTACTGTTTGTCCGAAAATATTTTTACGTCCATGTGCACTCCATTCGTCAACACATTCTGCCATGGGAGATGACGGAGTGATAGGATAGATAGCTGCAACATCGGTAAAAGCATAAGCTATGTGGGCGGCAGCGGTATTACCGTCCATGGTTTTCATATTTTTTCCCATTTATTTTACCCCTTTCACAACAATAATTAAACTTAAATTAAACTCAAATAAACTAGCATTTAATGAACAACACAAAACTTATTTAACTAAATAATTAACCTAAATAAATTAATCAACTAAATAAATTAATCAACTAAGTAAGCTTAAAATATCTTAAAAAATATTTATGTTAGTTATGAAATCTACCACTTATTGAGTATACATTTTAAGTATACATTATATTTTATACTAAAAGTATACAACAATATATATAATATCATAATTTATATTCTTGTACCAGTGGTAAATTAAAAAAAGTATGAATTTTTAGAAGTTCGTGAAAATTTACTAAAATAGCAGGTTTCAGGATTATAAATAATTAATAAATATAATACTGTATACAAAATTAAGTTTAAAAATTAGTATATTATGTAAATACTTGTAGAATATTTTGTTAATACCATTGGACTAAAATTAGAAAACATTGCCAAGAGGTATAAGTGAAATTATAATAAGCTGAATTGCAAAAAACTAGTGAAAGTGTTAAAAACCCCTTGGCAAATAATTCTCATATTCTTTAATTTGGTAAATATATTATTTTAGTAAATACATTAGCTTAGTAATTATATTAATTTGGCAAATGATTCTTTACTCTTTCTATTCATAAAAATTAGAAAGCAATATTTTAAAAATATTTAATTCACCTTATCCGTCAAGCATCTTATTCGTCAGTACCTTCTTTGTCATTCGTCAAGCACATTAGGAGGCAATCCCATAGGAAGCGGCGCCGGACGGATACAAGTACTTGGTACAACATAGTGTTTGCCGCTTTCTGATGCATCAAGGAATCCATGCATTACATCAAGTACATGATATGCCATATCACCATTTGCCCTGTGCTGCCTTCCGCTTAGCAATGCATAAGCCATGTCGGCAAGGCCAATACCCCTGGAGTTTTCCGAGTATCCATGTGTAAGAGGTACTTCACTCCAAGCAGAAGCATTTTTTCTTCTGATGTAAACCGGTCCTCCAAAAGTATTAGGATCCGGAACGCTTAAAGAACCTTCAGCCCCATAAATTTCTATTCTGGGCAACTGGGCGGCCCAAACATCAAAGCTGGTAATTATCGTGCCAATAGCTCCGTTTTCAAAGTCAATCACTCCTGCAATATGAGTAGGAGTATCTACGGTAATTTTTGTTCCATATTTAGGTGCACTTGTAATTATTCTTTCCGGAAATGTTATCCTTGCAGAGCCTGTAACCCTTTTTATCGGTCCTATGAGATTTACTAAGGCGGTAAGGTAATATGGACCCATATCAAGCATTGGACCGCCGCCGACTTTATAATAGAACTCAGGATCCGGATGCCAGCTTTCGTGACCGTGACATGTCATAAAAGCCGTTGCGCCTATGGGTTCTCCAATCCATCCGTCGTCAATCAGTTTACGGCAAGTTTGAATTCCTGCACCCATAAAAGTATCAGGAGCACAACCAACAAGTAATCCTTTTTTCTTGGCTAAATCCAGTATTTTTTGTCCTTCTTCTCTTGTAACCGCAAGGGGTTTTTCACTATATACATGTTTTCCTGCTTCAAGGGCAGCCAGGCTGACTTCGGCATGTGCCAAGGGAATGGTCAGATTAAGAACTATTTGAATTTCAGGGTCCGAAAGAAGCTCTTCAACAGTGCATGCCTTAGGGATCCCGAATTCTTCGGCTTTTGCTTTAGCTCTGTCTATGTATAGATCTGAACAAGCTACTATATCAAGTATTTCTAGTTTTTTACCGTTTTTAAAGTATATACCGCTTATATTGCCGCAGCCTATTACGCCAACTTTGATTTTTTTCATAATAATGACACCTTCCTAATTTATTATTTATTGCTAGAACATTTTCTTCTCGCACTTAAATACATCGCTGCTAAGACCTTTACTTGTTGCAATGTCTTTTCCTTCAGCTGCCCACAGGAAGCCTCGTTTCATAATCTCCAAAACAGGTTTGATTTCAAAAATATCTGCATGATGGCCTAGGGAACAATAGAATACACGTCCGTGCCCCCATCTTTTGGTCCATATTACCGGAACGTCAACTTGTCCGTTTGAAGAATGGAACCAGTTCACAACAGGGAAGCGGGTTGTTGCTAAAACTTCGATGGCGGGATCTATATGTACGTAGTATTGTTCACTCTTTACGGTAAAATCCTCAATACCTTCGACAATAGGGCTGGAACCTCTTTTGATGTTTACTGTATATTCTACTCCGTCTCCACCAGGGTGTGATACCCATTGACCTCCGGTCATAAATTGCCATTCTACGCTTTCTCTAAAAGAGTCACACATTCCTCCGTGGCAACCGGCAAGACCTACACCTGAAGCGACAGCTTCCATGACAGAGGTTACCTGTTCGCGCGTAATTTTTCCCATCGTCCATTCGGGAATAATTAGATGAAGGGATTTTAGCTTTTCTAAATCAAGAAATGAATCAAGGGTATTAGATACTTCTACCTCAAAATCACATTCTTCAAGTACCTTTTTAAATATATGAGCTACCTGCTCAGGTTCATGACCGAGCCAACCACCCCATACTATAAGTGCTTTCCTTTTCATTGTAATATCTCCTTTCTTAAAATATAGTAAAAAGTATAGTAAAAAGTACAAGCCCTAAAAAATAATCCCTTAGAAAATATTAATTTTTAGTTTGTTTATTTGCAAACTTAATTTGCAATGAATTTAAACCACTAACTTTGATTCTAAGTTACTATGCTTCTTTCTTGAGTTAAAAACCAACTTTTGGAGCTTCTCTTGCCGTTTCTTCCGCTCTGAAGTAAGGTTCTTCTTTAAAGCCAAACATGGATGCTATAATTGCAGTAGGAAACATCTGTACCGCATTATTATATTCCATTACTGTATCATTGTAGAATTGACGTGCATAACCAATCTTATCCTCTGTTTTTGATAATTCTTCTTGTAATTGCATAAAATTTACATTTGCCTTCAATTCGGGATAAGCTTCCGAAACAGCAAAGAGTCTGCCTAAAACTTTTGTTAATTCATTGTTGGCTTTCATCATATCTTCGGGAGTGCTAGCAGAAAGAAATTTTGATCTGGCGGAAATTACAGCATCAAGAGTTTGCTTTTCATGGGCTGCGTAACCCTTTACTGTTTCAACAAGGTTTGGAATAAGATCAAAGCGTCTTTTTAACTGTACATCGATCTGACTCCATGCATTTTTTACCTTGTTTCTTTTTCCTACCAAGCCGTTATAAAGTACAACACCTATTAAAAGTATCAGTATAATAATTCCAAGAATGAAATATCCCATATTAATTATACCTCCTAAATAAATATTTTTTTGCTTATTTTTATAATTTTATTTGTATTTTTTATTCAACTTTACTTTACTTGTATTTTTTTCTTCATTTTTCTTTATTAGCTGCATCTTGTATAACTTCCACTCATGCATGATGCGTTTAGTCTGAACAAATGCAACCTGTTTAGCATTTGACTGTTTAAGCTCTGTAGCATATGAGGAGCATATGAGGTTAGAAAGCACCGCCACCGCCTCCTCCTCCACCTCCTCCGGAAGTTCCTCCGCTGAAACCTCCGCCGGAGCCTGTCTTGGATGAATCCAATGAAGCAGCGATGGAAGCTGCAGATGTAACCGATGATTGTATAGTGTTTATAGTATTGTTAAATGTTCGTTCAAAAGTATTAAAATGTCCATAGGACATTGTGTAAAGGTATGTCAATTGAGGATTTGACAGATCTTCATCACGGAAAACAAGAGGTAGCTGTCTTATTACTTCCTTCGCAACACCTAAAGATACTGCATAAACCAAGTAATGTTCCCATAAAACTATCGAAGGTACTTCAGCATGTTTTAACCTGCTGAAATCTTTTAAAAAACGCCTAAAAGCTTTCCACATTACATATTGTTCATTTCCATAAGGAGAACGCCTTTTAATTCTTGCTGAAAAAATTAACAAGATTATACCTAAAACAGCGAGAATAAACCCAAACGGGAAATAGAAAATAGCTGGCATTAGAATACCTACAATGATATAAACGAATGAAGTCAAGATTCCAATAATAATGCCTTTTTTAGAAGAAGAATCAAAGAAGTTATTCTTATTGGCTTCATTTAGAACTTTTCACACCACAAATCATAATCAGACTTAAAATCCCGTGCCCGTTTTTTATCTTTTGAGTAATTAGTAATATCATCCATTAAAACTGAAGTTCCGTCGCCGATTTCATTGATAAACCACTGGATAAGAAAGCTTTCATGAGATTTTAAATTTTCAAGTGATCGCTTTGGATTGATGGATATTTTATAATCTTTAATCTGTTTGTCCCTTAAAAGTCCTTTCTTTTGAACGGTTACTTCTTCAAGAATCAGATATTTTTTCCTCACAAGGTCCATGAGAGTTGCCATTATATCACGAGGCAGGACATAACCCATGTTCATAAGTACACTCATTTCCGCCGGAGTGTATTCACCTGGAAGTTCTCTGTAGTATTTGCCGGTGAATTTTCTCTTATATTCTTTATCATATTTGATATATAACAAAATAATTATCATAAACCAAAGAGGAAGCAGGATATAAAAAACAACTTTACCAGCCGTTTTTAGTCTTCTTTCCCTTTCTTCCTGTAAACGCAACTGCTCTCTTGCTTTTTCTCTTGCAATATTTGCTTCTTCTGCAAGTTTACCTTCATGTTCCAATATATCCGGCAATGCAATTTTATCTATTGTATTTTTCGAATCAGGTACTAATGAAGTCGGAAACAGGATCCTTGTCTCAACAAAAGTTTCAGGGGGCAGCAACGGAACTGTAAATTCGACGGTCCGATGATCTATAATTCGTGATGTACCGGTTAAGGGACCATGAGCGAATACTTTAATATCATCCTTTGTTGCACCGTCAGGTAGGGTAGCTTTAATAAGAATATTTTCTATATGCACTTGCCATCCCGTACCAATCATCTTCCTGTTAAATTCAGCAATGTCACTATATTTTGTAACAGCATCGATTAAAGTATATTTATAAATAAAAGTCTTTTCTTCATTCTCGGACGGTTCAAAAACTTTAAAATGAACCATGTTACCTTCTTTAGTATAAAGGTAAGTACCAGGCTCTTCAGAGTCGCTTTTTTCTACAGGTACATGCTGACCTTGCTTTAAAATGTAAACTTCGCTATTGCTGATACCTTTAGTTCCTGAAAGGTCCAAATCAAATAAAACCCCATTAAATTTACCTGAAAAGTTATAAGTAATATATTCTTCAATATCGGCTGATCCATCGGTATTAATAGTAATAGTAATATTATACCCGGAAATATGATATGACCTATTGCTTGCCGCACTTACTAAGTTAGAAAATAAGGAGCTAAAAACAAAAATTAATAATATCAAATATACTAATTTTGGAATTTGATTTTTCAATTTGGACTTTATATAAAGATTGCATTTAACATAACTATTATTTTTGTTCTTCATTTTTTATCCCTTCTTTCAGAAACAAATTATATCATAAGTATATTAGGAATAAAATATGAATTTCAAAGTGTTTTTTATAAGGTAGTTTTATAAATTCAAAAAGAAAATTTTAATTTTTAATATCCGTTTGCAAATATTAAGGTATTTAATTTGCATTATGTAAGTAACAATATATTAAGTTGTTATAAAAGCTTAATACGAACTATAAAGTCATTATATAACTCCTCATTAGCGGGAAATAGGCAAAGGAATATGAAAGTTTTAACATTAGATTAAATAAAAATATAGGTGTATGAGGGAGTAAGGTATTATGGATTCTCAAATTGTTGCGTACTTAGTATCAGCCGGAGTGGTATCTCTTGCTGAAATGGCAGATAAAACGCAGCTTATGACCATGGTATTTGTGACAAAATATAAAGTTTCAAAAGTTGTTATCGGCATATTATTAGCTATAATTTTAAGCCAGGGAT
>DUMC01000138.1 GCA_012840075.1 Clostridiaceae bacterium | reverse complement strand
TTAAAGCAGCTTTAACTATTATCCTTGCTGCTTCTTCTCTTAAGATGGGTCTTCTGTAATCCGTAAACTCATTTTCATCAATAATTTCTACTTTCTTTGCAAGCTCAATGTATGGTTCCGCCCAGTACTTTATACCTTCTTCTACCTTGTGTCCCATTGCCCTCAATGTCATTTTCAGAAACTCATCTACTTTCAATGTATCTTCGGGACCAAATCTGCCATCGCCATAACCGGAAACAATTTCCATTTGAGTGAGTTTATGTACATATTCTCTGCTCCAATGCCCGGCAATATCTTTGTATTGTTCTTTCATCGGAGTATTATTTTGAGCTGTTGCTGTATTAGTTGCTGTAATAATTGTTAAAAGCGCTATTATGATACTAATTGTGGTATTAACAGCAAATTTTGACCTTCTCTTTACTTTTATATTTTCTCTAACTGATTCTCTAACTGATATTGTTTCCTTTCGAGTAAAAGATGTAATGCCAGTGGCTAACTTTTTCATCATAAATGCCCCTTTCTCCGATAAAATATAAAATTAAGTAAAAATCCAATAAAATAAAGTAAAAATGCAAATAAAAATAATTCGAACTTCTATCTAAAGACAAACAGGTAGTCACAATTTGCAAATGTAATTCTGTCCCCGTCTTTCAGCTCTTTTTCTTCATTACATTGGAGTCTTACATCATTTACCATAGTACCGTTGACTGAATTTAAATCTTTTAAATAATATTTACCGTTTTGTTCTGTTATTAGAGCATGAACTTTACCTACGGCAGCATTTTTAATTACACAATCAACCATATCTTCCAGTCTTCCGATTAGAAATTCTTTCTTATCAATAGGAATTTCTCCTTTAGTACCTCCAGCCATGTTGATGATATAAGGTTTTAACTCCTTTTTAGGGGATAATACAACTGTTTTGCTGCTATATTCAGGATTAGGCATCCAGGGAGAATCTTTGTTATCTATATAATTTGGGCTTACCATGCGGGAACCTTCTCCATTTTCCGTTTTGAACGGTACAACGGGTCCAACGATTATTTCACCGTAATTCTTCCCATAATTTATTTCATTTTTAAGTTTTTCAGCTATTTTATTATTTTTTGAATTTCCAATTCTGGTAGCGTTGCTTTTATATCCTAGTGCATTATTTTCATATCCTACTTCATTATTTTCACGCCTTAGTGTATTATTTTCACTGCTACATTTGTTTCCTTCCTTCTGTGTACTTGTTTCATTTCGCGTATTTTTTCCACTTTTATGACTTTGCTTTTTCAAATTTTTTCTATAATCCAATAAGTTTTTAATGACCAATGCATCTACAGCTATAATTATCAGTATAGCTGCTGCATAGGTTGTTTTTATATCTCCCCCTAATGTTTCGAGGAAGTTTCTGCTTAATAAGAACAGTACCGTCAATATTATTTGCGTCGCTGCTCCTATGGCAATTATTCCAAAGTCATTTATTTTCCGATTAGCTGCACGTGAGTTTTGTTTTGAAAGACGGTCATAACAGTTTGAACTAGTTTGGTCTTTTAAAGCACCTTTTGTCTTATTTTGAAGACCTTCTTTATTATTTTCAGAATCTCCGTTTATTTCACCGGGTAAAAAATCTTCCGATGCTGTAAATTCATCGCCAATTTCATGGGCATCTGTTAACCCGTACTTATATGTACTATAGCCTGCATAATTGTCCATTTCTACTCTTTCCCCATCAGTTCTTTGTGCATCAGGTATGTTTTCCTGGCAGTTTTCCTGGTTTAATTGTTTTAGCAGCTTGTTAAATCCGATGATATTAAAAGTATCTCCCTTTATGTAATTAATGATTTTTCTGATAAACCCGTCTCCCTGGTCATCATCTTCAATGTATGTAGCGTTTACTATTAAATCGATAATTAGTTTTCGCAAATTTTGATTAACATCTCCCTCCACTGCCATTGGAAGATACACCATATATAGCTTGAAAGAAGCCGGATCCATATAGATAAAATCCTGTTCGAGAATATAGCATTTGTTATATAAAAGGTAATCTATCCCTGTAAGCATAGTTTGAGTAATCTGGTTTAGAAGGCTCAACAACTGCCTCTTATTAATTTTTTTTCGTGAAAGGAACCTGGAAAGAGGTATCATTGAAGTTATTTTATAGTATAAGTATTTTTCATTGTTTTTGCACCTCAGATCCATGGTTAACAAACCAGGTATGCAGTTATTAGAAATCATTTCTACTTGATATTCAATTAAACTGTCCTCCTCAGGCTTTATTATTAAGTAGCTTCCAAAGTCATCACTCTCATATATTGGCGTTATTCTGCCTTTCTGTAAGCTTAAGCTTAACAAGGCTTTTCTCACCACCTGCGCATCTACATAATAATAATTGAAATTAATTTGAAATTAATTTATGATATTACTGTTCCTAATTCCGCTGCTGTTAATATCGTTAATAATCGTATCGTCACCAAATACATTCTTCATGATGTTAACTGCAAAATTAATTATTGCATCCCTGAAAATCAGTGCTATCCCAACTAAAACTGCGATTATTACTACAATTTCCACCGTACCTAAGCCATCCTCTTTTCTCAATTTTTCTGCCAGTTTATTCTTACAGATTAACAACTTTTTCATATGAGATTCTCCTTCCATTAATAATTTGATATTACTTAATGCTTTTAAGATAATTAAGTATTGGTGATAGTTGGAATATGCAAATCTTACATTTTTATAATTGATAATATAGCAGGCGTAGAAACTATGAGGACGATTGCTATAAACATTATTGTCATAGGCAACACCATTTTTGCTGAAGCCTCCTCTCCAAGCCTTTTTGCGGTATTCTTCCTCATCTCCCAACTCTCTGCGGATAAAACTCTCAGTATCGAGGAAAGTTCCTCATTTCCCTTCCTGATATTTTGGATTATTATAGTCACAAAACGTGCAACCTCAGCTGTCCTGCATCTTCTGGCAAAATCCTCATACGCTCTTAGTTCGGATTTCCCTGCTTCTATTTCTTTTATAACGATTTCAGCTTCCTTATAAAAATACGAGGGACTCCTATTCTCCTTAACAGTTTTCTCCCAAGCTTTATAAACGGTGAGCCCTGCATTTACAAGAACAGCCACCTTATTCAAAAATTCCGGAAAGTCCCACTTTATTGAAAAGTGTCTCTTTTTTAGCTGTCTTTCTAATTCCCATTCTCCGGAAGCAATAATTACGGCAAGAAAACATATACTATAGAAGCAGTATGCTATATCAATATTTGTAATAAGGCCGACGAGAAGTATAAATATGAGACCTATAATAAGCAGGATTATCCTGTTGGCCCAATGTATTTTCAAGTAATACCAGGAGTTTTTTGCCCCTTTAAGTTCGGAAAATTTCATCAATAATTTTCTGTCATGGCCGGTTAAATATTTGTAATTCAAAAGGTCTAATATGTAAAGTCCAATAGGAATAAGTTGTTTAAGAGGATATTCTTTCTTGTCCAGTGCGTAAATAGTTTTATTATATTTAGTTTTAGACATAAGGTATATAACTGTAGTTAAAATTATTAATAGTGTGATAAATATTATAAGCATACTTCACCTCAATATTAAGCCGGAGTTAGATCCTAATTAAGCTATGGTTAGTTGAGACTTGACTTTGTTTGATTTTTCATGAAAACATAAGTAAATAATTCAAGCCTGCCCCCATTTAATCTAACATTTTATATCCATTATTTTTTTTGACACTAAGTATGAAATGATAATTAATGCTGCGGAGGCTGTCATTATTATTCTTCCTGTTGCAATGTTATATATCGGGTTTAAGTAATCCCCGGCTGTTAAGTTTAATAATGCCAGGATTGCGATAGGCATTATGTTTAGTATTTTACTCTCCAGCTTTTTATTTGCAAGCATTGTTTCAATTTCTTGATTTATTTCTATCCTGTCATTTATTATGTCTATGGTGCGTTTTATAGTTTCTATAACGTTTCCTCCTGTTCTCTTGCTGATTCTGAAGACCTCGGCAAAATTTTTTACATCGTCAAGCCCGGACCGCTCAGCAAAGTCATCTAAGGCAGCTTCAATTGTTTCATTCATTTCAAGCTTTCTTGCAATATATAATGCTTCATTAACAATAGGAGCATCTTTTGGATACAGAATTTTCAAATCATCCATAACTGCCATGAAAGCAAGCTCAATTGATTTTCCTGCAGATAGGGAGGAACGCAGTGAATACAGCATATCTCTAAATTGTATATTTAACTCGTTTTTACGTTTTTTTACTGCTTTCTTATTTTCAATTACCGGATATATGAAAGCAAGTAAACTTATGA
>DUMC01000137.1 GCA_012840075.1 Clostridiaceae bacterium | reverse complement strand
TGTATTCTTTTGCTTGCATTGCCACTTCCCTGCCTTCATTTCTATTATTGTACAAATGTAGCAGTATTATAAAGGTTATTGCTGATAACAGAATAATTACTGCTATAATGACGAATATTTTCCATTTAAGATCTATACTTTCATCTTTAATAAATCCAAGATTCCTGGCATCTCCTACATGCACTTCCACTTCTCCGCTATCTTTTTTTTCAAAACTTGTATTGCTCTTAGTCAGTTTTACAGCTTCGGGATTTATATCAACACCAATACCTTTTCTCTTTAAAAGTTTTGTTTCAATAAGCGTTGTTCCACTACCCACAAACTGGTCAAGTACAGTTTCACCTTCTCCTGAATATCGCAAAATGATATTCCTAGGTATAAAAGGTGACCAATTGCCTCTGTATTTTCCACTATGTGTTGCCCAATTCCCTCTGTCGGGAAAGCTCCACACAGTAGTTGTTTCTAGTTTAAAATTCTCCGGCTCCCACAACAATTTGATATTAGAATTTTTAGGAGAATAACTGGTTGTATCTTCTTTAATAAATGTCATTAATTGTTTTTCTATCTTTTTAACAAATGCTTCTGTAATGTTATTATTAGTTGCTATGTATTTTATATCATCACCAATTTGAAGAGCACTCTTTATTCTTTCAACAAGCTTAACATATTCATCGGTATGTTCCATTTCAAGATGTTCAGAATACTGTGTCCTTGTAAATTTCTGTCCACAATACAAACATTCAACTTTTCTTGCCATAATTCTCAGAGCCCCTGTACAATAATGTCCTCAAGAATGTTATTTTGTACCATATCAATATTAAGTATATAATCTACTTTATCAAATGATTCTCTTAAAGGCTTTTCTGCCATCTCCCAACCTATACAGTCTGTAATCCAGATAAAACCATGTTCTGGCGTTCTTTCCTTTAAAAAGTTAAACAAATTTGAGAATTCCC
Organism: Clostridiaceae bacterium; assembly: GCA_012840075.1. GTDB lineage: Bacteria > Bacillota > Clostridia > Acetivibrionales > DUMC01 > DUMC01. The sequence continues at coordinate 11,507 of DUMC01000137.1, read as the reverse complement.
CAACCACTGATTTTAATTTTGAACCACCGCCTCCATAATAATTTGTTTCAATAAGATATAACCTATGTCCATTATCTATTGCAAAATCAAAAGAACGGCCTGATTTGTCAACAACTACATCGTATCCCAAATATATTTTGATCTTATGTGATGTCGCTTGAGATATATATCGGTAATTGTTTTCGGCACATATTTTTTTAATAAAAATCTCAGTTATCATTTCCATAGCAGTACCGCTTCTGTTTTTTCTCGCATTAGTGTCAAGACCTACCTCAACTCCAATTACATAATCAACAACATTCTTTATATTTTTTTTGAATAATAAAAGAAGGCCGGTCTTTTCAGCAAATTCAACCAGCAATTCTATTTCATCAGCGGTATACTTTTCTTTTTTGTAAAACGTATATTCTTTGTAATTGAAAACATTATTTTCAATCGGAACAAGAATTTTTATGTTTTTTTCTCTTAAAGCAAGAAGAATAGGAAGTACTTCAACAATTTCAGGATATTTGTTTACAAGCATTTTAAATTCTTCTCGTATGTTTTCCTTTCCGATAAGGTAATTTAGAATATTCAATACGACTTCAACATTTCTTACTTGTTTCATAATTTTTCCCCAAGCGACAAAAAAATCCCAACCTCTTATAGTCTCCTTCAAATGATCAAGTAAGTATTTAAATACTTCATCTTCATTCTCACAACTAAGCCTTCTTTTAAATATATCCGAATATTTCATAATATCTCCTCTAAATCATAACTTTATAATTCGTTACAAGAATTTCACTTATAAATCCTCTTTTTTCTCCATTTGAATTAATTGCTCTTTTTGCTTTAATTCTATGAATATAAAAATTCTTATAAAGTTCATCAAAAAAGTTATCGTCAGGATTTTCATTTTTCGGATCAGAATTACTTAACATAATAAATGCACCTTTATTATTCACTTCTGCAAAAAAATGTGCAAGCTGTATTTGATCCTCATCTGTAAAATCAAATTTACTATAGGATGTAAAATTTGATGTGACATTAAGCGGTCGGTATGGTGGGTCAAAATAAACGAAACTATATTTATCAGCATACTTAATACTTTCCCTATAGTCACAAGCAAAAATTTGCACTTTCTTTAGCAAAGAACTCACAGCGTATAAATTTTTTTCATCGCATATTGTTGGATTTTTATAATCCCCATGTGGTACATTGAAATGTCCCGCACGATTTACACGGTAGAGTCCATTAAAACACGTTCGATTCAAGAAAATAAACTGTGCAGCTCGTTCTATATCAAGTTGATCATCTTTCATGGTTCGTGAATTATATGCTTCTCTAATTTCATAATACATATCTTTCCTAGCATCTTTACTCAATTTCAAATATCTACGTTCTAATTCTGAAAGACATTCCACTAGAGTATCTACATTATTTTTAATAACAACATAAGTATTTATTAAATCATTATTAATATCAAATATAAATGCCTCTTCAATTTTAAATTTCTGCAAGATCTCAAACAATACGGCTCCTCCACTAACAAATGGTTCTATATAACGCTTTATTTTACCTTCAAAAAGAGGCAAAGGATAATACTGTTCGAAAGTATTAAGTAACTGAGTTTTTCCACCTGCCCATTTTACAAAAGGTTTTGCGTATCCAGTCGAGTTAATATTAATTGCAAATTCCAAATTCATTGTCTCCTTTCAAATTTTCTCTATTTTACTCATGTATAACTTTAGATTTCTCAATATCACCTGTATAATAATATTAATTACCCACTCAACTTACATTTTACATTATTACCTATCTTCTCAAGTCCTGAAAACTTGATTCCAAACATTTTTTCATTTATATAATTTATATATTCTTTGAAAGAAATACTTATATTTTTCCTTATTAAGGAAATTTAGTAGATATTTTTATCATAATAATACTTTATTTAAAAAACTCAATAAAATCAATATTAAAAATATGTAATTATTTTCCTTTTCGTGTGTAAATGTATGTTTTATTAAATATTTTTATCTATATCATTATTTTATATTATTACAGTCATTACTCAAAAACTCTACAATATCCCTGGCTTTCGGCGGGCAGCCTTTAACATGTTTATTAAATTCGGAAGTGCATGAGCCGATACCTATCCCATCACATCTTCTATTTTTAAAATTCTGACCAATGTACAGCTTCTGTTTTAATTTGCGTAAAAGACCTTTTTCATCCAACCTTTCAAGCGCATATATGAGGCTCCCGTAGCAGGCAGAGCAGGCGCTGTCCTCTACAATATATCTTGATAACTGTTGAACTCTTCTTGAAGGAGTCAATTTCCTGGTTTTGCTATACTTAGTTTCACTGTCCTTATTTAACTCATTTAATTCGAAAATATCAGCATTTTCCAAATCTGCAGTGCCTACGCCTATGTTTTCGGCTATAATGATATATGGAATTTCTTCAACGCTGAATCCCATTAATTGCGCTGCATATGCGTCTATCAATACAGGATCCTTTCCTGTGATTATCCTGTTCATCTGAACGGGATTGCCGCCTTCTTCAAAATTAAGGTCTCCATTTATACCATCAACAATTATGAGATCTTGTTTTATAAGCTTGTTTAAATATGCTATAGGTTTATGTAAACCCATGGTGTGAAATCTTCTTTTTTCGGAATTTGGGATACAGCCTTTCATATTCTTCAAAGCACATGTAATATTAGTTTGGCAGTGGCCTTTTAGAACCGGTACATTTATTAAATAATCGACCTTAGTTACAAAATCGCAAATCTCCATCCTCAAGCCGTTTATTTCACATGACTTGGATTTATCTTTTTGAAGATCAATAAGAGGTACATCGTATTTTCTCGACAGATTCTCATATCCGCACACTTTAAAGGCTTCCGATGTTTTATCTCCCACCCAGGAACTTTCCATTATTACTATTCTATCGTATCCTTTTGACTTAAAATATTCTATGATTCCTTCTACTATTTCAGGTGAAGTTGTGGCACCTGAGCTTGAAGGTTTTGCTACAACGAGATTTGGTTTGATTCCAATAAGTGCGTTTTTGTCTATTTCTTCTTCAGGTTTTATAACCTCAAGTAACTCTTTTACCATTTGCTTAGGTTTACCCCCATAAATAATTCGTATTTCAGTTTTTCCAATCATGTATATCAACTCCTTCATTTACTGAATAGAATCGTATAGAGATTTCACAATATCCTGTACTGCATTTTTTAAATTTTTCATCGTAGCTTTCCATTGCGGCCTTCCATCATACCTTTCTATCACAACTTTTCGTCGCAACTTTCTGTCGTCCTATCAAACTTGTCAAACTTTTGATTTTTGTTTAACTTTATTTGCATTTTCTCTTTTTTAACATTATATCAGAGGTCTTACCTTTTATGTATATCTTTTTACCACATTTATCATACATGTATAATCTCCACGTATCGACATTATATGTCATTTTTATCGACATTACATGTTATTTTTCTGGAAATCTATTGAATTTATTCAAAAAATCTTATAAAATTTACTTAATTAAAAATTAAAAGGAGGATCTATATGGCAATAGTGTGGACTCCTAACTTAACAGTCGGTGTTGAACGAATTGACGAACAACACAAAATATGGTTTGAAAAAGCTAATGGATTGTTCGAAGCCAGCAAAGAACGGAGAGCAAAGGATTACATAGATACAATGCTTAAATTCTTAGATGAATATACAAAAGAACACTTCAGAGATGAAGAAGCTTATATGGAACAAATCCGCTATCCTGAGCTTGATGCTCAGAAAAAAGCACATGCAAGCTTTGTTAATGAACTTGCCAAACTGAAAAGCGAATATGAAAAGTCCGGCGGCAATATTCTGGTTATAATGAACGCTAACAAAATAGTTACAAACTGGCTTACAAATCATATAATTCATATGGATAAGAAAATAGGAGATTATGTAAAAACTCTTTCTGAGTAAGAAAGAGCTTTTTGTTTGAAATCTCCGGAAATAGTATAACTCCATAGCATGAAACTCTATAGTATAATCCTGTAGTATGTTTCTGCAACGGTTTTGGTGATAGCAGTTAAAGTATTATTTTTACCTGCAAAATTTCCTTTTGTACTCAGAAGGACTTATTCCGTATTCTTTCTTAAACATTTTTGAAAAATTGAACATATCCTTATAGCCACAACTCCGTGCAGCTTCACTAACAGTGCAGTTATATTGGCTTAAAAGCTCTGCCGCCTTACCAAGTCTGTATTTTGATATGTAGTTTTGAGGCGACATCCCTATATATTCAACAAAGATCCTGTAAAGATATCTCCTGTCAATTCCAAGCATTTCAGCAATACTTGCTACACTTATATCTGACATATAATTTGATTGAATATAATTCTCGGCTCTTCGGGCATATATTTGCGCAGCACGAGTGCTTATATTATTCTCTTCCTTTAAGCGTGCAAATAATTCAAAGATTAGACCACATAAATATATCTCGGCAGACTGGCCAAGTTTATTTGCAGAAATCATATTTTTAAAAATAAAAGCACAGCTTGGTGAATAGACTATGGGACTTTTATCGAAGCCAGAACCTTCAATTAGCTCCTCGGCGAGAGCGCCGCTAAACCCTATCCATACGTACGACCAGGGTTTTTCCTCATCTGCCTTGTAAAAAGTCAATTCATGCGGTCTAATCAAAAACATGTTCCCCTTGCCAAGATTATACACAACACCCTGACGTTCAAATATTCCTTTTCCATCCATGATATAATGAATGAGATAGTATGTCCTGATGGCAGGTCCAAATGAATGTCCGCTATGGCAGTCTTGCCAACCGCATACCATCGGGTTCACATCATGAAAACCTTTATTTAATAACAGGATATCATTTTGCTTTTTTTGAATATCAGTTTGCCTCTTTTCTCTCATAGAGACATTATAACATATAAAGAAGACATAATTCAATTTAAAGTTGCCTCAAAATAAAGTATTATATTTATAAAAGGAGGTATAAAATATGGTCAAAATAACATTTATGGGTGCCGGCAGTACTGTTTTTGCCAAAAATGTACTGGGTGATTGTTTGTGCGTTGATTCATTAAGAGACAGTGAAATATGTCTTTATGATATTGACGCTAATCGTTTGAAAGAATCTGAATTAATGCTTCAGGCTTTAAATCGGAATATAAACAATAATCGTGCCAAAATTAAAACCTATCTGGGAGTAGAACAACGTAAAGATGCCCTCAGATCAGCAGATTTTGTTGTAAATGCCATTCAGGTTGGCGGATACGATCCTTGTACAATTATTGATTTTGAAGTTCCCAAAAAGTACGGACTCCGTCAAACAATCGGTGATACCTTGGGTATTGGCGGTATAATGAGGGCACTTAGAACAATTCCTGTTTTAGAGGATTTTGCCCGAGATATGGAAGAAGTTTGCCCGAATGCTTATTTCTTAAACTACACAAACCCAATGTCCATGTTAACAGGATATATGCTCAGATACACTCCTATTAAAACAGTCGGTTTATGCCACAGTGTGCAGGTTTGTTCGCGGCATCTGTTACAATCACTTGGAATGGAAGATAAAATTGAAGGCTGCAGAGATTTAATAGCAGGAATTAATCACATGGGATGGCTTCTTGAAATTTATGACAAAGACGGTGTTGATTTGTATCCTGAAATCAGAAAAAGAGCAATTGAAAAGAATGAAAAAGAAAAGCACAACGACATGGTAAGATTTGAATATATAAGAAGATTTGGCTACTATTGCACGGAATCAAGTGAACATAATGCTGAATACAACCCATTTTTTATTAAAAGCAAATATCCTGAATTAATTGAAAAATATAATATCCCATTGGACGAATATCCAAGACGTTGTATTAATCAGATTAAAAACTGGGAAAAACAAAGAGATGAACTCGTAAAGAATCCAACTTTGACTCACAAACGTACACATGAATATGCTTCTTCTATAATGGATGCAATAATAACAAATAAACTATTTAAAATAGGCGGTAATGTTTTAAACACAGGCGGATTAATAGAAAACCTACCACGTGAAGCCTGCGTTGAAGTACCATGTATGGTTGATGGCATGGGTATCCACCCCTGCCATGTAGGCAGATTACCGGTACAATTAGCTGCAATGAACATGACAAACATAAACGTACATTTAATTACAATCGAAGCTGCCGTAACACGGAGAAAAGAACATATTTACCAGGCTGCCATGCTTGATCCCCATACCGGTTCCGAGCTAAGCATCGATGAAATCGTAAAAATGGTTGATGAATTAATCGAAGCACATGGTTCCTGGCTGCCTGAATTCAAATAGACAGGGGGACGGTTCTTTTGTCTAACTTCTTAGACAAGGGAACGGTTCTTCTGTCTTACCTCCTCCGTCTAGGCAGGAAAAGGGTGGGCAGGGAAACGGTTCCTCCATCAGCTAGATATAGGAACGGCTCCTTCGTCTAACTCCTCAAAAAATGACCTAATTTTAACTCCAATTGGGATTTCAATAGGATTTCGAAATCTATCTGAGATTCTGATCTTAAAAAAAGGGACTTTGGAGGCAATTCCAAAGTCCTTAGCATTCTCAAAGTGCTTTGCATGCTTAAGATCCTTTAGCGTTTCAAGGTCCTTTAGCATCCTCAAATTCCTTTGACATTTTCAAGTGCCTTTAGCATTCCAAAATCTTTAACTTTCCTAAAGTTATTCAAATAAAACAGCAACATCATCTTACAACATCATTTTATACGAAGCAGGTCACCATCTCATCCCGGGGGGGTCATAATATTAAATTGTCTATTTTAAATTGTCCACTGGTCATGAATGATTGCGACTAGATACCAGATATCACCCTTCTTTTCAAATGCTAATCTAAGGCTTCTCCAATCCATGCCGTTGTACTGGGGATCAAAACCTGAAAAGTGATATTCTACAATTATCGAATTTTTATAAACCTCAGAGCTGTTGTTCAATGAATTTCCTTGACCCAGAATTTTATTGTAGCCTACTTGCTCAGCATTTAAAAAGTCTACATCATAGATAAACTTCTTGTAATAGTCTGAAAAATTAAGTGTTATAGGCTCACCCGAACCATCGTAATATCCCCAAAGGTATGTCTTGGAGTCAGAATCCAAATTTCTCACTTCCTCTGCTGTGAATACAAGATCGTTATCAACATCAACATATCCGTATGGCGAAAAACGAATTCCCTTATCAGGGTGAATTGCATCAGCAAGCTTGCTCATGTCATAATTCTTTATTGCAGTCAGAACCTCCCTGGCTCTCTCTTCGATTATGCTTTTTATATATTCCTCGGTGTCTGCTTGGAGCGCATCGGCTTTGTCATCAAGATCGCTATTCTTCGTACCTGTATTTGTATTTTTATCAACATTCTTATCTTTATCCTTATCTTTATCCGAAGCAGTTATGTTGCCGGAATTTTGTTTTTCATCAACTTTGGCATTTCCATTATTTTCATTCTCAACCTTACTTTTGTCCGTAACGGTTGCACCGTTGGAATCCTCTTTTTCAATAACCTTAACTTTTTCCGTATTCAGCTGCAAAGCCGTGCAGGCTACAAATGCAAACATCAATGCCAAAAGTAAAAATATAACTATAAATCTTCTTTTCACTAAAACTCCTCCCTTTGAATTGTGTTTTGTCATGTCTTAATACACCTATAGCATAGCAGAATCATGTTTCATACTTACATCGGATTTGTTTCAAATTTGTAACATTAGGCTCACGCTAACGAGTAGTCTCCTTGGGAAATTTATAACACCTAGTCTACTAAGGGAAGCTTCAATATCACGGTCGTTCCGCCTTCGACTCTCTCTGTAAGCCTAATCGACCCACTATGAGCATCGACAATATGCTTTACAATAGAAAGTCCTAGCCCTGTTTCGGAAATACTGCGGGCATTTTCAGCCCGATAAAAGCGGTCGAAAACTTTTAATCTGTCCTCCTCAGGAATACCAATTCCCTGATCAATTATCATAAGGATTGCTTCAGTTGTTTCCTTGCGCAAGCTCACTTTAACCGTAGACCGTGGAGGCGAATATTTAAAAGCATTATCAAACAGGTTCACAATTACCTGAACCAGCTTTTCTTCATCTCCTCTCACATAAACCTCAGATGTTATATCTGAAATTAATCTTATTTCATATTTTTGTGCCCTGAGCATCATTTTTTCAATTGTATCCTTAACAAGATCTGAAAAATTAAGCTTGTCAAAATGAAACTCCTCACGTCCTGTTTCTATCCTGGATAGCGTTAACACCTCGTCAACAAGCTTGGCAAGCCGCTCCGACTCATTGTTGAGGTGAAATACAGCCTTTTTCAGATCAGGTCTGTCTCCAATTTCTTCGGCAAGAAACTCGGAATATCCCTTTATAGCGGTAAGGGGGGTTCTGAGCTCGTGGGACACATTAGAAACAAATTGCTTTTGTCTTTGTATATAATCTTGGAGCTGGGCACCCATGGCATTAAAGCTTCGGGCAAGCTGGGATATTTCGTCGGATCCTTTAATTTCAAGTGGTGTGAAAATTCTATTGGCATAGTTATTAGCAACTTCAGCCAGTCTATTAATCGGTTTTGTCAATCTTGCAGCAATAAAGATGCTGATAAGGATCATAAGTACTGCAAAAATAAAGGCACCAATTGACAAAATATTTAAAACTCCTGACATAAGTCTTTCGACAAAACTCATTGGATATATAATTTCAAGAATACCGATTGTATTCCCTTCAAAAGTGATTGGTGACGCAAAAAAGGCAGTACTATCTTTCACCAGATATGCATAATTTCCTTTAGCCGCAGCTCTCAATATTTCTGCATTCTCCATATCAGTGATGCTGCTCTCAGTATTATTTTTAGAGGCAGCCTGAAGACGCAAATCGTTGTCATATATACGGATATTACCAAAAACAAGGCCAAGCTTTCCGATTACATATTTAGCCGTTTCGTCACTCAGTTCATTGGAACCTTCATTTTGAATAGCGTGAAGTTGAGAAATATACAACTCTGCCAAATTGCTTTGGCCGATTAACTGTTGTTCGATTGTATTTATGCTTAAGTTTTTGATTGAATTAAGAACAGCTATGCCAACAAATAACAGTATCACGAATGTTGCTGACAGGTAGTATATAATAAACTTTTCTTTTAGCTTCATCTTAGACACCTCCAAAGCGATAACCGAAGCCATAGACGGTTATTATGTGCTTTGGGTTGCTGCTGTCATCTTCAATCTTCTTTCTTAATCGTGTAACGCAAATATCCACTGCTCTTGTATCACCCATGAAGTCATAGCCCCAGACCAGTTGGAGAAGTTCCTCGCGTGAGAACACTTTCCGGGGATTTTTCATTAATATCACCAGAAGCTCATATTCTTTCAAGGTTAGTTCAACAGGGTTACCACCTTTCATTACAGTGCGATTTTCCAGATCTACTGCCAGATCAAGATGAGTTAAGATCCTTCTGTCTTCAGCTTCATTCTTCTCCAGACGTCGTAGTACAGCTTTTATACGTGCTATCAATTCTCTTGTATCAAAGGGCTTTGTAATATAATCATCAGCTCCCAGCTCGAGACCGATAACCTTGTCGATAATGTCATTTTTGGCTGTAAGCATTATTATTGGAACTCTTCGTTTTTTTGTCATTTCTCTACACAAATCATGCCCATTTGTATCAGGTAGCATAATGTCCAAAAGAACAAGATCAGGATTGAAAGAATCCAATAACGCCATGGCTGACTTTCCATCAGACGCTGTAGCTACTTGAAATTGTTCTCTTTTCAATATCATTTCCAGAAGATCTAATATGGAACGCTCATCATCAACCACTAGAATTTTATGCACGGTATTTCTCTCCTCATTTCGTTAAGTTTTATTCTTTAAGTGCCTAACTATATATTTCCCTAAAATGAAAATTAGTTTAATTTTATTGAAGAGTACTTTGATTTATATGGAAGAAGTTGGACTTAAAGAATACAATCTGAGAATATAATCTGAGAAAACTATCTGATAAAACTATATCTGATAAAACTATTTGAAAAAGTATTTGAGAAAATTATTTTAGAAAGCTATTTGAGAAAACTATCTGATTATTATTTTACCCTTTCCTATGTTTAACAACTATATAAAAAGCTTGGCATATAATAGCGAACTTACGCTAACGTAAGGTAAAAAATTGCATTAATAAACCAATCCTGAGCAGCTCGTCCATAAGCTGGGCAACTTGTCCCATAATTTTAGCAGTTTGTCCATAATCTGAGTAGCTTGTTCCATTTCGAGTTACTTGGATTGATTATTATGCTAATTTTTAAATCCTTACTTCTTATGCTAATTTTAATACTCACTCTTTATACATATTTTGACCTCTTATGCAGATTTTCGTAGTGTCAAAAATTTTAATATAATACTTAATGTAAAATGTATATCTAACTGGTTTTCACCAGTTATTTTTATATCCCCCCTGATAATTGGAAATTATTAAGGTTGACCACAATTTTATCTTTATCATAGCAAGCAGCAGAATTAGTAGTAGCTGTTGTGAAGCTCGGGGTAAAGGTCATTGATGCCTGGAAATGCTTACTGAAGCTTAGCATTTCTTGCATCAAGGGGCTTTTCTATCAAATCCTAATTAGTATATGATAGGTTTGTTTTTTAAGACTAGAAAGGTGCCATCTTTTGAAATACAATATTTATCAAAAAAACTAAAAAGGAGATGGTCACCTTGCTTAATATTATACTATCATTTTGCTTAACTATTCAAATACAATATACAATTATTCGTTATCTCCTAACATGGATTTTTTTCGGTAAACCCTCCTTTGATAAATTTTACGAGGAACCGGTAAAATACTATTATTACGATGATGCTATTAGCAAACAATACCAAAAACTACAAGTAGATGCTATGCCTCTTATTGATCCCTTTGAAAAACTTGACTATACTAAACTATTAAAAGAGTACTTAGCTAAACACGGAAAGCCTTTGAAACCTATCTCCCGCCGTAAAAACAGTCTTCCTGTCCCTGATAATATTTCTTGTCCCAGATGTAATGCTCCTCACTACTATATTTACAGAAACAACGGTAAAGCTAAAAATACCCAATATCGGTGTAAAGTTTGTAACTTTATCTTCGGTAATAAAACCGATTACCTGAAAAATATTGCTCTACGTTGCCCTCACTGTAAAAGGGTTTTGGAAAAAATCAAAAAACGGAAAAATTTCAATCTCTTTAAATGCAAAAACCCTCAATGCTCTTTTTATTTATCTAATCTAAAAAATCTTTCGCCTACTGAGCGTAAGCTATACGCTAAAGAACCTGGTCGCTTTAAGCTTCATTATATATACAGAGACTTTGTCATTAATTTTAGACATCTTTCAAAAGAATCTCCTGTTATGCCTGATGTTGATCTCTCAAAGATTCATTCGTCTCCTTATGTTTTGGGTCTGGTCCTTATAACCTCAACTTCGTCTTTGATGGCAACCCTATTTACCTCCTGG
>DUMC01000136.1 GCA_012840075.1 Clostridiaceae bacterium | reverse complement strand
GTTATTTAAAGCAAACTGTGGAGTATCACCGACAAAATTTCGTTCTTTACAATTATGATGGGTATTAACGAGAAAAGGTTTAGAATGGGTTTGGGTGTATTTATAATGACTGACTTTGAAGGGACTGACTTTGAAAGCATATGCGAAGAGAATATTATGTAAATTTTAGTTGGAAGACCTAAACATAGATTTGCGCTTGAGCATCTTTTGCTTGAAACATAAATGCTATTAGTGACTGAAACTTTAAATGTGGAACTAACGCTATTTATGTTGTAGCTACAGAGATGATAACAATTTTATTAATTTAAAACTATGATTAATTTTAATAAATCATAATATAAATTTTAAATTATACTGAATGGTTATTTGAGAAATATGCCTCATATTATTTTTGTTGCTTTCATATTAATTAAATAGTAAATATTAAGTAGTCAAGTAAAAACTTTATAGGCATCATAGAGAGCGGGAAGCTCAAGGTATTCTAATGATTTTAATATTAAGGATCAGGAAGAAAACATTAATAGCTTTATCTCTAGTAATAATATTTGTGAGCATAGCTATTATTATGCATAACTTTATATTTAATAGGAAATATACTGCTGCAAGCAGTTCAATAATATCAAAAGAAGAGTTTGCAGTTCTTATTCAATATCTATTTGATGTAAGAAACAGGGCTTTCCTTGAGCAAGATGAGGAAGCTCTCAAGTCCTTGTATAAAACAGATACAAAATATGGGACATGGGCTTATGAGCATCAAGCCAAGAAGATGAAATACCTTGTCAATTGGGCAGATAAACAGGGTGTAGAATTCACCAAAATGAAAACTAAAACCGTAGTTAATTGGGTTAAAGCTAAAGGTTCAGGGGTAACGGCAAATTTAACCTGCTCTACGGAGTACAGGTATGTATACCAAAATGAACCTCATAAAGAGAATATGTTAAGAATAGGCACATACCACAGCATTGATTTGGTGCCCATTGGTGATGAATGGCTAATAATAAGAGAATGGTATACAGACCCATTTGCAGATTCATTGAGCCTAGAAAATATTAAAGTTGAAGAAAATAGGGAGTTTATTATGTCTCATGAACCAAGAGATTTTTCAAATTTGAATGAAAGACGGATAAAAGCTGTGGAATATGCTGATAAGTATTGTGGAGCTGCAGCAGATGAAAAATATGGTTTTTCATACAACAAAAAATATAAGAACTATAATTCTCTTGGAGGGGACTGCACAAATTTTGCATCCCAAATCCTCCATGAAGGGGGCGGATTCAGAAAAACAAGTGCATGGAATTATGATAAGGACGGCAGCAAGGCATGGGTAAATGCCCAAGCTTTCAAGGACTATATGCTATATAGCGGAAGAGCATCTCTTATAGCACACGGTACATATGATAAAGTATTTAAAGCTTCATACAAATTGCTTCCGGGAGATTTCATAGCTTATGAAAGGAAAGGAAAAGTCGTTCACATATCCGTAGTAACAGGTGCGGATTCCAAAGGGTATACACTGGTGAACTCACACAACACCGATAGATACAGGGTTCCATGGGATCTTGGATGGAGCGATAAAAATATAAAGTTTTGGCTGGTTAGAGTGCATTATTAATAAAAGAGATCAAGTTTAACTCAAGCCTGACATTTTTAAATTTTTTTTATTTAATTATTGACCATATGGTCAATATGTTAAATAATTCAATAATTCAAACCTGTCGCCCGTTTTTTACTGGATAAAATCTCAAATTGCCAATTTAATATTGAGCTGGTATAATGTTATTGAATAATTCAACGGTTAACATATCGGTGATATGGTGGGTGTAATAGATAGTAAGCAATATGTAATATGCAATAGGTAACAAGCAACAGGTAGTAGTATTAACCAATGAAATGAGTAAAAGATAATAGAATACAGACGACAGGTAATCAGGTGCAGAATATAATGATTAATGAGGGAAAAAACAAAAAAATCCTTTATGAAATTTTGCAGGATGTTGAAGATTTTGCAAATATGAAAAACATCGATTATCCTCCAATATATCTTCTTGGAGGATCTGGCTGCATTATTGCAGGATACCTTGATAGGGCTACTACGGATATTGACCTTTTGGATCTGGATTATGACGCCTCCGTAGGAAGACTCTTAAGAATTATGGAAAAGTACGATTTTTTAGATTTATATTTAACTACTATACCTATGGATTTTAAAGACAGAGCAAGGAAAATAGAGAAGTTTAGAAATATATATGTTTTATCAAGAGAAGACATTATTTTAAGCAAAATAGGACGTTATTCGGAAATTGATATTGAAGATATATCAGTAATGATAAAAAATGCCGATAAAAAACTGATTGCTGATTTGATCGGGAAAGTAATGGCAAGAGAAAACTTAAGTGAGAGAGTAAAACAGGCATTTTCAAAAAATGTTAAATTATTTAGGGAGAGATTTGATGTATAATCAGTTTTGCAGAAATCTTAAAAACTTTATCAGGATAAATTTTCATGGAAACTTTGATAATAGCTTAAGAGTGAAAATTGCAGAAGATATTATTCATTTAACTGACGTTGAGGCATATAAAGTTTATAAAAAACGTAATGATCCTTTATACAGAAAAATAGGAGAATTTATTTACATACTCTCTAAATATAAAAATAAATATCCTTCTCTTAACAGGTTTATATGGGAACTGTGGGCATACGGTTTTGATATTATTGAGCCGGAAGATTTGCAGAATCATAATATAAAACATATGGACGAAAAAGCTAAGTTAGTTGATTTAATGTTAAGTACGCATTATTTTGCATGATGTATATATATCTGTCTTAGGAATTTTATTTCAACATTTCCTACTTATGTTTTCGAAATATGAAAAAAGGCACAATACGAGCAAGAGAAGTTGCTGCAAAAACTCTAAGTGAAGTAAAAAGCGCAATGAAAATAAATTATTTTGAGGAAATGCAGTGAAATGTAAATAATGGAACTGAAAAAATAGCATTTGCACTCTTGTGACTTTGGTCAAGTGATTTTCACTTTATATGGGGGCAAGCTTGAAATACTCACTTAGCAAGTGGAGCTATAGTGAATATGTTAAGCTTGATCCCATATATTCTTTTATTGAATAAATTTTAAGTAATTTTGTGTTTCAAATACACAAAATATGTATATAAATAATATTAAGAATTAATCGGAATGGGGGTTTATTAGTATGAGAGAAGTGAAATTTTATCGTTGTGAAGTATGCGGAAATATGGTTGCACTTATAAAAGAAGGTGGCGGGACACTTGTATGCTGCGGACAACAAATGACTTTGCTTAAAGCAAATACTACCGATGCATCAGAAGAAAAACATGTACCTTATGTAGAAGTGGAAGACGGAAAGATTAAAGTAACTGTAGGATCCGTAATACATCCGATGACAGAAGCACATTATATTGAATGGATTGCTCTTGTAACTGAGAATAAGATTGAACTTGTATATCTCAAACCTGGAATGGAACCTAAAGCTGAATTTGTTTACAACGCCGAAGAAGATATCATACATACAGTAGAAGGCGATGATGAAATAGTACCAAATTGCGAAGGGCAAACTTGCAATTTTGTTTCCAAAGAAAAAGTTAAGAAGAACTTTACAGTTTATGAATATTGTAATTTGCATGGATTGTGGAAAGCATAAAATAATTAGATACATGTGAATAGATATATGATATGTTTACTGTTAATAGGTTAAGAGAGCGTAGAAGAACTGTTATCATAGGATGGTAAATGTCCTTCTGCGCTTTTTTATTATTTGCTTGTTATTAGAAATAATTGCAGCAAAATCCACGGCTGAACTAAAAGTGGATGTAGAGGTTAAAACATAAATTAAATAATTCAATAACTCAAACCTGATCCGGTTTTTTTGCTTTTGCCAACTTAACCCATTGTATGAAATCAACCATTTTTGCAGTTTTATAGTTAGCATACTGTAAATACTCTTCAACGAGTAATTTATACGATTTAAGATCTATATATAAAACATAAATATTATGATCAAGTGTATGCATATTAGAACCACCTTTGATAATATTTTTCAAAAATTTTCGGCACATATTTTAAGTATAGGTGAGTCAGTGATTTCTTGTTCACTTACTCAAAAGGTAATGTTCTGCCTAAGTACTAGTAAAGATGTATTAAAGTATTGACATTATTATGGATATTATTCTTTAATCAGCGATATTACTCTAAGTAAAATAACTTAACTAAATTTATTGTTTATTTTTAGAGGCTAAAAGAGCATACTCACATACTTAAGGAAGAAAATTTTTCTAGAATGTTTGTGACATATATTGTTATATATCTGTTCAAATTATATAATCATGAAAAAGGGCATTGACATTTAAATCATTATTTATGCTACATTATTAATATGCTCTATTTTATATTAATACTTTATATAAAAGGAGCGATTTCAATGACTGTTTTTAGTGAGTGGCTAAAATGCAACAGAATTATTGATCTTGTTAAAGATACTAACAACTATCATCCTTATCCTAAAGCAAATGAAAGAGAAAAATGGGATAATATCCCGGAAAAAGTAGCAAAAGCTTGTATACAAGAGGCAGAAAAATACATTGGATTTCAATGGCCATCTCTTTTTGCAACTGATTTTATGGCTTTCATGCGAAGAGGTGATAGGAGAGCTTATGAAAATAATCATTTCCCGCGAAGAAGGGCTTTGGCAGCCCTGGTGCTTGGCGAATGCGTAGAGGGAAAAGGAAGGTTTATAGATGATATTATTAACGGTATATGGTGCATCTGTGAGGAATCTTTCTGGGGAGTTTCAGCCCATAATGGTATAAGAGTAACTGAGCCGCTGCCGGATGTGGAGAATAGGTACATAGACTTGTTTGCTGCTGAAACAGGAGGATTACTTGCATGGACAAAGTACCTGTTAGCTGATGAATTGGACAAGGTAACCCACCTGATAACCCGAAGAATTGATATAGAATTGGAAGAACGCATAAAAAATCCTTTTATTAACCGTGAGGATTTCTGGTGGATGGGTGTTATCAGGAAGAATGTGAACAACTGGACTCCGTGGATTATTGCTAACGTAATGAGTGTATTTCTGCTAAATGAATATGATCAAATAAGAAGAGCAAAGGCTCTTGAAAAAATGATGGGATGTCTTGACTGTTTTTTGGACGTTTACCATGATGACGGCGGATGCGATGAAGGCACATCCTACTGGAATGTAGCAGGCGGAGCTTTATTTGACTGTTTAGACCAACTATATCTGGCTTCCGACGGAAAGATTGATTTCTTTTCAAACGAACTGGTACGTCAAATCGGCCGGTATATATATCGCTGCCACATAGCAGATAAATATTTTATCAACTTTGCTGACGGCGGTGCTAAAGTTGACATAGCAAAAGATATGATTTACCGATATGGTAAGAAAATTCAAGATCCGAATATGATAGCACTGGCTATCGGTGTGCCGTCGGATTCCGGCATCGCGACACAACCTCTCAGGCGGGCTCTTCCGGCAGTTTTTAATTATGCGGAGTTGGCAAGCCAAAAGATGGAACCTCCATATGTTAGAGATGTATGGATGGATGGTATTCAGGTAATGGCAGCCCGTGAAAAAGAAGGCTCAACAAAAGGGCTGTATCTGGCAGCTAAAGGTGGACATAATGCTGAAAGTCACAACCACAATGATGTAGGTTCTTGTATCATATTTGTTGATGGTTTACCAGGTATAATTGATGTTGGAGTGGAGACTTATACCAAGAAAACCTTCAGCGCACAAAGATATGAAATTTGGACCATGCAGTCTCAGTATCACAATGTACCTACCATAAACGGAAAAATGCAGCAACCTGGAAGAGAATACTGTGCATCTAATGTCCTGTACTCAATGGCAGAAGAAAGTGTTACTTTTTCTCTGGATATTCAAAATGCTTATCCGGAAGATGCAGGAGTTAAATGTTATAACCGTACATACCGGCTGTATCGTGGGAAAAATGTGGATGAAAAATTTAATGAAGATATACAAAATATAAATGAAAAAGCATATATCGAAATTGCTGATACCTATTCATTTGAAGGAGAAAGCAATACTTTAAGCTTAAATTTTATGGTGTGGAAAAAGCCAGAGGTTATAAAAGATGGAATAGCAGGGGATGGATTAATTAAAGTTAAAATAGATGAAAATACGTCATTTTACATGGAATTTGATAAAAACAATACAAAAGTGGATATTGAACATTGCGACACCGGCGATGAGCGTCTCAGGCAAGCTTGGGGAGATGAAGGCATATACAGAATAATCATCACCAAAACTGTGCCAAAAGAAGGAAGCTTTAGTGTTCGGATTTATAAGAAATAACTAGGTTGCTATAAAATATAGGGACGTTTTTTCATTTTTAAAAATATGGGGACGTTTCTTCACTTTTGTAAAAAATGTATAAACGTCCCCAGCAATGTTTCTAGATAAATATTACTCTAAGAATTACTTAGATGATCTGTTAGATTTTGTATTCGAAATAGGTTAAAATAATCTAATAATTCAAAATAATTTAAATGCACTCATTTGAAATTTATCCATTGATAGGTATATTTTTCTATGATATATTAGATTTCAACAGCTGTTTTTATGAATATAACAAGAAATCAATAATTTAGTATAATCAAATAACAATTATTTCATAGTTATGGTATTGTTTCCAGTATGGAGTGAGGCAGTATTATGTTTTTAATTACTGAAAAGAAAAATCATAAAACAGGAAAAACAGGAGTGATAAAGGGAATTAAAGCAGCAATACCTATAGCCATTGGTTATATTCCTATTGCCATTGCATTTGGCGTAATTTCAGTACAATCAGGTATATCGCTTATTCAGGCAACGTCCATGTCATTGATGGTTTTTGCAGGAGCAAGCCAGTTTATGGCGGCAGGAATGATAGGTTCAGGGGTGGGTGCAAGCGAAATTATTTTAGCTACTTTTATATTAAATTTAAGGCATTTTATTATGAGCATGACTGTTATGAACAGATTCAGGACTTTGCCAAAGAAATCTACCGCAGCTTTGGCATTTGGAGTAACAGATGAGACTTTTGCAGTGCTGTCAATGAAAGAGGAAGATGGTGATTTGCAGGAAGAAAAGTTTTTTGCAGCCTCTTTAATTCTTACATCATATGCTTCGTGGGTTATAGGAACAATTATCGGAGGAATATTTGTAGATTTTATACCTCAATCCATAAGTGCCAGCATGTCTGTAGGACTATATGCAATGTTTATAGGATTACTGGTACCTGCAGTCAGGAAATCATGGAGAACAGGAATTATCTCTGTTACAGGTATGGTTCTGTGTTGGATTTTCAGTAGATTCATGGATACAGGATGGGCAATTGTACTTGCTACAATATTGGCTGCTTTAATAGGAGTTGGAAAAAATGAACAATCTAAATAGTGTGAATAATTATAATAATTTAAGCATATATGCAATAATAATTGGAATGGCAGTTGTTACATACATACCAAGGGTATTACCTGTTTTTATAATGGAACGCTTTAAAATGCCAAAATGGGTTAACAGATGGCTTCAAAGCATACCATATGCTGCCCTGGGTGCGTTGATATTTCCGGGAATTCTTACAGTTGAAAGTGAAGTTCCTATAATAGGAATTATAGGCGGAGCTGTTGCATTGATAATATCCTGGTTCAAGGTAAATGTTATATTTTCGGTATTAGGTTCAATACTTGCAGTTATGATTGCCAAGATGTTTATTTAGAACTGTAGGGAGGTGCCTTTTTGCACTGGAATTCAGAATGTATTGATGAAATTAAACGAAAACTTAGAAATTTAAAAAAATTGGAAATGAAAATCCGCTTTGGATACTCGTTTTCTGATAAAAAAACGGCTAAAATACCCCAAAAAACAAATCTGGTTTGGGATGAGTTTTTTAATATCAGCGATAGACCTTCAAAAGCCAAATACTCATTAAGGGACATTGCTTCAAAAAGCAAAGAAGAATTACGGGAAATCGTAAATGAATTCTTTTATAATGTGTACTATAAGTACTACATTGAAAACGGTATAATAAGCTCAAATCTATATGATCCTGAAATTTTAAATTGGATGGGATTGCCTCCCAATGCAGGAACTGAAGACATTAAAAAGAGATTCCGTGAACTGGCCAAAAAGTATCATCCTGATATGGGCGGAGACAGTAAAATGTTCATCGAATTGATAGAAAATTATAAAAAACTAAATCTGACGTGACAACACGTATCGTAACAGCATGAACGCTAAAGAAAAACTTGATAATGTTAGAGCTTAATAAACAGGATATATTTATGAACAAACAGGAGATATTTATGAAAAAGAAGATAAATTTAGGAAAAATAGGGAATGTTTATGGAAAAATAGTAGTAGTTCACGATATTAAAAGAAAACTGTATATGATTTTTACAGGGACCTTTTCAGCGCTAATTGTCGTGTACGTAATTATTGATACTGAAAGAAAGTTTGCAATATCTTTTCTGCCACTAGCCTTAAGTTTATTTTTGCTTCTTTGGTCCTGTATAATCCCCGGATATAACATTAATGTAATTAAGCTCCGTGACTTTTTTGATAAAAAAACTTTATACAAGTTGTTTTTGCTGCTGTATCCATTATTAATATATTCATTAAGCTTGGCGAACCAGCTTAAATTTTGGGGGATGCATTTGGTTTATTTTTTTGCGTACATTTCTTTTCCCGCACTATTATTATTTATTGCAGATAAAACAAGCGAAAATATTCAAAAAATAATAGAAATTTTTATAGCGATAGCTTTATGGATTCCTTTTGACCATCGATATTATAGATTATTCTGGCCGGGCAAATTCTTTCACGGATATAATTTCACAAGCCTTATGGTCGTCTTAATGATTATTATTCTTTTCTTAGTATTAAAAAAGGAAGATATAGGTTACAATTTTATACCTAATAAGTTAGATTTTTTTCTAATCGCAATCTTAACACTTGGTATTTCTATTATCGTAATTCCTCTTGGATTGCTCACAGGATTTCTTAAATTTAAAGCTGATATAAAACTTGAATTCTTTCATATTCTGGCATTTGTCGGTATTTTTCTTACGATAGGTTTGGTAGAAGAGGTAATTTTTAGAGGGATTATTCAGAATTTATTGGAAAAAATATTCAAAAGCCATTTGCCCGCTTTATTAACTACATCCGTCCTTTTCGGACTTACCCATTGGAATAACGCAGATCCCGGATTTACTCTTCACTATATATTTCTTGCTTCAATTGCCGGTATTTTCTATGGTATTGCATATAAGAAAAGCGGCTCTCTTTTTCCGGCAATATTTGTTCATTCATTGATAGATACACTGTGGTTAATCCTCTTTGTTAAATAAACTTTTTGTTTAATGAAATAAAATAAAAAACTTTTATGATAAGTATTGTTATGGATTGAATTTACAAAAATAAATTTATTTAATTTTTCTTATAAAAACTGCGAATTAACGTGTTTGTATTTTGAATATGAATTGTGTTAATAATTAAATTGTTATAAAATAAAATTGTGAAACAAATAAAAACTCCACAATGAAAATCAATAAAATAAATAATGATATGCATGGACTTTGATTATAACTATCAATAATTAATAAAAAATTACATATAATAAAAAATTACGCATACTATTAAGATGAGATTCAGCAAATAATAATATGTGAAGGAGGGTTGATATATGTATAAATTTAGAAAAATTGCATTGCCTATAGTAATTATTGCCGGCATATTAATAATTTCACTAACAGTAACTGCGCTGGCATTAGATACTGTGCAGGCTCAGAATGCTGATGTTGAGGTTGAGAATGAATTATCGGAAAAAACAGATGCCGAAAATGAATCACCGGAAAATCCGGCTTGTAAAGATAAGGGCAAAAAATTTGGTAATTTTAAACTTAAACCCTTTAAGAAACACAAAGATCCTGTAGAAGTATTAAAAAGTAAGAAAGAGAAAATAAAAGAACTTTTAGAGGAGGGAAAAATATCAGAAGATAAAGCAAATGAATTAATTAAAAAAATAGATGATAAAATCATACAAATTGAAGAATTTAACAAACTCTCACCAGAACAGAAAAAAGAAATGCTGATTGAAAGATTTAAAGAAAGAATAGAAAAGAAAGTTAATGAAGGAGAATTAACAAGAGAAAAAGCGGATGAAATTATTAAGAGATTTACTGAAAAATTAAATAAGTTAGAAGAAAATGGTAATTATAATTTCTTCAAACACAAATATAGAATTTTTAAAGAGAAAAGGAACAAAAATAAAATAGAAAAACAAGCAAGCTAAAGTAGTAATAAAGCAGGAATTCGGCTAAAATACTGAATTCCTGCTTAATTTATCCTGCTTTATTTATCTATAGCTTTATTTATCTATAGAATTTATTAATCTTCTGGCATTTTCGTTTTCTGACAGGTACTGTTTCATTTTGGCTACAGCTTCTTCAATCAAAGCGTCAATTTGTTTAGTTGAAAACAAGATTTTGCCTATAGTTGGAAGTCTTTCATATAACCATGTAGTGACAGCAGCGTATTTTAGTTCTCCAGTACCGCTTCCTAGCTCTTTTTCAGCCTTAATTACCAGATAAAATAATATTTGTTTAATTTTTTTAATATTTCCCGTATAAAATAAGACACCAATGATAATTACAAATATTAAAATGAATAATATATTTTCCCAATTTTCAATGATTATTTCCATCATAAAGAATTTTCCTTTCATATGAATATTACCTTGGTTTTGTCACAATATATTTTTATTCTTAGGGTGATAAAATTGTTCATTTTGTAAATAATAAATATGCATAAAAAAGAATATTTCAAATCAATTATTTATTACAGCAATCAATTACTAATTCAATAGGGCAATGATCCGAACCCATTATATTGCTAAGGATATCAGCACTAACCAATTTGTCCTTAAATCTTTCAGACACGCAGAAATAATCGATTCTCCAACCGATATTTTTCTCACGTGCATTAAACATATATGACCACCAGGTATAAGCATCTGTCTTATCAGGATAGAAATATCTGTAAGTGTCAATAAAGCCTGCTTCTAAAAGCGCAGTAAATTTATCCCTCTCTTCTTGTGTGAATCCTGCATTGTTCCTGTTAGATTCAGGATTTTTCAGGTCAATTTCCTTGTGGGCCACATTCATATCTCCACATACAATAACAGGTTTTATTGCATCCAGTTGCTTTAAATAACATCTAAAATCGTCTTCCCAAACCATTCTATAATCAAGCCTTTCCAACCCTCTTTGAGCATTAGGTGTGTATACGTTTACAAGAAAGTACTCATTGAATTCAAGTGTAATTACTCGACCTTCATTATCATGCTGTTCAATCCCGATACCATATGTAACATTTAATGGCTTAATTTTTGTAAAAACGGCCGTGCCTGAATAACCTTTCTTAATAGCATAATTCCAATACTGGTAGTATCCCTGAAGATCTAATTGTAACTGTCCTTCCTGAAGCTTGGTTTCTTGAATACAAAAAATATCAGCATTTATCTCGTTAAAAAAGGCTAAAAAACCTTTTTTAATAGCAGCCCTAAGGCCATTTACATTCCATGAAATCAGTCTGGTCATAACTTCCTCCTTCTATAGTAACCCCCAATATTTCATCTTATGTTTATTACATATTCTATCATATATCCTTTATAGTGTATAATAAATTTATAATTTTAAAGTAATAGCATTGATGGTATAAATAATTAGATAATGAAAATTGTCATATTAAGATTTGCTAACTTAAATGATATAATAATGTAATATTACTTAAATAAAACAAGGAAAGAGAGTGATTCGCTTTGTCAAGGAAAAATAATACAATCAGCGTTGCAATAGCCGGTGATATCTGTATGCGTGATCTTACGGAGGTTATGGATGCCGAATTTTCCAAAAATGCTCTCAAAGAGGTACAACCAATCTTAGATAAAGCTGATGTGAGATTGATTAATCTTGAAAATGCAATTATTGACGGTGGTACGGCAATACATAAATCAGGTCCTCCGTTGAAAGGAAGCCCTAAGAACCTTGTCTTTTTAAAAGAAGGGCGTTTTGATTGTGCAATACTTGCTAACAACCATGTTGGGGACTATGGAGAGGAAGGAGTTTATTCCACTCTTGAGGCTCTCGACAAAGAAGGTATTGCTCATGTAGGGGCAGGCAGAAATCTTGATGAAAGTTACCTACCCTGGTACTATGAGGCAAATGGTTGTAAACTGGCAGTTATTGCCGTATGCGAAAATGAATTTGGAATTGCCGAAGCTGATAAAGCAGGTACTGCAGGTTTTGACATATACCGGGTATTTCATGCTATTAAAAATGCTAAAGTAAATGCAGACTTTGTACTTGTTGTAATGCATGGAGGTAATGAATATAATCCTGTTCCAAGTCCAAGAGTTGTATCACGCTATCGAATGTTCGTAGATTTTGGTGCTGATGCGGTTGTAGGTATGCATCCTCACTGCATGCAAGGTTTTGAAACATATAATAATGCACCGATAGTGTATAGTACGGGTAATTTTCTATTCTCCAAATCCAATGTTGATGATGATAAGAACCCATGGTATTATGGGTATTTGCCTTTTATTACTTTTGAAAAAGGGAAGTTACCGGTACTTGAAGTTTTTCCATATAGATTTAATGTTGAATGCACACTTATATCACCGTTTACGGGGAAAGAAAAAGAAATCATGCTTTCTTATCTGGCTGAGATTTCTAAACCACTTAAGGATGAAGAACTGCTAAAGAAATTCTTTATGGGATGGTGTATAATTTCAGGAATACCTCATGCAAATCGGATGATGTTTAAACCTGAATATGTCGATGAACCTGAATTTCCGACAGGGCATCCTCTTCTGGCCATTCGCAATATGTATACCTGTGAAGCGCATAATGAATTGATGACAGTATTTTTCAAAATGCTTGCTGACGGAAAACTTGACATAGGACGATCAATGGTTGATGAAATAAAACGCTTGCAGAAAATGCCGATATAAAGCATTCAAGAAAATGCTAATATAGTATCAAAGAAAAATGCCCCTATGAAAATACTATGAAAAAATAAAGGAGATATAGTTAAACAGCAGCTTATGGAATATAGAAACATAAAACAAGCTACTTTCATCAATAGACCAAATAGATTCATTGCTAACATAGAAATTGATGGCAACATGGAAATTTGTCATGTTAAAAACACCGGAAGATGTAAGGAGTTGTTGATTCCCGGAGCTAAAGTTTTCGTTCAGGTTTCTGACAGTAAAACACGAAAGACTAAATATGATCTTATAGCAGTATATAAAGGTAATAAACTGGTTAATATAGACAGCCAGGTGCCTAATAAGGTGTTCCATGAATGGTTGCTTAAAAGCAACTTAATAAAAAACATTACTACAATTACTCCCGAAGCTATATATGGGCAATCTCGTTTTGATTTTTATATTGAAACCGGTGATAGTCGCAAAATATTCATTGAAGTCAAGGGAGTTACTTTAGAAGAAGACGGTGTTGCCATGTTTCCGGATGCACCTACTGAACGTGGAGTTAAACATATAACAGAACTCTGCTACTGTATAGATAAAGGCTATGAAGCATATATAGTTTTTATTGTTCAACTGAAAGATGTACTGTATTTCACACCTAACGATGCAACCCATAAAGCATTTGGTGATGCCCTTAGGACAGCGAATAATAAAGGTGTTAATGTTATTGCTCTCGATACATGGGTTACTGAGAATTCAATAAGTGTAGGGGATTATGTTGATGTGAAATTATAGTATTTCCATTATTTCAGCAATTCATTAAGAAGAGCCCGGCGGTTGTTCGCAAACTGCCGGGTTATTATATGAAGTAAATTGTATCACTATTAATTACTATTTGACAAGTTTTAAGCTAGGTGGTAACTCTACTAAATAATTAAAAATTCTTGACCATTTCCATGGCAATTTCCTGCCATCTGAAGATATTTTGAGGTCTTTTATGACAAGTACTTATATCTTTGAGGACAATATCACAAGAGCAGTTATATCTTTTACATGCACTTAAGATTTTGCCCAGCTCTTCTCTAACGTTTTCTTCGTTCAAAGAAGATGTTGCAACGGCTGCAGGGTTTGGTTTGGCTGAGAGTACATATTTGGTATTTATTGCTTCGGCTGCAACATTAACATCAGCCCATGGAGTAATAGAGATTTTTCGGAGGTTTGGTATTTTTTCCACAATATCAATCTTTTTATCTAGCGGTTCACAACAACCGTAATATGCAAGTCCGCATTGACCAATTGTTTCTTTCATATATTCTATGTCAAATTCTTCGTGCATTTCTTTGGAAACAGTCCCAAATATTTGGGCTGCACCTCTGCCCCAAACATCTTTCCTTGTAACTTTCGTACCATCATAGTCCTTGCTGGGAAGGTCACCGGTATAAATTGGTGTGCAATGGAGAACGTATCCGTTGATATCAAGCAAATTCAAAGCTTCTAATTGTTCCAAAGTGGATAGTTTAATATCCGTCAGTTTTCGAACTATCTTATGCATGAATTCAGGGCGTTCAACCAGGTCAATTAATAAATTAGTTACACCGCGATACCTGGCTATGTCATCCCAGGTAACCACAGTAAAATAAGGTATGCCCATAAGCTTGACCGGTATAATATCTCCCAATATATCTCCTACCAGTTGGTATCTTCTCATGGTTTCTTCTTCATCGTAGACGATTTCTTCATTATGTAGTTTTTCCAAGTCTGCTTCTGTTTTTAAAACATCTATGTATTTATGGGATTTGATATTATTTTTTTCATCAGTAGCCAATACTTCTTCTTCTACTGAAATACCGATTCCGGTTGAACGTATGACTTTAGATACAGGAATAAAAGGCGGAACTACCATGTCAGCAGGCAAGTACTTGTTTTTATAAATATTACTGCGCAAAAACCATTCTATATGCTGCAAGTATTTATCTGTACATTGAAGTGTCAATTCATCATTAATATTCATTTCACTCCAAGGCAACTCATCAATTAGTACGACAGGTCTTATCATCTTTAAGTCGTTAACTGCTTTGTGAAGTTTTATATTTTCAAAATTTCTATCACTAAATGCAATTTTAAAGTACTCCCATGCCAGTTTTCTTAATACCTTCGCATCTTCTTTTAATATCTTTGTATCTTCTTTCACAAACACACCCCCGATATGCTCTGATCAAATTTTATCAAATTTAAGAAAATATGATTTTAGTACGTCAAACCGACCATTGCGGTTTTATTATATTATATATTAAGCAATTGCAATTTCAATATTAAATATATTTAAGTAATGATTTTTTTCGAACGATTTTTAAATCGAGGAACGACAGATTTTATTTGTAAATTTAAGTAAAATTAATATATAAAATATATAAAATGACATACAGGTAAAAAAACACCGGCCTATTTTTTGCCGGATTCTGCCGGATTCTGCAAGTTAAATAGGCTGGTTTTTGGTTTATTAATCAGCGAAAGAGAGTAATTTTAGTTTGTTAATATTGCAAAAATGTTTATTTAATAAAGCTTATTTAAATAATGTTGACTTTTTATCAATTTCAGATTTTGCTTTAGCATCTGCCTCGTTCTTAGCTTCAGCTACATTGTATACATCGGCGTCAGCATCAGTGTCTGCTTCGGTTTTAGTTCTTTGACCTTGATACTGTCTTTGAACCAAGTAATTATAATTTATCTGCTTGTTGTACTGCTTTTGATCATTTAAGTCCTTGTCTTTTACACTAACATCCTGATCGCTGTCAAAATCATTTTTCAGTGCATTGATTATTTCAGATTTAATTTCTGCCTTTAATAAGTTCAAATCAAAATCTGCCATATTAACAAGGTCCCCTTTCATTTTTATAGTTTTAAATTGTTTACATTAACATAATATTAACGTTTATGTAAAGTGTGACAGCTTATTAATAATTTTTTTTGATCAAGAAACTAGTTCAGTAGAATTCAAAAAGTTTGTTAAAAAGAAGTTTACAAAAAAAATCCAAACTTGTAAAAAGTTCCCAGAAATATCGGCTTTGAGAAAATTTATCTAATTCTGCAAAAAAGAAAAAATAAAAAAGTTAATCTTAAAAAAATGCAAAAAGTTAAAATAAATTCACAAAATTGTTACTTTTCTGTCACATTATTATATCATAATATTATACTATTGTTGTTTATATTATGTTAATTTATATTATGTTAAATTTATTTATAAATTAATAATTTATTACAGAAATAAAGTGAGGTCACTATGGCATCAAGAAGAACATCAAGGAGAATACAAAGAAAGAGAAAATTTAATAAAACCAAATTTTTAATAAATTTGCTTTTTATTTTTGTTTTGATATCAATAGCGTATATATCCGGAAAATTTATTATAAATACGGCATATGCAGTATTAGCATCAATGGAAGTTTCAAATGAAATTAAAGATGAAGAAGATGTAAATACAACTGAGAACTTCTTAATTTTAGTAAATAAAGAACATGAAGTTCCAAAAGATTACGTGCCGAAAAATCTTGTGGAAGTTAATATTAGATTTATCGAGGGGGTCGCTCCTCAACAGAGAATGATGCAAAAAACGGCTGCTGAGGCGCTGGAAGCATTGTTCGATCAAGCACAAAATGAGGGAATAAAGTTTTATGGTGTATCAGGATACCGATCCTATGATTATCAAAAAATGTTATATGACAGAAAAGTTAGTGCTGTTGGAGAAACGGAAGCTAATAAATATGTAGCCCGTCCGGGACAAAGTGAACATCACACCGGATTGGCTATGGATGTCACAAATGGAGAAGGTGAATCGAATTTACTTACGGTAAGCTTCGCAGAGACGGAAGAAGGACAGTGGTTGAAAGAAAATGC
>DUMC01000135.1 GCA_012840075.1 Clostridiaceae bacterium | reverse complement strand
TTCATAATATTTTACACTTTAAGAATAAGGAACTGCTTGAAACAATACGAAATATTTTTCATGACGGTGTAAATATTTGTAAAGGTTGTAGTTTATGTGACATTGATAACGGTAATAATGTTCATGATATATACAATTTGTGCAAAAGTGAAAAATTGGAAGTACCTAAAAATATTTTTTAGTTAAAATATTTCTCAGTAAATCAGTAAAATAGTTAATTCACAAATAAAACTAAAAATTTACTGACACATTGACACTAAAAAGGGAGATGACTTGTTCCGCAGGATGTATTATAATTATTAATACACTCATGTTGAGGGTATAAATATTTGGTGAGTATTTGAATGCAGAATGCTATATTTCCTAAATATAGCGATGTAGCGGGTAATACTTGATATTATTAGTGATTGTTATTATACTGTTTTGTGAGTAGCTGAATGAAGAATACGAAAGACAGATAAAAAGAATACACGGGGGATATAAATGAGGGTAGTGGGATTTATCGGTCCTAGCGGAACGGGAAAAAGCCACAGGGCTTTACAAGTGGCAAACAGCGAAGGAATAGAATATATAATCGATGATGGCCTTCTTATTAAAGGTAACCGAATAATTGCGGGGGTTTCTGCAAAAAAAGAGAAAACTAAAATTGGTTCTATAAAAAGAGCCTTATTTATATATGAAGATCATGCAGAAAGCGTAAGAAGCGAGATAATTAAAGCCAATCCTGAATCCATACTGATTCTTGGTACTTCTGACGGTATGGTGGAAAGTATAGCGAAGAAACTGGGTTTGCCGGGAGTAAATAAGAAAATATATATTCAGGATGTCGCAAAAGAAGAAGAAATTAATGCAGCCCTTACCACAAGGAGAGATGAAGGAAAACACGTTATACCGGTGCCTACGTTCCAAATAAAAAAAGATTTTTCCGGATATTTTTTGGACCCTCTCCAGATATTCCGAAGAAGAGGAAAAGGTCGTTTGCAGTTAGTATCCGAAAAATCAGTGGTAAGGCCTACTTTTAGTTATATGGGCAAATATACCATATCCGATTATGCCATATATCAAATAGTGGAATTTACAGTAATGAATATTAAGGGCGTAAACAGGATAACAAGGTTTAAAGTTGAAAACGGAAGTGACGGCATAACGATCGATATTGATCTAATACTTATTTACGGATACAATATTAAAGCTTTACTGGAAACAATACAACAAAAGGTAAAATATGAAGTAGAGAGAATGACTGCCCTTAACATAAAAGCATTAAATCTTACGGCAAAAGGTTTAGTGGTTCAAGAAGAAATACACTAAACCAATAATGATTTTACTTTAAGCGGCAATATCCCGATATTTTCTGTATGCTTCTTGGCAGGGCATCTCTTGAGTTCCCCCAAGGAGCATCTTTATTGCGGTAATCAAATTTCTCAGTAAACCAATTAACTTCACGTTGGATTCTTTCCATGTTTTCGAGCTGCATTTTAAGAAGGCTCTCAATAAATACTTGCCTGTTGTTACTGTTTAAATATTTTACGGCACCTTCCAGAAGCTGCCTAAAATGTACAAGGCAAAAACCTTTCTTCTTGTTGAACAAGTCACGAAAATCACTTTCCTTGGACCACAAATAAAAAATTACATCCATATAACGTCCCATGGTATAGTCCATTTTTTCACATATTACACACTGCTTTTCCAGGCTTTTTAAATGTTCAATAATAGTTTCAATGAAATTATCGCTGTTTGTTCTTTTTGGCTTAAGTATAAAGGTAATATTCTTAATAAATGAGGATGCAGCTTCCTTATGTTCTTTATATTCTACACGTTCAACATGTTCAGCACGTTCTTCATATTTAACTTGTTCTTCATGTTCAACATGTCCCTCATGATTAACATGTTCATCATCTGATTCTTTATCTGCCTTTGCGCTGAATTTTCTTCCGAATAATTTTTCTAACTTACTGTTTTGGTGTTGCAAATGAGTATCAATTATAAGACCTAATCCCAACCTGTTTTCTTGGCGATTATAAAGCAGCTCAAAATGTTTCCTGCAAAAGCCTTTTTTATTTGTTTCAATCCTGTGATCAGGCTCCATTAGTGAAGGTCCTAAAAAATATTCCAAATACTGTTCTTCAAGTTTTTTTTCAAGAATGCATAAAGGACATTCACTGTCTTCCCTAAAAGCATCGGTTACAGGTATGGTGTATATTTGTTCTTTCATATCGATTCTCCGTTATTTTCTTATATTTTTGTTATATATATGTATATTTGTTTATAATATAATCTTTAAGATAATTGCAAAAATATCTATTAAGTATTATGCGGTTATATAATTATGCAATCAAGCGATAATATGGATTAACTATAAATTATAATATAACGAATATAATTATACCATATATTTGTGAAGTAGTGTACAAGAAAGGTGAAATAAAATTTGAAGTAAAATGTAGAAGTGATAAAATAATAATGAAATGAAGCTAGGATTAGTAAGGAGGAAATCTTATTGGAATACAAAGGTTATACCATAACTTGCGTAGATGAAAATACTATTACCGTGGATAATGTAAGAGATTTTAATCTCATTCATATCTTCGAATGCGGACAATGCTTTCGCTGGTATAAACAAGAGGACGGAAGTTATACCGGAGTTGCCAAAGGAAAAGTGGTTAATATTTCATTTAAAATACAAAGTCAAGGTAAAAATGAAATAACAAATAAAAGTAACAATCAAACAGGAACCCTTTATATAAAAAATTCCTGTATAGATGATTTCTTTAACATCTGGTATGATTATTTGGATCTCGGCAGAGATTATGGAGAAATCAAACGGATACTTGCTGAGAAAGATGACATAATGAAAACGGCGATAGAATTTGGATACGGAATAAGACTACTGAAGCAGGATTTTTGGGAGACATTAATATCTTTTATAATTTCCGCAAACAATAGGATTCCGATGATAATGAAAGCCGTGGCGGCTATATCGGAGCGTTTTGGTGAAAAAATATATTTCGGAGATGAAATACACTATACATTTCCTGACGTGCAAAGTCTTGCCAAGGCTGACATGGGAAAAATATCAGAATGCAAAACAGGTTTTAGATGCAAATATATCAGTTCCACATCAAAAATGATAGAAGAGGGTATGGTAAATCCCTTGGAATTATATGAACTTAGCACCTTTGATGCAAGGGAAAAACTAAAACAACTTCCCGGCGTAGGTGATAAAGTGGCTGACTGTTGTCTTTTATACAGCGGGATTAAGTATGATGTTTTTCCTACTGATGTGTGGGTGAAAAGAGTGATGGAAGAGCTATATTTTAAAAGAGAGGTGTCGTTAAAGGAAATTCAAGAGTTTGCGGCTGATTATTTTGGCGAACTTGCAGGTTTTGCCCAGCAATATCTTTTTTACTATGCAAGGGAGAATAGAATTGGTGCAAGGAAGTGAATTAAGCACGGATTAAACACGAGAAAAAATAAAGCAGGATAAAAAGTAACCTTAAAAGAAATATCAAATAAAATATTAATATAGCTTTAAGATTTTATCATATTTGAGGTGACGTTTATACATGTATTGTTTAAGCCTTCTTGATTCCGGTAACTATGTTTTGCACCTTTATACAATATTAAAAAACAAAGGTTATCCTGCAGAAGTTGTGTCAACCCCTTGCAAGATAGCTAAAAATAGCTGCGGATATTGTTTAAAATTTAAGTGTGAAAATAAAGATGTTGTAATTCAAGAAAGTATTAAAGCAGGTATTCCTGTAAGGGAGATATACAAGGTTACCAAGGCACATTACAAAAATGTATATCAAAAAATATATCCTTAAGGAATTATTATTATGGCAAACCAAAAAAATGTTATGTAACCATAATATACACCTGCTATGAATGAATATATTTGATTTTCGAAGAAATGAAGAGAAAGCAGCCAAAATACGTGCTCAGAAGCTAATAAATAATTTAAAGATTTCTTGTTAAGCTAAAATAAGCATGGTATAATAAACATACAGAAAAGCACCGGAACTAAGTCCGGTGTTGAAAAGAAAGCCTGAAATGAGCGGATGAACCTATAATTTTGAACCTACACCATGAGAAAGGGAGTCCGCGTTTGGGAATGGATGCCAGGCCTCAATTTAATACCGACATCCGGTGCAAATCGGGTGCAACGGCGGAGGAAGGTTGAAGTTCCCAATAGGACACCCACCTAGCAGAGGCTAGGTGTCAAAATATAGGGGAACGCCATTTTGGGTTTATATAAGAGGGAAAGTTGCTTCCATAAGAAGCGCTTTCCCTTTTGTTTATTTTTTGCTTTGCTTGTTTTACTTTTTCTTTATTCTTGCTCATTATTCTCATCAGATTTTCCGTTAGTTTTTTCATACATATCGATTTCATAATATGTATCATTTTCATGATATATATTATCAGCTTCATTGTAAGTACCGGCTTTATCTTGAATATGGGCTTTTTCATCATAACTTTTTTCATCATTTGTATTAGTTTCATCATATGCATTTATTTTGTACATACCGATTCTATCCAGAGTTTTATCTTCTTGACTCATATTGTACATGTAGGAATCTTCATCCAAAAACCTCGGCTGCTCCGTTCTGTTTTGTTTGATTTGATTCTCCAGGTAATTTAATTTGATATAAATTTTGTCTATCTCTTTTAATATATTTGAATTAAACAGTTTCAGCCTTTTAATATCCGTCTTGATATTGTTATTTACTTCTATGAGCTCGTCAATAGTATTGTGGAGTGCTTTCAAGTTATCCGAAATAATATTTCTATAACCGTCTTGACTTGTATCTGTAGTTTCAGCACTTAACACGTCATCACAGAAAGCAAGTTTGAGTCCGTTTATAAAACTTCCCGGAATCTCCTTCATGATAATTCTGTTAACTTCATAAAAATCATTAGTTTGATAAGAAATGCAAGAAAGTTGCCTTCCTACAGGGAAGTTATATCTATTAGGCTTGCTCCAGCTATTTCCTCTATCAGCCGAATATGAATAATATATTGTATCATTTCTAACCCAGAAAATTATAATTTTTTCATTTAAGCATATGATGGAAGAATTTTCAAAAGGGTTTAAAGATGTATGTATCACGGTTTCAGTGGACCAATTTGTTTCTCCTATTGGCTTTTGACGGTATACCAGCTCATATCTGTCTGCAACAAGCTTTTGATATGATATATGAATGATATCGGCATTATCTATAATTATACTCGGATAGTCAAACTTTAATTGGGCATTTGGGGCTAAATCAGGCGCGGTTATGGGAATAAATTCTTCCCAACGCTGGTTCATGGATGAATATTTTCTGCACCCTATCTGAAAAGCAGAAAACTGCTGATTAAGGTCATTACTCAATCCGTTTTGGTAGAATATGTAAATATCTCCTGATCTGTTAAAATGAACTGCATATGGCAAATTGTTTTTATTAATATAGCCTAGCGCTTGAGGATTTCTAACCTCATTATTGGAAATAACCTGATGAGTTAACAAGTATTTGTTATTATGAATCAGCACGTAAAAACAATGAATATTGTTCTTAACGGTTAAAATATTAAAATATTTGTTGTACGGGGAAGGATATTTACTGCCAAGCATGGGTAAAGAAAATACTGAAGCTTCATCCATCTGAATATAAAAAATATTTCCATGTGAATCCTGATAAATTATATGAATTACATCCTTCGTATCCATACATGCACTGAAAAAATCACGAGCCTGTTTTTCAACTGATACCGGAGCAGTCCATGTATTCTTTTTTGTAAGAGTTGTGAAACAAATACCGCTCTTTTCACCATATGTCAGAGCAACAATTTTATTATTGGACTTCTTAAAAACAAAGTATTTGCTATTTGAACTATACATATCCGAACCACCATTCTATCTACATAATCCGGCACAAGGAGCGTAGGTGTGCCCCTCTACCCTTCAGAGAGGGACATTCCTCGAAGAGGTGTGTCCCTCTACCCTTCAAAGAGGGACATTCCTCGAAGAGGTGTGTCCCTCTACCCTTCAAAGAGGGACATTCCTCAAAGAGGTGTGTCCCTCTACCTTATTATATGCCAATCCCCCTCCCCCCTATTACAAAATAAAAAACATAAATAATACTCAAAAAAATATATCAAAATATACACCAAAAACACATAACTTCATATTATGGAAATGAGAAATAAAAAATCTACATTTCATATGAAGGAGGTTAGGTTATGAGTTTTGACAACAACAACGACAGGATAGTATCCGGTTTGATATGCGACAAGGATATTGCCAAGATAAAAGAGGCAGTTTGCATACAGGTAGAAAAAGTCTATGATTCCTGCAAGGAAAAAGATTGCATAAGAGACCAGAGGGTTTTGTTCAGGTATCCTGAAAGAGTGCAGAGAATAATTAATAATTCAATTAATGTTAAGTGCAGAAAAGCCGAAGTAGTTGATGTATATGCAGATGTGGAGCCGGTACCATTTAAGCGTGGATTTTTCACCGTAGATGTAAAATTCTTTATTAAGGTTACCCTCGACTTCTTCGTCTCCAGGCTCAGAAGCGGAACCAGGATAGTTACTGTTCCGGGAATAGTTCTCTTTGATAAAAAAGTTATACTCTTTGGATCCGAAGGTAACATAAAGATATTTAAATCGAGGTTTAGAAGCGATAGTGACAGCGATCAAATAAGATCTGCCTTGCAGCAAGATAATCAGCCTGTTGCAAAAATAGAGGTTGCTGAGCCCATCTGCTTGAATGCAAGAATCCAGGATATAATGGATAAGTTCTTTGATGACAGCTGCTTTGATCAATTGCCCAGAGGAGTTGTTGAATCTCTGGAAGTTGACAATTTTGACGACAGTGAAATTGCCGATGTTGAAGGTGCAGAAGACAGAACATTCCCGACTCGCAGAGTTGTTGCAACTATAGGTTTATTCTCAATAATCAAACTGGTAAGAAATGTTCAGTTGTTAGTACCTGCATTCGACTTCTGTGTTCCTTCTAAACAATGCGTATCGGCAACTGATGAGGATCCTTGCGAATTGTTTGACAGCATTGATTTCCCTGTTGATGAATTCTTCCCACCGCAAAAATTTGATTTTCCAAGGGCTCTAGAGGAAGAAGAGGAAATGCTGAGAAAAGCAATGGAGTAAGCTGAAAGACAAAGGAATATAAATGAAGACTGAAAGCTCAGGAAGATATATGTAACCTGTGAATAAATGTAAATAAATCTCTAAGAAGAAAAATCTCTAGGAGAAAGGTAAAAAGCTGCTACTTAATAATAGTTAAGTAGCAGCTTTTCTAAATTCTTAGACCACATTCTTAAAATTTTTCAATTAAGTAATGAAAAATTTTGTTTTGTTATTGTATCACGTTACTTAGTATAATTGTATTTCTACATCGCTCTGCCCGGTATAATTAAATCAACTAAACCGTATATTAATGCACCGATGAGTGCACCCCAAATTGTAACGTTGTATCCTTCAACGAAAAACTGCGTTACATAAATAATCACAGCAGCTAGAATAAAACCTGTTAACCCTCTGCCAAAAGGCGTGGCATTAACGCCTAAAATTCTAAGGACAACATAGTCGAGGATAGCTAAAACCAATGCACCTAAAAGCAGAGGCCATATTCCTTCAATTGTAAAACCTGGAGTGAGTGCTGCTGTAATACCTAAAATTACAGCTCCAACTATAAATCTTATTATAAAGTGTGCAATACTAAACCCACCAACTTGTTGTGTATTTTCATATTGTTGGTTTTCCATAGTTTCACGTCCTTTCTATTTTGGCTTATTACTATTATTGAATAATATTTTATTATTTATTCAGCAAAATAATATTGACTATGGTAAAATAGTAATAAATTTGGTTTAATGTTTATAAGGGATAAAGGGAGGTAAGCTTATGAAACTTAATTTGTGGCTTGATAATGAAATGCCAAAAGTTTCAAAAGCTCTAGAAGAGATAAATAAAAAATATATATCAAATGAAAAAATAATAGGACTTGCGGGAAAAGAGAAAGTATATGAGATTATTAACGATTTACGCTCAGCCCTTTTTCCTGGTGTTTATGAAAAAACTCCTATTAATCAGTCCAGGATGGGTGTAATAATTGGGAATAATCTGCGCAGGGCCGCTTTGGAGCTTAGCAGTTTAATAGAAAGGTGCCTCAAAGATCTCTGCGAGGACGAAATAAAGAAAAACAGCAACTGCACGGAATGCAGGGATAGGGCTAATGAGATTACCATAGACCTTTTGAAAAAATTGCCTGAAATAAGGGAAAAATTACATAAAGATATTGTTGCTGCTTACAACGGTGATCCTGCTGCCCTTTCAATGGAAGAGATAATTTTAAGTTATCCTTCAATAGATGCTATAAGTATTTATAGGATAGCACATGTTTTATACAAGCATAGGGTTCCGATTATACCCAGGGTAATGACGGAGTATGCACACCAGCGAACGGGAATTGACATACATCCCGGAGCTACAATAGGTGAAAGCTTTTTCATAGATCATGGAACCGGTGTTGTTATAGGTGAAACTTGCAGAATAGGGAATAATGTAAAAATATATCAAGGAGTAACCTTGGGAGCTAAAAGCTTTCAGTTGGACAAAGACGGTAATCCCGTAAAAGGTGTTAAAAGACATCCTGATATCGAAGACAATGTAATAATTTATGCAGGTGCAACAATTCTGGGGGGAGACACTGTTATCGGCCATGATTCAATAATCGGAGGAAATGTATGGCTTACCCATTCGGTACCTCCATACTCAATTGTATACAATGCCCAACCGTCTCCTGTGATAAAACAAAACGGAAAAAGAAACGAAATCCAGATTTCTACCAAAGAAGGAAGAAAGGAGTAAATAGGAATGAAAATATATAATACTTTATCAAGACAAAAAGAAGAACTGAAACCCATAAGAGAGGGCGAGGTGAGTATTTATTCATGCGGCCCCACTGTATACAATTATGCCCATATAGGCAATTTAAGGACATATATTTTTATGGATATATTAAGAAGAGTCTTGAAATATAAAGGTTATAAACTAAAGCATGTAATGAATATAACAGATGTGGGACATTTGGTGTCCGATGCCGACGAAGGAGAGGACAAACTTGTAAAAAGTGCCAGGGAACAGAAAAAAACTCCTTGGGAAATAGCAGAATACTATACTAAGGTATTTTTTGAAGATATAGCCTCTTTAAATATTGAAAAACCTGAAATAATCGCTAAGGCTACGGAACATATAGATGAGATGATAAAATTTGTTGAAGCACTTGTTGAAAAAGGATACGGTTATGAAATAAGCGACGGCATATATTTTGATATAAGCAAGTTTAAAGGTTATGGCAAGTTATCCCGCATTAATCTTGAAGAACAGATTGCAGGTGCAAGAGTTGATGTTAATAAAGAAAAGAGGCATCCTGCAGATTTCGCTTTGTGGAAAAAGGCACCGAAAGAGCATATAATGCAATGGCCAAGCCCGTGGGGGATGGGATATCCGGGATGGCATATAGAATGCTCAGCAATGGGTATGAAATATCTAGGTGACTTCTTTGATATTCATACTGGTGGAGTTGATCATATTCCCATCCATCATGAAAACGAGATTGCTCAATCTGAAGCCTTGCTAGGAAGACCTGCAGTGAAATACTGGATGCATGGAGAATTTTTGTTGGTTGACAATGGTAAGATGTCCAAGAGTTTGGGCAATACCTATACAATTTCGGACTTAAGAGCAAAGGGTTTTGATCCCCTTGCATACAGGTACTTTTGTTTAAATGCACACTACAGAAACAAGCTGAATTTTACATGGGATGCGATGAAAGCTGCTCAAACATCATATGATAGATTCCTGGAAGGTGCCCTGGCCCATAAAAACGCCGGTAAAACAGAGGATGGCAAAATTGCTCCTGAAGTTATAGCTGACTTTGATAAAGAATTTGATGAAGCAGTTTCAGATGATTTAAATATACCAAAGGCCCTTGGTATAGCTTGGAATGTAGTGAGATATGAAGTAAAATCCGCGGAATTATACGAGTTGCTCTTAAAATTTGATAAAGTTCTGGGATTGGACATTGATAAAGCAGAGGAAAAGATTAAGAAGAAAGAAAATATAATGGAAGAACTTGACCCTGAAATAAAGAAAATGATTGAAGAAAGGCAGAAAGCAAGAAAAGAAAAGAATTGGAAAGTTGCTGATGAAATCAGGGACAAATTAAGAGAAATGGGTATAATATTAGAAGATACACCCCAAGGAGTAAAAGTATCCTATGTTGACCGTAAGTAATTTAATAATGTAAAGAGAATTAGAGGGATGTAAAGAAAATAAGAGTCTGATACTTTAATACTATAAGGGGAATTAAAAAATATATGACTGGAAATTTATTTGCCGATATATTAGAAACTATTGACTTCGGTGACAAGGATATAAGGGAATATTCACCGCTGGTACTTGCTTACCTTGGTGATGCTATATATGAAGTTTTTATAAGAACTTATGTTGTTGCAAACAACGATGTACCGATGTGCAGGCTACACAAGTATTCAACAAATTTTGTAAAAGCAAAGGCACAATCAGATATAATTCATAAAATATACGACAAGCTGACTGATGAAGAAAAGGACATTGTTCGAAGGGGGAGAAATGCTAAATCCACTACAATCCCCAAAAATGCAGATGTCACCGAGTACAAATATGCAACAGGATTTGAATCCCTTTTGGGTTATGTCTATTTAAAGAAAGATTACGGAAGGCTAATTGAGTTATTGAAGATGTGCGTGGAAGCTTAATCGCATAAACTGGTAGATGGGATAAACATAAAACGGATAAACTGGATCAGGCTTGGATTAACCAAG
Source organism: Clostridiaceae bacterium (assembly GCA_012840075.1). GTDB lineage: Bacteria > Bacillota > Clostridia > Acetivibrionales > DUMC01 > DUMC01. Next base: position 77,513 of record DUMC01000135.1, on the reverse strand, counting down.
CCTGACCTTAATGTGCTGCATCATGACTCAAACTTGACCCCATCATAACTGATAAATAAATTGGTTGACGATAGGCCGGCTTTTGGCTAAAATTTATTATAATTATAAATAATGGTTCTTAAAATTGTTAGTTATTGACTTTAAGATTGTTAGTATTAAAATTTTATTATAAAAGTTTAAATTTGGATTAATGTGGAAACTAAATAATTAATATAGTGAATATTTCTGTTGAAAATAAAATTAAAAAGGACAAGATGTTTTATGGGCAAAAATAGGGTAGAAAAAAAAGGTAAGAAAAGCAACAAGAATAAAGAAAACAACATGAGCGACAAGAAAGATAAGGAAAAAAGAAATAGGAATGATAAGAAAAATTTTGCTGAAAGGAGCTCTGATGGGAGTCAAAGAGCAAAGCCGGCGCATGAAGATGACGTAAGAGAACTTCGAGAAGACATAATTGAGGGAAGAAATCCTGTAATGGAAGCCATAAAATCCGGAAGAAGCATAAATAAAATACTTATTGTTAAAGGAGAAAGAGAAGGTTCTATTAATTATATTGTTACAGCAGCGTTGGAAAGAAAGATAGTTGTCCAAGAAGTGGACAGAGCCAAATTAGATAGTCTTTCGCTTACAGGAGCCCATCAGGGTGTGATTGCTTTTGTTTCTCCTAAAGACTATGTAGAGGTGGAGGATATACTGGCAGTTCCTTCTGAAAAAGGAGAAGACCCTTTTATTTTGATATTGGATGGAATTACAGATCCTCATAATTTGGGAGCAATATTAAGAACTGCGGATGCTGCAGGCGTTCATGGAGTTATAATACCCAAACGCCGGGCAATTGGACTCACAGCAGCAGTAGCCAAAGCTTCTGCCGGAGCAATTGAGTATGTGCCGGTAGCTCGTGTGACCAATCTTTCCCAAACAATTGATTATTTGAAAAAGCAAAATATTTGGGTCATAGGTACGGATGCTGCAGAAGAAAATAAAACTATTCATGAAAGCGACCTTAAAGGGCCAATTGCCCTTGTCATAGGTAGTGAAGGCGATGGTTTGAGCAGGCTGGTTAAAGAAAAATGTGATATTACGGTAAGAATACCCATGAAAGGAAATATAAGCTCCCTGAATGCCTCGGTAGCTGCAGCAGTTGTAATGTATGAAGTATTAAGGCAAAGGGTTCAAAGTGGTAGTTGAGGTTTAACTGGGTATGGAGTACCTTCTGGTAGATGGATATAATATTATAAATGCGTGGAAGGATTATTTTGATCTTAGCCGGGAAACTCTTGAAGAATGTAGGGAAAAACTGCTCAATATACTGTCAAATTATGAAGGATACCAAAAAATTAAAATAATTGTTGTATTTGATGCTCACATGGTAAAGGGGAGTGTTAACAAAGAAGAGGAGTTTGACAATATTACGGTTGTTTATACTGAAGAAAACCAGACTGCGGATAATTATATAGAGCGATTTGTTTATCAATATGGAAATATTCATACGATCAGAGTTGCTACCTCCGATTACCTTGAACAAAGCATCGTATTAAAATACGGTGCTGCAAGAATGACACCACGGGAGCTTAAGGAACAGGTGGAAAGCATTAACAATATTATGACCCGAAAGTTTTCTAAAAAATCTAAGCCTGACAGAAATACTCTGGCTTCAAATGTTAGCTCGGAGTTATTAGAAAAGCTTGAAAAGATGAGGAGAGGAGAGAAGACTGAAGAATAAAATGAAAAAGTTTTTGGATATAATACTGTTACCTGAAAGTTTATATAGAAAGATAACCGGTAAAAAATTGACCTTAATTTTAGGAATCCTTTTTGTTGGGATTTTAGATATTATCTTTGCTATAGTTGGTAATTTTAAAACTTATTTTAATAGTGAAGATTTAAGCAAACTAATTTACAACACAGCGCTGGTCATACTTTTAGTAGTCATAATTGGTGCTTTGGATGTAATATTCTTTACAGTTCCAATGTTTGACTTGTTCAAAAGGTTCAAAAAAGGTGAAAGATCGGCTGTTTCAAATGAATCGGACCTGTTTGTAAGATTGGCTAAAATATATATAATTGCGCATTTTCTCACTTTAATACCGCAAATTGCCATACTACTATATGATAATGTCATTAGAACCTTAAACCTCAACAGTTGGTTATTGTATGTAGCTTTTTTTATTGATTTTATTATACCTTTGTGGTTTAGCGGTGCCATTGGAAGAGGGGTAAATGTAATATACAGATTCAGGACAATATTCGGCAAATTATCCTACTTAATTTTATTCATTTGGAACTATGTTTTGTCGAATGCATTATCGTATGCAATAACTAATTGGATAATACCATTATTTAAAATTTAAACAGTTGTGGTTAGTATGAATAATTGATAGGATCCTGAAAATAAAATATAGATTTGGATTTAGAAAACACAGAATAAGTTTGCATATTAAGATGGTTGTAAACCACTTACAAATTTGATATGAACATGCAATTGATGATTGGACGTGCAATTGGATATTTCATCATGAAGAAATTGCTTCGTCCATTTTTTGTATAAAAGATTGAATATCTTGTTTTAGCAGTTTAATAGTCGGATCAAAAAGATCTAGCAATCTTTCAATACGTTCTGCAATCAAGTTAAAGCCATATATGTTTCGAAAGATATGCCTAAATCCTTTATATTCATTTAAATATTGTAAAGTTTGTGAGGAGATAACATAAGGACGTATGTTTGCAATATCTGTACTCATTTGCTGAAGTAATTCCAAATGCCAATCGGATCCGTCGGGGGTTGATTCATCTATATACCTTGCTATTATTTTGAAAATATTTTCAGCGCATGTATAAAAATCATGCAGTATTGAACCTACAGCTCTTAATTGGAACTGATCAGAAAGGCTACTAACTCTTGAAGGCAACTGTTCTAAAAGACCGCGAGCTTGTAGTTCACTGTGTAACTTGTCAATATTGTTTAACTCCATGTTTATGCGAGACTTTACTATGGCAAATTTCATATTCATACTAACAATATCCCCTCTTTTTCGACAATTTGTTTAAGAGAAGGTAAAGCTTCACGTTCAGTTACAATTGATATAGGATATGGGCGGGATAGAGACTGAGCTTCTGCCAACATACTCCAGTATTGTTTTTCATTTTTCCAACCGGTTATATATAAGTCTATATCTGATAACTTATCAAAATACTCACCTTTGGCTAAGGACCCATAAAGGTATACTTTATCAACACCATAGTTTTCCTTCAAAAAATATGCGACTTTCTTTGCACAACAGAAAGCTTCATTCATTCTTTTCTGCATTTCAATTTTATTTTTTCTCTGTCTTTCTATCCATGTTCTTTTTATGGCTTCTCGCTCATTTGGAAGCAGTAGCATTATTTTTTTGTCCCTCCTATTATCCCTTCAATACTAATTATATCCTATTTTTGCTATTTCTACAACTTCTATTTGTTAAGTGAATTTTTTTATTGTGTATTGAAAACTCTGTTGAAATATCTTATACTAATATTAGAACCAATTAGTATTCATATGTCCCGGTAGTCTAATGGATAGGGCAGCAGATTCCGGTTCTGCTAGTACGGGTTCGATTCCTGTCCGGGACGCCAAATAATATAGTTTCAGTTTATTTGAATAATTCATAATAAATATTATGGAAGACACTTCTAAAAAACAGAAGTGTCTTTTTATATGTCATATTGTAGTATGGGGCGTACTTGCGTGGAGTAAATCTTTTTAGAAAATTAATGAATTTGGTATATATTTATATTAATATCGTGCTTTTTTTTCATATAATAGCGATTTATTATAAAAATGTTTATTGTAAGTTAATACATGAGCTTGCTTTAATAGAGGTTAATACATAAGCTTTGTTTTCAATGAAAGGACATGATTTGAATGAATAAAAGGAAGATTTTGGTTGTAGGAGGGATTGGTCCAGGTGGTATAAGTATTGATACCATTAAACACTTGGAAAACCAATATAAGGTTGCTATTACAGACGTAGTAAATATCTATGTGCGAGAACAAATCACTTCAAAAGACAATAATAAAAAGTTTTTAGCACCTGCATATGAACAAATGCTGGAAGAGGCAATTAATAAAACCAAGCCGGATATAGTTGTCTTGGTAGTACCTAATTATTCAAAAAATACAATTTGTAATAATATGCGTTATTTTTATTAATTGAAAATTCAAAAAATATTGGTATAGTATATGATAAATGTAAAATTTATGCTAATTGGTCTCTGAAAGGAGAAATTGATATGACTTCCAGAGAACGTTTGTTAAAAGTATTAAACGGTGAAATTCCTGATCATGTTCCGGTGGCACCTGATACTTCGAATATGATTCCTGCCAGACTTACCGGAAAACCTTTTTGGGATATATATTTATACCAAGACCCTCCCCAATGGAAAGCTTATATAGATTGTGTAAAATATTTCGGATTTGATTCACTTATGGATGGTTATGTATCTATCGAATTTGATGATTTAAAATTAAACGAGGACCATCGAGAGTATCAAACATTTATTGTATTCAAAGATAATGAACGAATAATAACTCAAAAGTGCTGGATAGAGAACGGTAAAATGAATTGGGCTCCAACAGTTACTGTTTACCATAGGTTAAATCCACCTAATCATGGTGTAAATCCAATTTCTATTGGTTTACCTTTGATTCCGGAAAAGTATGAACCTGTCGAAGGTGTTAAACAATGGCCTAAAGGAGAAGAGCTTTTAAAATTAGTAAAAAAAGAAATGGGTGATCATGGACTGGTAGGTGTTTTCTGCGGCACTACAAAACTTCTTAATACTGAAGCTGACATATATGATTTTTATGATAATCCTCAAAAATATTATACTAAAAGTGAACGAATGTTAGACTACTATGTCAAAAGGTTCGAGAGACTTATGTCATTAGAATGCAAACCAGACTTTATTTGTCTTGGAGGTTCAGGGACTTTGATTCATCAGACACCTCAAATTTTTAGGGAATTAGCATTACCTATTGTAAAAATGATAACAGCCTTAGGAAAAAAATATAACATTCCTACCCACATTCATTCTTGCGGCCCGGAAAAGGAACTGGTAAAAATCTGCGCCGAGGAAACTGATCTTACGGTAATTGATCCTTTAGAACCTCCTCCTATGGGTGATTGTGATCTGAAAGAGTTAAAGAAAATGTATGGAGATAAGCTAGTATTAAAAGGAAACTTACATACTACCAATATCATGCTTAACGGAACCGTAAAAGATGTAATAGAAGCTTCAAAAAGAGCTATTGATGATGCTGCTGAAGGAGGACGTTTTATATTATCCACAGGGGATCAATGCGGACGGGACACGCCGGATGAAAATATATTTGCTATGATAGAAACTGCAAAGGATTATGGAAAATATTGAGGTAGCTTCCTATTGCATATTAAGGGAAAAGGTGTAGAATTAAACTTAAATGGATTTGGCAAATTAATATGAGAAAAATATTATTGTTATCAAGATATAATATATAATTACTTTAAAAACTATTATATGTAAAATAATAGCAAATATAAAAATTTACACTGTAAAATATTTAATTAATTTTACAGTGCTAAATGTAAAATTTTTGCAAGGAAATGAATAAACATATGACTAAGACGGAATACCTAAAAAGTATATATATTGGCAATGTAAAAATTGAAAACAATATTTTCCTGGCGCCGATGGCAGGAGTAACGGACATGCCGTTTAGGTTATTATGCAAAGAACAGGGATGCGGGCTGGTTTATACTGAGATGGTCAGTGCAAAGGGAATGTATTATAATGACAAGAAGACCGGCAAATTAGCGCAGATAAATGAAAATGAAAGACCTGCCTGTGTGCAGATTTTTGGTTCAGAGCCGGAGATTATGGCTGAAATAGCTAAGTATCTTGATTCTACAAATGCGGACATAATTGATATAAATATGGGATGTCCTACTCCCAAGATAACAAAAAGTGGTGAAGGCAGTGCTCTTGTGTTGAATCTGCCGTTGGCAGCCCGGATAATTAAAGCTGTATCATCAGCTACAAGTAAACCTGTGACGGTGAAAACAAGAAAAGGATGGGATGATTCCACAATTACTGCTGTAGAATTAGCCAAAATTGCAGAAGAAAACGGGGCAAAGGCCATAGCAATACACGGAAGAACCAGGCAGCAGTTTTACAGCGGAAAAGCCGACTGGGATATAATTGCGGAAGTTAAAAAGGCTGTATCTATACCTGTAATAGGAAACGGTGATGTTTTTACCCCGGAAGATGCAAAAAGGATGTTCGAGCATACCGGATGCGATGCAATAATGATAGGACGCGGTGCTCAGGGAAATCCGTGGATATTTGGCAGAATAATTCACTATCTTCAAATCGGAGAACTGTTGCCTGAAGTATCTAATGAAGAAAAATTCAATATGATAAAGAGGCACATGGACATGCTTATAGAAGAAAAGGGAGAACGTACCGCAATACTTGAAATGAGAAAGCATATTGCCTGGTATATAAAAGGTATGCATGGTGCCAGTTATATAAGAGATAAAGTATTCAGACTTGAAAGCAGGGATGAAGTTATAAGAGTATTAAAAGAATATATGTGTTAAGTTTTATGGCTATAAAATTTTTGACAATAATAGCTATGTAAAATATAATTTTTAATAAACACACTCGTGATAACACCGGAAGATTTTTAAATTTGATCCGAGGTTAAGCATATGAATCTTGAACAATTACTTCAATATATTAAAAACAATGAACGAATAGGAAAAAATATAACTCATTGGGAGAGAATCCCAGCAAAAGAGGCTCAGTTTGCTCCTTTCCCTGATTGGATTGATACAAGGATAAAAAAGGCCCTTGAACAAAAGGGAATATACAGATTATATTCGCATCAGGCAGAAGCAGTATCAAAGGTAAAGCAGGGCAAAAATATTGTTGTTGTCACTCCGACTGCCTCAGGTAAGACCATGTGCTACAATATTCCGGTTCTTAATGCCATAATAAAAGATGAAGAATCAAGAGCTTTGTTTTTATTTCCGACGAAGGCGCTCTCACAAGATCAGATGGCAGAGCTCCATGAACTTATAACCAGAGCAGGCGTCAATGTAAAAACTTTTACCTACGACGGAGATACACCACAATCAGCAAGAAAAGCGATAAGACAAGCAGGGCATATAGTTGTTACAAACCCCGATATGCTCCACAGCGGTATTTTACCTCATCACACAAAATGGACGAAATTGTTCGAAAACCTTAAGTTTGTAATTATTGACGAAATCCACCAATACAGGGGTGTATTCGGCAGCCATATGGCAAATGTCATAAGAAGATTAAAACGCATATGTAAATTTTATGGCTCAAACCCTCAATTTATATGCTGTTCTGCAACCATAGCCAACCCGGGGGAACTGACGGAAAAGATAATCGGTGAAGGAGTTGAAGTTATTGATAACAACGGTGCACCCTCAGGAGAAAAGCACATAATATTTTATAACCCCCCTGTTGTAAACAAGGAGTTAGGTATTAGGCGAAGCAGTCTCATGGAAGCTAGAATGATTGCAGAGTTGCTTGTAAAAAACAACATACAGACTATTATATTTACAAAAAGCAGGCTTAATGTAGAAGTAATGGTTACGTATCTTAGAGATGTTTTCAAAAGTAAGATGAATCAAGAGGAAAAAATAAGAGGATATAGAGGCGGTTATCTTCCAAACCAAAGGCGTGAAATTGAAAGAAAAATGCGTGATGGTGAAATAACGGGAATTGTAGCAACTAATGCGTTAGAACTGGGTATAGATATCGGTACACTGGAAGCTTGCATCATGTGTGGTTATCCTGGAACAATTTCAAGCACATGGCAGCAAGCCGGGAGAGCGGGCAGGAAAAATATGATTTCAGCGGCCTTTTTAATAGCAAGCAGCAACCCTATTGATCAGTATATAATAACCCATCCGGAATATTTTTTTGGTAAAAGTCCTGAAAACGGCCTAATAAATCCTGATAATCTTGCTATATTACTGAGCCATATTAAATGTGCGGCTTTTGAGCTTCCTTTTACCGATGATGAAAAGTTTGGAGTCGAAACAACCCAGGAAATTTTATCTTTTCTTGAAGATGCAAAAATATTAAGACATGTAGGAAACAGATGGCATTGGATGTCTGAAGCATTTCCTGCAGACGAGATTAGTTTAAGAAGCGCATCTAATGAAAATTTCATTATCATTGATATAACAACGCCAAATCATAGAGTTATCGGTGAGTGTGACAGATTTTCCGCTCCGATGCTTATCCACGAGGAAGCTATATATATCCATGAAGGTCAGCAATATCAAGTAGAAAAACTTGACTTTGAAGAGAAAAAAGCTTATGTAAGGTCAGTAGATGTTGATTATTATACGGATGCGAATCTGGCAGTTGAACTTAAAGTTATTGATGTATTCCGGGAGGAAGAGGACAAGGATATTTTAAAATGCAGCGGAGAAGTTATGGTTACCGCCCTGGTAACCATGTTCAAAAAAATTAAGTTTTACACTCATGAAAATATAGGATCCGGACCGGTAGACCTCCCTGAAATCACGATGCATACTACTTCCTATTGGATAAGCTTTCCTGAATTGATGCCGGAGGGCATGACCCAGACCGATATTCAAAACGGATTATTGGGGCTTTCAAATGTATTGTCAAATGCTGCTCCTATATATCTCATGTGTGATCCCCGGGACATCAGCGTAGTATACCAGGTAAAATCTCCCTTCACCCAAAGACCTACAATATACATATACGATAATTATCCCGGAGGTGTCGGATTTAGCGATAAACTATTTGATTTGCACAAAGAAATATTAAAAACTGCGGAAGAAATGATAAAGCACTGTGGCTGCGAAGAAGGATGTCCGTCATGTGTAGGACCGTTGAATGAATTTTTGGGAAGCGGAAATCCTAAGGATACGACGCTGAAACTTTTAAAATTAATTGATAAATAGATGAACAAATGGTATCGGACTTTAGAGGGCTTTAATAATTTACTTAAAATAATTAAGTTTGCCGAGTAGAAAAGCCTTAAAAACTAGTGAAATGAAAGGTTGGTGCAATATGGGAAAAATTATTAATGCGTATATTTTCCCTCATCCGCCTATAATAATCCCTGAAGTAGGCAAGGGTAGTGAAATAGACGCTATAAAAACCATAGAGGCAACCAAAAGAGCGGCGGAAGATATAAGAAAGGATGCTCCGGATACAATAATTGTAACTACACCTCATGGTCCTTTTTTTAAAGATTTCTTTTATATACCTACAGATACTATTTTGAAAGGTGATTTAGGACAATTTGATGCATCTGAGGTAAAACTGGAGTTTGAAAATAATACCGAGCTTGTTGAAAAAATAGTCAGAAACGCCAGAGCTGAAGGTATATACTGCGGAGGACTTGAAAACAATTTATTAAAAAGAATGAGGGTTTCTAAAAAAATCGACCATGGAGCCATGGTTCCTTTATACTTTGTGGACAAGGAGTACAGAAAAAATAACTCTAAAAAATTTAAAATTGTGCTAATCTCCCTTGCAGACTTACCTTATATCGATATTTATAGATTTGGAATGTGCATAGGAAAAGCTGTAGCTGAAACCAATGAAAGGATTGTATTTCTTGCAAGCGGTGATTTATCTCATACAGTAAGTCATGCATCTCCTTATGGATATAACCCAAAAGGTGTGGAATTTGATAATCTCCTGGTTAAGTATATTTCAGAAGGGAATGTAAAAGGCATATTAAACTTTGACCCGTATTTTTGCGAAGAAGCTGCTCAATGTGGCTTAAGGTCGTTCTTAATAATGTTCGGAGCATTGGATGGGTATGACATATACCCCAAGGTATATTCATATGAAGGACCCTTTGGAGTAGGATATGCTATCGCAAAAATTGAAATTGGTGATGTAAACCCGAATAGAAAACTATATGAAGAATACAAAAAAGAAATGGAACGCAAAATAAGCATTTTAAGAAAAGATGAAGACCCTTATGTTTCATTGGCACGTTTTGCCTTGGAAACTTATGTAAGGGAAGGAAGAGTTGTAAGCCAAAATGAGTATGAGCAAAAGTTCGGAGATTTACCTGAGGAAATGATAAGGGACAGAGCAGGAACTTTCGTATCTCTTAAAAAACACGGTAACTTAAGAGGTTGTATAGGAACCATACAACCAACTAAGAAAAACATTGCCGAAGAAATAATCCATAATGCTATAAGTGCCGGAACAAATGACCCAAGGTTCTTTCCTGTAAGTGCTAACGAACTTGATGAATTGGTATATTCCGTTGATGTCCTGGGAGAACCTGAGCCGATAGAATCTATGGATCAGCTTGATGTGATAAAATATGGAGTCATTGTGAGAGCAGGATTCAGAACAGGCTTGTTGTTGCCGAATCTTGAGGGGATAGATACACCCGAGGAACAGGTTTCAATTGCTCTTAGAAAAGCAGGGATAAGCCCTAATGAGAAGTACACTATGGAGAGATTCCAGGTTGTAAGACACGGAGCTAAATGAAAGGGGACATTCCTCTAAGGAGTGTGTCCTCCCAATCAAGTGGGGACATTCCTCTCTACACCAAGGAATGTCAGTAAACTGAGAAAGGTGTGTTCCCCCAATCAAAGGGGGACATTCCTCTCCACAGAAGGAATACCAGTAAGCTGAGAGAGGTGTGTCCCCCTACCTTATAAATCCAACGAGGTGATCAAAATGCCTAACCAAAACCTGCATCAGGCAATGTATTACGAAAAAGCAGAAGACAGCAAGGTTCACTGTTACCTGTGCCCACGTAATTGCCTTATATCGCCTGGAAAGGTTGGAGTTTGCAGAGTCCGCAAGAATATAGACGGAGAGCTTTATTCTTTAAACTATGGGAAGATAACGTCAATCGCGCTGGATCCTATAGAGAAGAAGCCCTTATATCACTTTCATCCGGGAAGCATTATACTGTCTGTGGGGACTTTTGGATGCAACCTTAAGTGCTCTTTTTGTCAAAACTGGCAAATTGCACATGAGACTCCGGATACTTATGACATTACACCTGCTAGGCTGGTGGAAGAAGCTCAAAAATACGTTTCCCGGGGGAATGTAGGTATAGCATATACCTATAATGAGCCTACAATATGGTATGAATTTGTATATGAAACATCAAAATTAGCTAAAGAAAAAGGTCTTGCAAATGTATTGGTGACAAATGGATATATCAGTCAAGAGCCTCTTGCTGATACTTTACCTTTTATTGATGCAATGAATATTGATCTAAAAGCTTTTAAAGCTTCATTTTACAAAGATATCTGTAAAAGTGAGAATGCTTTGGAGCATGTAAAAAACACAATTGCATATGCTGTAAAAAAATGCCATGTAGAAGTGACTACGTTAGTAATACCTGAATTAAATGATTCAATTGAAGAAATTGAAGAACTGGCAAAGTGGCTTGCATCTATTTCACCTGAAATCGTTTTGCACTTGTCAAGATATTTTCCAAGGTATAAGATGGATAAACCCGCTACACCCCTAAAAACTCTTAGCACTGCGGGGGAAAAAGCTTCAAAGTATTTGAAACATGTTTATTTAGGCAATGTGTAATATACAATGGATTTTTATATAGATTGTTGCTAAAATTTTTTAAGTTGTTTAAAATTTTTTAATTGTAGTTATATTTTTTGTAACAAACGAAAAGGGAATAATAATGAGGTGCTGTTTGTGAAAATAAGTGATGTCACATATTCAGTAATTGTGCCGTTATACAATGAAGAACTTGTTATTCGTGAAACCTATAAACGACTGAAAAATGTAATGGAATCAATAGGAGAGCCTTATGAAATTATTTTTGTAAATGATGGGAGTACGGATAATACAAAAACAATAGTTACGGATATTTGCCGTAGTGATAGTAATGTAAGGTTAATAGATTTTTCAAGAAACTTCGGACACCAATTAGCAATTACTGCAGGAATGGATAATTCCTGCGGACAAGCAATTATTGTCATTGATGCTGACCTTCAGGATCCGCCCGAAGTTATACAAGATATGATACGGAAGTGGAAGGAAGGATATGAAGTTGTATATGGAAAGAGGTTGAAAAGAAAGGGAGAGACAGTTTTTAAAAAAGTAACCGCCAAGCTATTTTATAGGTTCCTGAACAGCATTACTGACGTGGACATTCCCCTTGATGTAGGGGATTTCAGGCTGATAGACAGAAAAGTATGCGATGCACTGAAATTATTACCTGAAAGAAACCGTTATGTTAGAGGGTTGATTAGCTGGCTGGGTTTCAAGCAAACAGGTGTTGGATTTGTAAGGGAAGAAAGATTTGCGGGCGAGACCAAGTATCCTCTAAAAAAGATGATTAAATTTGCCATGGATGCAATAACCTCCTTTTCACATAGGCCATTGAAAATTGCTACATATGTCGGAATTATAATATCTCTTTTGAGCTTTATATATTTAGTAATTGTAATAATACAAAAGTTAACTACGAATACTACAGTACCGGGCTGGGCATCGCTTACTGTCATAAATTTATTTTTTAACGGGGTAATCCTGATTACATTGGGGATTATAGGCGAATACATAGGAAGGATTTATGACGAGACCAAAGGCAGACCGCTGTACATCATTAGGGAGAAGATAGGATTTGAAGATGAACTGCAAAATAAGGCTGATAATGAGCGACAAAATAAGAAAGATGATTAATACATATAAAAACGGCATTTTCATGTTTATTAAATTTAATGCAGTAGGTGTTCTAAACACCCTGATAGACTTTAGTGTGTTCACTTTGTTGAAATTTCTGAATGTGGGCAATCTTCAGGCTCAAGTAATATCATATAGCTGCGGAATGATTAACAGTTATGTTTTAAATAGAAATTGGACCTTTGCAACCTTTGCGAAATATAAGAATAACAAGAATACTGGTATTCAGCAGGGGATCAGGTTTATTGTTATTAACCTATTATCGCTGGGAGTAAGCATTGCAGTTTTGTATTTTATGAGCAATGTTCTAAAAGCAAATGTTGTTATCGGTAAGACGGTTGCTACTATTTTTGCAATTATAGTGAATTTTTTCGGGAATAAAATGTGGGTTTTTAAATAAATAGGAGATAAATTTATAATAAATTAATCAAATAAGTTGACGATTCCGGTATTGATTCTGGTATTATAATTACTGGCCAATTAAATATTTACAATTCAAGTATTATTACTTAAAACGCTTAAAAGTTGAGGGGGTAATATAATCTGTAGATGGAGCTTTTGAAAAAATGCAAATATTTCTTGTTATTTGTGCTATTGGTGATGCTTGGGAGCATTATATTATTTTTCCCTGACACTGTCGGAGTAGCAGATAATTCTGACTATTACAGGGTGTTACAGCCGTTAGGTTTAACCAGTGATAAGAGCCTGAAGTACTTTTATTTTCAAGAAAAATATGATTATGTAAAAGAATTTGATAATTTGCTCGAACATATTGTGTTTATTATAAATCCGGGTGTTGGAAATATAACTGCGTATGAAAGTACACAGTTTTTATTTTTAAAGACAGCGCAACTGATTAATGGAATATTATGTTATTTAAAAGATAAAACAATTGCAACATTTGATATAAAGGTACTGGGAGTATTGCTATTGTTGATTCATTGTGCTGCTGTTGTTATGATATGGAAGAATATTCGAAGCAAGCACAAATGGTGGAATGTAATTTTTCTATTGGTATTAATACTGATATATTTTGATGTAGGCTATTTGGCTTACTATAACTCATTTTTTGGGGAAGCTATAAATTTAGTAGGTTTTTTATTATGGTTTTCTTCAGTGCTGTATTTAATTAAAAAGGAAAAAACCGGTTATAGCTATTCAATGCTTTTGCTGTACTTTATCTCGTTTATCATACTTGTAGGTGCGAAAGCTGCAAATGTACCATTAGCTGTATTTGTGGTGATATTCTCGTTATTGCTGCTATTTAAAGAAAAGAAAGCAGGGAAACGCCTGTTAATTTTAGCAGGAGTGGTATTTTTAAGTGCAGCATCCATATATTATTACATGGCAATACCTAAGTGGATACACAATGTAACCAGGTATCATACGGTTTTTTACGGAATTCTTAAAGGTTCGGAAGAGCCCGAAAAAGATCTGGAATTTCTCGGAATCGATAAGAAGTATGCGGTTTTAGCGGATACTAACGCTTATGGGAATCATGGCGAATACGATATTGACAGCGATGAATTCAGTAAAGATGTATATGAAAAAGCGGGAACTTTTAATATTTTAAGATATTACATCACTCATCCTTCCAGGTTACTTGAAAAAATGGATATAAGTGCAGAAGCAAGTTTGTCACTGCGTCCGCCGTATCTGGGAAATTATACAAAAGAAGCAAGTGAGGAAATAGTAAAACACTGCACAAAATTCTCAATGTGGGAAAACATAAGAAAATCCTTTACAGGTTTTGCACTTCCGACGATAATTGCAGTTTTTTTGATATACATATGCTTAGCATTGCATAAGCTTTGGGAATACAAAAATAAATACGTATTAAAAGAATATTATCTTGATATTTCTGCCAGGGTCATGTTGCTTTTGTTTGCTGCTGCACAATTCATAATACCTGTTGTAGGAAATGGAGAAGCTGACCTGGCAAAGCATATGTTTCTGTTTAATGTATTTTTTGATATGATGCTGTTTGTGATGTTTGTTGATATAGTGGAGATTATTATTATAGTACCTAGATATAGGATTATTGCCGAATATGTGAAAAATCATATTAAAAATCATAAGATTGCGAAGGTCTTGGTATTTGTTCCTTTAGCTGCTATTATAGCCGGAATTTTCTTATTCCAGGCACATAATAAAAACGATACTTTAAGTTTCGGAAAATTTGAAGGAAAAACATTAGTTTGGGAAATAGTTGAGGAAACTGACGAGTATTATTTTGTAATATGCAAGGATATAGTTGCAAAGCGTGCCTTTTCTAGTGAGTGCAGTAATTTATGGATAGAATCGGATATAAGGAAATGGCTTAATGATGAAGATGAAGGTGGGTTTTTAAGCCAATTTAACAATAATGAAAAAATGGCGATAAAAACCGTTCAATTAAAAACAGTACTGGCTCCTGCATATAAAAAATATGCTGAATCAGGTTATCAGCCTCACTATTGGTTTAGTGTACCTGGAAAGACAATTCAAAATTATGATAATTCTTACGCCATGGTTTCGGAAGAGAGAGTATTTTTATTAAGCATCAAGGAATGGGAAAGTTATAAATTTGATAAGAAAAAGGGTGCAATGTATTGGTTGAGAACTCCGTACACCAATGAGAATGTTGTGAGAGTGGTAGGAAAAGATGGGTATGTATATCATAAACTTGCCGATATGAAAGAGGTAGGTGTAGTGCCTGCCATGTATATAAGAAAAGATATGGTTGTAAAGCAGGGTTAATTGATCGGAAAGTATAATATAAATAATAGTTGATCTGAGAAGAGGATACATTTATTATAAAGAAGAAAATATCGACGAAAATATTACCACTTATGTCTCTTGGCAAATATTTCTTCATAAAAAATGCAAGCTAGTGATAATAAAATAATTGATACAATTAATTTAGTTGATATAATTGATTTAATAGTACGAGATAATTGATATCCTAGGCAGCGAATGAAGGCTTTTGAAAACAGAACACAAGGGATATTGTAAATCCTAACAAGAAGGGATGTTATAAATCCTCATGGAAAAGGATGCAAAAAGAGACATAGTAAGTAGATTAAAATTATATGTAGAACAGACAGAAAATAATATCCAAAAACCTTCAAGAATACCGTCCCAGTATGACAAATACGAGATTCATAATATAATGGACGGTTATGAAAGTGCTTCATCGGGATATTCCTGCTTTATAATGGAAAAAAGATTCCCGTTAACTTATATATACGGGGGATATGCCTTAGGGGAAGCTTTAACCGTCACCAAAGATTCTTTAAAAAGGATTTGTCCGGGTATATCTTCTGATACTTTCGATATAGGTATATCTTCTGAAACTTCCAATATGTTTATTGATATATGTTCTGTTAAGCCCTCAGAAATTACTATTCAAGACCTCATTTTCTTAGACACTGAAACAACCGGTTTATCAGGCGGTACAGGGACAGTTGTTTTTCTTGCAGGAACAGGCTTCTTTACTGAAGATTCATTTGTAGTTAGACAGTATTTTATGCGTGATTATGATGAAGAGATTGCCATGTTAGAAGCGTTATCCGAACTTTTAGCTTCATGTAAAGGTATTGTGACCTTCAATGGAAAAGCATTCGACTGGAATTTGCTTCAAACCAGGTATATTTTCAATAGGTTAAAAGTACCATTAGAAGATTTTATACACATCGACCTTTTATTCCCTGCAAGGAAAATATGGAAATTCAAACTGGAAAGCTGCTCTCTTTCTTCACTTGAAGAAAATATCCTTGGAGAATTCAGGATTGATGACATACCGGGCTCGATGATTCCTTCCATATATTTTAAATATCTTATGGACAGAGATGCGAGAGAAATAAAAAGAGTAATTAAGCATAATGAACAGGATATTCTGTCAATGGTATCACTGCTCTTAAAAATCAACGAATTGCTGCAGAGTCCAATAGAAAATGCAGAAGATGGGCAAGAACTTCTAGGATTGAGCAGGATTTTCGAAGCTTGCGGGGAAAGTGATAATTTCATAGAATGTATGGAAAAATGTGTGCAATCAGATAATAAGAGAGTAAGAGATGCAGCATTAAAGAAATTAACCCAACTTTACAAAAGAAAAGGAGAGTATGATAAAGCCGTTGAACATTGGAATAGAGTGCTTGAGCAAGATGGCACTTTTAATTTGTTTGCCATGATTGAATTAGCCAAATACTACGAGCATAAGGAAAAAAACGTAGCAAAGGCATTGGAAATTACGGAAAAAGCGTTTCAAATTTCTTATAAAATGGGTATTAATAATAGCATATATAAGGATGATTTGAAAAAACGCTTAAATAGACTAAGGGCAAAGGCGGGGAAGATGAAAAATGCATGATGGAGTAGAACAAATCGGCAATAGTGCAGAACAAAACAGCAAAAAGGAAAAACAAAATAACAATAATGTCGAACAAGTCGGCAATACTACGGAAAAAATCAGTAATGTTATTAACAATATAGTCAATAACCACAATATTGCAAGTAATAATAGGTTTTGTGCAATAAACAGGTGTTCAATGACTGGAAACAATATTCAAAATGATAAAAGCATTACACCTAAAAAGCAGAAGACTCCGTCGGAATCTGCAGTTGAAATGACTCAGCTTGTTTTGCCTAATGATACTAATATCTTAGGAAACTTGCTTGGCGGAAGACTTATGCATTGGATAGATATAGCAGGTGCAATGGCGGCATCAAGGCACTCCAACAGAGTTGTAGCAACAGTAGCTTTGGATAGCCTGGATTTCAGGCATCCTGTAAGGTGTGGCGAACTGCTTATTTTGAAAGCCAAATTGACCTGGGTTGGTAGAACGTCCATGGAAGTAAAAGTGGAAGTATTTGCTGAGAACTACAGGACAGGTGCTGTTATCCAAACGAATAAAGCATATATAACCTACGTGGCCTTGGATGATGAAGGTAGACCTACTCCTGTACCTGAACTGATACCTGAGACGGAAGAAGAAAAAATTGAATACGAGCAGGCAAAAATAAGAAGAGAAGAGCGCCTGGCACGCAGGGAAACGACTTAATAATTCATAAAATTCAAGCCTGACCTCAATAAATCCAAAATTCATTAAATTAGTCATAATTGCACCAACTTATTAATATTAATATCATGACAATTTTTTTGAGAGAGGTCATGATGAAAAAAAACAAAACTTTTATAAGTGGTGCAATTATTTTAATAATCTCCGGACTGGTTGTCCGGTTGGTAGGATTTGTTTACAGAGTATACCTGTCAAATCTAATAGGTGCTGAAGGTATGGGGCTTTTCCAGCTTGTAGCACCTGTGTATTCGTTAATAATAATGACTTTGACGTCAGGATTTAATATAGCCGTATCCAGATTAACGGCTCAGGAGACGGCAAAAGGCCATTATGTAAATATAAGCCGTATTACAAAATGCGGCATTATACTTGTTATCTTAAGTGGTCTTCTTGTTTCCCTTCTCATATTCATAAACATAGATTTTATAGTTAATAACTTTTTAAAAGACCGGCGAACATATAATTCCATACTTTTTTTAGTTCCTTGCATACCTGCGATTGCAGTATCATCGGTTTTAAAGGGATATTTTTACGGAATGCAGAATGTGACTCCGACTGCATGGTCGCAAATAGTGGAACAAGCTGTAAAAATAACATTTACGCTATTGGCGTTAAGTAAGTATGCAAGCAGAGGGCTTGAATATGCTTGTGCCGCGGCAACTGCTTCCCTTGCTTTAGGCGAGATAGCTAATATGTTGATTCTTCTAATTGTGTATGCGATAAATGTGCAAAAGATCAAAGCATATGGAAATAATGCACTCAAAGTATCTGTAGTAAAGGAAGGAAATAAAGTAGGGAAGAAGAGTGAGAATAAGACAGCATATAAAACTACACACAGAAGAGGGCTGATGAAGAAGAGACGCATAATTATTGAAATAATTAAGATAGCGGCACCAATTTCAGCAAATAGGCTCATCATGTCACTAATGTCTGCAATTGAGTTAATAATGATACCGGCTAGGCTTATGCATGGAGGAATGGATTACCAGAACAGTGTTGAACTATACGGAAAACTGGCAGGAATGGCCATGCCGATTATTACTTTTCCGGCATTGGTGACTTCCTCACTGGCAACAACTCTGGTACCGGCTATATCTGAAGCTTTATCCCTTAAAAATTTCAGAGCCATAAACTACAGGATTACAAAATCCATGCAATTAACATTTGTTTTGGGCTTTCTTTTTATGGCGATATTTATAGGGTATCCTTATGAGATAAGCGGATTAATCTACAGAAGGGATAATGTTGGAGATTTAATATTTATTTTATCTTTTACTTGCTTGTTTTTCTACTTGCAGCAAACTTTAAACGGCATACTTAACGGGCTTGGAAAAGAGGGCAAGATCCTAAGAAATGCAATTATTGGATATTTAATAAGAATTGCCTTCGTTTATTTTCTCTTACCTATTTATGGAATTAAAAGTTATGTAGTGGCAATAATTTTAAGTTCAACAATTGTATGTTTACTGGATCTGGCTTTGGTAATCAAGACAACAGGTATGGCTGTAGATTTACGTAACTGGATCGTGAAGCCTGGGATTATATGCATTATAATGTGTTTATCCGGTAAATATATACAAAGCTTTTTCACAATTTTTGTAGATAATAAATTCCTCTTAAATATATCAGCAATAATGGGCACTTTTGCAGCAGGATGTATTCTTATGATAGTAACAGGTTCTATAAATATAATGGATATAATAAAAATGGTAGGTCTTGAAAACTCCTGGTTTATCACAAAATTACGCATACTTTATTTAAAAAAGATGAGGACGATGTAAAACCAAAAATGGCAAGATGGTGTAGACAAAAAAGAAAAAGGAATAGGATGAATTTGTTTTCAAATTATAAGAAATAGTTCGAAAATGTAAGAAAAAGCTTGATAATCAATGATATAATCGTATAATATGATTTATTTGGTAAAAATCAATGTTGCACTATTATAAAAAATATAATATAAAGAAATCAGAAGGTCAAAGAAAGTCAAAGACAAATTGATGATCCGGATTTGAAAAATTCAGACAATGTAGCAGGCAACAGCGTATATATAAATTAAGCTGAAAACGGAGCTGTACATAAGTAATATCAAAATGATATTACAAAAAAATTTTAAGGAGGCGCATTTTATGTTCGGTTTAACACCGTATAGAAGAAATTCCGGTTTAAGGAGAAGGGATCCATTTGAAGATATAAACAATTTTATTGATAATTTTTTCAATGAACCATTTGAGACAATAATGGCTCCGTTTGTATCAGGAATTAATTATCTGAGAAATGAATTCTGCCCCATGAAAGCAGACATTAGAGAAACTGACAAGGAATATGTAATTGACATTGAAATACCGGGAGTCAAAAAGGAAAATATAAAGCTGGACTTAAGAGATGATGTCTTGAATGTATATGTTGAGCAAGACGAAATTGTGAACGAAGAAAGAGATAATTATATCAGAAGAGAAAGAAGATACGGCTCTTGCAGAAGAAGTTTCTACGTACCGGATGTAAAGCACGATGAAATAACAGCTAAATATGTAGATGGTATCCTGACAATTAATTTACCTAAATCAGATGATGCCAAAAAGAGAAGCAGAAGAATTGAAATACAATAGACAGGGGGACGGTTCTCCCGTCTCATTCCAATAGACAAAGGGACGGTTCTCTCGTCTCATTCGAGAACCGTCCCTTTGTTTGGTAGACAGGGGGACGGTTCTTTCGTCTTATTTGAGAGCCGCCCCTTTGCTTTTTTATTGCTTTTTAAGGATTAGAGCAAGAATGATCTTTTATTTGTAAGAACTGAATCTTTATTTTAGATGACGTTTTATTTTTTTAAACATTTAATGAATAATAAACAGTTAATAAACTGTTAATTAACTGTTAATAACCGCTAAATATCTCCTTAAGGCTAATTTCCAAACCTTCAAAGGTCTCTGATTTCAAGATGTCAGAAGCCTTATAGGCAGTATAATCTTTTATATCATGATTTTCAAAAACATAGACATAGATTTCTTTCTTAATTTTGTAGCTAATTTTGCGACTAAATATTGTGTAACAAGAATTTAAGGCAATAACCCCTTGCCTTTAACATATTGGTTTGTATAAAATATATCATATATGTTACAGTATAACATGTGCTATATTGAGGTAAATGCTTTATAAGTTAAATATTATTTATTAAATATTATTTAATATTATTTACGCACAAACGTGCAAAAATGCGCCATGTATATGTACAAATAACGCACATATAACAGAGTAAATAAGGTAAATGGGGTAACAAACAATGAAAACTATCATCCGTTATTTATGTACTGCTTTATATTATTTGATAGCGAGGCATTTACCTGCTTCGGACATGCCTTATAGCTTAGGATCGAAGGCTATAAGAGCTTTCTTGTGCCGAAGAATATTTAAATACATGGGAAAGAATGTTAACATAGAACATGGTGCTTATTTCGGCTCAGGCAAGGATATTGAAATAGGGGATAATTCGGGGATTGGTTTAAATTGTAGAGTATATGGTCCGCTTAAAATAGGTAATGACGTAATGATGGGACCGGATGTTATGATTTTCACACAAAATCATGAAACCTCAAGGCTTGATATTCCTATGAGATTGCAAACGGCACCTAAAATTCCCGTTGAGATAGGGGATGATGTCTGGATAGGCGCCCGAGTTATAATCTTACCTGGGAGGAAAATAGGAAAAGGAGCTATAATAGGAGCAGGTGCTGTTGTAACAAAAGATGTTCCCGAATATGCAGTTGTAGGAGGCAATCCTGCTAAGATAATAAAATTTAGAGACGGAAGGAAGCCTGAAGATGGTAATAAGCTTGAAAAGTCTTAATTAAAGGAGGTGGTAGTATAATAAAGGTATTATACTTATTAAACCACGCAGGCAAAGCCGGTACTGAAAGATACGTATATACACTCATAGAAAAGTTAAATAATAAGAGGATTAAAGCATATTTTGCCTATAATGAGGAAGGTTTGCTTGTTGAAAGGTTGAAAAATATCGGAGTTGAAACCTTTGTAATTGAGATGAAAAATCCCTTCGACGTTAAAGCTGCTTTTGAATTAAGCCGACTGTGTAAAAAATTGGGTATAGATTTGATTCACACGCAGTTCTTGAGGGAAAACTACATAGCAATCCTTTCCAAGATATTTAATCCCAGGATCAAGGTAATTTATACCAATCATTTTGTTATGGCAAATAACAGGATACAAAAGTTTTTTAATAGATTAATGACTCAATTCAATTCCGGCATTATTGCCGTATGCAATGTAGGCAGGGATATGCTGATTTCAAATGGAAATAAAGCTTCCATAATCGAAGTTATTTTTAACGGAGTGGATGTTGCATACTGGAAAGAGCCCGTAGAATCAACTTTAAGGAAGGAGTTAAAAATAGGCGGGGATGAATTTGTGATACTTTGTGCCTCAAGGTTTGCTCATGATAAAGGGCATAAATACCTTGTGGATTCTATAAAACTGCTTAAGGATATGACAAATAGGAAATTCAAATGTGTTCTTGCAGGAGACGGACCTCTTCTTGATGATATTAAGAAGCAGGTTGCTGAGTTGGGACTGCAGGATGACATTATTTTCATTGGATTCAGGAGTGACATGAAAAACCTGTATACCGGAAGCGACTTATATGTAAATTCGTCCGAGCACGAGGCATTAAGCTTTCTTATAATTGAAGCTTTGGCTTCAGGACTTCCGGTCGTAGCAACAAATATGGGTGGTAATTCTGATATTATCAATCCGATAACAAATTGCGGACTTCTTGTTGAGTATAATAATCCTGAATCCATGGCTAAAGGAATATTGAAGTTGATGGAAGATGAAAATCTTTATAGAAAATTCAAAGAGAATGCATATAAAGCTGTTGATGAATTCTTTAATCTTGATAAAGTTGTCGATAAAACATATAATTTATATGAAAAAAGTTTGCAAGTATAAATTAAGTTAATTAAGTAATTTAAATTAAGTTAATTAAGTAAAAGTAATAAATAATGCCGGCATCCAATAATTAAGAAATGCTAATAAGAAACGCCAACAGTCAATACTAAAAAGGATTCTTAACAAAAAATGCTAAAGAAAATCTAACAAAAAATGAAAAATACTAAAAAGAAAGGAAGAATTTTATGCTAATTGATGAAAAGGGAAGATTATTTGGCAAAGTAAATATTGTAGATTTTATTGTAGTTGTCGTGCTAATCATGGGGATTTTAGGCGTCGGCTATAAATTTCTCAGTTCGTCAACTACCTTATTTAAGAAAACCGAGATAATAGAAATTCAATTCTATAATGAAGATTTACCAGGATATGTTGCAGATTCCATAAACATTGGGGATAAAGTGAAAGATTCCGTTAAAAATACCGTATTTGGTGAAGTCATAGATAAGGAAGTTAAACCTTCGGTTGTTTTCGGAGTGGATGACCAGGGTGTTTTACGTCAAACTACAAGACCGGGGTATGTATCCATGGTACTAACTGTAAGAGCAGAAGCAATTTACACCGATACAGGAGTTTTAATAAATAATACCGATTATTATGTTGGCAGATCTCTTGAATTAAGGGCAGGAAACGGTGTTATTTGGACCCGTATCAAAGCTATTAATAGGGTAGAAGCTTAATAATATATATTCTACTAAGATTAAAAAGGGTAATTAAGTATATTGAAAAGGAGTAATTACTTTGGGTTCGGATAGTTATGTTTTAAGTTTACTATACAAATTAGCCGGCTACTTATTGGGAGTTTTAAGCGATAGCTTAACTTACAGGATATTAAAGAAGATTGCGGACTGGTTTAGGAAATGTTTCAAGGAAAGCCGCTTTATAGCTATCATTAAGAAGGATAGCAGGGTGGATGAAATATGGGATAAAAGCAAAACGTATAAATTTCTTTTTCAAGTGATACAATTGCCGGCTGAAATAGTTAGAAAGTTATACATTAAAAGATACCAGGTTTTTGAGAATAGCAAAATGTTCAAGCTGATAATGCTTGCAGCCGATAATTTACACATAATCACGGCGTTGGCTCTATTCATCACGCTGATTATACCACATAGTTTTTGGTATAATATTTTTGGTACATTAATGGCTGTAGGTTTGCTTTTTTTGCTATATGTCCGAAATGCTACGAAAAAAGATAAAGCGTTTAATTTAAAGTATATAGGATTTTATCTGGCGGTATTTATGCTGTGTATTCTGTTAGCCCAGATATTTTCACTTTTTCCTGCATTAAGCCTACGATTCCTGGTATTTCATATTACCTGCCTGATTTTTGCTTTTGTTCTAGTTAATTCAATTGAGAACGATGATCAGCTTGTAACGGTTATAGAAATTATTTTTATGGGAGTTACGGTTATTGGACTGTATGCCATATATCAAGCTATCAAAGGTGTACCTGTTAATCCGTCCCAGACTGATTTGGCGGCCAACCCAGGAATGCCGGGACGAGTCTATTCCACGATGGAAAATCCCAATAATTTCGGACAAGTGCTCATGATGATGTTGCCTTTCTATGTGGCTATTTTCATGGGGGCAAAAACATTTATTAAACGTTTCATAGTATTCGGATTTGCAATACCCCCGCTGTTAGCTCTTGCACTTACTTATTCCAGGTCGTCGTGGGTAGGCTTTGCAGTTGCTATGTTTATGTTTGTTGTGCTTACCAACTGGAGGCTCACACCTTTGTTTGTTTTAGGCGGTATTGCAATGATACCTGTTTTACCGCAAACGATATACAACAGGATTTTAACTATTTTTACAGGTGACAGCTCCGTAAGCTACAGGAGCTTGATATATGCAACCGTTGAACCAATGTTTGAAAAATATTGGTTTACGGGAGTTGGACTTGGGACCGATGTTTTCATGAACATTGTGAGAAATTATCCTTTACATACAGGAGTTGTTCCTCCTCACTCCCACAACTTGTACCTGCAAATTTGGATAGAAACAGGTTTGGTAGGTATTGTAGTGTTTTTAGGATTCGTTATAAATACTATAAAGAGAGCCATAAAAACCGTAAAGGGAATGGCGGATACCGGTGGCAATACGGATAACAGTGGTAATTATGTTAAATATATTATTATCGGAGGGATATCATCACTGGTAGGAATATTAACAGTAGGTTTGGCTGAATATGTGTGGTATTATCCTCGGGTGATGATTATATTCTGGGTAGTTGTAGGTTTATTATTTGCCGCAAATAAAATTGCACACGAAAAGCAAGAACAACAGTGCATAGAAGACAGGGCATAAGAAAAACAAGAGAAAGCATAAAAAACAAGAGAAAATAAGGGATGGTTCATTTGCCGGGAAATACATTTGTAGGAAAGCAAAATGAACCATCCCTTTTATTGAGTGAACCATCCCTATTACCATCCCTGTTACCGAGTAGCTTTTTCAAAAACCTCAGCCAGCTTGGCAGTTAGAGCATTACGTTCATATTTTTTAATTTCTTCTATATTTGGGGAATAAATATTCTCTCCTTTTAGCCAGGCATTGTACAAAATTTCTATATTATCCTTTGTTCCTTTAAGGTCCGTACAATCGGATATCAAGCCTGTAGATGTTTCCCTTATTAGCATTGCTGCAGCACCGTTTACAGGTATAATTGCAAGTATGGGTCTTCCTGCGATCATGTACTCGAAAACTTTGCCTGTGTAAAAAGCTTCGGCTCCGGGTCCTGCACCCTCGATAAGGAGCAAGCAATCGGATGAAATCATGTGCTTAAGGCATTCTTCATGTGGAATATAAGGAAATATTTCCACAACCCCGTCAAGATTATGTAAATCTATAAGCTTTTGAATTTGTTCTTTCTTAAAACTGCCCATAAGTTTAATTTGTAACTTGTTTCTGTCGATTTTTTCCTCTTTAATTAAATCCCCAATAGCATGAAAGAATATATCGGGTTTTCTTCTTCCATAAAATGCACCTGTATACGTTATGGTGAATTTGGAAGGATTACGGAAACCATCATTGTTTTTATTATTAACACCCAGGTACTTGACTCCATTATCACTAGTAACAAGTATGCTGCCATTGTTATTGTCATCTCTGTTATTGACTTTGCTATTGGATCCATTTAGTAAAATTTTGAAATCGTCCGGATCATAACCGTTTGGTATTACACAAAATTTTTTGTCCAAGTTCATATCCGGATTATTGTTAATAAAATTTCTAAGCATAACAGGTGTATTAGTTATTAAGTAATCTGCTGTTTGCAGCACCTTGCGCTCCATTTTACGTTCTATATTCATGCGGATTGGATTGTAAGGATTATCAAGAATATATGGATTATTAGTCCATTCGTCCCTAAAATCTGCAACCCATGGTATGTCCGGAAACTTTTTCTTAAGATGAATTGCCATGAGATGTGAACTGTATGGCAAGGACGTAGTATATATAAGATCTATATTATGAGATTTTATTATATCTTCTGCTCTCTTACGGGAAAATATCTCCCATAGTCTCTCACTGTCAGGTATCAGAATTTTGCGACCTATTAATTTGCCTACAAGCCCCAATATTCCGGGATAAGCACTCAGATCCCATGCTTTGGTGCGAATTACGTTAACATCTTCAGGTATATCTTTTATCAGTGATTCGTCTTTTAACGGTATGTTATTGTCATCTCTCGTCAAAACTACGGGTTCCCAACCATATGCTCGCAAATATTTTACAAACTTTGATGTTCTTTGTACTCCCGGTCCTCCTGCCGGAGGGAAGGAATACGCGATCATAAGTACTTTCTTCATACAACTCTCCTTTTGTAAGATGTTCCCAATATTATATTTTGTTTATTTCAAAAGAGTTTGCTTAAGTTTGCTTGAATCAAAAATCATTCGCTATTTAAATTCAATTGTTCCGGATTGCTAAAATGCCTTTTGTTTGCTTAACCTGAATATTTTGGGCTATTAAAATTGGAACGCTACAAGGTACTGCCGTCACCAAGGAGATAATAATTGAATCCTATTTTGCTAAGCATTTTTCTATCCCAGAAATTCCTAGTGTCAAGAATATTTGGTGAGGCCATTTTCTTATAAAGTAGCTCGAAATCAACTTTAGCAAAGAGGTCGTGATTGACGGCTAATATCAGAAGATCGCTGCCTTCAGCAGCACTATAAACATCTTTGCTCATATTAATACTGTAACCGTTATGGTTATAGCTAGATACATGTGGATCATATATGCTTACCTGGTACTTACCGTCTTCTTCAAACAGCTTTATAAGCTCAATTATTGGGCTTTCTCTTGTATCATCAATATTAGATTTGTAAGTAATACCCAAAATAGCGACTTTTATGCAATGGCTGTCTTTTTCGGACAGTATTTCAATGGCCCTTTTAAAAACATTATAAGGCATGCTGTCATTTATTTGCCTGCCTAGTTTTATGATTTTTGCGGTTTCAGGATCGGTTTCTACAATAAACCAAGGATCGACAGCCAAACAGTGCCCTCCGACTCCGGGACCCGGCAGATGAATATTTACTCTTGGATGCTTGTTGGAAAGCTGGATAACTTCCCATGCATTAATTCCGATTTTTTCACAAAGTAAGGCTAATTCATTAGCTAATGCTATATTTACATCTCTGTAGGTATTTTCCATAAGCTTGCACATTTCTGCAGTTGTAGCATCTGTCAGATAGATTTCACCTCTTACAAAGGTTCGGTAAAGTTCCATAACAGCTTCAGCGGATTTTCTGTTGACTCCTCCGATAATCCTAGGATTTTCAACTAATTCTATAAGGATCTTCCCGGGCAATACCCTTTCAGGGCAGTGGGCTACCAGCAAATCTTCTCCTACTTTTAGCCCCGAACGTTCAAGTATTGGCACAAGTAAATTCTTAACTGTTCCTGGCGGTGAGGTGGATTCAAGAACAACCATATTGCCTTGGCGAAGATGAGGTACAATAGCTTCTGCTGCACTTTTTACATAAGACATATCAGCTTTTTTATCGGATGTAATGGGAGTCGGTACGGCAATTATGAAGGCATCTGCTTCTTCAGGCTCGGTTTTGCCGATTAAGTTTCCTGATGTAACTGCAGCTTGCACCATAATATCCAGATATGGTTCGTATATTGTTATTTTTCCGTTATTTAAAGCATCTACCACTTTCTTGTTAATATCAACACCTACTATTTTATGACCATGCGTTGCAAACATAGCTGCCGTAGGTAAACCTATATATCCTAAACCGATAATACAAATTTTCTTTTTCATAGCTCCTCCGTTTCTTGCTGATTTATATCAGCAATGCAATAATAAAAAATTATTAGTCATTTTCGTTTATTTGTCATTCAGATTATCGAGTTAAGTGTAGCATTTTGATATTAAACTGTCAATTAGGAGAAAATGGATTAAATTATTAATGGAGCTGCAGATCTTATCTAATGCATAGGGTCAAGGGTCAGGTCCGGATCATTCGCTTGCACTGATTAGTTCATTGATTAGGGGATTCTGGGTTTGCAAAGAATCTCGCAAATTATGAAATCTTTAATTTTTCTGGCAAATGATGGTTTCACTACAAGTGCAGTATCACAGCCTTCATTGGTTCCGGCAATGGAGATAACTTCTGAGCCTGGCGAAATAAAACCGGCTTCCACAGCCATGATAGCTATTTCAACAGCTACTTTTGTCCCTTGAGAAAACATGCGCAGGGTGTCGGCAACAATGCTTCCTGGTGTATTTTCACCACAAAAACCTTCTGCCACACCATCGGCCAGCCCATGGAGGCAGGTTAACACTCTGATTCCTGCTTTCTCTATTCTATTCCTTTCTTCTTGAGTCATTGCCCAACCCAGATCTTCAAAGGAATTAGAGATGCTCACAGCCAGTATTTCAATATCGGTTCCCTGGAATACCTTGGCTGCTTCGAGGGCTGTATAACCGTGGGTTGAAGCTACCAGTACTTTTTTAATTCCCAGCTCTAACGCTCTTTTCTTAGCAATTTGCAAGGTATTTAAGGTGTTAGTCTTTCCACTTTCTTTAAAATACGTTATAGTATTTTCCACAATGTATACCTCCTTCATAGTATATATTTTCACTAAAAATATCTCCTATCTTAATTATAGTATACATGACGTATTTTTTATCAATATATCTGTAAAATGAACTTACTATGAATTTACCATTGATTTTATGAATTTATCATTAATTATCTGAACCTGCTATTATAAATTATCTATTGAATAAAACAAATCAAAAGAGTATAATTACCTTGTTATAATTACCTAATTAAAGGAGTGCAAAGTTAGCTTTTACATTTAATAAATTATTTTACAAATTACTTAAGATGGAATGATAATGTGTGAAATGATGTTGTCACGATTAATACGATAAATAATACATAACATGTAAATTATATTTTATGCTAATTTTGCAAATAGTTTATCAGAGGTGATACATATTGAAAAATTTCCGGAATAAAATGGATTTATTTAAGAAGAATAAGGTAGTTAACTGGCATGAACATGTGTGGTTCAAACCAGGAACAAGGGAATTAAATGTAGAACAATGCGATCAGTTAGTACAATATGCAAGTGAAGTCGGCATGGATATTCTTGTTTGTTCACTGCCGATAGCAGGTGGTATGCCTACCCCGGAGGATATTAAATTATGTAATGATGCCGTTTACCAGGCAATGAAGAGACATCCTAAAGTAATAAAAGGTTTGGCTTTTATAAATCCCGGATATACAAGGGAAGCGCTTGATGAGATTGACAGGTGTATAAACGAGCTTGGCATGATAGGAGTAAAACTCTATAATCATTACTTTGCATCTGACCCGGTTGTGAGGCCGATCATAGAAAAGTGTATAGATCTTGATATTCCAATGCTTTGGCACGCAGGTAAACTCACAGTAAATCCGGAATCCCAACCGTTTCTTTCAAACGGCGAGCATTTTGCAAAAGTAGCCCAAGCTTATCCTGAAGCAGTAATTTTGCACGGACATATCGGGGGTGGAGGAGACTGGCAATGGTCTTTGAAAGCTATGGCTGACTATCCTAATATATTCACTGATATAAGCGGAAGTGTACATGATACAAGAATTATGGAAACAACTTATAAAATGATGGGCGCAGACAGAATGTTATTTGCCACGGACGGTTCTTTTGCCAGCGGAATTGGTAAGATTCTGGGTGCGGATATACCTGAAGAAGATAAGATAAAAATACTAAACAATCCAAGATTCGAAAGATATCTTGAAAGGGGGATGAAGTAATGATTATAGATGTTAATACGTATATTGGACATTGGCCTTTCAGACAAGTTTTAGACAGCACTCCCGAAGGACTTATTAATTTAATGGATAAATCAGGTATTGATATGGCATGTGTTTCAAATTTAAATGCCATTTTTTATAGAAATGTTCAGGACGGAAATGAAGAACTTGCATATCAGATAGGTGCCGACAAAGAGTTCAAGGACCGTTTGATTCCATTTGCAATTATTAATCCTTTATATCCCGGATGGAAAAAGGATTTTATTCATTGCATAGATGACCTTGGAATGAAGGGGTTGGAATTGTATCCTACCTACCATCAGTATAATCTTACACATGAAAATGCTGTTGAACTTCTTAATATGGCTGCAGAAAGAGGTATCCCTGTTCATCTTCCGTGTGCAATAGAAAACATAAGGCAAAGACATTGGATGGACACAAAGGAAGATATAACTGCTGAAAGTGTTGCTCAAGTGCTGTCCTTATGCCCAAATACTGATTTTATTATAACAAATGGTCCAACAAGTACCATTGCCGGTAAACTTGCTACTTTGTCTAAGAACAGACAAGGTAAGGTATTGTATGACTTTTGCAGAATTGACTTATTGTATTTCAACTTTGATAATTTTGTTAAAAGTGTTGGTGCAGACAATGTGGTATTTGGCTCCGTAATGCCGCTCCAATATGTAGATACCCAATTTGCAAAGCTGTATTTTTCAAAGATCAGCAATGAAGACAAAGAAAAGATCATGTATAAGAATTTGAAGGAATTGCTTAAACTCTAAGCAGAAAAACATATAAAAGAAGGGATGTATATATGAGAATTTATCTCATGACTGACCTTGAAGGAGTAGCCGGTGTGATGGACAGGCAAAATTATGTGTTGTTCGATAGCAGATACTATGAACTGAGCAAGGAGTTGCTAACTGAAGAAGTAAATGCAGCTATCGAAGGTTTTTTTGAAGCCGGTGCCGGTTATATTCTTGTAGCTGACGGTCATGGCTACGGCGGAATAAATCAGCTTCTCTTGGATCCAAGGGTTGAGCTGATTAGAGGTTTCCCGGATCCATGGCCTTTTGGTCTGGATGCAAGTTTTGATGCCATTGCATGGGTGGGACAGCATGCAAAAGCAAGCACTCCTTATGCCCACATACCGCATACCGGTTCCCATCATGTTATAGATTGCACTATAAATGGAATATCTGTTGGTGAGTTTGGGCAACTGGCTATGTGTGCCGCTTCCCTGGGAGTGAGAGCCATATTTGGTTCAGGGGATGAAGCTTTTACCAAAGAAGCAAAAGCTTTAATCAAGGGAATTGAGACTGTTTCCGTAAAGAGGGGGCTAACACCGGGAACAGGTGAAGAGTGTACTTTTGAGGAATATAAAGATAGAAACACAGCAGCTATACATTTGCATCCCAAAAAGGCCAGGGAACTAATTAGAGAAGGTGCGAGAAAAGCACTTATCAAGTTTAAGGAGAATAAGGAAGCTTTCCAATTGCTTGATATAAAACCGCCATATAAGATGATTACAAGATACAGACCTGCAGGAGGAAAACGGGGATTTACAGAGGTTAAGGAACATCCGGATGATATAATCAAAATGTTGAATTCAAAGGGTATAATACTATAATACTATAATACTATTATAACTTCCTGCTTTTTATATTCTATTTTTTTGTTTTTAATGCAACCAGTTGCTTAAATTCCTGTTTAATTTCTCCTGTAAGATATAAACCGATTCCGTACACTACTACACCTAAAGGCACCAGAATCAAAAGATGCAGGATACTTACCGATTCAAACGAAGAAACGGCGATATAAATAATAAGCCCCATAAGTGCTGCCGAGCCGAATATTTTCATAAGACTTGCCGGTGCGATATGCCATTTTAAAATTTTTCTACCGCGTAAATATGAAAGCAGAAAATAAAACATAAATGCCAATGCCTTATTGACTGCCGCTGCCATATATCCCCCGAAGGGTATTGTTATAATATTGATAATTATATTAAAAAGGCAGCAGAATAATATATTTCTGAATATTACACCGGTATTGGATGTAAGTTCCCAAGCTTTGTTATTATACTCTGAAAGTCCGTAAAAGAACATTCCTATTGAAACGAAAATCATAACACTGCTTCCTTCTACATATAAAGGGTCGAGAATATTGGAGATAACATGTGATAGAACGCTGATACCCACAACGGCAGGAACGGTTATAATCATAAAATATCGTACTGCATTTGATAAAAGACCTTCAGTTTGAGTTTTATTATTTTGCTTCCAAGTCTTGAGTATGGTTGGATAAACACCTCTCATAATGGCAAAAAGCAAGGCTGTGAATGCAGAAGAAGCTATGGAATAATTTGCAGAGTAAATTCCGACATAATCAGAGCCCCGGAAAAATTTGAGGATATAATTATCCGAGTAATTAAGAAGGCTTGCTGAAAGACTTACTCCAACAAGAGGAATGCCATACCTGCTAAACTTTTTCGCCACCCTGGAAGAGAAAAAGCGCATATTTATGTATCTGTATATTCTTAACCTATAAATTATTACTACAATAACCAAGGCATCTATAAGAATTAAACTTATAATTGCACCTGAAACGCCGGTATAAAATACTTTTACAAATAGTATCAGAAAAATAGGTTTAAGAATTGCGGAAAGCACGGATAGTCCCACAAAAAGTTTAATTATTCTTGCCGCACTTAACATGTATAAAAGAATTTGAGCCAGACTGTAACTAAAGAACATAAATATGCTGAACAGCACCGGCTTCAAGGTGTATGCATCAAATCTATTTCTGAGAGAGAACAGGATAATAAGACCTAAAATAGTTATTGACACACTTATGACTGCCCAAACAACGAATATCGTGGAATAAAAAACAACAACTTTTCTTTTTCCCGTAAAGTTGTTAACATATCTGAAGGCAGCTTGGTAAAGCCATCCCAGAAGAAAAAGGGAAACGATGCTTACGGTGGTAACTGCAAGATGGTAGTTTCCATAATCGTCTGGTTTAAAAAGCCTGGTTAGCAGCGAAAGAGTAACAACACCGACAGCACCTTCTATGATCTTAGCAGGCAGGTATAAGAATGTGTCTTTCACCATGTTGCTTCTAGCATTTGTGCTATTTATGCCGTTTATAGGGTTATTATTACTATTTATAGAGTTATTATTACTATTATTAGTCACAGCCATATTACCAGACGTCTGATTATCCATTTGAATTCTTCCTTCTTGTTTTATTTTTTATATCATTTTATAAATTTACTTCTTATTAAGAATTTCCATTAATTAACTAACTAAAAAATCTCTGATTTAAACTAAAAAATTTGAAATAATTTGAATTTAATTTAATCAAATACAATATTTAATTTAATACAATATTTTATCCTAGGCAATAATCAAATTTATCTTCTTCTGAAAAGTTCGCATTTTATTATTTATAAATCGAATTATGCCTCAGGTTATACAACAGACTATATAGCAGGCTACATATTAATCTGTACATCAGGTTATACTGCGAATGATATCCGTCATTTCCGACGGGGTATCAGCTATAAAATCAGGTTCACCTTTTATTAACAGCTCTTTAGGATCATATCCCCAGGTAACGGCTATTATCCGTATTTTTGCTTTCTTACAAGCTTTAATATCACGATATTCATCACCTATATAGATAGCCTCATCCCTCTTAATTTTGTATTTTTTCAATAATGCTTTTATTGAGCGGTGCTTATTAAAAATCCCTTTTGAAGAGTAAATATCTTTAAAAAGGTTGGGATTGTTATTTTCAAAAAAGCTTAAAATATTTTTGACAGTGTTCGATGATATTATTTTCAAATCGTATCCCATGCTTTTCAATTTTATGATCTCTTCTTCCATCCCTTTTACCCATTTAAGTTCATGTATGTGATCGGCAATCTTTTCCTGGACTATTGCACTCAAAAAGGGCAGACGGTATAAAGGAATGTTTAGTTTTTTGCATCTTTCCCTTATGGTTAGATTCGCCAGTTCCTTTAAACTTTCAATGTTTACACGAGGTACCTTCAGTTCATCTGCCATCTCATTGCATAAATTTATATATAGATCTGCGGAGTCAACCACAGTTCCGTCAAAATCAAATATCAAGTGTTTTAACAACTGACCACATCCTTATGAATCCAATATTACGTTATTATATAAAAATTAATAAAATTAATCGAATGAATAGTATTTTACATAAATATTTATATCATACAAATTAGTATTTATATCATGAATTATTTAACTACATAAATAATTTACACCAGAATATTTGGCATTGGAATATTTTGCATTTATGTTAATTATTTTATTGGGATTAATTATAGCATAAAGTTTTGTAATTAAACAATAATTTAATTACATATGTCCACATGTAATATGTTTTGCTTATTCCTAATTCATTTTAGTCTGGCATAGTTTTACAATTATAAATAATTAAGTAATTTAGGATTAAACTTTTATTGTCTTATAATTGAAATAATTTAAACTTAAGCTTGCTCCCATTTCCTATTGCAATGATAATATTAAAATTGTTAAAATGTAGTTTGTAAGAGTTTATTTGCAAAACGGAGGTTAACCATGAAAGTTGTAAAACCGGAAGAGATGGCGAAAATAGATAAGACGGCCATAGAGGAGTATGGGATTCCCGGAATTGTACTGATGGAAAATGCTGCGCTCAGTGTAGTAGAGGAGATAAAAAATACTCTGGGTAGTATTTCTGATAAAAGAGTGATTGTTTTTGCCGGTAAAGGGAATAACGGGGGAGATGCTTTGGCAGTGGCAAGGCATCTTCATAACAGAGGAGCTTATGTGAATATATATATAGTAGGCGATGCTAATGCAATAATGGGCGATGCAAAGATAAATTTGGACATTGTGCGGAAAATCGGGCTAAAACCTGTAGAACTTAAAGGTGAGCAAATTAACAGCGATTTCAACTACATATCGAATATGATGCTGTATATTAATGAAGCTGATATGATTGTAGACGGCATATTAGGTACGGGTCTGAAAGGTGAAGTTACCGGCTTGGTAAGTGATGTTATTAAAATTATAAATGAATCAGGAAAATTTGTATTATCTATTGATATACCATCCGGGTTAAATGGAAGTACCGGTCAAGTTATGGGTGTATGTGTTAAGGCGGATAAAACAGTAACTTTTGGATTACCTAAAGTTGGTCTTTTATTGCATCCGGGTTGTGAGTATGCAGGAGAAATTATTGTTGCTGATATAGGCATTCCTCATGAAATTATCCACATCATGAATTTGAAAAACAACATAGTAGATTTTGATATTTTTTCATCACTCATACCAAAGAGACCAAAAGAAACAAATAAAGGTGATTACGGCAGAGTTCTGATTATTACAGGAGCCCCCGGTATGACGGGGGCTGGATGCCTTGCAGCTAAAGCCGCCCTTCGTACGGGTGCAGGGCTTGTATACTTGGGTGTTCCCTCAACCCTTGCACATATTTACGACATAAATGTGACGGAAGCTATAACAATTTCTATGAAAGATATGGATTTTTCAGATAAAAGCAACGAAGACAATTATCAAAAGGAAGAATATCGCTATCTAAATGAAGTACATTGTCCATCAAAAAGAACAGGATATCTTTCTTCAAGTAACATTAGCATGCTTGGCGAATATATTAAGAATAAAGATGTTATAGCAGTTGGACCCGGTTTGTCTGTAAAAGGCGGCGTATTTGATATTACTGCCTGGTTGATTGAGAATTCTCAAGTGCCCTTGGTGCTTGATGCAGATGCATTAAATGTGATTTCTCGGGACGTATCAATCCTAGGCAAGCTTAAGACAAAAGCCGTTGTAACTCCTCACCCTGGAGAAATGGCTAGGCTTACCAATTTGTCGATTGAGGAGATACAAGCTAACCGTGTTGAAACTGCAAGAAATTTCGCATGCCGCTGGGGAGTGGTTACTGTACTTAAGGGGTGGCGAACAATAGTTGGTCTGCCTGATGGCACCATCTTTATTAATACAAGCGGGAATCCGGGTATGGCAACAGCGGGTACCGGTGATGTACTTACAGGAATAATAGCAGGTCTCATAGCACAAGGTTTAACACCGGAACAGGCGGCAGTTGCCGGAGTTTTCCTCCACGGAAATGCAGGAGATAGGGTTGCCTCCAGAATAGGAGAACACGGGTTAATTGCAGGAGATCTGGTAGAAGAAATACCATATGTAATTAAAGCAGGCAGGGATAGAAATAATGGAATACAAATTAAATAGGGCTTGGGCAGAAATAAATCTTGATAACATAGCCCACAACGTAAGAGAAGTTAAAAGAATTGTAAATAACAGGACAGCAATCTTGGGCGTTGTGAAGGCAGATGCTTATGGCCATGGAGCCATAGAAATTGCGAAAACCTTGGTGGAAAACGGTGTAACCCACCTTGCAGTATCCATGCTGGATGAGGCTATTCAACTGCGCTTACATGGTGTGAAGGTTCCAATACTGATTTTGAGTTATACAGATCCTGTTAGAGCCGAAGAGATTATCAAATACAATGTAACTCAAACGGTTTTCAGCCATGACTTGGCAAAAGCATTATCTGATGTGGCAGTAAGAATGGGGCGCAAAGTAAAGATCCATATTAAAATTGATACAGGAATGACGCGGGTAGGCTTTATGCCCGGTTTTAATGCCGTAAAAGATGTTGTAAAAATAAGTGAACTCCCAGGAATAATAATTGAGGGACTGTTTACTCATTTTGCATCAGCTGATGAAGATGATAAAACTTATACTTATATCCAATTCGAAAGATTTATGAGTATTGTGTCTGAGCTTCAACGAATAGGCATTCATATTCCCATCAAACATGTTGCTAACAGTGCAGCAATAATAAATTTTCCTGAAATGCATATGAATATGGTGAGGCCGGGTATTATATTATATGGTTTATATCCTTCGAATAATATGGATAAAAGTAAGATTTCGTTAAAACCTGCAATGAGCCTGAAAGCTAATGTAATTCTTGTAAAGGATGTGGAACCGGATACGCCGATTAGTTATGGAAGGTTATTTACAACACGGCGTTATAGTAAAATTGCAACTTTACCGATTGGATATGCTGACGGATATTCAAGGCTATTAACAGGAAAAGCGAGGGTTCTGATTAATGGGGAATATGCCCCGGTAGTAGGTGCCATATGCATGGATCAATGTATGGTTGATGTTACGGATTTGAAAAGTGAGGTGAAAGTAGGCGACGAAGTCGTACTTTTCGGTAAACAAGGTGATAAAGAAATCAAGGTTGAAGAAATAGCATCTTTAATGGGGACAATTAATTATGAAATAGTTGCTCTTGTAGGGAAAAGAATACCAAGAGTTTATTTGCATGAAGGAAAGATACAAAACGTACTTAATTATCTGGTTTGATATCTGATTGATTATTTTATGGCTTAGGATTATTTTAAGACTTGAAAATCCTTTACCGTAATTCAAAAGCTTTTGCTCGCAGTTTTAACTTTGATTGTAATTAAAAGCTTTTGATTTGATTATAATTTTAAATTTTGATTACAATCCGAAAACAGTTGTGAATATTTAATTTTTGTCAAATAGTTAAAGTGAAGGAGAAAATCGCAGTAAAGAAGAGAACGGCAAAAGCAGAAAAATGTTTTTTTAATTGACCTGAGTAAACTTAACGTGTATAATATATGTAATTATTATGTTTTTAATTATTATAATTATTTCATGGTTATATAACGCACCATATTTAACATAATAACATATTAATATATTTAACATATTTAACATAATTATAATAATTTAACATATTTATAATAAATAGAAGAAACAAAATAATACTGTTCAGCTTGCTGCAAGGTGGTATCCTTTGTGGGATACTAGATGTTCCTTTTGGGGGGGTTAATTTTGGCAGAGTCACGTAAAATTCTTATAAGTCTTCCGGAAAGCTTACTTAGAGAGGTCGATTCTATAGTTAATATGGAAAAAACAAACCGGAGTGAGTTTGTCAGGAGGACAATTCAGCTATATATAAGGGAGAGAAGGAAAATCGAGGTGAGGGACAGATTGATTAAAGGTTATCAGGAAATGGCTGAAATTAATATTAAACTTTCTGAAATTTGGTTTAATGTTGATAATGACCTTCAGCAAAAATATGAGAAAAGGCTAGGGGAGTTGGATTAAGATTTGGTAATAAAAAGAGGAGATATATTTTATGCAGATTTAAGCCCCGTTGTTGGTTCCGAACAAGGGGGTGTTAGACCTGTACTCGTAATTCAGAATGATATAGGAAATAAGTTCAGTCCCACAGTGATTGTAGCAGCTATTACTTCTCAGATTAATAAGGCAAAACTGCCGACACACGTGGAAATAAAAGCTAACGAGTACGGAATACAAAAAGATTCGGTTATATTGCTCGAACAGATCAGAACCATAGATAAGAAAAGACTGAGAGAAAAAATCGGACATCTTGACGATAAACTAATGGAACAAGTAAATGATGCTTTAGTAATCAGTGTTGGATTGGTTGATATATAAATTTGATGATGTGCAAATGATGATATATGAATTTTGTTGAAATGAATTTTATTGATATTAATTTAAATTATAAAGAATTCGTGAGTTATAAAGTTGATTTATGAGGACAGCAAATTTGCATCTCGAAGAAGGGAATTTAGCTATATAATATATACAAAATAAATTGTTAAACAAATAATTTACATACGAGGTATACAAAAGATGAAGCTGCTGGGAAAATTTGATTTAAAGTTTCTGAAAAAATTGAAAATATCGAAAAAAACTTTTTTTATACTTATTTTTGGGTTAATTTTTAGTTTATCGATTGCACATATTGCAAGCGGCAAAACAATTGAACCGGGTACTGAAGAAGATCCACTGGTTTCCAAAAGTTATGTGGATTATGTTATTCAGAAACTTGAAGAAAATATAAATTCCAGGTTTAACAATTTAAAATCCTTAATCGGGGATGCTGAAGCAAGTAAAGAAAAAGATGAAGTAATTGAAAAAATGGCTGAGAAAATTATAGAGTTAAGCAGGACAGTTGATAGCTTGACATTGCAGCTTAAAGAACAGGAAAAGTATTTGAAATTTGAGGTTGTTGAAGTAGAAGCAGGTCAAAAGATTATTTTTGGTGAGAGTTCGGAAGTTATTTTAAGAAGCGGTAAAGCTCTTGCAATAGCAGGTAAAAAAGGAGACGGCTTGGCAGATGTCACAACAGACAGCAACAAGAATAATCTTGTCACCGATGATATAGTCCCCCCAAATCATCTTTTGTTAATTTCCAGGGATGACGGAAGAGGGTTTAAAGCGATTACAAAGCTATATGTCCTTGTAAAAGGAAGCTATACTATAATAGAAACTGACCAGGAGATAAAACAAGATATTGAGGAGACAAAACAAGATATTGAACAAGAGACAGAGCAAGAGACAAACCAAACAACCCAAGAAACAAAACAGCAAGTTGAACAGGAAAATGAATAGGGAAATAACCTTAAAGCGGTAAAGTAACCTGCAAGCGAACACTCGTAAATGAATAGGAAAAATCAGCCTAAATCCGAGCAATTACTAAATCCGAGCAATTATAAATGAATCAAAATATAAATGAGAGCAAATATAAAACATCACAGCAAGAAGCATATTCTTACTTCTTGCTGTTTTTTTTGCTTTTACTTTTATTTATGCTTACTTTTAATTTCTGCTTTGGAAAATTTGCATGAATTTGGTTTTCGCCGCTAAAAGCAGAAACCTCGGAATATCAAGCATTCTCCAAAAACGGCGTGGTTCTTTATACAGTCTATATAACCATTCCAGCCCATGGTCTTGAAAAAATTTAGGAGCCCTGGTTGCCACACCGGCAAAAACGTCAAGAGTTCCCCCTACACCAATGCATACTTTTACTTTAAGCTGATCTTTATGTCTGTGAATCCACTTTTCTTGCTTAGGCGCTCCTAATGCAACAAGGAGTAAATCTGTACTGCTTTCATTAATTTTGTTAATAATAGTTTCTACTTCTTCTTCAGTAAAATAGCCATGGTGGTATCCTGATATTTCTATGCCTTTGTATTTGGTAATAATGTTAATAGCTGCTTTTTCAGCAACACCGGGTTTAGCTCCCAAAAGAAATACTCTCAAACCGCTGCCGCTGAATTTTGCAAGTATGTTTTCAACAAGGTCAAAACCTGCGACTCGTTCAGGAAGTGAATATCCCAGAATTTTTGCGGCAAGGACAACTCCTGCCCCATCAGGTACCAGCATATTGCCGGAACAAAGAATCTTTCTAAGCTCTTCATCCCTTTGGGCTGCCATCATAATTTCGGAATTTGGTGTATATACGGTTTTTACATGATTATTTTTAATATTCTCATAGTTGTTATCAATTTCGTTATCCTTACCTTTATCCATATTGTATTTGCCCAAAAAAAATCCTACTCTTTCTACTGCTTCTTCCATAGTAATTTTATCAACAGGTATACCGAGTATATTTACGGTTTTTCTCATAATCGTGTATCTACTCCTTATAATTATTTCTTTTTATTATAATGATTATCGCTTTCTAAAACAGATACTGCAATTTGTGCATTCTCTATGGATTTGTTCTTTAAATTGTCGGTTACTTCTATAAGGTGCTCTTTTAATGTAAACCTGTTTTCCCATACATAATCTATGACATTTTTAAAATTTTCGTAATTTAAGGTTTTCACATCTCCTGCTGATGCAAAGGGCTGTTCAATATAATCCAACAACCAGGCGACTTTAGGTTGGTATACAAGACCTACAACGGGAACACACCGGCTTATTGCAAATATAAGTGCGTGAAGCCGCATACCTGCAAGCATATCAAGCCTTGAAATGATGCCCATGACTTGGGATATGCTATATTTGTTCTCAATTATGTATCCTTTGCATTCCATTTTAGATGCTATTAACTTGATCATTTTAAGGTCATCAGGATGCTGCATCGGAATAAAAACCGGTTTGGCACCGTATTTGCGGCAAACATAATCAGCAGCTCGAGCGATTACGTTAATATAGTTCTTATAACCATCCCATTTTCTAACGGAAAAACCTATAAAAGGACCGTCATGACCGATTCCTTCCTTATCAAAGATTCTGTCAACTTCGTTTGGACTGCATGGTTCTATCGTAAAAGCAGGATCAGCAGTTACAATTATTTGCGGCTTGTTTATACCAAGCTTTTGAAGTTCCGTTTTTGAAGCCTGTTCCCTTAAGGTTATAATGTCAACATGATTCATGATATTTCGGGTAAGCTTTTTATTGATATATTTATTTATCGGCTCAATACCGTTGGCATAAAGCATAACTTTAATTCCTGCTTTTTTAGCTACCCATATCATTCCAAGATAGTAAATCAAGGAACGTGTACTGGTATTTTCTTGAATCAGTGTACCGCCTCCGTACATGAACATTCGGGATTTTCTCATTGCTTTAGCTATCTTTATTATATTAAAGCGGTTTATTGCATTGACTCCGTAGGAAAGTTTTGTTTCTTCCGGATTATTTGATAACACAATGATTTTAACATCATCAATATACAATTTCAGATTCTGAATGATTGCCATTAAGAGAGCTTCATCGCCAATATTGTTAAACCCGTAATACCCGGCAATTACAAGATCATATGTCAAGCCTGTTTTTTTGATATATTCAACTCTTTTTAATACCTTATGATATATATCCAACTGGGTCTTGCACATATTTTCCAAAGAAAAATCTTTCTTGGCTTTCTCATATATCTTTTCGCCCATTAAATCCCGTTTTTCCTTGTTACTCGCAAGTTCAAGTATATATTCCGCTAATTTGTTATAATCCCCTGGGTTAAACAAATATCCGTTTTCTCCGCTTTCAATCAAGTCGGGAATACCACCTACACATGTGCTGATTGTCGCTTTTTTAAACCTTGCACCTTCGAGTATGGAATAGGCAAAACTTTCACTGATAGATGTCAATACGCTTATATCAACAATACTCATTAGTTCATAGGGATCGTTTAACCATCCTGTGAAAAATACATTTTTATTTAAACCTAACGAGGAAACTTTATCTTCAAGCATCTTCCTTTCTTCTCCGTCACCACCGATGATAAACTTAACATTTGGGTTGGAGTCTACTACTATTCTTGCTGCATCGATTAAGGTCCCGATATTTTTTACGGGATACAGACGGGCAGCAATTCCTACAATGATATCATTTTCTTTTATCGGAATATGATATTTTTCTGCAAAAGATTTTCTTGAATAATTCTTTGCCGGTTCATTAAAATCTACGCCATTATACACCGTAAATATATTTACCGGATTAAACTTTCTTTTAATAAGCATTTCTTTAAAATTTCTGGATACTCCGATGTAAAAATCTATAAATCTAAGGGAAATGGTATTGATCATGCCGAAAGTAAGACTTTTAACTATGCTATGCATGTAATCCAGCCTGTAGTCGCTATGTACCGTAGTCACCGTAGCCACATGAGTAAAAAACTTGACAATTATGGAAATCATGTTTGCCTTTGCACCGTGGGAATGGATAATTTGATAACCGCCTTCTTTAACAATCTGTATAACCCGTTTTATATCTTTAAAGACATTTCCTCTTTTTACAACTTCTATATCAATACCCATCTGCCTTGCATCTTCTGCAAAAACACCTTCACGGAAGCTGACTATTTTAACATCAATGTATTTGCCTAATTCTTTTACAAGGTGCAAAACATGGGTTTTAGCACCGCCAACATCTCCACCGCCGATTAAATGAAGCACTTTCATATCGTATCCGTTATCTCCTTAAATACAAATATTTTTTTCTTCCTCTCCCCTAAAGGAATATATCCTCCCCTTTAAAGGAATACATCTTGCTCGAAGGAGGTGTGTCCCCATACCTTACTTTATTTTATGACTGGGTTTTTGTCAATAAGCACAATATGGGTGTATTTTTTCATATTTATTAAATGCGCCCACACAATATTGTCAAAAACTCCTTGACACTCACGAAAAAAGTCGCATAATTAAAGTATGGTCAAAAAAATAAATTATAACAAACTTGTAAAAGATTATTTATTAATATTTATAGGTTCATTAATAACTGCCTTGGGTATAAATATATTTATTGTTCCTAATAAAATTGCACCGGGTGGGGTGAGTGGAATTGCCACCGTTATTTACTATATCAGCAACCAAACCTTACCTGTAGGTACAGTTATGCTTATTTTAAACGTTCCGTTGTTTATCATTGGATTTAAATATATTGGGAAAAGATTTATCGCACGCACTCTTGTCAGTACCATTCTCTTATCTTTTTTAATAGATGTTACACATTCCGTATCGTTACATATATACAATAATTATTTGGTAACAAGCTTTAATTTGCCTGCTGATAGTTCCGTTTCCGCTGCAGTACTGACAACCGGCTATTCCACAGACATACTTCTTCATGCAATTTTTGGAGGCGTATTGATGGGTATTGGTTTGGGTATAGTTTTAAGATCAGGGGCAACTACCGGAGGAACTGATTTGGCTGCAAAAATAATGAATCATTTTGTACCCGGGCTGACTG
Source organism: Clostridiaceae bacterium (assembly GCA_012840075.1). Classification (GTDB taxonomy): domain Bacteria; phylum Bacillota; class Clostridia; order Acetivibrionales; family DUMC01; genus DUMC01. Next base: position 33,877 of record DUMC01000135.1, on the reverse strand, counting down.
TAGGACAATACTTATTGTTAATAGATGGCGGCATAGTTCTATTGGCTGCAGTTACCTTTAAAAGTGTACTGTTGGCTCTTTACTCCATCATTACTCTGTTTTTAACTTCAAAAACTATTGATGCGATTGTTGAAGGTGTAAATTTTGCGAAATCAGTATATATAATTTCCGATAAAACGGATGAGATCGCAAATGCCATAATGAAAGAACTGGAAAGGGGTGTTACATCCCTCAAAGGTAAGGGAATGTATACAAGAAAGGATAGAGACGTTTTACTTTGTGTAATCCGTAGGGGGCAACTAACTCAGCTAAAGCAAATAGTAAAAAGCATCGATCCGAAAGCATTTGTAATTCTGTCGGACGTAAGAGAGGTTTTAGGTGAAGGTTTTAAGACGTATGAATAGAATTTTATCGGAATGTAAATAAAAATACCAAAACGGTTCAAACCATCAGATATAGAAATCCGGAAGTGTAAATTGTTTTTTCTTTGTTATGGATAATATAAGGAAAAGGTCCATAAGTTGTCTTTCATATATAGACTAATGATTTATTGTATAGTATACTATTATAAGAATTTAAAGTGGAGGCGGATTTATGTTAGAGAAGGAAAAATTGAAACAGTTTAGGATAGTAGCTACAAAGATAAGGAAACATATAATTGAAGAAGTTTACCATGCAGCATCAGGACATCCCGGAGGTTCACTTTCATGTACTGACATACTAACAGTCCTTTATTTTCATGAAATGAGAGTAGATCCTAAAAATCCTAATTGGCCTGACAGGGATAGGTTTGTCTTGTCTAAAGGTCATTGTGCACCTGCTCTGTACGCTACATTGGCAGAGAGAGGCTTTTTCCCTGTTGAAGAGCTTGTTAAGTTCAGAAGTATTGAAAGTTATTTGCAAGGACATCCAAGCATGAAAGATGTACCCGGCGTTGATATGTCAACGGGGTCCCTTGGACAGGGGATTTCCGCTTCAGTAGGGATGGCGCTGGCCGGGAAAATAGATAATAAAGATTACAGAGTTTATGCATTACTTGGAGATGGAGAATTGCAGGAAGGCCAGGTTTGGGAAGCTTTAATGAGTGCAGCCCATTATAAGCTTGATAATCTGACGGCTTTCCTTGATTATAACGGTTTGCAGATTGACGGAAAAATTACGGAAGTAATGTCTCCGGAGCCTGTTGTTGAAAAGTTTAAAGCTTTTGGGTGGAATGTAATTATTATTGACGGGCATGATTACGAACAAATAATTAATGCTATCAATACAGCAAAGAAGACCAAGGGAATGCCTACAATGGTAGTTGCGAAAACGACTAAAGGTAAAGGAGTATCATTCATGGAGAACCAGGCAGGATGGCATGGCAGTCCACCTAACAAAGAGCAGAGAGACCAGGCAATAGCGGAACTTGATGCATACCTTGCTAAATTGGAGGTGGAGTAATATGGCAGATAACGCTGTTAAGAAAATAGCAACAAGGGAAGCGTATGGGAGCGCATTAGCTGAATTTGGTGGTAACGATAGAATAATAGTGCTTGATGCAGATCTTTCAAAATCCACAAAAACCGATACATTTAAAAAGAAATATCCGGAGAGATTTTTTAATATGGGAATAGCCGAAGGAAACATGATGGCGGTAGCGGCAGGGTTAGCAACTTGCGGTAAGATAGTTTTTGCAAGTAGTTTTGCAATTTTTGCAGCAGAAAGAGCGTGTGAGCAGATTAGAAATTCAATTTGCTATCCGAGGTTAAATGTGAAAATAGGAGCTACGCATGCCGGAATTTCTGTAGGAGAGGACGGAGCTTCCCATCAAGCGGTGGAAGATATTGGAATCATGAGATCTATGCCTAATATGACGGTAATATGTCCGGCTGACGCAGTTGAAACAAGGCATGCCGTAAAAGCAGCCATCGAATACGAAGGACCTGTATACCTAAGGCTTGGACGTCTTGCTATACCGGTTATTTACGATGAAGCTACTTATAAATTTGAATGGGGAAAAGGTATTACCGTATCTGACGGTTCGGATGTAGCCATAATTGCAACAGGATTAATGGTTCATGAAGCAATTGCAGCCAAAGACTTGCTTGCTAAAGAAGGAATTAGTGCGAGAGTTATCGATATCCATACAATTAAACCCATAGATCAAGAGATTATTATCAAAGCAGCCGAAGAAACAGGAGCTATTGTCACGGCTGAAGAACATAATATGTATGGTGGTTTAGGAAGTGCGGTTTGCGAGGTGGTTTGCCAGAATTATCCTGTACCTGTAAAGATAGTTGCCATTAGAGATAGATTTGGCAAGTCAGGTAAACCGGCACCCCTTATGAAGGAATATGGCCTTACTGCTGAAAATATTGTTGAAAAGGCAAAAGAGGCAATTAAGATGAAGAAAAAATAAGGCAAAAAGAAAAAATGAAGTAAAAAAGACGATGAAAAAAGATTTCCAGGGCTATTGACGGCTGGTATTATTTGTGTTAATATTCTTTTATATGAGTTAAATTATGAATGAATCTTATAAAATATAAAATAATAATTTAATAAATTAAAAAAAATCTTCAGGGCAGGGTGAAATTCCCAGACCGGCGGTAATGCGGATGTGTGTCCGTTAGCCCGCGCGCGAAAGCTGATCCGGTGAGATTCCGGAGCCGACAGTGAAAGTCTGGATGAAAGAAGATTCATATTGGTTATGCGGCAAGACGCAATAAACTAGGAGCAGCTATAGAATAGCTTAATAAAAATAAATTGGTAAGATAAATTTACTAAACTTACCGTTTAGCGTCTTGTAATAACACGTATGTTAATGTGAAAATGAATCCCTGAAGATTTTCAGGGATTTTTTATTGCCTTTTGATTTTTTTGATTTTGAATTTTTGAGTTTAATTTATGCTAAAATTTTCAATTTTTGATTTCTGCGACAATTTTTTTGATAATGAATTTACTTTAAAATGCAATTTACTTTAATTTAATTTTTTTAGTAAAGGGAGTGGTTTTTTGATGAAGTATGATATTAACAAATTAGTTAAAATTGCCGTGTTGTCTGCTTTGGCTATAGTATTGATGATATTGCTTAGATTTCCGCTTATACCTTCTGCACCGTACATGGAATATGATCCTGCAGATATACCGGTATTTATCGGCGGATTTATGTACGGACCTATTGCAGGTTTGATTATAACCGTTATAGTATCTTTTATTCAAGCTATCACAGTAAGCGCTTCCAGCGGTTGGATAGGCTTTGTTATGCATGTTATTGCAACCGGATCATTTGTTATAGTGGCATCGTTAATATATAAGAAGATACACACGTATAAAGGGGCAATCATATCTCTCATTGCGGGAACTATAACAATGACTGTAATAATGATACCTGCAAATTTAATCTTCACACCGATGTTTGGTGTACCTTTAGAAACTGTAAAAGCCGGAATATTGACAATAATAGTACCTTTTAATCTATTGAAAGCAATAATCAACTCAGTGGTTACACTTCTAGTTTATAAACCTTTGAGCCGCATTTTAAAAGACAAATTTTAAGATCGATCACTAATAAAGGCCTATTCTATACAAAAACCCCGGTACAGATATTTCTATATCGGGGTTGGATGGCCTAAATCATTACTAATATATAAAGTTTGACAGTTGATAGATTAGATTTTTTGAACATTAGCTGCTTGAGGTCCTTTTGCTCCTTCTACAACTTCAAACTCAACTTCTTCGCCTTCTTGCAAAGTTTTGAATCCATCCATGTTTATTGCTGAAAAATGAACGAAAACGTCCTTTCCGTTTTCCCTTTCAATAAACCCAAAACCTTTTTCAGCACTAAACCATTTTACTCTTCCTCTTTCCATTCTAACAATCCTCCTGAAATAAAACTTTCCGCTGGTTAACGAATTTATTAAGTACCGACAGGTCTTTAAGAACCGGCAGTTTTTCAACCGATGACAGGCTTAAAAACACTGACAGGTCTTTAGGCACTGACAGGTCTTAATAAAGTAATTAACAAGCTTAACTTAGTTTATCATATTATTCGCTATAATGTCAACTTAATAAAATGAAAAAGTGTACATTTATTTAGAATAAAGGAAATATTACCGAGGGTGCTGATAATACAGTGCTTAGGTTTCATTTAGATTTCATACTGAATTTGAAAATTTTGTTATTATTTAATAAATTTATTATTAATGCCTTTTTTAATAAATTTATTATTTAAATGTTATAATAAATTATAAATATAGATTATAAACTATAGATTATAAATTAAGATAAATGCCCGAGTTTTTTCAGAACGAAAAAGATTCTTTCGCTTTTATCATTAGGTTCATTAAAAGATAAAGAATCATATATGCCTTCCACTTTCAACCCGGATTCTAAGGCAATTGAAGTAAGTTCCTCAATAGAATAAGCCCGTTCATAGTGAATTTCATCAAATCTTCTGAAAAGTTCTCCTTCTTTTACAAAGAAAGTAATATCAAATTGGCAGATTTTGTTTTTCTTTTTGTAATTATTTTCCCATATATAGGCAATGTCATCATCAATATAATGAAAGGTATTATTATTTAAAATATTTTCAAATTTGTATATTGTATTTATATCGAATATGAACAAACCGCCGTCATTTAAATAGTTCATAACAAGCTTAAATAATCTTTTAAGCTTTTTTATGCTTATAATATAATTAATACTGTCCATAAGTGATACAATTGCATCTGCTGAGCCATAAAGCTCAAATTCAGTCATATCCTGGTTTAATAGTAATAGCTTTTCATCTGGTATGTTTGCTTTTTTTGCCTTTGTTAGGGCACAAGAGAGCATATCTTCCGATATATCTATGCCGATCATATCATAACCTCTGAGGCACATCTCTATACAAAAACTTCCTGTTCCGCAACCAAGGTCGACTAGTATTTTTGGCTTTATGTTATTTTTTTCAAATATTTTTTCTATATAATCAGCCCATTGCCGGTAGTTTATGTCATACATCAATTTATCATACACATATGCAAAATCAGCATACATAAATCAATAATACCCCCATCCATACAATAAAAATATTAGCGTTCATAAAAATAATAGTGTGCATAAATCCATAGGATATAGTGCACACCTAGAATTATATATAAGGGTAGTCCCAACATATAAGGGACTTAAAGCAGTATCACAGTTTTATGGCATAAGTTTTATGGCATAAAGCTTTAAAGTGTAAGTTTTTTAGCAGAAAAGTTTTATAGCATAAAAAAGAGTCCAATATAAAAATTGAAGATTTTTATTAATGTTTAGAATTATTCTCCTTTTCCGTGCTGAGCATTTTCTTCCTTTTTGTAATAAGCCCTCCTATCCGTCCCGTCTCCTTAGCTGATAAGCTTTTCCATCCATTTTTTATTACTTTTTCCAACAACCCTAGTTCTTCTGCGATTTCGTACTTGAGCTTCATGTTTTTATCCTCCGCCATCTTCTTCCACCTCCCAAAGTAGTATGTGAAGTTTTTGGATTTTTATTCATTGCCCAGCTAAACGGTTTATTACCTCGATGGCTTTCTGTAACTGAGCATCATCATCTTTGGGAATTTGGGATATAGGAGTATAATTATATTTTTCATCAAGTTTTACTTCAATATCAGGTTCTACTCCGGTTCCGTGAATGCATACGCCAGATGGGGTAAAATATCTGGAAACAGTAATTTTTATTCCTGAACCGTCATCTAAGGTTTTTAGATCCTGAACAAGTCCTTTACCAAAAGTTTTCATACCTATAATTGCTCCCTTTTTGTGATCTTTTATTGCACCGGCTAATATTTCCGAAGCACTGGCACTGTTCTCGTTAACAAGTATGGCAAGAGGGATATTTAGCTCAGCACCGTCGGAAGCGTATTCTTTATCTACTTTTTTATTTCTGTCTTCCGTATATACAATTACATTACCATCAGGCAGCAGCCTGTCTGCTATTTTAATTACTTTATGGTAGTATCCGCCTGGGTTATCTCTTACATCAATTATTAATCCTTTAATATTTTGCTTTAGAAAGTTATTCAATTGCTCTTTAAATTCCTGGTCTATTTTATCATCCAAAAAGGAAATAATTCTTATATAACCGATGTTTCCGTCTAAGATTTCACTTCGCAAGTTGTATAGGTAGGTAATTTTTTTCCGTACAAGTTCAAATTCTATTGATCTTCCTTCGGAAGGTCTGAATACCGTGATTTTAACAGTTGTATTTTCAGGACCTTTTATCATATTAACTATAGCTGTTTCATCCTTTAAAGTAGTCACGTCTTCATCGTTAACAGCTATAATTTTATCTCCCTGTTTTATACCGGCTTCATATGCAGGCGAGCCATAGAATGGTTCAACAACCGTAACGAGGCCGTTTTCATCGGTAATTATTGAAACACCTATCCCAACATAAGTTTCTTCGGTTCTTTTAGGCATTTCCATAATTTTTTCCATTTGCTCTTTAGTATAGTAAACTGTGTAAGGGTCTTTGAGAGAAGCAGCCATGCCGGCTATAGCGCCTTCCAAAAGAACGTTCTCGTCCACTTCTTCATAATAATAAGTTTTTAAGGCATTTCTTACTTGGTTGAACTTTTTTATATTTTCGTAATTAACGCTTTCCTGGTCGAACAATATTTGATATTTGTTATTAAACGCAGGTCCCAAGAAAAACACTGCTGAAATTGAAAATGTAATTACCGATGTAGTAATTATGATGATTATTATGCTTAATATAAGTGTACTTTTTTTTTGCAAAAATATCTCCTCCAACAATTTATAAATTTTATGTTTTTTATAAATTTTATGTTTTGAATTTTTAAATATTATGATATTTGGAACAATAATATCATCTAATATTGTTTTATATTTTCTTATATTCTTAATATGATGTATGCTTTTTTAATATGATATATGCTTTTTTAATATGATACAAAGATGCATATTTTATTTTTAATATGATACATATTTTAAAGGATCCTGAGGTTCACCGTTTACACGCACCTCAAAGTGCAAATGAGGGCCTGTCGACAAACCTGTACTTCCTACTTTGGCAATTATTTCTCCTGCTTCAACTTCCTGTCCGACTTTCACAAGTAGTTTGCTGCAGTGGCCATAAAGGGTGCTTATTCCTCCTCCATGATCTATTATGACTGCGTTGCCGTAGCTACCTTGCCATCCCGCAACTATGACCGTACCTTTATTTGCGGCAACTATATTAGATCCGCTACTTGCAGCTATATCTATACCGGTGTGCGTTCTGATATATCTTAAAATAGGATGCCTTCTTGTGCCAAATGTAGAAGTAATTCTTGTTGAACTTGGCAGTGGCCAAATCATCTGACCTTCTACATATTTTTTCCTGGTAGAAAGTGTTTTTATCAGGTTGCTGATTTCTTCAGATTTAGCCAGTAGCTCTTTTTCCTGTTTTTCTAGGATTTCTATTTTTCTCTGAGTTTCCTGAAGCTGACTTTCGACACTTGCTCTTGAAGCTTTAAGCGATTCCAGCCTGTTTTTCTTTTCGCGGATGGCTTCCTGTAATTCTGCTTTTTGTTCCAAATATGTACGCCTTTTATACTCTACATCTTCTTTCGCTGTTTTAAGTTGGTCTATAATTTGTTTATCCCTTTTTGATAATAAGGATATGAGTTCAATCCTTTCCAAAAGATCTATAATATTTTTGGATTCCAGAATAATGTCCAGAATGGTCTCGTTTGAATTTTTATACATTGCACTTAAGTGTGCTTTAAACTGATTAACTTGATTTTCATAATTCTCCTCAGCTTCTTTAAGTGCTTGTTCTACTTCTTCCAGAATTTTTTCCAATTCGTTTATTTCATTTAACAAGTTTTCGTATTCTTCATTTTCTTTTTTTTCTGTGTTTAACAAATTATTTTTTTCTGCTTCAAGTTGAGCTTTTTCATTCAACTCGTTTTTCTTCTGATTTTTAACCTGGTTTATTTGATTATCGATATTCTGTTTTTCTTGTTTTGCTTTCTCCAGTTCATCATCAGCACCTGCCGGCTGAAATGCAAGAGAAATTAACATAACTATTATTAAGATTACGGAAATAGCCCTCTTTTTATACATTTTGACACCACCCTGCAGAAAAAATGGTTTTTTTCTTTTGTATCTACTTTTATTTATGCTAAGTTTTATATATTTATGTTATTTATGTTATATATTTATGTTATTTGGGTTATACATTATTTACAGTTATACTATTGAATTAGATTTATTTAATAATTTAATAATGCTTTATTTTAACTATACTTTTAAGTACCTCCTAATAGATATTATACTTCCGAATGCCCCTACTGTACATCCCAGGAACATGAACATTACAAGCATGGGAAGATTTATTTCGTTGAATTTCAATAAGGTTATTATATCCGTTCCAGCTTGTATAAGTTCTTGTGTAAACCTGTTTTCGATTCTATTGTAAAAAAAGCCTGAAATAACAAAACTTACCGCTGCTCCGATGAAACCAATTAATATACCTTCTACAATAAACGGCCAACGGATAAACCAGTTTGTTGCTCCTATATATTTCATTATACTAATTTCTTTTCTTCTTGCAAAGACCGTTAACTTAATAGTATTGGATATTATAAAAACAGAAATAATCAGAAGTATTGCTGTGAGGACAATGCTGATTACATGAATCCAATTAGTGAATTTGGAGATAATTTCCATAGTTTTTTGAGGATAAGTAACTTTATCAACTCCGTTTATTTTTTTAAGCTCTTTTACTACTTCACCGCTGTTTGCAATGTCTTTTAGTTTGATTATAAAAGACACCGGCAAAAAACTGCTATCTAAACCTTCCAATAAATCAGCATCTTCATCCAACATTTCCTTGATTTTTTCAAAAGCCTCTTCTTTAGTAACCATTGTAACTTCTGCAATATTACTGTTACGTATAAGTGCGTTCTGAACCAACTTCACGCCCATGTCATCTAATTCAGGGTTGCAAAAAACCTGCATTTCAGGTTGTTCTTTAAGCTTCATAATATTGTGGTTTATATTTGCGATTATCAAATAAAATATGCCGAAAATTATTAAAGAAGCCGTTATCGTACTTATTGATGCAAGAGACATTAGCCTGTTCTTATATACATTTTTTACTCCTTCGTTAAATATATATTTTATTGTGCGTACCTTCATTTTCGTAAGTCCCCTTTTGTTGGTCTCGTATTATTGTCCCTCTGTCAAGGCAAATAACCCGCTTTTTCAAGGAATCCACAATGCTTTTTTCATGGGTTGCTACAACTACTGTAGTCCCTCTGTTATTTATATCTACCAAAAGCTTCATAATTTCCCAGGAGGTTTCAGGGTCTAAGTTACCTGTGGGTTCATCTGCAATTAGTATTGAAGGATTGTTAACTATGGCTCTGGCAACTGCAACACGTTGCTGTTCACCGCCTGATAATTGGTTAGGGAAAACGTTTGCTTTTCGGCTTAAGCCAACCAAACCAAGAGCCATAGGGACCTGTCTGCGGATTTCTTTTGGGAGTGCTTCTGTTATCCTCATAGCAAAAGCTACATTTTCATACACCGTTTTGTCAGGAAGGAGCCTGAAATCCTGAAATACAACTCCTATACTGCGCCTAAGGTAAGGAATATCCCTTCTTTTCATGGCAGAAACTTCATATCCGTTTACAAAAATAGTTCCTTCCGTGGGATCTTCTTCTTTTAAAATCAACTTGAGGAAAGTGCTTTTTCCGGAGCCGCTCTGTCCTACAAGAAAAACAAACTCTCCTTTATTAATCTTGACATTGATGTTATTTAAAGCTACGACGTCATTAGGATATACTTTTTTTACTTTAATAAATTCTATCATTAATGAAGTTGCACCTCACAATAATAACTGAATAGCATTATCTAGCTTAATTGTGTCTGGCCAAAACAAAAGCCGGACAAAAGAACCGTCCCTCTGTCTATCTCTGTCTGGCAAGGGCAAAAGCTAGACAGAAGAACCGTCCCCTTGTCTGCGACAAGAGAACCGTCCCCCTGTCTCCCTGTCTAAATAATCACATCGCCTTTTTCCATCTTTTCAAGGTATTTTTTGACCATCATTGAAAACTTGAATATGAGGGCATCGTCAAACATCCTCAAGTCAAGTCCGGTCATTTTCTGAATCTTGTCCAACCTGTAAACCAAGGTGTTGCGGTGGACATATAGCTGTCTTGCAGTTTCGCTTACATTAAGGTTATTTTCAAAGAATTTATTTATAGTATGAATAGTTTCGGAATCAAGGCGTTCAAGGGAATTGTCCTTAAATACCTCTTTTAAGAATAATTTGCATAAGGTCGTGGGTAACTGATATATTAGCCTTCCTATGCCAAGATTGTTGTAATAAACCAAGGATTTTTCATTTTCAAATATTCCGCCTACCAGAAGAGCAGTTTGTGCTTCTTTATATGAACGGGCGATATCCCTTATATTATCTACAATTGTTCCAATACCAACTATTGCCTTAACCATCAATTCTGCATTTAGGGTATCTACTATTGTACGGGCTATGCTTTCAATCTCTTTGGCTAATTTCTCTTCATCTTCAGCTTTCAATTCTTTTACAAGTGCGATATTCTCTTCGTCTATTACGATGACAAAATCTTTATTTCTGTTTGGGAAAATACTTAATATTATCTCATAATGGCTGGTATCGTTAACTTTTTCAGTCCGTATGAGAAAAACTATCCTCTTTGCGTTATTTGAAACATGAAGTTCTTTGGCGCGAAGGGCAATATCACCCGGTAGAATATTATTCATCATTACATTTTTTATAAAATTACTCTTGTCAAATTTATCATCATAATAGGAACTTATATTTCTCACATTTAATGCGACTAGAGATAGGTATTTTAAACTTTCATCCGTGTCTGAGCATATAAAAACTATATATTCGTAACGACTGTTTACAACAACCCGCTGATAAGCTATGCCGTTTATTACGTGTATTGAATTATTATTGTTATCCGGTAAATTTACTACATTTTCATCAACTTGGCCTATTCTGCTTTCATTAGTACACGCCAATATGATACCGTTTTCATCTGCTACACCGCATTCTATGTCAATGATCTTATTAACTTGATACAACATTTCTTTTAATAGTTTAATTGACAATTTAATCACTCCAAATAAATAGTTTTATTTCATCTGATTATTGTGTATAACTATTACAAAACATATCATCTAATAATTTGTCATCTTTTCAACTTAATAATCGTAAACATCATGCTTAAATTTTAGGTTTCTAATATTAATTAACTAAAAATTAAATTGACAAATAAGTTATTAATTTACTAAATATATTAACATAAAAAAATAAAAAGAGAAAGATATAATTATCTTCCTCTTTTTTCATATTTATTACAATTTTGCGTATTAACTTGTGTTGTATCACTAATTAATTTAAACCATCAATTAAATTAATGTGAATTAATTATATGTTTTAATTTAAGAATTTAACTGATAAGAACTCGGGTGCATTTAATTATTAATTAGTGATAACATTTTCCGTATCTTTATCAAATAGATGTATTCTATTAACATCGAAAGCTACTTTAATTGTATCTCCGGATCTTGCAGTTGTTCTCGGATTGACTCTTGCTGTTACGTTTAGCTCATCGATGGTTAAGTAGAGTAATGTTTCAGAACCTAACATTTCAACAACTTCTACATATGCATCTGCTACGCAGTTAGGAAGTGATTGTATATAAACTTCTTCATCATGTATGTGTTCCGGTCTGATACCCATGATTACTTCTTTGCCGATATAATTGCTTGCAGCTTTAACTTTGCTTTCTGGCAGCTTGAGTTTGTGATTTCCGAATACTACATATACTCCGTCTTCTAATTGTTCGATTTTTGAATTTATGAAGTTCATTTGCGGGCTTCCGATAAATCCTGCTACGAACAGGTTGACAGGTTTTTCATACAGAGCTTGAGGAGTATCTACCTGTTGTATGAAACCGTCTTTCATAACAACGATTCTGGTACCCATTGTCATAGCTTCCGTTTGGTCGTGTGTAACGTATATGAATGTAGTTGCAAGTCTTTGATGTAATTTGCTTATCTCGATTCTCATCTGTACTCTTAATTTTGCGTCCAAGTTTGATAAAGGTTCGTCCATCAAGAATACCTTAGGATTACGAACTATAGCACGTCCTAATGCAACTCTCTGTCTCTGACCACCTGATAATGCCTTTGGTTTTCTATCTAATAAATGTTCAATTTCAAGAATTTTTGCTGCTTCAAGAACTCTTCTCTTTATTTCTGCTTTTGGAGTTCTTCTGAGCTTAAGACCGAAAGCCATGTTGTCAAAAACTGTCATGTGCGGATAAAGAGCGTAGTTTTGGAAAACCATTGCTATATCTCTGTCTTTTGGCTGAACATCGTTTACAAGTCTATCTCCGATATAAATTTCACCTTCAGTAACTTCTTCAAGACCTGCTATCATTCTTAATGTAGTAGTTTTACCACAACCAGAAGGTCCTACAAGAATGATAAATTCTTTGTCTTCGATGTCGAGGTTGAAATTACTGACTGCAATAACCCCACCTTCAAACCTCTTTGTAACATTTTTTAATACAACACTTGCCATTTTTTCCCCTCCTATAATTTCTAACTTAGCGTATCTATATATTAAGAATATACCATCCCAAGCCATTGTTCAACTAGCACATTATTAAACAAAATTGGTTTTTTAATTTTGTAGACTTTGCATAAAAGTACGAAATATATTTTGCACAAAAACGTTAAATAACCTATTGAATTTTTATTCATTTGATTGTATAATTATAAAACTTACATTGTGTTTTGCAAATTATATATGTGTACTAAAACTCCTAACATCTGTGATAATGTACCGGTTGCTGTTGTCATGTCGTGTATGGCTTGAGAATGAATATTTATTAAACATAAATACCTAGTACTAGTATATTTATATTAACAAAAAATTTAAGTTATGACAACGTAACCATTACATTATACCATGGAGAATGCGTTTAAATAATAGAATAGTTATACAATAATGTATTAAATATTTTGTGTATTTTTTTATTATTATTTATTATGTATGTGGCTGTTTTTTGTTATGAGAGTATGTTATGTTGCGGGTATATTATGTTAAAGGTGCATAGGTATGTGGTAAGTGCACAGGTGCAACTAAATATTAAAATCAACGCTGTACATGTTATTTAGTACATACAATATACATGTAATTTAGCACATGTAATTTATTGAAAAAAGGGGATGTTTAATTTATGGCTATAGTGGGTAATAGCTATGACAACAAGAAAAAAGTAAAGGTTGCGGTGATTGGAGCCACAGGTTATGTAGGGATTGAGATCGTACGCATCCTGCAAAACCACCCGATGGTGGAGATAACGTCTGTAATCGGGCAAAGTTTTGTAGGGCAGAAAATCTCCGATGTATATCCTAATTTAAGAGGTATATTTGACATGGAGTGTATAAGCCTTGATATAGAAAGCCTTCCGGAGAAAGCCGATGTATTTATTAATTGTTTGCCCCATGGTATTTCCAAGGAATTTATACCGCTTCTGCTGGAAAAAGGGAAAAAAATAATAGACCATGGTGGAGATTTCAGATATAAAAATGTTGAAGTATATGAAAAATGGTACAAAACTAAACATGAATTGCCTGAATTACTGAAAATTGCAGTATACGGCCTACCCGAGCTATATAGGGAAGCCATTAAAGATGCGGTTTTAGTTGCAAACCCTGGTTGTTATCCCACATGTTCCATCTTGGGATTAGCACCTTTATTAAAAAATAAATTGATTCAAACCGATAACATAATAATCGATGCTGCTTCGGGAATAACCGGTGCAGGAAGAAAAACAGATCTTCAATATAGTTTTTGTGAGAGCACGGAGAATTTTAAAGCATATGGTGTAGCAACACACAGACACACATCGGAAATTGAACAAGAACTGAGCCTGCTGGCAGGCAAAGAAATTATGGTTTCTTTTACCCCTCATCTTTTGCCAATGAAGAGGGGAATTCTTGCCACCATATACGCAAACTTAAACAGCGAGTTGACAGCTAATAAAAGCTCTTGCAAAGGTGCCGATAAGGCAACCTGCAACGGAGTGAACTGCGAAATCAAAGAGGAAGCGGAAATAACAACGTCTAAATTAATCGAGCTATACAGGAAATTTTACAAAAATGACAAATTCGTAAGGATATTAGACGAAGGAAAACTTCCTGAAACAAAAAACGTAGCAGGCTCGAATTTTATTGATATCGGTATAGTTTTGGATAAAAGAATGAACAGGGTCATAGTACTTTCTGCACTTGATAACTTGGGAAAGGGTGCCGCTTCCCAGGCAATACAGTGCTTGAACATAATGTGCGGATTTCCTGAAGAAACCGGCTTAATGACACCAGGACTATACTTATAATCAAAAGGGGGAATCACAATGTCAAACCCAAACACTTACAAGCGAGCTGAAATACTAATTGAAGCGCTTCCGTACATTCAAAAGTTATATGGTAAAACCATAGTGATAAAGTACGGCGGAAATGCAATGATAAATGAAGAATTGAAGAATTCGGTAATACAGGATATAATACTACTTAAATATGTAGGTATGAATCCGGTACTGGTACACGGAGGAGGTCCTGACCTTACAAATGCGCTGAAAAAATTGAATATAAAAAGTGAATTTGTAAATGGATTGAGAGTTACCGACCAGTCCGTAATAGAAGTTGCCCAGATGGTATTTATAGGTAAGACTAATAAAGAGATTGTTTCATTGATAAATTCAAAAGGCGGAAAGGCTATCGGATTAAGCGGAATCGACGGCAAACTTATAGAATGTGAAAAACTTAAAATGATGATAGACGGAAAAGAGACCGATTTGGGATATGTGGGTAAAATTACCAATATTAATTCAAAACTGATTGAGCTTCTTGCAGAAGATGAGTATATACCGGTTATTGCACCTATAGGTACCGACAAAGACGGACAAAGCTATAATATTAATGCGGATACGGTAGCATCTGAGGTTGCTATAGCACTAAAAGCAGAAAAACTTATCTTGCTTACTGATGTTGAAGGTGTAAAAACAGTAGGAGAAAAGCAGGAAATATTACCGGTACTTACTATTAATCAAACTAAGGAGTTAATTGAGAAGAAAGTAATAAGCGGAGGAATGATCCCAAAAGTTCTCGGTTGTGTTGACGCACTTGAAAGAGGAGTAAAAAGGACGCATATAATAGACGGCAGGGTTCCTCATTGCATATTGCTTGAGATATTCACGGATGAAGGCATAGGTACAATGATAGTAAAGGATTGATAATAAAAATATATTGCATATTTATGCATTACTATGTATAATTATAAATATTATACGAATGGGAGATGCAATAAGATGAAACTTAAGGATATAATTGAACTGGACAAAAAATACTACATGAATACATTCGGTGATAGAACTCCTGTGTGTTTTACCCACGGGAAGGGTATAAACCTGTGGGATCTTGATGGAAATATGTATTATGATTTTTTGGCAGGCATTGCCGTTAATGCGCTGGGACACTCGCATCCCAAGCTTGTTAAAGCTATACAGGAACAAGCGGCAAAATTCATACATTGTTCCAGCCTATACTACATAGAACAGCAAGCCAGACTTGCCCAGGTATTGGTAGAGAACTCTTGTGCTGATAAAGTGTTTTTTGCTAATAGCGGAGCGGAAGCAAATGAAGGTGCTATTAAACTTGCAAGAATCTACTTTAAGAAAAAAGGGTTGGAAAATAAGTTTGATATAATAACACTTGAAAAATCATTTCATGGAAGAACACTGGCAACAATAGCGGCAACCGGCCAGGAAAAGTATAAGAAGCCTTTTTCACCCCTTACTCCCAGGTTTATAAGTGTGCCGATCAATGATTTGGATGCTTTATATAGAACGGTAAATGAGAATACTTGCGCTATTATGATCGAACCAATTCAAGGTGAAAGTGGTGTTAATTTAACTACCGTTGAGTATATGAGGGGAGTAAGGAAACTTTGTGATGAAAAGGGTATACTGTTGATATTTGATGAAGTTCAATGCGGACTTGGAAGGACAGGTAAACTTTTTGCGTATCAGCATTACGGAGTTGAGCCCGATATATTTACCTTGGCAAAGGCTCTTGGGGGAGGTTTCCCAATAGGGGCCTTATTGGCAAAAGATTTTGTAGCACAAGCATTCAGTAAGGGAGACCATGGTTCCACTTTCGGAGGAAATCCTTTGGCTTGTGCAGCAGGTCTTGCAGTCATGGATGTGCTCTTAAACGACGGTCTAGTTGAAAATGCGGAAAAGATGGGCAATTATTTCATGGATAAATTGAATAACCTTGCAGAAAAATATGCCGTAATTAAAGAAGTTCGTGGCAAAGGATTGATGATTGCCGTTGAGTTCAATGCGGATATAGCGGATGAAGTTAAAAATAAGTGTTTTGAAAGAAGATATCTGGTTGGCAGTGTCAATAATGACGTATTAAGGATACTTCCACCATTGATAATTAATGAAAAAGATATCGACGGTATGATTCAGGTACTGGATGAAGTTTTAGCGGAATATCAAAATTGATTGATAATTATAAAATTGAATAACTTGTAATAATTGTAAAATTGATGATTGGCAAAAATAAAATGTCCAATTAACGAAAAATATGTCCAATGATTGGTAAACTATAAAACTAATTGTCTGATTAATCTATAAATAAAATAGGAAAGGTGCTTTATGAAACATTTAATAAGTATACATGATTTAACGAAGGAAGAGATTTACGAAATATTTGATTTGTCAAAAAAATTGAAGAAAGACCTTAAAGAGGGAAGAGAGCATAAGCTCTTAAAGGGTAAAACCCTGGGAATGATTTTCACCAAATCTTCTACCCGTACAAGAGTTTCATTTGAAGTAGGAATGTACCAATTAGGAGGATATCCTTTGTTTCTAAGTGCCAATGATATTCAGCTTGGAAGAGGGGAATCCATATATGATACTGCCCAGGTTTTATCGAGGTATCTTGATGGGATAATGATAAGAACTTATGACCATCAGGATGTCGTTGACCTGGCAAGGTACGGAAGCATTCCTGTAATTAATGGCTTGACAGATTTAATGCACCCCTGCCAGGTGCTTGCAGATTTGTTTACGATAATGGAGAAAAAGGGTGAACTGGAAGGACTTAAGCTGGCTTATATCGGTGATGGCAACAACATGGCTCATTCCTTATTACATGGATGTGCAAAAGTCGGGATGGATATTTCAGTAGCTACTCCGCCAAACTATGAGTGTGACAGTGCAATAGTTGAAGAAGCAAAAGAGGATGCAAAATTATCAGGCTCAAAAATAGTCTTGACTTATGATCCGGTGGAAGCAATACAAAATGCGGATGTTGTGTATACGGATACATGGGTAAGTATGGGACAGGAAGCCGAAAGAAGCGAAAGATTGGCTGTATTTAAGCCTTACCAAGTAAACAAGGAATTATTTTCATTAGCAAAAAAAGATGCCATATTTTTACACTGTTTACCCGCTTACAGAGGATATGAAGTTACGGAAGACGTTATTGACGGACCTAATTCGGTAGTTTTTGATGAAGCTGAAAACAGGCTTCACGTACAGAAAGCCATTATGGTAATGGTTATGGGAGATTAAGATAAGGGGACACGCCTCTTCCCACAGTTTTGAGTATTTTTTTGGGGAGAGGAATGTCCCCGTGACCTGAGCTTTCCCTATATAAAAACTGCGAGGTTGATTGTAAGGTAGTATGAATTATAATTTTGAGATCCGGAAAGCGAATATAAATGATGCGGAAGTTATATATAATATAACAAAAGAAGCTTTTAAAAAATATATAAAGGATGCAGGAATACCTGTTAAAATCGATGCATTGGAAGAAACATTGGAGGATGTAATACGTGACATAAGCTCCAAGGAAGTTTTTATTGCTTTAAGCGATGGTATTCCTGTCGGCAGTATACGAGTGGAGATAAAGGATGATCAAACTGCCTTTATTTACCGCTTTGGTGTCCTGCCTCAAAATCAAAAGAATGGTATCGGAAGTTCTTTGATATCCTTTATTGATAACTACCTCATTTCAAAAAATATAAAAAGAGTATGCCTTTATACTGCAGCAAAACACAAAGATCTTATATGTTTCTACTATAAAATGGGTTTTTATGTGGATCATACTACAAAGGATAAAGGATATATCAGGGCGTTTTTAGTGAAGGAATACGAATAGCCCTTCATAATAAAGTTTTTACAATTCAGTTTTGAACACTTCAATTTCTTCCTGTAAATTGGTTGCATTTGTCAATAATTCATTGGCAATTGCAGTTAATTCTTCCGAAGCTGAGTATTGTTCTTCTGTAGCTGCTGCAACCTCTTGTGAAAAAGCGGCGGTCTCTTCAAGATTTTTGGATATGTCCATAACTGTTTCTAGAATTTGGCTAGATGAAGTTTGTACGGTTTCTAATGTGGAATATAATTTTCCAACTTTGGATTCTGTATTTTTCACCGTTTGTACAATTTTTTCCAACGATTCTCCTTCAACTTGAAGATGTTTCATTTGAATATTTAGATTTTCCATATTGCTTTCCATAGTTTTTACAGCCAAAATAGTTTCTTTTTGTATATCGGTGATCAATTGTTTAATTTCCTTAGCTGATTTGGCGGATTCTTCTGCTAGCTTTTGAATTTCTTCGGCAACCACTGTAAATCCTTTTCCGCTTTCTCCTGCTCTTGCTGCTTCTATTGAGGCGTTTAATGCCAGCAGGTTGGTCTGTGAGGCTATATTTGTAATAATTGTTACGATCTTACCGATTTGTTCTGACCTCTGACCTAAGCTTTGAACAAATTTTGCCGTAGTTTCCATTTTATCCCGCACATCTATCAATTGTTCTATGGCCTTAAAAATTGCCTCTTTCCCTGCATGTGCATCGGAGGTTGACCTCTTTGCTTCATCCAGGGCTTTTTGAGCAATTTCAAATCCCTTTATAACCTCATCCTTATTCTTATTACTTAAATTAACAATATTTTCGACATATTGACTTTGCTTTGATGCATTGTTGGCAACTTCGGAGCTTGAAGCAGCGATCTGTTCAGCGGCTTTACTTGTAGCTTCAGTAGCTGCATGTATATTTTGAACTGCTATTGATGTTTTATTAACACTGTCTTTTACTCCTTTAATCATTGAGCGAATCTTTTGAGTAAAGATTGAAAATGCTTTTGCCAGGTCTCCGATTTCATCTTTTAACTTTAGCAATTCCGAAGGAATATCCTTGCTTAAATCATATTCGCCGAGATATACGGAGTAATTACGTAATATTTTAATTTTGTTTATAAGCTTCATCGAGTAAAGGTAGGCAAGTATGAGACTAATTATTAAGAACAATAAAGATACGATTATACCGGAACGTTGTAACTTTATTACACCTGACAGCATTTCAGACTTTTCAGCCTGCACTGCTATAGACCAACCTAAACTTTTTATTGGGGCAAATCCGAGGTACATTTCAGTACCGAGGTACTCATATTCTGCAAATCCCGTTTTACCTTCCTGCATTTGAGTTCTTACTACATCATAGTTTTTAAAGCCGATTCTTTCTTGAGCACTTGTAATATTGCTTGCTGGTACAGTAGCAGAAGTTACTGCATCTACCGAAGAGCCGGAAGTAGTAGCGGATGATGATGTACTTGCCGATGAATCAGCTGAAGCAGTGGCAGATGTTACGGCGTCTGTTTCGCCGGGCTTCAATCCTATTATGTTATTTAAGAGATCAATATCGCTGTGTGCGATAGTTTTTCCTGCCTTGTTAACAATAAAAGAGTTACCGGATTTCCCTACGGATATCTCTTTAGCAAATTCGCTCAATTCATAGCCGTCACGGATAGCTGCCAATGCTCCGACTACTTGATTATTAACTTTTATAGGGACGGTGTAGGTTATCACCAATGAGTTATGTATTTCACTAAGATAAGGATTTGATAAAGAATCGCTTCCGCTTAATGCTGTTTGAATATAGCTTTTATCTCCAAGGTTTTCTGTACGACCGGAATTATAGAATGCATTTCCTTGCATGTCAATTATTGCCATTTCTTTGTGTTCCATTCTTTTTACTTCTTGGTCTAACAATTCCATAACGTCTGATAGGTTTTCTTTGCTGAGTTGACTATAGTTCAGGGTAAGTATTTTTTCATTTGTAGCAACAGTTTCCAAGGAGTAGAATTGATTTGAAACTTTTGCATCAATTATATGTGAAGCTTCAATAGCAAGCTTGGACAACATTTCAATTACTGTTTCCTTCAATGAAATGTATGCATTGTAATAAGATATTATACCCAAGCCGGCACAAACTGCTATTAATAAACTACTCACCAACAATATTGTTTTTGTTTTAAGGCTATTTAACTTCATTTTGATTAACCCTCTCTTCTTATCGTGTTGTATGGTGTTATTAGCTTTAGTCCGTTTCTTAGAATACTTTTTGCTATATAGCAATTAAAGCAAGTTTGGTTTAGTGAGTTTAACTTAAATTTATATAATTTAGCTTGAATTTATGTAAAACCAAATGTTGTATCCAGTGTTTTTAAAAAAATACTCTTTGATTTCTATTTATCGACAATTATAAATTGAATATTATAAGCAAACTTTTATATTTTAATTTTTTTTATAAATTCTTTATTACTTTATACTTTTAAGTAGTTCATGCTCATTATGAATTTACCCACAGCTAATATTAATAAACATTTTTTTAAATTTTATAATTTTATGTAAAATTGTCATTAAATTTTCTTAGCAAATTTGATATTATTAACTTAAAGTATTTATTAAGGGATTTATAGATTTATTATATAACAGAATAAAGCAACTAAAAGAATTTTGAATTTAGACATTTACAATTTTTTATAAAGTTTAACTGATATTCTTATGCAATTTATTTATATTCAATGAATTATTTTCAATTTTTGCTGCATCAACAGCAGCAGAATGGAGGATAATATGAAACCGAGTGTATGGTCAAGTTATTTCATTGATTTATCACCGGAAGATATGGTTAAAGCCTTTTCCGGTAAAGGATGGTCGTATTCGGAGCTTTCAGATGAACATGCAGCAGCTCTTTTAGGCAGGGGAAAACCTGATGTTGTTGGTAAACAATTCAGGGAGTTTGCTGAAGAGCATGGATTAAAATTCTTACAAGGCCACTTATGGTTAGTATGCGATATAACTGCTCCTAATCAAAATGAAGTAATAGATATTTTAAAAATCTGGCTTGAGCTTTTCGACGCAATAGGTATTAAAAACGCAGTACTTCATCCCGGCGGGAAATATATGATTAATGAGGGCTGCCATCCCGATGAGATTTTGGATGTTCGTGTGAATTCCTTGAGACGGTTGCTCGAATATATAAAGGATACGGACATGTATATTTGTTTGGAGAATATAAATTCAACTGCGCCGGGTTTTGATGATTTAATCAAAATAATCAATGCTGTTGGGAGTCCCAAACTTGGGATATGTTTAGATACAGGACATGCTAACATAAGTGGCATAGACCAGGTTGAATTTATTAAAAAGGGTGGATCACTTATCAAAGCTTTACATATAGCAGATAATGAGGGAATTTCGGATCAGCATATGATGCCCTATGGAAAAGGTAATGTCCAGTGGGATAAAATAGTATCAGCTTTAAAGGAAATCAATTATACCGGCCTTTTTAATCTTGAAATACCGGGGGAAAACAGGTGTCCCCTTGAGATAAGAATGGCGAAACTGGATTATATAAAGTACATGGTAAGTTATATGCTAAATCAATGAAGTCAGGCTTGAATTTATCAGTGTCAGGCTTGGGTTATTCACTTATTCATTGGGATCAGACTTGGATTATTTTCTTATTATTAATAAAATTAATGAATAACATGTTAAATGGTCATATTAATGAACAAAATGTTAAAGGGTTCAGGTTTGAATTATTAATAATTAAACCTGAACCCAATTTATGGTTTAGCACAATTCATCATTCATGATTTACCGTGATTCACAAGTTCAGTATTTCGGTTATAGGTGTACCGTCAATATTATCCATTTGTAAGCCCAGTGCCGTGGCTAGAGTAGGAGTAACATCCACAATGGGTCGGTGTTCGACTACAGCATTTTTCTTAAATGATGGCCCTGCAGCTATTAAAGTTGGCTGTGGTCCTTTATCGGGTAAATGGCCGTGGGTAGCCCGCCCAAAACGATAATCGGAAATATCCAACTGGCGGACCAGCGGACGTCTCCAATCATTGCCGAACGAGGTGTATCCGTCAGTTTCCAAGACAAAAGAAAAATCTCCATCCAGATGTTCTTTTTCATTAATCTCTTCTCGAGTGAAAACTTCGCTTATTCCATATATGCCTTCATCACGCATATAGCAGAGTAGTTCATATGTTCGGTTGTATATTTCTTTGCAAGAAGGATCTTTTAGATAAACATGTGCGGATAGTGCAGCGGATTTACAAAATGCCTGCCAATCAAGGAAATTACCTTCCGCATCAGTTATTATCAGCCCATTATCGCGAAGAATAACATTGGGATTTATAATACGTTTGATTTCAAGCTGACCGTGGTCACTCATAATGACAAAGTTTGTATCTTCATATGTACCTGCATCTTTGGTTGCCTGAATAATCATTCCTGTCCAACGTTCAGTGTTATCCAGGGAACGGTTAACTTTTTCCGAGAATAAACCGGAACTGTGTCGTGCACCGTCAATTGCAGCAGGATGTATTGCCAGCACGTCCGGCTTAAATTCCCGTATTATATCACATGCACAAGCTATTACAAATTCGTCTGCTTCAGGATGTTTTCGTTCATTTCCTTTAAGCATGTGAAGGTTTTTCTTTACGACGCGTTCCATTACCTCTTCATTTGAACCGGAACGGCGAAAAACATCTTCCAAGTTGTCGTCTTCAGATTGTGACCAATACTCATCGATGAGATAATCAATATCAGGATCATTACCTGTTACAGGCCAGAATACCGCTGCAGTGGTTAAACCTGCATTTTTGGCTGCTGTGAAAAGGGTTGGGACTTTGATTGAGGATGAAAACCAGTGCCAAGGTGATGAAAGCACGCCAATTTCAGGCAGTTCATTATTTATTACTCCGTGACGGTTAGGATACACCCCAGTTATTATACTTACGTGTACAGGATAAGTAATAGTGGGATAAATTGATCTGAGGGTATTTACTCGTGCACCGTTTTCTAAAAGGGATTTAAATACAGGAAGTTTTCCTAAATAGGCTAAATCATCATAGACTAATGCATCATGTGAAATGATAATCAATTTTTTGCGCGACATACTCTTTACCTCTCACAATTTGTATTTTGTTTAATAGTACCAAAACTTAAATTTTAGGCTCATTTTTTAATGATAATTTTTAACTTAATGAATTTATTAGTTTATCTTAAATGTATTTATTAGGTTATAATGGTTAAAAACAGTATATCATATTATCTTTTAAAAAAACAACTTATCGTTGGGGTAAAAGTGAATTTATAAGTTTAAAAAGATATGAATTTATAATTTTAAAAGATAAAAACATATTTATCAAGGATAGCGTACAGCATCCGAATATACAATAATATCGCTAATATCATTGAATTATTGTGTTTTTTTCTGTATAATTAAAGCGATTACATGACTAAATAATTTTACTAAAGAAAATAATTTTACTAAAGATTTTGTCGCTATGTTTTATATAATATCGGCAGAATATTAATTTGTAAACCTAAAATTTTTGTGACTGATAAGTTTTTTGTAAACGATAAATTTTAGTGTTAAATTAAGTATTTAAAAATAGAGCAGGAGTGTTAATTTATGTAAGATACTAAAGAAAAAAATTTTTATCATCCGGTTTTACGTTCAGCTTTTTTATTCAAAATCTTATCAATATCACATTTAATATCTTCAGGTGAATAGGATATCCCCGTTCAGCATACAGCTTTTTGTTTGGTTAATTTAATTAAAAGAATCGGCAGAGGATTTTTTAAGGAGAAAAAAACAATGTTGTTTAGTAGAGGTTTTGTTATAATATGACCGTGGTTTTTTCTCCATATGAAAGGAGGATTTTACATGGATGAAATCAGAAAAATCTGGCTCCACAATCCCAAAATGCCCCTGGAAAACTATAATAAGTTGTTTGAAGGAAAGCAAATAGAAGCAGTAATTTTGGGCAATGATATTAATAAGATACACAGGGCTGTTGATGAAGGTTTAAGGACCTTCGTATGTCTTCATTCTTTTTCAGCAAAGCCGCATTTTGACAATGAAGAGTATCTTTGCCGTGATATTGAAGGTAATTCTCATATTTGGTTTGGTTCACCATGTCCAAACAAGGCTCCGGTTTTGGAACGGTTTATAAGCAACATCGAGAAAGCTGCAAGTATTGACGGAGTAGAAGGAGTATTTCTTGATGGCTGCCGATTTGCCTCTCCGTGTTCAAGTGAAAAAGCTGAAGCTTTTCTTACATGCTTTTGTTCGGATTGCTGTAAAAAATCCGAAGATCTAGGCTTTGATATGGATATAATTAAACGCGATGTGAAAGAACTTTATAATTTAATCACCGGCACTGACAGCAATATTGCTGTTGAAATTAAATATATCAGAAGTAGAGAAGATTTATACTGTGTATTGCCGGGTCTTAAAGAATGGATTGATTTCAGGACTGCTTGCGTTAATGGCTTTTTGGAGCTTGCTAGGGATACCGTTAAAAGATGTTCTGAAGACAAGAAGTTGTGCATGTATTCCTTTTTTCCGGCTATATCTCCTGCTGTAGGACAAAGATATGCGGAAATGAGGGAATATGTTGACATATTTTCGCCCATGCTGTACAGACGCTACGATAGACCTTCAGGACCCGCCTGTATGGACCATGAAATATCTAGGTTGGTAAAGCTTTTGTCTGGCAATCCATATATTTCACCCACAGAAGCAATACAGATTGTACAAGCCATAACCGGACTTTCCCTGGAAGGGTTCAATAATGCAGAAGATATAAAACAAGGACTTAAGACTGTTCATGTTTACGAAGAAGCAAAGAGAGTGATAGATGAAGTAGACGGCCGAAAAGTAGTACCTATAATCATGGCTGATGATCCGGACATTCCGGGACATTTTTACCAGTTTTCGAAGTTAGGGCTTGATACGGTCAATTTATTTTGAAATGAAATAGACTTGATACAGCTTATATTGATGAAACAGACTTGATACGGCAAATTTATATTAAGAATTAGAACTATTTATATTAAGAATTAGTTATATTAAGAATTAGAATTATATGAATTGTTGAATGAATTGTTAAAATTATAAGGATATAAGGAGAGTGCAAAAAAATAATGTCTTTGAAATTTAATGACGAACCTATACAAACTTATCCTATGCAGTCTGTAGCGCCTACTGTTGCAAGAATTCTAAATATTCCTTCACCTTCTTCTGCAGAAGCAGGCTATGTTGAAAAGGCTGTTCAAGATCTAAAAGGTGTTAAAGGAGTTGCTATACTGGCAATTGATGCATTTGGATATGAAATATTCAATCATTTTAAAGATTATATGCCTTGCTTGAAATCAATATTTGAAAAGAATCCTGCAACTATAAAATCTATTATGCCAACTATTACACCCGTGAACTTTACATGCATGGTTACAGGTGCTTCTCAGGAGGTACATAAAGTTACCACAAGATTTAGTAATATTGAATGCGAAACACTGTTTGACGTGTTAAGAAAACATGGAATGAAAAGCGCCGGATTAGGCAGGAAAGATTATACGGGTAATGAACTATTGGGAAGATATGCGGATTATTCAGCAGAAGGCAAAGCGGAAAGCGATGAAGAAGTAGAAAAAATCTTTATTGACTATTTAAAAACAAAGAAACCGGAATTTATAATAATACAATACGGAGAAACAGATGACTTTTTCCACAAGTACGGTCCATACTCTAACGAAGCAAAAGAAGCTGTGATTAAGGCGGATTTGTGGCTGTCAAGGTGCATCGAAAACTTAAGGTCGGAAGGCTACGGGATAATGATTCTGGCTGACCACGGTCAGCATAATAATGAAAATAAAAACAGTCCTCTTTTGGGCGCACACGGAAGAGATATTGACGAAGACCTAATTGTTCCTTTTACGTGGACAAGATAAGCTTTAGCATTAAATGTGGTCAGGCTTGAGTTATTTACTTACTTTGTATGGATTGATACAATATTTTAAAGGAACAAGCAGTGGAATTTTAAGAAATAAATACCCTAAACTGAAGAGCAGAATATCCTCCCTTTGGACATGAAGTTGTTTTTATTGTACCATTGGTAATGTAAGTCAGGAAGCAATTCAAAGATATATAGAAAATCAAAAAATGTATAGGAAGGAGATGGAAATGAATGTTTAATATACCCGACGGAGTTTGGCCCACAATGATAACTCCATACACCGAGAATAACAAAATTGATTATGATTGCCTGGAAGAACTGATAGAATGGTATATAAAAAAGTGTGTGCACGGTTTGTTTGCGGTTTGCCAATCAAGTGAAATGTTTTTTCTTTCACTTGAGGAAAGAGTTGAATTAGCACGTTTTGTAAAAAAAACTGTAAATGGAAGGATACCTGTTATTGCTTCCGGCCATATTTCAGAAACAGTGGAGGATCAGATTTATGAACTTAAAGCAATGGCAGATACGGGCATAGATGCTCTTGTTTTAATTAGCGGTAATTTGGCATCACGGGATGAACCTGATTGCGTAGCCAAAAGAAATATTGAGAAGATTATAAAGGAGATACCGGATATACCGCTGGGGATATATGAATGTCCTCGCCCATATAAGCGCATAGTATCTCCCGAACTGTTAAAATGGTGTGCATCCACGGGGAGATTCTATTTCCTTAAAGATACATGCCGTAACCTTTCTATAATAAAGAATAAAATTGAAAGTGTAAAAGATACCAGTTTAAAGTTATTCAATGCTAATGCGGCCACACTGTTGGAAACGTTGAAAATGGGCGCAGCAGGATATAGCGGGGTAATGGCTAATTTCCATCCGGAGTTGTATGTATGGCTTATTGAAAACTGGCGCATTAAGCAGGAAGAAGCTGAGAAACTACAGCATTTTCTTGGGTTTTCATCAGCTATTGAATACCAGGTATATCCTATTAATGCAAAATACTACTTAAAACTGGAAGGATTGAATATTCAGCTTATAAGCCGTTCAAAAGATGTATCTCGATTTGACCAGTCTCATGAAATAGAAGTTAAGGATCTACACTATTTATCTAAAGTGTATTCGGATAGATTAGTTCATTAATAAATAATGGTTTTAATAATAATACTCTTCTTTACGGCTTTTGTAGGCTTGACAAAGAAGGGGAGTTATTGCACGGAAGAATACTTAATTATAATTATACGGTTGATGCAGAATTTCAGGATTATCCGGTTATATGTACGAACTTACGGCATAATTTTAATAATACTATATAGGAATGAATGGGATGAAATTCGCAAGAGGTTCTAGAAATATGTTAAAATTTAACATCATACTTAGTGTGATATTTATGGTAATATCACTATGGGGATTCATGGCTGTAGTTTTTTTATCAAATATGGAACCTTTGGCTGGATCTGTCAAGAACATCAAGATTAAGGTGCTGATTGCTTCAATAACATTATTCATTTTGTCTTTAGGGATAATTTTGTTTGAATATTTTCGTTTTTTAAGAGTTAGTGCCCAAAAAGGTAACATTAAAGCTCTTAATGTAACTTTAAAGGCCTCCGGGATTTTTATCGTATGTTTTGCGTTAGCCTGGATATTATTTATCATATTCATATATATTTTACAAGATAAATTGTTGTTTAGTCCGGGGAGTATCAAGCCTGGAAGATTGAATGAAATAAGGACTCAGCGAGATATTGAAGAAATAAGTATTAAAATGTCGGATAACACGGTTTTACACGGATGGTTGGTAAAACAAGGAAGCAAAAATAATAAAGGTGAATATCCTCTGGTAATCGTTTTTTCGGGCCAAGGTGGAGAGGCTTCCGGTCATATAAAACATGCAAGAAAGATACATGCATGTCATGTAGCTTTAATAAATTACAGAGGATATGGATTGAGCCAGGGTATCCCCAGCGAAACTGCTTTTTATAGTGATGCTATTGAAATCTTTGATTATTTCTCCAAACGTCCGGATATAGCTGAGGATAAAATTTTCGCTCTCGGAGGAAGCTTGGGCACAGGTGTAGCCGTACATTTAGCTGCTCATCGCCCATTGGCTGGGGTCATACTTTTTTCACCTTATGATAAACTAGCCGGTGGTGTTATTCAAGATATAATACCTTTTATACCTACCTCAATTATATTTAAAAATTCATTTAATGCATTAAAGGATGCACCATTTGTCAAAGCGCCAATATTATTCTTGATTGCTGAAAATGACCGTGTTATAAGACCTAAACGTTCGGAAAAATTGAAAGAAGTTTGGGGTGAAAAATGTGTTAAGATTATAATTAAAGGAGCAGACCATTACAGTATTTATGATAGAATTAAAAGTTGGGAGCATGTTAATAATTTTTTATCAGACATAATAGGCAGAGAATGAATCAATTGTGTAAATTGTACCAATTGTGTACAATAATATAAATAACTGCCAACTTGACAAGCATAAAATGTTTTAAAAATTGAGTTTGGCGAAGGAAGGCATACTTTGCCATGAAAAATATAAGTTTAGCTCAAGTATATTTTTAGATAAATATGAAAAATGATCAAAACGAATACGGTAAAACGTCTTTCAAAGGTTGAGATGTTTTACCGTATTTTTTATTTTCATATTCAATAATACTTATATTAAAAAATATAATTTGTTAATATTGACAAATAGTAAAATAATTGTTATACTGTATATATACAGCATATACAGTATATACGGTATATATAGTTCAAAACCTACAACAAAGATTTAAGAAATGTAAGGAATATGGAGCAATACATAGCATAAAGTGCGAGAGGAGTGAAGGGTTGAACATCATAATTTCTAATTCATCTGATAAACCAATTTACGAACAAATTGCAGAGCAAATTAAAAACCTCATAATAAACGGAGAGTTAAAAGAAGGAGAGTTGATGCCTTCTATCAGAAGCTTGGCGAAAGAACTGCAAATTAGTGTGATAACTACAAAGAGAGCCTATGAAGAGTTAGAAAGAGCCGGCTATATAGTAAGCGTACAAGGGAAAGGCTCCTATGTATCTGCACAGAACAAAGAATTATTAAGAGAAGCAAGGCTGAGAATCATAGAAGAAAAACTTGCAGAAGCTGTTTCAGCTGCACAAGCAATTAACATGTCACTTGCTGAATTAAAAGAAATTCTTGAGATTCTATATGAAGAAACTAAGTAAGAGATTTTGGCAATTATAAGAAACAGTAATTATATGAAGATTCTTAAAAACTTAGGATTTGCATGATATACGTGATAAAGAAAACCATGAAGAAAATTTGTTTTGATATAAAAGAACATAAAGAAAATTAATTATTTATAAATAAAATAAATAGAAGGTGAATAGATGATTATGGAACCGATATTGGAAATAAAAGGGCTTCGAAAGGAATTTAAGGGTTTTAGCCTTAAAGAAATTGATCTTAAACTTGACAGAGGATATATTATGGGTTTTATAGGACCAAACGGTGCCGGAAAAAGCACTACCATAAGACTTATAATGAACCTGCTTAGAAAGGACGGAGGGGAAATTAAAATTTTCGGAAAAGACCACATGAAATATGAGCAAGAAATTAAAAATAAGATTGGTTTTGTGTACGATGAAAATCATTTCTATGAGGAATTGACAGTTTCAGAGATGAAATGGGTTATTGCTCCTTTCTACAAGACTTGGGATGAAGCGGCTTTTAACAAATATATTAAAAAATTCGATCTTCCGTTAAAGAAGAAAATCAAAGAACTCTCAAAAGGAATGAAAATGAAATTCTCCCTGGCAATAGCTCTTTCTCACAATGCGGAACTGCTTATTATGGATGAGCCGACTTCCGGTCTTGATCCGCTAATCAGAAGTGAGCTTCTTGAAATTTTATCTGATGTCATACAGGATGAAAATAAGGCAGTTTTCTTCTCCACTCACATTACATCAGACCTTGATAAAATTGCAGATTTTGTAACTCTTATTCACAATGGTGAGATAATATTGAGCATGGCAAAAGATGACATATTAGACAATTACAGGATTGTAAAAGGTGGAAAAGAAGTCTTAAATAGCGATATAAGAAAAATCTTTGTTGGAATTAAAGAAAACCAGTTTGGCTTTGAAGCTTTGATCAAAGATAAAAATCAAGCAAAGAGAAAGTTGGGAGATAGAGTTCATATTGAGAAACCAACCCTGGAGGATATTATGTTGTATCACACAAGGAGGGCTCAGAATGCTTAACTTACATTTAATTATGAAAGATGTGCTTATACAGAAAAAACAAATTGCTTTTGGCTTTTTCTACCTACTTTTTGTTATTTTTGCTTTCCAAAACAACGGGGTAGGAACATTCATTGTTGGAATTACAGCATTTACCTATTTAATTACAACATATTCCTGTGCCAGTGAAGAGAAAAACAGGGCAGATGTTATGATAAACAGTTTGCCTGTAAGAAGAAGTCATATTGTAGCCATGAAATATCTTTCAGTATTTATCTTCTTTATAGCAGGTACCCTGGCTTATATGTTATTTACCGGTTTATTAAAAAATGCAGCGATTAACATAAAAATTTACATGCTTACCTTGGAAGGATTTTTATATGGATTTATTTCAGTATGTCTTATGACGGGCATTTATTTTCCGGTATACTTCAAGGTAGGCTACATGAAATCGAGAATCCTTAACTTGATATTATTCTTTAGTATATTTACCGGAATTTCTTACCTTGCACAGTATATTCAACAAAATGATAACAACATTTTAAACAAGTTATTGATGAATTTTTCAATTTCCCAAAGAAACATTGTAATTACGGCGATATTACTTGCCTTGGTAATTGTATTTCAATTAATATCTTATGGAATATCAGTGAAGATATATAATAGCAGGGAACTATAACAATAATTAGCAATAATAATGGGACTGAAATGAAATTATAGTATCAATTAATCATTTCTCGGAAAGACTTCTAAAACAGTGGTAAAAAAAGTTTCATAGACATATAAATAAATGATATGTCTATGAAACCTTTAAATTTCAATAAATTTTTCCCTTATGTAAATCAATTTTGATAAATTTTATACCTATTTGTAAATTTTATACCTAATGTAAAATCTTTAAACTTAATACTATGTATCCGGCGGTATATGGTCGGTTATTTACTGAAAAGATTAATATATCCCTGTATAAATACTACTATGATGATGATAGATAACACCCATGTCAGATATCCTTTCATCGAGCGGGGAACTTTCAACCCCTTTCCGGTATTTACTTCTTCCAAATAATTTTCAAATCCCCATCCGTAACGGGTGACGCAGAAAAGAAGATAAACCAAAGAACCTATCGGAAGTAGGTTGTAGCTGATTATAAAATCCTCAAGATCCAGTATACCGGTACCTTCTCCTAAAGGCTGTATCCAGCTTAATACATTGAAACCTAGAATACATGGTATGTTAAGTATGATAATCAAAATAATGTTAATTATGGCAGCTTTCTTTCGGCTCCAATCCCAAAGATCCATTCCGAAGGACATAATATTTTCAAATACTGCGATAACCGTAGAATATGCAGCAAAAGCCATAAAGAGGAAAAACAGTGACCCCCAGATTCTTCCGCCTGCCATTGAATTAAAAATATTGGGAAGTGTTATAAATATAAGCCCCGGACCTTGACCTGGATCAACATTAAAAGAAAAGCAGGCAGGAAAGATTATAAGACCTGCGATAAGGGAAATCAAAGTATCCAATGTTGCGATGTTAACAGATTCACCAAGAAGGCTGCGTTCTTTGTCAATATAACTTCCGAAAATAGCTAAAGATCCGATTCCTATGCTTAGCGTAAAAAATGCTTGGCTCATAGCTGCAAATACTGTTTCCCAAATACCTTTTTCTTTTATGCTATTAATATCAGGCATTAAGTAGAATTTCAAACCTTCTGACGCATTTGGAAGGGTCATGGACTTAACAGCGAGCGTTATAATGAGAAACAGCAGTATTACCATCATAACCTTGGTAACTTTCTCAACACCTTCTTGCAAGCCAAAGGAGCATATTCCAAAACACAAAACGGTAGTAATAACCATCCAAATGGTCATTTCTATGGGATCGGCAATAAAATTCCCAAATACTTGCGCAACCTGCTGGGGATCAAGCCCTACAAATTGTCCTCTTACCATCTTATAAAAATAAGCCAACATCCATCCTGCAACAGTAGTATAAAACATCATAAGTATGTAGTTTCCGGCTATACCTGCATATCCCATCCAGTGCCATTTTTGACCTTTTTTCTCCAGCACATTAAAAGAAAGAGCAATGCTTTTCTTACTGGCACGTCCTACTGCAAACTCCATTGTCATTATAGGTACGCCAAGAAAGAAAATAAAAACCAGGTATATCAGAACAAATATACCTCCACCATACTGTCCGGTGATGTACGGAAAACGCCAAACATCACCTAATCCGATTGCACATCCTGCGGAAATCAGAATAAAACCTAAGCGTGAAGCAAACTTTTCCCTCTTTTCCATACTTCAGCCTCCTTGAAAATATGTAAATATTCTTTTAAATTATGTAAACATTGAACTGAGTGGGAAATGAAAGATAATTTTTTTCCCGGCTCATTTAGTATATATCAAATAACTAGATTATATTATATACTCAAGTGAAATTCAACATAATTTTACAGAAAAACCCTGCTGCAGACAGAAACAAAGAGGCAAAAAGTTATTTTGTTGCTTATAGGGATAATTGGATGATAAAATGAAGTTAATTATATTGATATAGTTGAAATTATCATTGTTTGGAGAAATAATGAAAAATGTAAGGTGAAATTTCTCACTCTTTTTCGCATTAATAATCGGCTAAGGGGTGAAGATTTTATTCAAGGTTTTAGACCTACCGAGGATGGAAGATTTGAAAGGTAGAATCAAATATACAAAAAGATTGATGGAGGTTGGCATTATGGATAATCAAATTACGATAAGAAAGGCAATACATAAAAAAGATGCAAAGGATATAGCAGCTTTGGCAAGAGAAATATGGACGGAGCATTATACACCTATAATCGGAGCAGAACAGGTTGAATACATGCTTGAAAAATTCCAAAGTGAAGAGGCGATATTCAACCAGATTAATTCTCAAGGCTACATATATTACATGGCGTTTTGCGAAGGAAAACTTTCAGGCTATCTTTCAATAAAGCCTGATGAAGTTGCAAAAGAAGTATTTTTAAGTAAACTATATGTTGAAAAAAGCTTTCGGAAAAAAGGCATAGCAAAAGAATTTATAAGCATGCTTAAAGAACTTTACAAAAAGCCGCAATTTAATAGTATCTGGCTTACAGTGAATAAAAACAACAAAGGCTCAATAGCGGCTTATCATAAGCTTGGATTCAAGATTGTTGACGAAATGGTGACTGACATTGGCAACGGATTTGTAATGGATGATTATAAAATGAGCATGGAGTTGTAGAAAACAGGCGGTAATACGGAATTAAATAGAAACAGGCAGTAATAAACTAATACTGCCTGTAGTTCAAGTATATTGGGTATTTTGTCAGTGTATCGGATATATATCCTATAAAACCTCGTTTACCTATTTTTCTTATTCAAAGTTTGTTAAAAGTTGTCTATAACATAT
>DUMC01000134.1 GCA_012840075.1 Clostridiaceae bacterium | reverse complement strand
CCTTTATCATGAAATCCCATGTATGCTTCTGTTTCAACGATTTTACCAATCAGCAGGGTTTTTTTGGTGCCTTCTTTATTGACACCCTCTTTAGTGATAATACCAGCTATAACATCATTCCGGCTTTTTCCACCTGTGTTTAGATTCCCGTTTATATCACTCTCACCGGTGGTAATGTTCCGATTCGCTTCATAAGCACTAATATCATGTATCAAATATTTCCCTAATAAATCTTTAGCAAGCTGAATAGCATCTTTCCTATAGAATTTTCTGTCTAACTTCTCAAACATAAGATCTCCTTTATGTTTAAATTAAAAATTAATATTATTATTCGACTTTTATAATATAAAATGTACCAGATCTTTTATTTTTGTTCAAGGTTTCAGCTATACGGATATGTGAAGCAATTTTGATGACTACAATAATGCAGACGCTATTACTTCAAGAGTATATTCAGTAAGTACATGTTAAATTTCGTTATATCTTGTGAAAGACCGGTGATTGTTGATAAAATATAAACATATAAATAGCATGAAACAAAATGATAGTTAGTTAAACAAAATATAATCAAGTTAACATCATCTATATAAAAAAAGAAAGTAAATATGAGAGGGTATCGATTGATATGAAAAAATCTGTTCTATTTATTATTGTAATTTTAATTGTGTTTTCTGTGGTTTTATTTGTTAATGTTAATCAACTTAATGAAGAAGAAATACTATATGAAGGCATAACACCCCCAGATATGGAACTTACAGATGGATTTAGTAGTATTATAAGTACACCTAAAATTGAAAACTGGTATTTCCGGGGCAAAGATAATAGATTTCATCCTATTCACTATAGTGAGGAGAACAATTTAAACTCAATAAATGAAATAAATGATGAAAAAATATCAAAAACATATGGTAACCGGGAAAACCGAGAAAATAATGAAGCTAAAAATGATAATACATCTTCCCTTTCACAATTATATTACACGGGTAATTTAAAGCTCAAAAGCAAATTCAATCCTGATAACATAATCTTACAGATTTTTAATTGTGATACGCATGATACATCTGAAACTATAATCTTTGAAGATAGTAATCTTAAATTTGAAAAATCATCACCAGAAGATGAGCTATGGGAGTGCTCAATCTTTCAGCCGAAGGAAGACGGAAGATTTATCTATAGAATAACTGCTTTCTGGAATGAACCTAAAACCGGCAATGATGACAACGATGATAACAATGACAATAGAAGTAGCAAATTGAACAGCGATATTGATGCTGACAATATTAATTTTTATGGCAAAGCAATATATGAGTTTTCCTTTATCAATGACGTACCTATTGAATTTCATGTATCCTCTTCTCAAACCTACCCGGGTGAGATAATTACAATTTTCGCTAAATATGCGAATGAAGAGGAAAATATTACTTTAAAAACAGAACTATTTCAATCGGAGTTGCCTTTTTATTCATACGATCAGGGCAAATTTGCCATACTCCCCATAAGTTATACAGTTTCTCCATCTGATTATACAATAAGTCTTCAAGTGGAAAGAACAAGTTCTGATGTTTATCATAATACTTTAACTACAACTTCTTCAACAACAACCTCTCCGGAAACAAGTTCATTAAAAATAAATTCATCAAAAATAAGCTCTTCAGAAATAAGTTCATATGACATTACTATACATGTGTTGCCAAAAGATTTTCCAATTCAGCACCTTACAATTTCCACTGAAATTCAGCAAGCTACACAAAACGATGCTGCATATGAAGAATATGATAAATATGTCGGTGCCGTAAGGAAGACAAACACCCCGGTAAAAATGTGGGAGGGTATATTTATCCAGCCGGTAGAAGGCAGAATCTCAACGGAATTTGGCATGAGAAGATTTGTGAATAATGCCCCGACTTCGTACAGACATAGCGGGATTGATATTGCCGCTGATAAAGGAGTGCCCATAAAAGCATCTAATTCCGGCAAAGTTATTTTATCAAGGTATTTGACACTGACAGGAAACACCGTGCTCATAGACCATGGTTATGGTATAATAAGCTGGTATTACCACATGGATACAATTTCCGTAAATGAAGGGGATATGATAGAAAAAGGACAAATCATAGGAACGGTAGGCTCTACCGGATTTTCTACCGGTCCCCATCTTCATTTTTCTATTTCAGTTCATGATGTTTTTGCAAATCCCTGGACATTTTTTAAACAAGAGCCTGTTATATTTGAGTAAACAGAGGAAATTAAGCAGAATGAAAACCGACAGAATGAAAAACAGTAGAATGAAAATAAAATGAGAATATAGAGAGTTATTGCCGTTACTTATTTCTTCCATATTATTATTAAGATTATTATCAAGCTGGGTATGAGACAATGCAAAAATTTTTGTGTTGTCAACATTCTCCAGCAGCCGGTACACAACTACCAAGAAATGTATTTTTAGGGCATTCAGCTTAAATCTACAGGTCGACTTGAGTTTCTTGTGAAATATTTATATTTTCATATATACCTTTTGCAAAAAAAGTACTTTATACATAGAAATATGGGCAATGCAACAGTACAAGCCAAATTATGTACTGTTGTTTCCCATAGTTCGATTCTTTAATAGCTTGGATATCTAAAGTTAAATTTTATATATAAGATTAGCATTTAACATTTAGTATTAAACGTTTAACATTTAATATTAAACGTTTAATACTTAAATTTAGCAATCAACATTTAATATTTAATATTTAATATTTAACATTTAATATTAAAATTTGCAAATGAAAATTCAATCCCACCGGCTACGGCAAGCTATGCCACTATCATACCTTTCTTAAGTTTATTGGCTGTTTCCTGTCCTTTAATAATTCTTACAATTTCCAAGGCAAAATATATGGCTGTACCAGGACCTCTCGAAGTTATTACATTGCCTGATACTACAACACGATCTTCGCAAACTTCAGCACCAACCAGATGCTTTTCAAAACCCGGATAGCAAGTTGCAGTTTTCCCTTTAAGCAATTCCAGTTTTCCCAGTACACTTGGTGCTGCACATATAGCAGCTAACCATTTACCCGCTCTTTGAAACTCCAGTATTTTCTCTCTTAATCCTTCATGTTTTTCCAAATTCAAGGTCCCTGGCATTCCCCCTGGTAAAACTATCATATCTGCTTTGGAATAATCAGTTTCTTCAAATAAAGAGTCAGCGATAACCTTAATTTGATGAGACCCGGTAACTTCTTTATTTCCTGTTACGGATACAGTCTGTACATCAATTTCAGCTCTTCTTAATACATCAACAACTGTTAATGCTTCAATTTCTTCAAACCCATCTGCTAAATGTACATATACCTTCACTATTATCACTCCCTTTCATTAAAATATTTCATTACTAATAAAGTATTTCATCACTTGTTCATAATTTTTCCTTAATTGTCATTAATAATTATAATTTTCTATAATTATAATTTTCTATTATTTTACCACATTTCATATCTCAATTAAAGTTTTTATTACGTACAAGATGTGATTACAAAGCAGGAAAAATTTATGGAAGGTTAATTGAAAAGTTAAATTCCACTTTGTAAAAACAATTCCCATAATGGTTATATAGCCAAAAAAACAGTTTTCTCACTAATATTACTATGTTAAGTGCACAAAGGTTGGAAAAGAATCCTCCTTATAAGGTCAGGAGAGAATAAGCGGATTATTCAAACCTGACCTTATTATTCAATAGATTTTATATAACTTCCCTGTAATCCCTGTCCGGAAGCTGCGGAAATTTGTTGTGCGGTTCCTTTTGATACCAATATGCAGTTGACGCCAAATCATCTTGTAAAGGCAGATATCTGATAGGAGGATTTTTTCTCCAACCCAGAGCCTGTATCGTGGCTTTAAAATCGTTCTTAAAGAAAATTGGGTCAACAATATGCCACCTGTATAATCCATGCCTCATATTTGCCACACCATGTCCATCAGGTTTGATTAACTGATGATATCCGAGGAACGGTGCAGAATAAGTAGCGTAACCGTTATTTTCATTATTGGCAAAACACCAGGCACCTCCAAAATAGTCTTCTGTTCCGGTTCCACAATAGGTTGGGAAATCTGTGTCTCCGTCAATATAAAACTTAACTTCACCTTCTCCCCACCATCCGTTGTTGTTTTGTCCCCAGGCTATATAGACTCCCACAAATCTTCCTTCACCTTTTATATTATCAACAATTGTATATTCCTGCGCGTATTTAACAGGGTTTTCTCTTCTCCATTGAGCATGAAAATACATAGCGTCTTCATGAATTTCATCAAGTATATAATCAAACTGATAAAAGAATCCTTCTATTTTTTCCGGCCTTTGATTCTCAATTGTTACTTTTGCAGCTTTCTTAAAGGGCATGGGCCAATATGAGTTAAAACCTCCTGAAGGATTGACATTAATAGGCAGCGAAAGCACATTAGCTCTTACACACCAACCATTGCAGAAAAAATCTCCCAAAGGCACTTCTACAGATGGTTCTTTCTCATGATCCCAATAAAATCTTAGTATACAGTCACGGTAGGATTTCTGGCTACAGGTTATCCATATGTGCGTTATCATACCCGGGCCTTCTATTTCGGCAAGTGTAACCGTTTCTTCCGGCTGTAAGGTAATACATGGACGTACTTTCCAGCCCTGGCCAAGGTCTCTTGCCGGAGATGTCATTTCAGGAATAGCCATACCTCCTTTTCCCTTCTCTCCTTTGGGATTTTCAGCTGAAATGGATCTTGAAACTGCATTTGATGGTATAAATATATTTGATAGATTATAACCGGTGAAAATCATGTTTTTACCTCCTACCAGGAAAATTTGAAATTATATTCTCTTATTTATTAATACTATATATATTTTAAGAGTGGATGTCTTTAATAAAATTGAGAATTATTTATCCTATATTGTCTTTTTTACTCTTACAAAAACTACTCTGCTAACATCATTGAGTTATATGTTAATAATTTTTTAATCGTTGATCCTATTCTTTTATTGTCCCTATCATTACTCCTTGTATAATATATTTTTGTAGAAAAGGATAAATTGTAATTATCGGGAGAATAGTTACAATAATTATTGCATATTTTAATTGTATAGCATATAGGTTCCTGTTTTGACCCTCCTGGCATATTTCTTAAAGTTCCTTCCGACTGCTGAATTAATACCTTTACAAGGTAAAGCTGTATGGGTTGCAAATCTTAATTAGGAAGATAAAGAAGTGCGTTAAAATAACTGTTCCAATGACCGACAGCATGAAATAATGTGAGTACTGCAATGATGGGTTTACACAGGGGTAAGAATATTTGGAGCATTATCCTAGGTCCCCCTGCCCCATCAATTGTGGCTCATTCATGCATGCTATAAGATATAGTGTAAAGTTATTGACTTGCAATAATAAGAAACCATGGGCTTACTGCTCCTAGTATAACCATAACCCGTCCTGTATTATATAATTTTAACTATTTCATTAAAATAAACGATTCTATGAGTCCTCCACTAAAAAACATAGTAAAAGAAATAAAAAAACATTATATATTTCTTTAAAAAAACCGCTTTCTAGATAACGTATATGCTCCCAGCATTGTCATAACAAAGTAAATGTTTTCCTTTATTAATATTCATATTTACTCCTAAGTAAGGGGCACCACCTAATTAATATCATACCCCTATGCAGAATTAAATTCCACCTATCCTTCACTATTAATTCTGTAAAAGTCAATTCCGTATGAAGTGTTTTAATGTGGAATTTACTTCTTCAAAAGAGTAAAATTTATGGAAAACGAATTCTTCATCTAATGGTTCATTCGGCAATGTATTGTATACACTCCTGCATGCAATGGATATCCATTAAATTTGAAGTAAATATTGAAAAAATAAATAAAAGTAGATATAGACACCCTTTAGCTTGTTGTAACTTAATTAATTTCAATTTCATATACTGAAATATATACAAAATGGAGTGTGATTTCATTGAGAATCCATGTTGTAAGGCCAGGTGAAAGTGTATATTCTATTGCTCAACAATATCGAGTTTCGCCCCAGAAAATAATCAGTGATAATGAGCTTTCAAATCCTAATCAGCTGGTAATCGGGCAAACTCTTGTAATACTTGAAGAAACAATCAGCCATGCAGTGGCTCCTGGAGAATCCGTTTACTTAATAGCAAATCAATATGGAGTGAGTGTTAATGAACTGCTCGCTGCCAATCCGCAGATAACAAACCCTGCTTTGATTTATCCGGGACAGGTAATTACTATTCCACCGAGGACTATCGATTTCGGTTCTATCCATGTTAATGGATATGCATTCCCTAACATTAACATGAATATTCTAAGAAGAACTCTTCCTTATCTGACATATTTAAGCATTTTCAGCTATCAGGTAACTACAGACGGCAGCTTGACCAGTATACCTGATGAACCTCTTATTCAAGCTGCAAGAGAAGCAAGAGTTGCTCCCCTTATGGTAATTACAAACATTCAAGAAGGAGGAGGCTTTAACAGCGACATTGCACATGCCGTATTAACAAACCGTCAGGCTCAGGATAATTTAATAAATAATATTACAACTACCCTCAGAGAGAAGAATTATTATGGCCTAGATATAGATTTTGAATACATCTATCCATATGACAGAGAAAGTTATAACAACTTCTTAAGAAGAGTTGTAGAAGCACTTCGGCCTTTAGGTTATATAATTTCAACAGCTCTAGCTCCAAAAATTTCAGCAGACCAACCAGGACTTCTTTATGAAGCCCATGATTACCCTATCCACGGTGATCTTGTAGATCATGTTATAATTATGACCTATGAGTGGGGATATACTTATGGACCGCCAATGGCAGTAGCTCCTCTAGATCAGGTAAGAAGAGTGCTTGATTACGCAGTTACCGCCATACCACCTGAAAAAATTATGATGGGAATTCCCAATTATGGCTATGTCTGGACACTGCCCTATACCCCAGGAACAGCTGCAACGACCATATCCAATCCCGGTGCCGTCGACCTGGCAAGAAGAGAAGGAGCAATAATTCAATATGATCAAACAGCACAAGCCCCCTTCTTCACATACTACGGCGACGACGGCAAGCAGCGAGAAGTGTGGTTTGAAGACGCACGAAGCATATTGGCAAAATTATCCCTCGCAAACGAATTTGGTTTAGGAGGAATAAGCTACTGGACCATTGGAAGATACTTCCCCCAAAACTGGTTGGTACTGAATGAAGTGTATGATATTATAAAAGTGCTTTAGACAGGGGTTAGACAGGGGGACGGTTCTCTTGTCTGGGGTTAGACAGGGGGACGGTTCTCTGGTTAGACAGGGGGACGGTTCTCTTGTCTGGGTAGACATAGGGATGATTTGGGATTGCTGTGGGTAGACATAGTTGACATAGGGACGGTTCTCTTGACTATGAAGACACGAAGACAAGGGGGCAGTT
>DUMC01000133.1 GCA_012840075.1 Clostridiaceae bacterium | reverse complement strand
ATAAAGTGCTTGCTTACTATCGCGACAGAGGTTGTAAAGGGATAGGAGAGGTCATGCCCAACTTGCCCGTTATACACCCCCTTGTTCAGAATTTATTCCGTCATGCGGAAAAAGTGGGAATGCCTGTCATCTTTGACGGATCGGACCAGATAGGCGGAGATTTCGGTTTGTATGATGACCCTGGATTACCTCAGTTGGAGCATACCCTTCAAAGATTTCCAAATCTTAAAATCTTTGGTCACGGACCTGTATTTTGGTCGGAAATCGGTAAACTGGAAACTCCAGGAGAAAGAGCAATAATTTTTGACTTAAACGGGAAACAGGTAGGAAGATTACCGAGTGGTCCGATCAAAGAGGAGGGTGTTGTTCCAAAACTCTTTCGCAGATATCCGAATCTTTATGGTGATCTTTCTGACTATACGGCTTACAATGCAATTGCACGTGATCCTGAGTATGGCCCGAAGTTTTTGGAAGAATTTCAGGATAGGTTGTTCTTCGGTACTGATATATGTTATCCCGATATGCCTGTACCGTTAATTGATCTTCTGTTAAACTGGCGTGATACGGGGAAAATAAGTGAGAAAACGTTTAACAAGATTGCAAGGGAGAATGCTATAAAGCTTCTTGGATTATAGAATTTTTATCGTTGACCTTATACTCAAATTAATGAATTTTAAAATTAATAAAAACTTTTTTACTAAATTTTTAACATAAATTTTTCGTAATAACATAAATTAGTTAATATAATAGAAAAATCTCAATTCGATATCTAATCAAATATTAAATAGAACATTTGAAAACATGATAAAAAAAGAAATTAAAGTATAAGTGTAAATTATAAAGCTTAATTATAAGAGAGGTAATCAGAATGAAGCTGATGAAAAGAGCCATACATTTAGATTTTCATACCATGCCGGGGATCTATAATTTCAATGATAGATGGGATCCTGAAGAGTTTGCTCGAATACTCAAAAATGCAAAAGTAAAATATATTAATGCTTTTGCAAAATGTAATTTAGGTTTTGCTTATTACCCAACAAAAATAGGCATACCATATCCTGGTATGAAAGGTGACATGTTCGGGGATTTATTAAGAGAGTGCCATAAAAATGATATAGGTGTATCAGCTTATGTTAACGTAGGATTGGATCATGAACATGCAAGGCTTCATAGAGATTGGTGTGTGTTGAATAAGGATGGCCAGGTGATATACGGAGACAGAACGGCAAACTTTTTCAGAAACATGTGTTATAACCATCCGGGATACAGAAATTATATAATGGGCATAATAAAAGAAATTCTTAATAATTATGATATAGATGGATTATTCCTTGACTGCATGGGAGTATGGCCTTGTTATGGAAATGAATGCCTGGAAGATATGGTTAAACAAGGGCTTGATCCTTTAAACGATGATCATGTTCGTGCACATTCGGAAGAAGTTCTTATGCAATTCAGCCGAGATGTAAAAAAATTAGTCGGTAATGAGAAATATTTGTATTTAAATGGTATGCCATATTATAAAGTAAAAGACCTGGATACTCATATAGAAATTGAATGTTTACCAAGTGCTTGGAGCTATGATTATTTTGGGGCACAAGCCGCTTATGCAAGAAACATTCAGAAAAAAGTGCTTTATATGACAGGAAGGTTTCAAAAAAGCTGGGGAGACTTTGGAGGACTAAAAAGTAAAGCTTCTCTTGAGAATGATATATGGGATGCTTTATCAAATGCTTTAGATGTTTCAATAGGAGATCATATGCATCCTGCTGAAAATCTTGAGCCGGAAGTATATAAAATAGTCGGTGAAATATATAGTGATATTGAAAAATATGAACCTTGGACTGAAGATGCAAAATACGTGGCTGACATTGGGGTTCTGACGGATTCAACTGGATTTTTAGGTGATACATACAAAGGACTTGCAAGAATGTTTGGTGAATTAAAATATAGTTTTGACATATTAAATGAAGATATGGATCTTTCAAAATATAAAGTTTTAGTTTTACCAGATTCAATGAAAGTGACACCAAAATTAAAGGAAAAACTAGAAAAACACTTATTAGAAAATAAGGGAATACTAAGTACAGGTGAAGGGGGATTAAATCCGGAGAAAACTGGATTTGCGCTGGAGCAATGGAAATTTAAATTCGATGGGCTTGATACTTCTAATTCATCATATTTTAAAATGGTTAAGGAAGATTATGAAAACATAGGAAATATGCGATGGGCAATGTATTACCATGGAATATTAATAAGCCCAACTGAAGATACCGAAGTTATTGCTGAATATATAAAGCCTTACTTTAATAGACATTGGGATGGTTTTCACGGATATTATTATACGCCACCTGAGAAAAAGACAGGACATGCTGCGGTTGCTAGGAGCGGAAATATTTATCACATATGTTTTAAAGTTTTTGAGGCTTATTATAATGTTGCAATGCTTTCTCATAAGGCAATTGTAGAATACTGTATGAAAAAGCTTCTACCTAAGCCAATGATAAAATGCGAAGGAATACCATCAACTGCCAGAATTACTCTGACTGAAAAAGAAAAGGCAGTTCAATTACATGTGAAAGCTACATTTCCTGAAGTAAGAGGAAAGATGGATATAATAGAAGAACATCAGATTATCCCTGCCGGAGCTAAAGTAAGTGTAAGAGGCAATTATAAAAAGGCGTATATAGCACCAAATAGAGTTCCTATTGACATTGTATGTAATAATGATTATACAGATGTCGTGCTCCCAGAAGTTAAAGGTTATATGATGATAG
Organism: Clostridiaceae bacterium; assembly: GCA_012840075.1. GTDB lineage: Bacteria > Bacillota > Clostridia > Acetivibrionales > DUMC01 > DUMC01. Next base: position 90,334 of record DUMC01000133.1, on the reverse strand, counting down.
TGTTAGAAAAGTAAAACAGTATAATAAATAATTTATTAATTGACTTTATACGACAAAATGTATATAATAATTTTGTGTAAACGTTTTTACACATGTGTAGTACAAGTTTGGGGTTACTCAATGAAATAGAAGATTGATAAGATATAATACTGATAAGATGTAATAATGATAATGATAGGCATAAGGAGCAAAGGGAATGGCACCAAGACTTGTGGATATAGCAAAACATCTAAATATTTCGGTCTCAACAGTATCCAGAGTTATTAACGGAAAAGACAGAGTAAGTGATGAAACAAGAGAAAAAGTACTTAAAGCAATTAAAGAGTTAAATTATTCACCTAATGAAATAGCTCGCAGTTTAAGAAATAGAAGTAGCAAGACAATAGGAATAATTGTTCCTGATATATCAAATCAATTTTTTGCTCTATTGAGCAAAGGAGCAGAAGCTGTTGCTAAAAATAATGGATATCTTCTTATCCTTTGCAATAGCGATTATGATGAAGATATGGAAAAAGAATATTTAGAAATGCTTACACAAAAACAAGTTGACGGTATTGTTATAGCAACGGTTTGTAAGGATGAAAAGTATTTTGAAAGAATACTTGATAGCTCAATACCTACGGTATTTGTTGATAATCTTCCGCAAATAAAAAGGAATTATAATTTTGTGACTATAGATAATGAAAAAGCAGCATTTGACTTAACTCAGCACCTAATTGATAAGGGATATAAAGAAATAGCAGTAATAACAGGGAAACTTCAGGAAACATCGGCTCTTGAAAGGCTTGAGGGTTGGAAGAGAGCGATGAAAGAAAATGGCTTAAAGATTAATAATGATTTAATTGGAATAGGGGACTTTAAGATAGAAAGCGGATATAAAATAATGAAAAAGATGCTGGAAAATGGGAAAAAACCTGAAGCTTTACTTGCTGCTAATAATTTCATTGCATATGGTGCAATAAGGGCTATAAGAGAAAAAGATCTTAGAGTACCCGAAGATATATATGTTGTTTGTTTTGATGCAACGGATGATACGGGATTAATGAGCATAAATCTTCCTTCGATTGTGCAGCCTGCGGAAAAAATAGGAGAAATAGCTCTTGATATTATTATTAAAAGATTGAATAATAAAGAATTTAAAATTTTTGACAAAGTAATACTTGAACCTACCTTTATTAATGTAATGAATTAAAGATTAATATTGTTTTATATTATCACGCAAAATAAACTTTAACATTACAAACAATTGTCTTGCAATATTTTATGTTATATAAGTGATAGCATTGACTGAAAAATTAAAATGCTAAAAAATATTTGTGTGTAATAACGTTTTTACAAAGAACTATCTGTTTAACAATTTAAAAAAGTAAGCTAATAAAACTAATATGAATAATTGAAAAGCTAAACTATCATTTATGATCTTAGGTTTAAGCAGGAGTGTAATTAATTAACTTATAATTAAGGAGTTGATAATATGGAACAAAAAAACGGGAAAACGATTTGGTATTTCCCTGACGGTGAACTTCCTCCACCGGGCGACGAACCGCTCAAAGGTCATGAATCGATCATTATTTTAAATGACAATGAAAAAATTGCAAACATTATGATGACTCTTTTCTTTACAGATAGGGATCCTATTGAAAATATAAAAATTAATGTACAACCAAGAAGAGTTAGGTGCATAAGAATGGATAATCCTGATGATTTAGGAGGTGTAATAGTACCAAGGGAGACTCAATATGCAATAAAACTTGTCAGCGATATTCCGGTTGTTATCCAATATGGTAGGCTAGACACAAGACAAGCAAAAATGGCCTTTTATACTACTATGGGTTTGAGTTTCTAAAATTAATCAAGTGCGAAGTTTATTAGTTAAATTATAATATTCACAATAAAAAACAAATAAATTAATTACAAATGATTTTGGCCACTGGCAAGAATAACTCATCAAATCATTAAACTATCATAAATTCCACATCCTAAGTTATTAAGCTCACATAGTTTCAGTACATATAATAAATTTAAAATAATAAAAATATATGAAAGTGAGGTTATTTATATGAACAGAGTTATGATACCGGATTGGGAATATAAAGAAAGGATAAAAAAAGCAGCAAAGCTGGCAGGAGAAAAAGGTCTTGATGTGTTTCTTGTAAATTCAAACGAAGCAGATTATGCAAATGTTAGGTATTTCAGTGGTTTTTGGCCTTTGTTTGAAAGAGCCGGTGTTGCCATAACTCCTGAAGGAGAAGCTGCATTAATTGTGGGACCGGAAAGTAAAATATTTGCCTCTGATGTAAGCTGTATAGACAAGATTTTCACATCTTTAGCTTATCGAGAATCGGCAGACCCTTCATACCCTGAAGCAACGACTAGTACATATAGGGACGTATTTAATGCTATAGGAGTAAAAGGTGAAAAGATAAGAATAGGAATAGGAAGTTTTCTTGATACGAATGTTGTAATGTTAGAGAGCTTGAAAGAAGACTATCCTAATGCAGAGATAGTAAAAGCAGATGACATTATGCTGGCATTAAGGAGTATAAAATCTGAAAACGAACTGGCATGCATGAGAGAAGGTTTTAGAATAACCGAGCTTGCCATAGAAGAAGTTATAAAACATTTGAGGCCAGGAGTTACTGAACTGCAGATGGTTGGAATAGCCCAACGTGTGATATATGAAAACGGTGCAGAATATGAAGGATTACCAATGTATGTCTTTAGTGAAAAGTCAACAAGACATGCAATATCAAGACCTTCCTATAGAATAATTGAAAGAGGAGATTTAGTACAACTTAATCTTTCAGCAAAAGTTGATGGATATTCTCCAAGTATAGGAATTCCTGTATGTGTAGGGAAACTAACAGAAGAAAAACGCAGATTGGTAGAATTCGGCCTGGAAGCACACAAATGGACTGAAGCTCAGTTGAAAGCAGGAGTACTTGCAAGTGACGTAGCAAAAGGTTATTACAATTTATTTGTATCAAAAGGATATAAGGATAACTATGTATACGGACCTTGCCATGGAACGGGGATGATTGAGGTAGAAGCTCCTTGGATGGAAACAAATTCGAATTACTCGCTTAAGCCTAATATGACTTTCCAAATTGATACTTTCGTCTCTGGCAACAGTTTCGGATTAAGATGGGAAAAAGGAGTTGTAATAACCGAAAGTGGTTGTGAGAGCCTGTGTAAGCCAATAGGTGAGATAATTGAATTAGATTTTTAAACAACATTGGAAAGGGGAAGTTACTTACATGAAATTAGAATATTTGTTTCCGAAGGACCTTGAAAAAGCAAAAGCAGAAAGATGGCCTCTTGTAATCCCAGTAGGTACAATAGAATATCACGGACCTCATTGTTCATTTGGATGCGATACTCTTGTAGCTTATGGTTTACTTGAGCGTCTTGAAAAAGAAAAAAATATAATAATCGCACCTCCTATATGGTACAGTCCTTCAAGTTATGCAGTTGCTGGTCCGGAAAAAGGTACAATACATGTTGAATCAGATGTTTTTGAGCAATACATTTATAATATACTGAAATCTTTATTATATGGTGGATGGCGCAATATATATATTCTTATACACCACCAATATGAACAAGAAAACCTCTTGCCTATGACTTTGAGCTGTATGAAAGCAGCCAAGAAATTAACTTTTGAATATTTAGAGGATACCAGGGGAAAAGGTTGGTGGGGAGACAACAGCAACAAAGAATTCTACGAACAGCTGGATGTCCAGGATAACCCATGGAACTGGATTACCGTTTTACCGTGTATGAGTAAAGAAGTACAGGATGCAACAGGTTATGACCATGCAGGAAAATGGGAATGTTCGATATTAAGTGCTCTTTATCCGGAAACAGTAGTAAAAGAATACATAAAGGAAAGTAATGAATGGTTTATCCAAGATGCTGTTGAATCATCGGTTGAAATTGGTGAAAAGATGGTTTCGCTTTGCTTAGAAGATTTGAAAAATAAAATAAAGTAATTTGATGTAATATCAAAAGCTCATTCAATACAAAAAATTATAATTGAATGAGCTTCTTTATTAATAAAAACACTTAATTTAATAGATCACTTTTTAATATACAATATACTTATTAATGTGCTTTGCTTAATTGTTTTTATCCCACTTAAATATTTGAATTATTATATTTGTATTTAATAAAAAAAACCGGTCTTCTAAGAAAAGAAATAGGAAAGGAGGCTTTACATCTATGAAAGAGAAAAATTATGAATTTAGAAAGCGTTTATTAGAAGTACATAAACCTAATATAAGAGATTACAATGTTTTGCCTCAAGAAAATGAAATTGAGATTAATGAAGATTGGGAAATATTAATTCCTGAAAACTCTGGTAGAGTAATATTAACTGCAGCAAAAGATTTGCAGGATTATTTTTTTACTTCGATGGGAATGTCACTAAAATTGAGGAAATCCTCAAATATAATAGATGAATTGGAAAATGGTTCTAACAAAATTATATACATAACGAAAGACATGAACCCAAAATACGGACAATGTCTTGATACACCACGCAGTTATCATTTTATTTGTACCGAAAACAGGATAGTTTTGTGCGGGTATGATGATAGAGGGACAGCTCAAGCATCCTACTACCTGGAAGATTTAATGAACTTTAAGAATGCTCCGATTGTTAAAATAGGTGAAATATCAAGAAAACCTTTATTTTCGCCGAGGATGGTTCATTCCGGGTATGGACTGGATATGTTCCCGGATGCGCATCTTAGTGCGATAGCTCATGCTGGAATGGATGCAATTCTTGTATTTACAAAAGATGCTCACATAACTCCTCATGGATATCTGGACTTTAATGAACTTATTTACAGAGCATCGGCATACGGAATAGATGTATATGCTTATAGTTATCTGAAAAGCCTAAAACACCCGGATGATTCTGATGCTGAAGAATACTATGAAAGCACATATGGAAAAGTCTTTAAAGAATGTCCCGGACTAAAAGGAATTGTCATGGTTGGGGAGTCTGTAGAATTCCCAAGCAAAGATCCTCATACAACGGGAAGATTACGCCTTGATCCGCCTAAGGAAGATTTGCCTTCCGGAAAGCCAAGCCCAGGATGGTGGCCTTGTTATGATTATCCTCAATGGCTTAATATTATTAAAAAAATTGTAAGAAAATATAACCCTGATGCAGACATAGTATTTTGGACATACAATTGGGGATATGTAGATAAGGAGCATCGGATTGAACTGTTGAAAAACATACCTACTGATATTACTTTACTCGTTACATTTGAAATGTTTGAACAAATAAAAACCGGAAGCGTTACAAGTACATGCGTAGATTATACCTTGTTTTTTGAAGGTCCTGGGAAATACTTTATCAGTGAAGCTGAAATTGCACATGAAAGAGGTATTAAACTTTATACAATGTGCAATACGGGTGGTTTAACTTGGGATATCGGAGTCATTCCTTATGAACCTTGTCCTTACCAATGGATGAGGCGATATAAAGCTCTTCATGAAGCACGAGAAAAATGGGGTCTTAGTGGTTTAATGGAATCCCATCACTATGGATGGTGGCCTTCCTTTATAAGTGAACTTGCAAAATGGTCCTATTGGTCTCCGTCTCCTTCAAGTGAAGAAATACTAAGAATGATAGCTAAGAGAGATTTTGGAGAAGAAAATGAGGAGATAGTAATACAAGCTTGGAAAGCTTGGAGTGAAGGAATAAGAAATTATGTTTCTACAAATGAGGATCAATATGGTCCCTTTAGAATTGGGCCTTCTTATCCTCTAGTATTTAGAAGGGGAGTACAGATTCCAACAGTACCTTATGCCATGTTCGGTGGTAACAAAATATGTAATCCGGTTTATACATCTCACGATAACGGTAGAAGTTCGCTTTTCCAATTTAGACTACCCGTTGAAATAGAAAGACTGGAAAAGATGAGAGAATATTTTAAGAAAGGAACAGATCTTTTAGAAAGCATCTACGAAACGGTGCCAGAAAGGAAAAAGCAAGACGCATTTTACATGATAAACCTTGGAAAGTTCATAGTAAATTGTGTTACTACTACTATCAATGTTAAGAAATGGGTTATGTTAAAGATGAAATTATTAATTGAAACTGATGAAGAGAAAATAAATGAATACATAGACAAAATGATTGAAATCGGCAAGGATGAAATTAAAAATGCGGAGGCAACAATACCCCTCGTTGAAGCTGATTCCAGGTTAGGTTGGGAACCAAGCATGGAATACATGACGGATGCATACCATCTTAAATGGAAAATCAGGCAAGTGAAACTTACAATTGAAGAAGAACTGCCAATGTATAGGTCAGTGTTGAGGTTTAACAAATAAGCTGAGGTTGTAAAAATTTTGTGTAAAAAAGAACTCCTTCTATGATAGAGTACTAAAACATAGGAGGAGTTTTTTGCGGCAAAGAAAACATCTTCATAGACAATTTACCACCCTTCATAATTTCATCTACTGTCAATATCAATCGGTTCAAAGGTTTGCCATTGAGCTTAATATCCGTAGGATAAATATTATTTTTGCCATTATCAATAGCTTCTATTTCAAACGTATTTCCATTATGCAGATGAATTTTTGCTTTATTTACAGCAGGACTACCTAGTAGGAATATTGGCTGACCGGCAACAGGAAATAATCCAAGGGCATTCATAACATAGCATGCGGATAATCCACCTGAATCATTGTTACCAGGTAAAGCACCACGACCAAGTGAGAACATATATTGTTCTCCGCTTCGGACAATTTCTGCCACTCTATCTATTCTATTAATATAATCATAAGCATATGGTGTTTCCATATCAGTTTCATTGTTAAAACCTTCAAACCGATTAAGTTTTTCACCTTCTTTCATAGTTATAAGATCTTTGGGATCGGTACATTGAGTTACAGGAGGACATCCGTAACCAAAAAATCGATCAAGATCAGCTAAATAATCCCTGGACAATGCTATTCTCGTGTGCATATCAGGCAATAAGCGAAAACTATAATTCCAATGAGAGCCTTCATAGTATTTACCGTTCACAATAAGCAATCCTGTGTTTAAATCAAAAACATTTTTCCAATTATTAGTATATTTAGAAAACTCAGTTGCAATATTTTCATATCCCAGCTCTCGTGCTAACTGAACTGTTGCGTGACAAGCAGCTACCAGGTCGAGGGTATGAGATGGATACTCATCCAGAACACCATTCCTATAGAACTGGTTGTAGCAAGGTCTGCGCAATTCATGCACCATTGAAAACAGTACTTCTGCCCAATCAATTCCTTTCAATTTCCGTGTGAAAGCATCATACAAAACAAGGCATGAAAGGGCATATGCTTGATTGCTTATAGGTTCGGGAGGAGTTAATAGTAGACAATTTGGGAAATATCCGAATTTTTTAATGCTTCTTAACATGGAAAGCACGATCTTTCTTCCTGTTTCCTTATATAACATGAAGATTAACGGAAGCTGGACTTTATACATGTCCCAAAGGGTAGCCAAATCGACCATGCAAGGAGCATCATTCCAAAAATGACTGTTATTTGTAATGTCAATTGGTTTAATTAAAGTATGATACAAGTTGGAATAAAATTTTTGAAGGCTTTCAGTAGGTCCTTCTACTTCTATAAAAGACAACATATATTCCCATACTTGTTTTGCTTGTTCCACAGTTGCATCAAATCCCTGGTTCATGCTATCGAGGCAATGTCTCTTGGCGTGGTCAAAGCTTGCAAATGAAAAGCCTATTGCAACATCAGTTATTCTGCCATTGATACGCATTACAATGCGACTGTCATGAAGACTTTTTACTTCTGTTGCCTGAGGACAGTATACGCATACATAAAGCGGAACATCATCATATTTTGAAAGAGCATAAAAGCTTTTTTCGGAAACATCTAAAAACTCAATATTGCCTGGTGAAGAGAGCATTTCCCCGTTCCGAACTAAACCATTCATCTGTAAATCAAACAGAATAAAGTTTTCTTCATCGCCTGGAAAAGAATAACGATGTATTGCAGCACCTTTTGTGACTGTGAGTTCAGCTTTAATGTTATTTATGCAACCACTATAATATCCTGGATGCGCATGCTCATCTTTTAGGAAAAATGTTGTAAAACGACTGGGTATATCTTTTATGAAAGGAGTCACAATACAGTAATTGTAGTATTGACCAATGGAACCTGTGCCGCTTTGATGAAAATGAGAGAAGCCATATATTTTTAAATGTTCAGGATCCATTATTCGTTCCGGGCGTGCATAGTAATTGAACCAATATGGACTGTATCCCGTAGGATAACCGCCGGTGTATGGGGCTGCCGAAACCATTCCGAATGGCATTACCGCACCAGGATGGGTATTTCCTGTCTGTGCTTTTAAGAAGAACCATCTTGCTGCTATACCTTCCGGTTTTGGTAAGTCTGATTCAAAATTTCCATAAAACGGATCAACATATGATGAATATTTCATAAAGACAAATCCTTTCTTGTACAAAGCTGGTATTATAATTTACATCAATTCAGTTCTCATTTTTGTATCAATTTTAACATCATCTTCATCAATTCTCATCTAATATTAATATTAATATTGTTTTTATAAAAAAGCTATATTCATTTTGTATTATTATATTTATTTAGTCCAATAATCTGATTTTGTACATTTTGCGTATTAAAAGACAAAACGAATATTGCCCTCTATATTAATGCTTTATATAATAGTAACTAAGCTGCTGGCAGCAAGTCGTTCTAGTTTTCATAAAATTTTTAAGTAACATATAATATAACAAACTAAGTACTACAACCATTAAACACAACTACTATATTACGTGAATACCGAACATCGGTTTTAGACATCGGTTGTAGTGCTTAAAAAATAAAAATATTAACTTAGGAGGAGGTTAAAATGAAAAATAAGGTTATTTTATTTCTTGCGATTATTCTTTCCATTAGCGTAATTATATCTTGTGCAGGTTGTGTACAACAAAGTACAAAAAGTGCGGAGGAAGAAAATGAAAAAAACCAAGAGCAGGCACCTTCAACAAGTAGTAAGAAAAGCTTAAAAGAAATATTGGCAGATCCGAATTTCACTTATCCACTGGTTTACCCTGAAGGTACAGAAGAAATTACTTTAAATTATTTTTGGAGAGAGGCACCCAGTGGAAAAGCTAGCTGGAACGAGACAAAGTTTGCAGAAAATCTGCAGAAGGCAACCGGTATTAAGGTAAACTTTACTCATCTGCCTAAGGGTCAGGAAACTGAGTATGTGAATATCTTAATTGCATCAGGTGATTTACCTGATATCATGTGGTACACGTGGCTTGACTATCCGGGCGGAATTACTGCCGCAATCGAGCAGAATCTTATAATCAAATTAACGGATCTGGTGCCAACCTAGCTTCCTAATATGTATTAATTAATTGACATAAATGCTAAATTATGTATAAAATAAAATTTGATAGTATAAGCAGTAAAATGGTTAACATAATTATAAAAAAATAAAAAAGAAAATTGCATTTAGGTCAGAAAGGATGAAAAAAATGAGCAAAATAGACATTGGTGTCATTGTGCAGTTAAATCATGTTCTTGAGAACGGTATTGATGATATACTTGAAATGGGTTTAAACGCCTGTCAAATCAATTGTTGGGATCCATCATTATATACCCGTGAGAATGCTGAGAAATTAAAAAGCATAGTAAAGGATAGGATAAAGATAACCAGCCTGTGGGCAGGATGGTCACCACCTGCTGTTTGGAATTTCATTGAAGGACCGCTTACACTGGGTCTTGTTCCACGCGAATATCGTGCCCAGCGTATTTATGAACTAAAAAAGGGTGCCGACTTTGCCAATATGTTGGGAATAACCGATGTGACTACTCATATGGGCTTTATTCCGGAGAATCCTGCTACAACCGAATACAGAGAAGTTGTAATAGCTGTAAGGGAAGTAGGATTGTATTGCAAAAGATATAATCAATATTTTAACTTTGAAACAGGACAGGAAACTCCCATTACACTAATGAGAACTATTGAGGACACAGGACTTGATAATTTGGGTGTAAACTTAGATCCTGCAAATCTTTTGTTATATGGAAAAGGAAACCCTGTTGATGCTGTTGATATTTATAAGGACAAGATCAGAGGAATTCATGTTAAAGACGGTATGTATCCAACAAACGGCCATAGTCTAGGAAAAGAAGTACCTGTAGGAGAAGGGCTTGTTAACTTTCCTGAGTTAATAAAGAAACTGAAAAAATACAATTATAACGGTCCATATATAATAGAAAGGGAAATCAGCGGACCACAGCAGAGAATTGACATAATAAAAGCAAGGGACTATATACTTTCACTGCTGTAAGCGTCAATTCCCATTTTGTATAAACGTCGTGAGAAAACTGAAATGTAACTGATCCAAAAGTACTTGAACAAATGATGGCTCCTGTAATGGTTAGAGGTAACAAAGCTAATGAGCCATATTACAGAGCAATAAATCCGATTTTATCCCCGACCCAGGAAGAAATTGACATCGATGCTCAGCTTGGAGCTGATATTATGACACTTATTGACGAAATGTTGCCAAAATTTGTTATAGGGGACGCTGCTATAAATTTAACATTAATTGATTAAGTTAATTTTATAGCAGCATTTTATTGTTATCTTCTTATGAATTTAGTTGAGCTTAATATTAAAATAAGCATATTTTGTTTTATATTTACAAGTAATAAAAAAATAGGAGTTATTTGACAAAGTTTTCAGCAGTGCTTAAATTAGAATTATAAAAAATAAAATGGAATGGTATGATAAGTGATGTATCGTGTTAAAGAAAAAATGCATTATTTCATAGAATATTGTAATAAAAAATTAAAAAACAATTTAGTTGGAATATATCTTCACGGTTCATTAGCTATGGGATGTTTTAACTCTAATCTGAGTGATATAGACATATTAATAGTTGTAAAGAGTGATTTCACTCTTCGGGAAAAGAGGGAGTTAATTGGTTGTATATTAAAACTATCTGAGGCTTATGGTAAGAATGATTTTGAAATAAGTATAATTTTGGAAGAATATGCAAAAAACTTTGTGTATCCTACACCTTATATACTCCACTATTCAAAAAAATACAAGGAAATATATTTTAAAAATAGTAATTTTATTTGTGGAAATGGTGTAGACTTTGACTTAGCTGCTCATATAACAGTAATTAAAAATAGGGGTATATGCTTACTGGGGAAGCCTATAGAACAAGTATTTGGGGCTGTCCCCAAAAATTGTTATATTGATTCAATTATAAGGGATATTGAAGATTCAAAAGCAAATATTCTAAATAATCCACTATATTATATATTAAATCTTTGCAGGGTGTTATATTATGTTAAAGAAGGTGTAGTAAGTTCAAAGAAAGAAGGCGGCATGTGGGGGATTTCAAATCTGCCAAAGCAATTCTACAATATAATAGAATCAGCATTATCGATGTATGAATGCGGTAGCGGGACAATAAAAGCAGATTCAAAAGAGCTAATGAAGTTTTGTGACTATATGCTGGGAGAGATAATGGAGAAAAAGTAGTGAAAAAACATTTTAGAAGGGAGAAGGCTATGAATTTGAAATCCGTATTTATTTTATAGATTGTTTCGCCTATATTCCTGGGGTTTTTGGGCTAATGCTTTCTTAAACGCTTTATTGAAATTACTAACAGTGTTAAAACCACACATGGCAGAAATTTCTTTAACTGTTAAGCTTGAAGATTTAAGCAAATTACATGCGGTATTTATACGGAGATTAGTGATATACTCAGTTACTGTATAGCCGGTAGCTTTTTTAAAAAATGCCGAAAAGTAAGTTTTATGCATTAATGCTTTTTGAGAAAGTTTGTCAAGTGTAAGTTGATGTTGGAAATTTGAGTGGATGTAATCAAGAACTTCACGAATGCGTTGATATGAGGAAGTAATAATATAATTATTATTTTCAGTTGACACATCTTTTTTATAATTTCTATTGAGATATAAGAGCAACTCGCCGAGAAGCAATCTAATCATAGGACGATATCCTTCTTTAGCTTCAGTCCATTCGCAAATTATCTTTTGTAATATTGTCTTGATATTATTGGCATTTTCATCATCATTGCGGATTAAATTACAAAATAGGGGGATTCCGTTATTTAATATCTCAGCATACTCACTATCGGTAAAAACATTTACAGTTAATGTATACGGATTAAAATGAATACATACTAGTTTGAGTGTTCCATTTGAATAAGTACTGTGATTTTCAAAAGCGTTGACTATATACACATCTCCTGCTTGAATGTGATAAACGTTATGATCAAAAAACATTAATCCTTCTCCATCAGTAATGACGTCAATTTCCATAACATCGTGAAAATGCAAATTATTGAGCTCATAACTGTTGGATCTTCCGGCAGCATCAACAAATAGAATCTCAAATTCAAATTCATTCGGTAGTGAAAGATCCTGCTTAAATATATTTTTTATATTTTTAATATTGGTGTTAACATTACTATTCATGTTCATATTCATTAAATCCGTACAATAACCTCAGTTTGTATACCCAAATTATATAAAAAACAAATGAATCTTTCAATTAATATTATCGAAACTACCCCGAATTTAACTCAAAAAAGCTTGTTGTATGGAGAAATATCTTATCTTTTACACTTAGATTTATATGAGAAAATTTTAGTATTTATTTTGCAAATATTAAGTTTGTTTATATAAAACGTTGTATTCATACAATGAGCTGTGTAAAATTAGCAGTAGATAAGCAACGCAATTTCTTAGCATTATATTTTATATAGTAACGATATTCAATGATAAAAACTGATGGCTTGTTAAAAGTCTAGCAATATCTAAATTAATATAATAATTAAAATCTCCTATGAATAATTATACTTGTTAGAATGTAAAAATATGTTAACTTTATGTAAAAGTCAGACTTTACATGAATTTTAAAATAAGGAGGAATTAATTATGTTAAAGAAAGAATTAGGTTTTGGAATAATTGGTTGCAGAATGGGTTTGTCACATGCTATTGGATTAAAATTGTGCAAAGGAGGAAAGCTGGTTGCACTATGTGATAAAAGAGAAGATATTTTAAAGAATGCGATGAAAAGGACAAATCTAAGTGAAAAAGACTGCTATACGGATTACAGAGACCTTCTTAAGAGAGAAGACGTAGATGTAGTAGTTGTAGCTACACCTGATCAATTGCACCCGGAACATACAATAGCTGCACTTGAAGCAGGCAAACACGTGCTATGTGAAAAACCTATGGCTTTAACAGTAGAGGAATGCAAAGAAATGATTGCGGCAAGTGAAAGAACGGGAAAAAAACTAATGATAGGACAGATTTGCCGTTATACACCGGGATTTATAGAAGCTAAGAAATTGATTGACCGTGGGGAAATTGGAGAGTTATTCTTTGTAGAATCAGAGTATGCACATGATTATACTCACATTACCGGGGTTGATAACTGGAGAATTGATCCTGTGAGATTACGCCATCCTGTTTTAGGTGGAGGATGCCATGCTGTGGATCTTTTAAGATGGATTGCGGGCAACCCTTATGAAGTTTGTGCATTTTCTAATAAAAAAGTATTAACCCATTGGCCTGTGGATGATTGCACAATCGGAATAATGAAATTTCCTAACAATATCATTGGAAAAGTTTTTGTATCAGTAGGTTGCAAAAGAGACTATACAATGAGATCAGTATTTTACGGTACAAAAGGAACAATTATAACGGATAACACTTCAAATTTCATGACGGTTTATAAAGAAAGAATAGCAGATGGGGAAAGGATTTTTGAAGGTTTAAGCGATCAAGTAATGGGCATTAAATATCCCGTTGCAATTAATAATCACAATACTGCCGGTGAGTTAAGCGAATTTATAGATATTATTTTAAATGATAAACCGGTTAAAACCGACGGAAGAGAAGGAGCCAGCACAGTTGCCGCTTGTTTGGCACTTGTAGAGTCAGCAGCTGCCAATGGAAAAAATGTAAAAATATCTTATGATTTTTAAGGGTGGTTTCCATGAATACAAAAATGACTTTCACAGCAACCGGTGACAGTTTTATAACCCGCCGATTGCCGTCTAAAAACAAATCATTTGAAGAAATAAGATCAATAATTCAAAGAGGGGAAGCCAGGTTTACTAATCTTGAAGTGACGGTACATAACTGGAAAGGTTTTCCATCGGCACAAAGCGGAGGTACTTGGGCCATTGCTTCACCTGAAGTGCTAGCAGACTTAAAGGAATACGGTTTTAATTTAATCAATTGTGCAAATAATCATGCACTTGATTATTCCTACGGAGGATTGGAAGCTACGGGGAGATGCCTAGATCAGTATGGTTTTATTTATGCAGGTATAGGTAAAAACCTTGCTGAAGCCGGTGCTCCGAAATACCTTGATTGCCCTTCAGGTCGAGTTGCCCTTATTGCAGCAACTTCGAGTTTTCACGAATCATGGATAGCCGGTGAACAGCGCAGGGATGTAATGGGACGTCCTGGTATCAATCCCCTCCGGGTTAAAACGACATATTTGCTTACACCTGAGTATTTTGAAAAATTACAGCAGATTGCAGATTCAATTGAAATTAATGCATACGATAATTTGATCAGAAAAGAGGGCTTCCTGCCTGAATTAGAAGAAGGCATATTCATGTTCGGTAAATATACTTTTAAAAAGAGTGACCGCAACGGAGTTATAACAGAACCGGAAGAAAAAGATATTCGAAGATTGATTAAAGCTATTAACCAAGCCAGATATTTTGCTGATTATGTTCTTGTTAGCATACATTCGCACCAAATAAAAGGGGAAAGTAAAGAGCAGCCTGCGGATTTCCTTGTTTCTGCAGCCAGAAAATGTATTGATGCCGGTGCTCATGCAGTTATCGGGCATGGACCTCATGTACTGCGGGGAATAGAAATATACAAAAATTGTCCTATATTTTACAGCCTGGGTAACTTTATATTCCAAAGTGAAACAGTTACAAAATTGCCACAAGACTTTTATGAAAAATATGGATTGGGACATGAAGATAACGTAGCTGATGCTCTTAAAAAGAGGAGTGCTAATGGTACCAGAGGTCTGGCTGCGGACAAGGAAGCTTTGAGGTCAGTAATACCAGTATGGACCATGGAAAACGGTAAGCTGGTAGAAATTAAATTGTACCCGATCGAACTAGGGTACGGATTGCCTGCTTATAAGAATGGATGGCCATACTTATCAAAGGATGGCAAAATCTTGGAGAAACTGGCTGCTTTAAGTAAACCGTTTAATGTAGAGATAATGGTTAAAGACAATATAGGAATTATTAAAGGATAATATATTGTGATGCCTGCTTTTGTATAAGTTTTGATTAAACAGCAAACTTTTAATTAATAAATCTTTAATTAATAAACTTAATTTGTAAAAATCAAAATATTTTCAATATTATTACACATGAAAACAAGATGTCTTCATGCTTCATAATAATATTATATCTAGAAAAAGAATTAAGAATAATAAGTTATATTTAGAAAAAGAATTAAGGATAATAAATATACCAAAAGTTTTATAGTTCATAACAAAAGCGGTTTGTTGTATAATATAATAATGCATAATTTTATTTGTTTTTTATCAAAATTAAAATTTGCTAAGAGGGTTGAAGACATCTTATGAAAGAAGTTAATTCAGGAAACAACAATGAATCATTCGACTTAGAAAACATTTTCAAAAATGTTATGAACAACAAGGAACTTTTAAATAGAATATGCAGCATTAGGTGCATGACTTTCAATATAAGGGTAGACACAATTGCAGATATAAGAAATCAATGGAAAAATAGAAAAGATATTGTTGCCAGCATGTTGCAATTTCATCGTGTAGACATAGCAGGCTTACAGGAAGCTTTAGTTAACCAGTTAAAAGATTTGTCAAAATTTTTAAAAGAGTATGAATGGATAGGAGCAGGAAGGGATGACGGAGCGGAAAAAGGAGAGTTCAATCCTATATTTTATTTGAAGAATCGCTTCGAAACTAAAAAGTGTGGTACATTCTGGCTATCACAGAATTCAAACATGCCGGGTACAAAAGGCTGGGATGCCATGTATAGGCGAATAGTAACATGGGGGGAGTTTAAAGATAAATTAACTGGAAAAGAGTTTTTCTTATTTAACACTCATTTTGATAATTTTGGAAGAACGGCAAAAGTACAAAGTGCATATCTTCTTTTGGAGCAGATAATGGACATAGCCCATGACAAACCTGTTATAGTTACGGGGGATTTTAACTGTACAAGGGAGAGTGAAGCTTATAAGGTACTTACCGGTAAAATAAGGAATAAACAGAATTTAGAACCATTAAAAGATTCCCTATATGAATCTGAAAAAGGACACTACGGTCCAGGCATAACTTTTCACGACAACAAAGTAATTTATTTTTACAGAATAATTAACAGGTTAAAAAGCATAGGAAAATCGATATCAAAAACAGAACTGGATCTGGGAATCGATTTTATATTTATAAAAAATTCTGTAAAAGTTATTAATCATGGCATACTTTCGGACATTTACAATGGTAGGTATCCGTCGGATCACATGCCTGTGATTGCAGACTTGCTTTTATAAGTATTTATATATTTATATATAAATATTTATAAATATATTGTGCTTTTAAAGAGAAATATTGCAATTTTACTATTGCATTTTTCATAAAAAGTATGTTAAAATAAAGCATGTCTTGAAGTTAGTTTTGTGAGAGAGAATTTAGTTAAAATTGAAAAATGATTTGTCGGGGTGTGGCTCAGCTTGGCTAGAGCGCCTGCTTCGGGAGCAGGAGGTCGCTGGTTCGAATCCAGTCACTCCGACCAAAAAACTGTTAATTCGTAATTCGAATTAGCGGTTTTTTTATTTATTGGATATTTACTTTAGTGTCAAAAAATTCCCTCAAATATTGCTAAATTTCTTCTAATTGGGTATTATAATTTAAGTATTAAGTATCACAAGTATTACACATTATAACAGAATGGCGGTAGATGATGATATGTCAGTTTTTATAGATGATGATATTTTAATGCAAGTTGAAAAACCGGCCAGATACACCGGTAATGAATGGAATATGGTTAAAAAAGATCCTAAAAGCAAAGAAATATCAATTAGATTTGCTTTTTGCTTTCCTGATATATATGAAATAGGAATGTCACACCTGGGTATGAGAATTCTGTATCATCTCATTAATGAAAGAAATGATACTTATTGTGAAAGAGTTTTTGCTCCATGGACGGATATGGAAGAAATAATGCGGCAAAAAGGGATACCGCTCTTTGCTCTGGAAACAAAGGATCCGATAAGTGACTTCGATTTCATCGGTTTTACGTTACAGTACGAAATGAGCTATACAAATGTTTTAAACATGCTTGATTTGGCCGGAATCCCCATAAGGTCAAAAGACCGTACGGAGCAGCATCCCTTTGTATGTGCCGGCGGACCGTGTGCTTGTAACCCAGAACCGCTTGCGGATATAATTGATTTCTTTGTAATTGGAGAAGCTGAAGAAGTGATAAATGAGATTCTCGATGTTTATAAAAGGTGGAAGACGGGAGAAAGCGACGGTATTACAAGAGAAAATACCGGTGTTAAAGAAGAGAATGAAAGTATTGATGATGAAACAAATACTACCGTAAAAAACGGACAAACTAAAGGAAAAAGCAGGGAATCCTTCTTAAGAATGATAGCTAAGATAGAAGGTGTATATGTTCCTTCTTTTTATGAAGTTAAATATAACGACGACGGGACTATTAAGAGTATTCAGCCGAAAAGCAATGAGTTCCCGGCCAAAATTAGGAAAAAGATAATAAAAGATCTTGATCAGGCATATTATCCTGAAAAAATGATTGTACCTTATATAAATATCGTACATGACAGAATCATCCTGGAAATTTTCAGAGGATGTACAAGAGGCTGCAGATTTTGCCAGGCAGGTTTTATCTATCGTCCTGTAAGAGAGAAAAAACCTGAAAAATTAGTTCATTTGGCAGAAAAATTACAGCAATCTACGGGATATGAAGAAATTTCCTTAGCTTCTTTAAGTACAAGCGATTATACCGGGTTAAAAGAGCTTACAGAAGACCTTATAAATAATATGTCGGAAAAAAGAGTGAGCCTATCCTTGCCTTCTTTGCGAGTAGATTCCTTTTCTTTAAGCTTAATGGAAAAAGCACAAAGTGTTAGAAAAAGCGGCTTAACTTTTGCTCCTGAAGCAGGAACCCAGCGACTAAGGGATGTAATTAATAAGGGAGTTACAGAAGAAGATTTGCTTGAATCCGTAAGGATTGCTTTTGAAGGCGGATGGAGCACGGTTAAACTCTACTTCATGATCGGACTTCCAACCGAAACACTTGATGATATTGCAGGCATTTCAGAGTTAGGTGAAAAGGTTGTTTCAGCATATATGGCTACTCCTAAAGAAAAACGCGGGAAAGGGTTGAATGTCACCATAAGTACATCATGTTTTGTACCAAAACCCTTTACTCCTTTCCAATGGGAAAGCCAGGATTCTATTGAAACATTAAGGGAAAAACAGAAATACCTAAAAGGTTTAATAAAAAGTAAGTATATAAGGTATAACTGGCATGATCCTGAAATCAGTTTTCTTGAAGCTGTTTTTGCAAGAGGAGATAGGAGAACCGGTGAGGTACTGATTAGGGCTTGGGAAAAAGGATGTAAATTTGATAGTTGGGGAGATAGTTTTGACTTTTCCAAGTGGATGGAGGCTTTCAAAGAGTGCCAAGTAGATCCGCATTTTTACGCAAATAGGAAGCGCAACTACGATGAAGTATTTCCCTGGGAACATATTGATATTGGTGTTACAAAAAAGTTTTTGCAAAGAGAAAACGAAAAAGCTTACAGGGGTGAATTGACGGATAATTGCAGAGTAAAATGCAATTACTGCGGTGCCACGGTTTTCGGAGGCGGTGTGTGCTATGAGTAATAATAGTAGTAATAATAGTAGTAATAATAGTAATAACAAGGTTATTGTTAGAATACATTTTATGCGCGGGGATGAAGTAAAATTCATTTCTCACCTTGATATAATGAGGACATTCGGACGTGCAATGCGCCGGACAGGAATTCCGGTAGCATATTCCCAGGGATTTAATCCCCAGCCGGTTATTGTTTTTGGACTTCCTTTAGCCGTAGGAGTTACAAGTTTAGCAGAATATGCCGATATTGAATTGACAGAAGCAATAAATCCGACAGCTCTTAAAAATGCTTTAAATAAAGAACTTCCTGCGGGATTAAGAATTCTTGATGCGGCTTTTATAAATGACAGGAAAAACATCATGTCATTAGTATACATGGCATCATACGAGATATTTGTGTATGTGGAAAAGAATGAAATAATAAATAAAGGTGAAGTAATAATAGATAAAATGAATGAAAATAAAGACGAAATAATATATAAAATTAAAAAGTTATTAAGAAAAGATATGATAACAGTAGTAAAAGAAGGGAAAAAAGGAACAAAGGAGATAAACATTAAGCCGCTGATTGTTGATTTGGAAATAAAATTCATGGACGACTTGAATGTGATAAAAGAAAAGAATGATAATCGAAAAATTTATAAAATAACAGCTATGTTAAGAGCCGGCGGAGAAGCTAACCTAAAACCGGATTTACTAATATCGGCTATTAATAAACATACTGATTTGAGTTTGAAAATTATCCGAATCCATAGGACCGGTTTATTTATCAATAAAGACGGGGTTTTAGAGAAACCTATGTGATCAAGGGAGGTTTATTTATTGGCTAATGAGATACTTGTGGAAGTTTTACCTGAGGAAACGAGGGTTGCAATACTGGAAAACAGGGAATTGGTAGAGTATTATACGGAAAAGACTTACGGGAGAAGGCTTGTCGGTAATATATACAGAGCCAAGGTACAAAATGTACTTCCGGGGATGCAGGCAGCTTTCGTTGACATAGGATATAGTAAAAATGCATTTCTTTATGTAAAAGATGCAGTTTTTGATAAATTATTTATTGAATCTATAATGGATAATACGAATATAGATGATACAAATATAGATGATGCTAATATAGATAATACTAATATAGGTAGTCCTAATAACAAAGAATACAATATAAATCAAATACTAAAGCCTGGGCAAGAAATAACCGTGCAAGTTATCAGAGAACCTACGGGTAATAAAGGACCAAGAGTTACAACTCATATAACCTTACCTGGGAAATATGTGGTATTAGTTCCAAGGATGGATTATATAGGTATTTCCAAAAAAATTAACAGTGATTTAGAAAAAAGCAGGTTGAAGCAAATTGCCGAAAAAATCAAGCCGGCCGGAATGGGTATAATAATGAGAACCGCATCGGAGGGAATGGATGAAGAAGATTTTGTGAATGATATAAGATTTCTTACTCAGCTTTGGCAAAACATATTGGAAAGGGAAAAAGGGAAATATGCTCCGTGTTGCTTGCACACCGATTATGGTTTGTTGTTTAGGACGATTAGAGACTTTTTTTCACCTGACACGGATAAACTATTAATAAACGATCCTGAGCAGTATGAAAAGGTGTTGGAATATGTTGAATTAATTTCTCCTTCCTTGAAGCCAAAAATAGAGCTATTTAGAAAAAGTAAGAGCTTATTTGATTATTATCAAATAGACTTTAGGTTGGCGAAGGATCTTGCTCGTAAAATATGGCTAAAATGCGGTGGATATATAATTATTGACAAGACTGAAGCTCTTACCGTAATTGATGTAAACACGGGGAAATATATCGGAGCTGATAGCTTGGAAAATACTGTATTAAAGACAAACCTTGAAGCAGCAGTGGAAATAGCAAGACAAATAAGGTTGAGGAATATAGGTGGTATAATAATAATTGATTTTATAGATATGAAGGACGAAGAACATAAAAAGAAAGTTATAGCTACATTAAAGGATGCTTTGAAAAAAGACAGGGCAAAGACAACGGTTGTTGGTATGACGGGTCTTGGCCTTATTGAGATGACAAGAAAAAAAGTCGGAGACTGATTGACTTTAATAGTCCTATGTGTTAAAATATGCAGGTAGCCGCTCATGAAAGGTTTAAAAAGCTTATATGCTACCTTATCGTGGCGAGACTGGGAAGAGGAGGTGTAATTAGCATGTATGCAGTAGTTGAAATTGGTGGTAAACAGTATAAAGTACAAGAAGGCGATGTTGTATTTGTTGATAAGTTAGCTGCCGAAGAAGGTGAAATTGTTACCTTCGACAGAGTTTTGGCTGTTTCACAGGAAGGTACGATAATTTTCGGAAGACCTGTGGTAGAAGGAGCAACAGTACAAGCAAAAGTTCTAGGTCATGGAAAAGGCAAAAAAATTATTGTATTCAAGTACAAGCCAAAGAAAAATTACAGAAGAAAACAGGGCCACAGACAACCATACACAAAGTTGCAAATTGATAAAATAAACGTGGCTGTTTAAAAATAAACGCGAATAAACACGGCGAGTTTGATCGGTTTTATTGGATGAAATGATTAGAGTTAAAATAGTAAGAGATAAAGAAGGTTTTATTTGGAGCTTTACTATTAAAGGTCATGCCGGCTATAGAAAAAGAGGAGAAGATATAGTATGTGCAGGAGTATCTGCAATTGCCTATACGGCAGTAGGGGCTTTATCTGAGTTAGCAGGCGTGAATAAATACGTTGAAAAAGACGGTTATTTGAAATGCAGTATACCGCAGAGCATAAGTGATGACAAAAAGCCAACTATCAAGATTATTCTTGAAACAATGGCAATAGGATTAAAACAATTAGAAAACTCATATAGCGATTATGTTGTTGTTGAAGAAGAGGAGGTGTAACAATGATTAGAGTAAATCTTCAACTTTTTGCACATAAAAAAGGAGTAGGAAGTTCCAGAAACGGACGTGATAGTGCAGCCAAGAGGCTGGGAGTAAAAAGAGGAGACGGACAGTTCGTATTAGCAGGTAATATAATTGTTAGACAAAGAGGAACCAGGATCCATCCCGGAACAAATGTAGGAAAAGGCGGCGACGATACTCTTTTTGCTCTTGTAGACGGTGTAGTAAAGTTTGAAAGAATGGGTAAAGACAGAAAGAAAGTAAGTGTAATTCCGGCTACAGTATAAGATAATGCAGTGCTATACATGTAAAATTTTGATAAGAATATGATGAGTATTTGGAATAAAACAGATGATCCCGGTTTTTACCGGGATTATTTTATATTATTTTTATGATATAATAATTATGTGGTATATGATTGCGGGGAGCTGATAGAGTGTTCATTGATAGAGCGAGGATATATATAAAAGCCGGTGACGGAGGCAACGGAGCTGTTTCATTCCGCCGCGAAAAATATGTTCCGGCCGGAGGTCCTGATGGAGGAGACGGCGGAAAAGGCGGGGATGTTATCTTTATAGTGGATGAAGGACTGCGTACACTCATAGATTTTAAGTATAAGAAGAAGTATATAGCTGAATCGGGTAAAAACGGGGAAGGATCGAATAAAACGGGAAAAAGCGGAGAAGACCTTTATATAAGAGTCCCTCCGGGTAGTGTAATAAAGGATGATGCTACGGGAAAAATTCTGGCTGATCTTACAAAGCCCGGTC
This sequence comes from Clostridiaceae bacterium, assembly GCA_012840075.1. Taxonomy (GTDB): domain Bacteria; phylum Bacillota; class Clostridia; order Acetivibrionales; family DUMC01; genus DUMC01. The sequence goes on along the minus strand of DUMC01000133.1, from coordinate 67,691 downwards.
AGACTTTTGTTGCCGCAAAAGGAGGTAAAGGAGGAAAAGGGAATCAACATTTTGCAACTCCTACAAGGCAAGCTCCCAATTTTTCACAGAAAGGAACTCCAGGAGAAGAAAAATGGATAAGCATTGAGTTAAAGATTCTTGCAGATGTTGGATTAATTGGATATCCGAATGTAGGCAAATCTACTCTCTTAGCAAGCGTTACGGCAGCTCGTCCCAAAATTGCAGATTATCACTTTACAACACTTCAACCTAATTTAGGAGTGGTTTATTTAGGTGAAAATGAAAGTTTTGTATTAGCTGATATTCCGGGACTCATAGAAGGTGCACATAAAGGCGCAGGATTAGGTCATGAATTTTTAAAACACATTGAGCGCACAAAACTACTTATTCATGTTGTTGATGTTTCCGGAATTGAAGGCAGAGATCCATTTGATGATTTTATAAAGATTAATGAAGAACTAAAGAATTATAATGAATTATTGGAAAAAAAGAAACAAATAGTAGCTGCAAACAAGATGGATCTTCCCGAAGGCCAAGCAAATTTTGACGAATTTAAGAGAAAAATTGAAGAAATGGGGTATAAGGTGTTTCCAATATCGGCTGCAACAGGTAAAGGTGTCCGTGAGTTAATGTTTTATGCCGGTGAAATGTTAAAAACAATACCGGAAACAGTGCTTTACGAGAATATTGAGGATGAAACGGTGGTAGAAATTAAAGAGGAAGAGCCATTTACTATCAGAAATGAAGACGGAGTATTTATTGTGGAAGGTAAATTGATTAAAGAATTACTAAGGAGAGTAAACTTGGATGATTACGAATCCTTGCAATATTTCCAAAGGTCTTTAAACAGGGCAGGTATTATTCAGGCGCTCAGAGAAGCAGGCATCAAAGAAGGTGATACGGTTAGAATGTATGATTTTGAATTTGATTATATAGAGTGAATAAAAAATCCCTCTAGACAAAAATATAAGATGTGGTAAAATTGTATTAGCTGAAATAAATTGTATAAAATATAAAAGTATAGAAATTCGAACGGAGGGAACAATTTTTTATCTTATGGAATGTTTTGATTGTGGTAATTGCAAAAGTGGCAATATTGCCTATTTTTGCCCTGCAAAAAATGATTTTATCATGAACGAAGAAATTAAAAACACCGTAATCGAAAAAACAAGAAGCGGTTGGAAAAAAGGTCTTCCGAATTATGAAACCCACAGAAGAAAAAACAGAAAAGAAATTGAAGTCTAATTAAGGAGGAACAAAAATTATTTAATGATAACGGGAAAGCAAAGGAGTTACTTAAGAAAAATTGCCAATTCTATTCAGCCTATTTTTCAGATCGGGAAGGGTGGTATTGACGAAAACGTAATAGCTCAATTTGATGAAGCTTTGGAAGCCAGGGAGCTTGTAAAAGCAACGGTTCTAAAAAATTCAGAAATCGACGTTAAAACATCATGTGAATATATCGCCCAAAAAACAGGAGCAGAAATTGTACAAATAATTGGTAACCGTTTTGTTTTATACAGGGAGTCCAAGAAAAATAAAAACATAGTCTTACCGTGATAAAAACCTCTACCATAATATCTTGAATGTAACAAAATAAATGCAATATGAAGTATGTGATAACACATGCGTGAATGAAGATGCAGTATTATTATATTTAATGCCTTATCTCTTGCTTATAAGTAGTTTTATTATCTCAGGATATATATTTTGGGCATTGGTTTTCCAATTATCACATATGATTTTAGCGTCATTTCGTGATCCAACTGCAAGCGTAAGCTCTATTAACGTAAAATTATCCTCGTGAACACAGCATCTAACTATGTACTTATTTTCGCTTTCGGGAATAAAATCTGCAGTTATGCGGGTTTCATTCCTTATTTTCTTTTTAGAGGAGTTAATTACATTGTCAATCCTTTCTTTATCAACGGGTAAAATAAGATCTGACAGATAAGCCAGAGTTTTTTTGCCTGCATCGGTAATGGAATAAAAAGTCTTATTATCAATCACTTGAGAGGAAAGGAGCTTGTCGTCGCACAATTCATTCAAAAATTGTTGAGAATAAAAATAGTTCATCAAATTATTCTCCATTATTAATTTGGTCAATTGCAGGTTGCTTATAGGCATATCCAATTTATTAATAATGTATAAAAGCATGAGTTTATTTTCTGCCAGCCTTTTGTTATTGCTCAACATATTATATGATCACTCCTTGATAAATCCTCATTGTAAAATAATGGTTAGGTTCTTACTTTATTAAATTATACCATAAGCAAGTCAGGATAACTATTATATTTCCTAGTTGCAGTAAAAAGATGCTGTTATTTTATATGAAGAAAATAATATTTAATTTTATTCTTGAGAAAATAAATATTTAATTTTATTCTTAAAACTATGATATAATATTTTCAATTCGTAATTAAATAACAGTTTTCGCAATATTATTCCGTATTATAATATATAAAATAATTTTTATATATAAAATATAATTTTAGAGTAAAATAATAAAATGCTAAAAAATATAGTTAACAGAGGGTGCATAAAAATTATGAAGAAGGTAATTAGGATTTTTTTTGTGATTTTAATTGTATTTTCACTAACTTTGTCAGGCTGTAGAAGGAATGAAGAAAAAAAGAGTAATGAAAACAGAAATGATTATGAACAAAATCAAACGGAAAATGCAATTTACGAGAATGACTTAACAATTAAAGAGAGAAATGATGAAGAAGATAATAATAAAAATAATGAACAAAATGAAATAACTAATGAGGAAATAATGAATGGACAGGATAAAGAGGAAGGGAGCAAGGAAGAAACAGAACAGGAAAAAGGACATAAATCAGAATATGATTCTGTTCATGAGATAGATTTGGAGAAAGTAAAACCTAATGAATCCGGTAAGATAATGATAGTTATGTTCCATAATTTTGTTGAAAGTTTTACTCCGACAAAATATGATAAAGGCGAATATACCATGACATTTAAAGCTTTTGAGGAGCTTTTGCATGTTTTGTATGAAAAAGGGTACCGGCTAATTAGTTTTAAAGATTTTCTTGATAACAATATATCGGTACCTGCAGGTTGTATTCCAATGGTATTTACATTTGATGACGGTACATCGGGACAGTTTAACTTGATAGAAGAAAACGGAGAGCTTAAAGTAAATAAAAAATCAGCAGTTGGGATTTTGTTGGAATTTAACAAGAAATATCCTGATTTTGGGGCAAAGGGAATGTTTTTTGTAAATTTAGGTACCAATGTTTTTAACGGCAAAGGAAGCGTTGCTGAAAGATTAAAATATTTAATTGATTTAGGTTTTGAAATAGGAAATCATACTTATAGCCATATAAATTTGAGTGAAGTTAAAAGTGCTGATATAATTCAAAGAGAAATTGGCAATAATCAAAAAGTGATGTATGAATTAGTTCCGGGATACAAGATGTTTGCTTTTTCACTACCCTATGGGGCTCCGTCCGGAACTCTTATGGAACATGTCAAAAGGGGAGAGTATGAAGGAGTTGAATATGAAAACCTTGCTATCGTTGAAGTAGGCTGGAATCCTTCACCTCCTGCCATAAGCAGGGAATTTAATGCATCGTCAATTAACAGAGTGAGAAGTCCCGGAATTAATCCTGAAAGATTTGATTTATATTGGTGGCTAGAAAATCTTTCAAGAGGAGAACAATATATAAGTGACGGCAATGCAAACAAGATAACTATTCCGAAAGCTAAAATTGATTTAATCGATATGGAGAAATTGGGAAATAAGAAATTGGTGACATATTAAAAACTGGTTAATAAACTTAAGAGCGATAAATAAATTTGAAAACAATCAATAAATTTGGTGAATATTGCTTAATTATTTGCATTATTTTTTATATTGGTATATAATTATATTGGAGAAATTTATAATTATTATTGTTAGTCATTAGGAATATTCCGAATTACATTACATTAACGAGTTAAGATACTGCATTTGATTATTTCACGAAACAAAATTGAAAAACTATCAGATTTAAATAAGTATAATAATATTTTTATTATTAGCTGATGGAATAACATTCATTAAGGAGTGAAAATATATGGCAAAGAGTAAAACGAAAAAAACATTAACGGATATCGATGTAAAAAGAAAAGCCGTTAAACTTGTCATTACACATTTAAAAAAGAAAGTTGAAAATGATTTTTTAAGCAAAGAGCATATTGTAAATTGGATTACAGAAATGGATGAATTACTTGCAAAACCGGAATTTAATTTATCTGAATATTACGAAATGAGAAGAAAACTTAATGATGTAATTGAGAGAACCCTTGACGAAGAAATGAGATTTAAAATAAGAGATTCGTGGTATAGCCTGGGTAAAGCATTAGATAAAAGAGTCAAACAAAGTTAGCAAATATACCAAGGAAGAGTTGCAATTTACAGAATTGCTGCAAAATTAATAGAATAACATGAAAAAACCCGGCTAACCACCGGGTTTTTTCCATGTTATTTTATCTTTGTATTATTGTGATGTGTATTAAGATGTGCTTATTGTATATTATTTAATAAAATATAATTTTATATTTTATTTATATCGTATTGTCATATTAAATTTTTATTATATTTTAATGTTTTAATTTCACCTAGTACTTCAACCTTCTTTTCATAACTGCATTGAGGGCAATAATATGTTATTTCATCAACATAAATTATAGGATCATAACTGTATCTTTCTTTATTTTTTATTAATAAAGATTTATGACAGTGTGGGCATAAAATTTGATAGGACATATTTTCCACTAAAAACTCCCCTTTTTACAGATTCTGCTTATTTTCACTTATTATAATAATATTATTAATGCTTTGGTTTTAAAACACTTATAAAAAAAGAGTACAAGGCAGGAAAAAAAGAGTACAAGACGGGAAAGGAAATACTTACATAAGTATGGGAAATGATGTAAAATATTTTTATAAGTGTTACTCATAGCTTACAAATTTTATAAATTTCTTTTTGGAAACACTCATTTTAATTTTATGAACTTCAATTTTTCAATATTTATTCTTTATAATCTTTTGTTTGACGGGAGGAGTAGATAGATTATGCTATCGCCCACATATTTGGAATTTTTTAATGCTCTAAAAAATAAAAGTAATTTAATCGCTGCCATAAAAAATAAAAGGCAGACGGACAAAATTAAGGAAGACTTAATAAGAAATTTAGAGAAGAAAGGGATAAAAACATCTTTTGTACAAGTTAATTTAAGTTCTGAAAGGATAATGATAAGGTTTAATTTAGAAAGTAGTGTGAGATGAAAGAAAGCTATGTAAGGTCAATGAGAGCTATGAAAGATAAAGATAGATAAAAGAAAGCTACATAAGGTTAAATAATCAGCGTAAGATGGGAAATCAAAATAATAAATCTAAAAATAGAAGCCGGCTGGAAAAGATAAAAATCAGCCGGCTTAACGGTTTCTATTATCATTCGAAATATCATCCAGAAATTTTTCTGCACTTTTTATAGCTTCCAACACACTTTCTCTAGCAGGTCCTCCAGGTATATTTCTGCTGGAAACACATTTTTCCAAACAGATTTCTTCGAAAATATCTTCTTCAATTAAAGGAGAAAAATTCCTCAATTCTTCAAGCGTTAATTCATTTATTGGTTTGTTATTATCAATGGCATACAGAACTATCTTTCCTGTTATTTCATGAGCATCCCTGAAAGGTAAACCTTTTTTTACCAAATAATCAGCAACGTCAGTTGCATTTGTAAAACCACCTTGGGCTGCTTTATACATAGCTTCTTTGTTGACTTTCATTGTTTTTATCATATTTGTGAATACAGGCAGGCACAACTTGACAGTGTCAATTGCATCAAATATGGCTTCTTTGTCTTCCTGCATATCCTTATTGTATGCAAGCGGCAGTGATTTCATAACAGTAAGAAGGGTGATGAGGTCACCATAGACTCTTCCGGTCTTACCTCTTACCAGTTCTGCAACATCAGGGTTTTTCTTCTGAGGCATTATACTGCTGCCTGTGCTGTAAGCATCATCCATCTCAATAAAACCAAACTCATGAGAAGACCATAATATTAACTCTTCAGAAAACCTGCTGAGGTGCATCATTATTATAGAAAGACAACTTAACAGCTCTATTGCAAAATCTCTGTCACTGACTGCATCCAAACTGTTTTCGGATATTGTCTCGAAATCCAGTTCTTTTGCAACCATGTATCTGTCAAGAGGATAAGTAGTTCCTGCTAATGCTCCCGAGCCCAAGGGCATTACATTGGTTCTTTTATAACAATCTTTAAGCCTTTCTATGTCCCTTCTGAACATCTGAAAATATGCCATAAAATGATGGGCAAGAGATATCGGTTGAGCTCTTTGAAGATGAGTATAACCCGGCAATATAGTATCAAGATGTTCTAAAGCCAAGTCTATAAGGGTTTTTTCCATGTTTATTAGCATTTCACTTAAATTTATAATCTCATCTTTAATATACATGCGAATATCAAGAGCCACCTGATCATTCCTGCTTCTGCCCGTATGAAGCTTTTTGCCTATATCTCCGATCCTTGAAATTAGAATTTGCTCTATATTTGTATGGATATCTTCAGCTTCAGGGTTTAATGATACTACGCCGCTTTCAATGTCATTGAGTATCTCATATAAAGTTTTCTTAATGAGCATAGCTTCATCAAGGGGGATAATATTGCATTTTCCCAGCATATTAACATGCGCAATACTTCCCAAAATATCTTGTTTGTACATCCTGCTGTCAAATCTTATAGAAGAATTAAAATCATTTACTGCCTTATCAGTTTCTTTTGTGAATCTTCCGCCCCATAATTTCATTTAAGTCACATCCGTTATTTTTTTATTTTATTAACCTCTTTTAATAGCCTCCGATAAAATCCGATTTTTATTTAAACCAAGCCAAGCTTTAATGTTATTATTTAATATAAGTTTGCCAACTTTTTACTTAAGAATCGATTTTGCCGGTTCTTTGCTTCATCAATGCATTTACTTTTATAGGCAATCCGAACAAGTTAATAAATCCTTCTGCATCTTTCTGGTTATAGACTTCATCCCTTCCAAAAGTAGACAATTCTGTACTGTATAATGAGTACGGAGATTTAGCTCCTGCAGGCATTAAGTTACCTTTATATAGTTTCATCCTTACAGTTCCCGTTACCGTTTCCTGGGTTTTGTCAACAAATGCTGATAGAGCTTCTCTTAGAGGAGAGAACCACTGTCCGTAATATACAAGTTCGGCAAATCTTTGAGCAACGATATCCTTGAAATGAAGTGTATCTCTGTCAAGGCATAAAAGTTCAAGTTCCCTGTGAGCTGCGTACAATATAGTTCCACCAGGTGTTTCATATACACCTCTTGATTTCATGCCAACCAACCTGTTTTCTACCATATCAATAATGCCTATACCGTTTTCTCCGCCAATTTTATTCAAAACTTCAATCAATTCAATTGGTGAGTATTCAACACCATTGACTCTAACCGGAATACCTTTTTCGAAATCTATCTCAACATACGTTGGCTCGTCAGGAGCTTTTTCCGGCGGTACAATCAATTGTAGTATTTTATCATATTGTGGTTCGTTCCACGGGTCTTCAAGGTCAGATCCCTCATGGCTTAAATGCCACAAATTTCTGTCCATGCTGTAATTATTCTCTTTTGTTACAGGAATGGGAATACCTCTTGCTTGAGCATAATCAATCGCATCTTCTCTTGACCTTATATTCCATATCCTCCACGGGGCTATAATTTTTAAATGAGGAGCCAAAGCTTTAACCGTGAGTTCAAACCTTACCTGATCATTTCCTTTTCCTGTTGCACCGTGGGCAACAGCAGTAGCACCTTCTTTTTTTGCTACTTCAACAAGTCTTTTTGCGATAATAGGTCTTGCAAAAGACGTACCTAACAGGTATTTGCCTTCATAGATTGCTCCTGCTTTTAAAGTAGGATAAATATACTCCGTTATAAACTCTTCCCTGACATCCTCAATATATACTTTGCTGGCACCTGTTTTAAGTGCTTTTTCCTTGAGAGGCTTTAATTCTTCTCCCTGTCCTACATCTGCAACCATTGCAATAACTTCGTAATTAAAATTTTCCTTTAGCCATGGTATGATTATTGAAGTATCCAAACCTCCCGAATAGGCTAAAACAACTTTTTCTTTCTGACTCATATATCAGGACCTCCTATGTTATTTACAATTTAATTTTTTATGTTACAATTATTCTAGCATATATTACACCAAGCATTATTATCTTTACAAAAAAAAATTAAACTTGGCCGCTGGATTTTTAAGGCCAAAGCTTTATTTAATTAGAATATTTATGATTATACATCAAAATGTATAAATATGCAATAAGGAGTGAATATATTTTTGATTATAATGGGTATAGACCCGGGATTTGCAATTACCGGGTATGGTATAATTAGATATGAAGGTAACCGGTTTACTGTTGAAGAATATGGAGCTATATTAACGGAAGCTAATGATTCATTTCCTGAAAGATTGCGTGCTTTGAATAACAAAATAAAGGAATTAATTAAAATTTACAAACCGGATGCTTTTGCAATAGAAGAGCTTTTTTTCAACAAGAATATTAAGACCGCTATAAATGCGGCTCAGGGAAGAGGAGCTGCCATAGTTGCAGCAGCAGATTGCAGAGTTGATATTTATGAATATACGCCTTTGCAAGTAAAACAAGCTATCGTAGGTTACGGAAGAGCAGAAAAAAGCCAAGTACAGCAGATGGTAAAGATAATATTAAATTTGGATGAAATTCCCAAACCTGATGACGTAGCGGATGCATTAGCTGTTGCCATATGCCATGCTCATTCATACAGATTAAATGGTATTCTGAATAAATAACTAAAATAAAATTTTAAATAAACAGGAGATAAAGATGTTAAGCTATATAAAAGGTAAATTAGAGCACAAAGATATTGATCATGTTATAGTTGATGTTAACGGAATAGGATTCAAAATTCTTACCTCTTTGTCTACAATTCAATCATTAAAAGAAATAGGAAGCGAAGTTAAAATTTATACATATTTACAAGTTAGGGAAGATAACTTAAGTCTATTCGGTTTTGCAACCGTTGAGGAATTAAAAATGCTCGAGCTTTTACTAAAAGTGTCGGGAATAGGACCAAAAGTTGCACTTTCCATAATATCAAATCTAAGTCCGTCAAAATTCAGCCTTGCTATTATAACTGATGATGTAAAAACGTTATCCAAAGTGCCCGGAGTAGGAAAGAAAACGGCACAAAGGATAATCTTGGAGTTAAAAGATAAGATTAAGAAGGAGCAAAAAGATGTAATCTCGTATTCGGAGGCTAGTGAAACCATTGATATGGATAAAAAAGATACAAAAGCTTCGGAAGCTATTGCAGCTTTAATGGTTTTAGGATACACTGCTTTAGAAGCAAGCAGAGCTGTATCTGCCGTTTATTCGGAGGAACTGGATCTTGAAGATATTATAAAGAATTCGCTGAAGAAACTTATTTGATGAAATGCAAAACTAAAAGAAGTTATGGGGAAGGGAAGGTTTTTTTATGAGTAAAGAAGAAAGGCTTGTGGCTGCTGAAGTTCTTAGTTGTGACATCGATGAAGTAAGTCTCAGGCCGAGGACGCTGAAGGAATATATTGGTCAAACAAAAGTAAAGGAAAATTTGGCTGTTTTTATAGAAGCATCAAAACAGAGAAAAGAAGCACTTGACCATGTGTTGCTATATGGCCCTCCCGGTGTGGGAAAAACTACTTTAGCAAGTATAATTGCTTCAGAGTTGGGTGTAAACATAAGAATTACGTCCGGACCTGCAATAGAAAGGCCAGGGGATTTAGCAGCTATACTTACAAATCTTGGAAATTACGATGTGCTTTTTATTGATGAAATACATAGGTTGAGCAGAAGTGTTGAAGAAATATTATATCCTGCCATGGAAGATTACGCTTTGGATATTATCATAGGAAAAGGACCAAGTGCACGTTCAATAAGGCTTGAATTACCGAAATTTACCCTCATTGGAGCGACCACCCGTATAGGACTTTTGACTTCTCCTTTAAGGGATAGGTTCGGTGTGATTAACAGGTTAGATATGTATACTCCTGATGAATTAATGCTAATAGTAAAAAGATCCGCTTCCATACTTAAAATCGGAATTGATGATGAAGCAGCCTTTGAAATTGCACTGCGGTCAAGAGGGACTCCTAGAATAACAAATCGTTTACTAAAAAGGGTAAGAGATTTTGCCCAGGTAAAAGGCAACGGTTATATAGATAAACAAATAGCAAAGACAGCATTGGACGCAATGGAAATAGACAACCTTGGTCTTGATGCAATAGATAGGGAAATACTCCTGTGTATCATTGAAAAATTTGACGGAGGACCGGTGGGTCTTGAAACAATTGCATCATCAATAAATGAAGATGCAGGCACGATAGAGGATGTATACGAACCATACCTACTTCAATTGGGTTTTTTAAATAAAACACCAAGGGGTAGGGTTGCAACACAGCGCGCCTACGAACACCTGGGAATAAAACGATAAATCGGATAAAACGAGGTAAGGTTTGTTTATTTGTATAATTCATTTATTGACCGAGAAATGTTACTAAGATATAGGTTTGTTAATAACTGAAGAATTAAAAAATCATAACTGCATAAATACATGCATTAATACGTATACTACGAAATTGAATTGCCCGAAATTTGTATAGATGAAGCATAATTGGAACATGATTAGAAAAGGAAGGAGAATCATATGTATTACGGATTCGCAAGAATTGCATGTGCAATTCCCGAAATAAAAATCTCAGATTGCAGGTATAATGCTGATAAAATAATTGAATCTATATATAGGGCAGTAGAAAGAGGGGCGGAATTCATTGTATTTCCTGAGCTTTCATTAACATCCTATTCCTGTGGTGATCTTTTTTTTCAGGACTTATTAATCCTGGAAGCATATAAGAATTTGGAAAGAATTGTGAGATTTACATCAGGACTTGAAATAATCGTTATTGTCGGGTTACCACTTCGTTTTAGAAATAAACTGTTCAACTGCGGGGCTGTAATACACAACGGGAAAATAATCGGTATCGTCCCTAAAAGTTGTATTGTTAACAATAAAGGATATAACGAAGGCAGATGGTTTTCTTCGGGTAATTCAATAGCCGGCCATACGGATATGAATCTTTTAGGTTATGAGTTTCCCTTTGGGAAAAATTTGGTTTTTAACGCTCAAATGAACGATAATGTAATATCTTTTTCTATTGAAGTAGGTAGTGATCTTCAAATGGTAATACCACCCAGTGCATATCATTCAATAGCAGGAGCTCATGTAATATTTAATCTGTCAGCAGTTATGGAGGAAACAGGTTTCCATGAATATAGGAAAGAATTAGTGAGACTTCAGTCAAATAAATGCAATGCAATATATGCATATACATCTTGTGGGGTTTATGAGACTACAACTGACGGAGTGTTCGGTGGATATGCGGTAATAGCGGAGAATGGAACAATTCTTCGGGAAAATAAAAGATTTGAATTGGAAAGTCAAATAATATATGCTGATGTGGACATTGATAAAATAAAATCTGAAAAAAACAGGAATGTTTGCTTTCTTTATCAAGGTTTTAATCAGGAAAGCTCATATAAGTATATTGATTTCCCGGTACAAGTCTGTAATACAAACTTACCGAAAAATATTTATGACTTACCTAAACCTAAAAGACCTGAAAAAATAGTTTTAGAAAGGCACATAGATCCTTATCCGTTTATACCTGCAGATAAAGAAGTAAAGGATGAAAGATATTCAGAAATACTTGATATTCAAGCATTGGGACTTGCCATAAGGATGATGCGTACAGGTTCAAAACGAGCCGTAATAGGAATTTCAGGCGGTTTGGATTCAACCCTTGCATTTTTGGTTACAGTAAGAGCTTTTGAAAAATTGGAGTTGCCAAAAAAAGATATTATAGCCGTAACTATGCCGGGTTTCGGCACAACGGATATTACTCTCAACAGTGCATTACAGTTAATAGAAGCCTTTGGTGCAAGTTTAAGGAAGATAGATATTAAGCAAGCATGTTTGCAACATTTTAAAGATATAGGCCATGATGCGTCAATTCTTGACAAAACTTATGAAAACGTGCAAGCAAGAGAGCGCACTCAAATTCTGATGGATATTGCAAATAAAGAAGGAGGATTGGTAATAGGCACAGGAGATCTATCAGAGCTGGCACTTGGTTGGTGTACTTATAACGGAGATCACATGTCAATGTATGCTGTTAATGCAGGGCTTCCCAAAACGCTTATAAGATCATTGTTGTTATGGGCTGCGGATAATATTGTAGATAAAAGTATAAGAGAAATACTTTATAAAATAGTTGAAACCCCAATAACTCCTGAACTTCTACCACCTGATGAAAAAGGAAAAATCAAGCAGAAGACTGAAGATATAGTTGGGCCATATGAGTTACATGATTTCTTTTTATACCATATAGTCAGATATGGTGTTACACCGAAGAAAACGGTATTTTTGGCTAAACAAGCTTTTAAAGATAAATATACGACTGATGAAATAAAAAAGTGGCTAAAAATCTTTTACAAAAGGTTTTACACCCAGCAGTTCAAACGCTCCTGTTTGCCGGACGGGCCTAAGGTAGGAACAATAAGCTTGTCTCCGAGAGGCGGTTGGGTAATGCCAAGCGACATCAATTTTGATGACATGGATATTGACCTCATGACTGAGGATTGAACAAAAAAGAATATGCCAAAATTTTGAAAGAATGTGCTAAAACTTTACATTCCTTCATGGGGTTCTTTGTAAGGGCGAACCGGAATTCCGTGACTTGCAAGTATATCTTTTAATTCTTTTACTTTATAATTCCACTCCATTCTAGGAGAATACAGCATTGAACTGATAATGGCAGCGGAAGTACCTGTTTTAGTAAATACGTCAATCAAATGTTCCGGTTTTCCCGCTCCTCCTGAAGCTATCACAGGAATATTTACTGCTTTGGAAATAAGAGATATAATTTCGAGATCATAGCCGCTGTGGGTACCGTCCCTGTCAATGCTGTTAACACATATTTCACCGGCACCCAGCATTTCACCTTTTTTTGCCCATTCAACAGCATCCATGCCCATGAAAATCCTGGCACCGTCAATCGCAATTTCATACCCGCTTGGTATGCTGGGAGTTTTCTCTACTTTCTTTACCTGCATGCTTAAAACAATACACTGCCTTCCGAAAGCTAAGGCACCTTGACGTATAATATCAGGATTTCTTACAGCCATGGAGTCTATGCTTATTTTCTCGGCACCTGCTTTAAGGACTTCATACATGTCAGTAAGATTCCTGATCCCTCCGCCGACGGTAAAAGGCACAAATACATGCTTTGCCACTTTTTTTATAGTTTCAATATCTATTTTTCTTTTTTCAAAACTAGCAGTAATATCATAAAATATTATTTCATCAATTTGGTCTTCGTAAATCCTGCTTGCTATTTCTTCAGCAGGAGCGATGTCTACGTTGTTTTGAAATTTGTGTGCTTTTGTTACCATTCCGTTTATAACATCAAAACAAGCTATAAGCCTTTTTGTGAGCATATTAACCTCCTTTTTGGTCAAAAACCAAAACTATACAAAGCTAAGTTTGAAAAGTTCCTAAGCAATGTTAAACCTGCTTCACCGCTCTTTTCAACATGAAACTGAGTAGCAAATATATTCTTGTATGCTATCATGGAACAAAAATCCACGTCATATACAGTTTTTGCCAGTATTATGTTTTCATCAACCGGGACTACTAATAAGAATTTACAAAATAAAAATACTCGCTGGAATCAATTGAGGCCAATATTTGATGTTCTCTGAAAAATCTTACTTCATTCCAGCCTATTTGAGGAACACGCACTTTTTGGTTATTAAACTTTTTAACATGTCCGGAAAACCAACCAAGGCATTTTGCATTACCTTCTTCACTGTATTCAAACAGAACCTGAAGCCCAATACATATTCCAAGAAAAGGCGTGTTCCTTTTCATGATCTTGTCTTCCAACACATCAAGAATGTTCAGTTCTTTCAAAGAATCCATTGTAGCTTGGGCTGAACCTACTCCGGGAAGGATAATACCATCTGATTTTTCAATTTCGTAAGGAGTGGATACCAGTGAAGATGGTATATTAAGTTTTTGCAATGCATTTAGGACACTTGGAGCATTACCTGCTTTATAATCAATAACCCCAATCATAAAATCATCCTTTATTAATTTTTAATATTTTTATTTTATTTTTATGTTGTTTTAAATATTTGAGGTCTACATACTCTTGCAGAACTCAGTAATATATTTGACGGATATATTTGGATATTTTTCGGATTATTTTTCATGTTATTTTCATACTTGAAAGTAATTTTAGGAAACTAGTTTATTTAAAAATTATATTATCACGTCTGGGTCCGTTAGAAATATATTTTATCGGTACACCTACGGCATCTTCAATAAAAGATACATAATCTTTAGCAGCTTGAGGTAAATCCTCATATTTTCTAATTTTTGATATATCGCATTTCCAGCCCGGTAAATACTTGTATACAGGCTTAGCCTTGTAAAGTTCATGAGTGACAGGAAAAGTATCGGTAATTTGACCTTCAATTTCGTATGCTATGCATACGGGAATTTCATCCAGGTAACCAAGCACATCCAACAGTGTCAGTGCAACTTCCGTCGCTCCCTGAACTGTACAACCGTAACGTGTTGCAACAGCGTCAAACCAACCCATCCTTCGGGGACGGCCGGTTGTAGCTCCGTATTCTCCTGCATCTCCGCCCCTTTCACGAAGTGTGGAAGCCTCTTCTCCGAAGATTTCAGAAACAAATGGTCCTGCTCCTACACAACTGGAATAGGCTTTCGTAACGGCGATAATATTTTTAATCTCATGCGGAGGAATTCCTGCGCCAACTGCAGCAAAACCGGCTAAAGGAGAGGAAGATGTTGTAAAAGGATATATGCCGTGATCAGGATCTTTTAGGGCACCCAATTGGCCTTCCAGAAGAATATTTTTATTTTCTTTTATCGCATTGGCAATTAAAGATGTAGTGTCGGCAACCATTGGTTCAATTATTTCAGAATATCGTGAAATCTCGTCATATATTTCGTTAGGATTTAAAAACTCAGCGTGATATAAATGCTTTAATAATATATTTTTTAATTCACAAATAGAAGCGATCTTTTCTTTCAAAATTTCGGGATAAAAGAGATCGCATACCTGAATGCCTACTTTGTAGTATTTATCGGAATAAAAGGGGGCTATTCCTGATTTGGTGGATCCAAAGCTTTTTCCGCCTAAACGCTCTTCTTCCAGTTTGTCGAACAAAACATGCCAGGGCATAACAATTTGTGCGCGTTCGGATACTAGAAGTTTTGGAAGAGGAACATTTTTTTGTTTTAAGTTTTCAAGTTCTAAAACAAGAGTCTTGATATTTACCGCAACACCAGGTCCAAGAATATTCGTAACATGCTCGTAAAAAACACCTGAAGGCAGTAAATGCAATGCAAATTTTCCGTAATTATTTATTATGGTATGACCTGCATTACTTCCTCCTTGGTATCTGATTACAAAATCTGATTCCGCTGCCAGCAGATCAGTCATTTTACCCTTACCTTCATCGCCCCAGTTTGCACCTACTATGGCTTTAACCATAACTTTACAGCTCCTTTTTGGAAAATCTTCGATATTATTTAGGACAGTTTTTCATTGTTATCATTATTACAACTATATTGTATTCCAATCAGGAGTATTTGAAAAATTAATAATTATTAACTTTTGTATAAGTGTAAATTATGACTATAGGTCTTGCATAGATATTGAATTTTTCTGTGGTAGTGGTAGTGCAGCAGGGAATGATTTTATTCCAACAATTCGAAAAATTTAACGGCAGCAGCGGATAAGGGAGTATTTTTAAGCTTAATTATGCATATTTGCCGTGGTGGAATTTTTTCAATCAAATCCACTTCAAAAAGATTACCGTTTTCAATATCTTCTTCGGCAAAATTTCTAACAACACAGGAAATACCCAAACCTCTTCTTGCAAACTGTACGAGAAGGTCACTGGTAGCAAGCTCTATCTCAGGAATTATCTTTACATTATAGAATGAGAGGTAATTATCTATGTATTTTCTCGTACTTGTATTTTTTTCAAGCATAATGATAGGATATTCGGCTAGTTCTTTAAGATGGATTTTTCTTCCGTAGAGATTGGCAAATTTATTGTTTGCTATGAAACAATCTTGAATTTCCATCACATTAATGGCCTCTAAACCACTGTCATCGGAAAGAGGAAGGCTTACAACTCCAAAATCTATGGCTCCGGTTTTTAAGAAATTGATAGTTTCCGGAGTAGGTCCATTTGTAACCTTGATTCTTACCTTTGGATACAATTTGTGGAATTTTTCCAAATAAGGTAATAGGAAAAATTTCAAAGTCATATCGCTGGCACCTATGCGGATTTCACCGGTACCAAGATTGATTGCTTCGCTGAATTTATTTTCAGCTACCATAATCATGTTGTAGGCAGGTTCTATATAATTGAAGAGCACCTGACCTTCCGGGGTTAGCATTGTTCCCTTCGGAGTTCTTAAGAACAATTTCCCGCCAAGTTTAGCTTCAAGGTTTCGGATAGCCTGGCTTACGGCAGGCTGGGATATAAATAATTCTTCCGAAGCTTTGGAGATACTCCCGGTTTTGGCTACATAATAAAATACTTTATATAACTCAAGGTTAATATCCATATAGCTTCCCCTTATGAAAAGCATAATAATTATAATTAAATTTTATATTGGTATTATACTATAAAATGTTTGTTTATAAACAGTAAATTTTCAAAATTCAATTTTAAAATATATAACTTATATTTATACTCAATATAATTAGATATAACTTTACTTATTGATACATTTTATTATAATTAAACTATAATAATAAAACAAAAAAAGGATGAATTCCATTTATTTGGTAATACATGGAATATATAAATGTACTTAATTTACTCGTAAATTTTGAAAATTGATTTGTTCATAAGTTATAGTAATTATTGCATGTTTTTTGGAAATCATATAGACAAAGTTGGATAAATAGAAAAGGGTGGTATTCTTGAATAAGGAATTTGTAATTGTGTTGGATTTCGGAGGCCAGTATAATCAACTGATTGCAAGAAGAGTAAGAGAAGCGAGAGTATTCTGCGAAGTTTTGCCATATAATGTATCTCTTAATGTAATAAAGGAAAAGAATCCAAAAGGAATAATTTTTACGGGAGGACCTGCATCTGTTCTTGAAGAGAATGCACCGGTTTGTGATAAGGAAATATTCAATCTTGGCATTCCCATCCTTGGAATTTGTTATGGTATGCAGCTTATGGCAGCAATTCTTGGAGGTTCTGTTGCTAAAAGCGAAGAGAGGGAATACGGGCAGGTTAACTTGTATCTGAATTCAGAAGAAAACAGCAAGCTTTTTAAAGGTATAAGTCAACAAACAACTTGTTGGATGAGCCATACCTATTATGTAAATAATTTACCGGAAGGCTTCCGCAATGTTGCAAAAACCGAAAATTGCCCGGTTGCAGCAATGGAATATCCCGAAAAGAAACTATATGGTCTTCAGTTCCATCCTGAAGTGACTCATACTCTGGAAGGGAAAAAGATCCTTGAAAACTTCTTGTATGAAGTATGCGGCTGCACAGGGGAATGGGAAATGTCTTCTTTTATACAGCAGTCAATAACAAATATAAAAGAAAGGGTAGGGAACAAGTCCCTGTTGTGTGCCTTGTCCGGTGGTGTTGATTCCTCTGTGGCTGCAGTGTTGGTACAAAAAGCCGTAGGTAATCAGTTAACATGTATATTCGTGGATCACGGTCTTCTTAGAAAATATGAAGGTGACCAAGTTGAAGAGGTATTTAAGAAACAATTTAATATTAACCTAATCAGGGTAAATGCACAGGAGAGGTTTTTAAATAAATTAAAAGGTGTTACCGATCCGGAGAAAAAGAGACGTATTATAGGTGAAGAGTTTATTAGGGTCTTTGAAGAGGAAGCAAATAAGATTGGGCAAGTTGATTACCTTGTGCAGGGAACAATTTATCCTGACGTAATAGAAAGCGGATTAGGAAATTCGGCTGTTATTAAGAGCCATCATAATGTTGGAGGACTCCCGAAGAATATCTCTTTTAAGGAAATTATAGAACCTTTAAGGGATTTGTTTAAAGATGAAGTAAGAATGGTAGGAAAGGAATTAGGACTGCCTGATGAAATAGTGAGCCGTCAACCTTTCCCCGGACCGGGACTTGCAGTCAGGGTAATTGGTGAAGTAACAAAGGAAAAACTGGATATACTAAGGGATGCGGATTATATCTTCACGCAGGAAATAAGAAAAGCAGGACTTAGCGGAGAAATAAATCAGTATTTTGCGATACTCACTGGTATGAAAAGCGTAGGTGTCATGGGTGATGAAAGAACTTATGATTATACCATTGCCTTAAGGGCAGTAACTACTACTGATTTTATGACTGCAGATTGGGCAAGAATACCATATGATGTGCTTGCACGGGTGTCGAGCAGAATTGTAAATGAAGTGAGAGGTGTAAACAGGGTGGTATATGACATAACCACCAAGCCACCTGCAACAATAGAGTGGGAGTAAGTGTGTTTAATTTAGACCTGTATAATGAAAATTTGAATTACGGGATGTTTGGTGAAGCATTTGATAAGTTCAGGGAAGAATGCGGTATATTCGGTATTTACAACAGGCGCGGAGATAATAACGAAATAGGCAGGACAGCTTATTTTGGTCTCTACGCGCTTCAACACAGGGGACAGGAAAGCTGCGGGATTGCCGTAGGTACTGATAGTCAAATCGTTTATCACAAAGATATGGGACTGGTACCTGAAGTCTTTGGGGAAGATGTCCTGCGATGCCTTAAAGGTCGTATGGCAATCGGGCATGTGCGTTATTCGACAACCGGTGCAAGCTTAAGAGAAAATGCACAGCCCCTTGTCATGAGTTATTCGGCAGGACAAATTGCCCTTGCACATAATGGAAATCTTGTAAATACGGTAAAATTGAGAAGAATTTTAGAGGAAAAGGGAGATATATTCCAAACAACTATTGATACGGAAGTAATACTTAAATTGCTTTTTAGATATTATTCATCCGGCTTGGAAATTCACGAAAGCCTCATAAGATTAATGCATGACATAAAAGGTTCTTATGCACTTGTTATGCTGATTTCCGGGTATTTGGTAGGAGTTAGGGACCCTTATGGAATAAGACCTTTGTGCCTTGGAAAAATTGAGGAAGAAACATATGTTCTTGCTTCAGAATCTTGTGCATTGGATGCTGTTAATGCATAGTTTTTAAGAGATATTGAACCGGGTGAGATAATTATTATAGGGCAGGAAGGAATTAAATCATTTAATTGCGGCCAAATGGTAGATACTAAGTTATGCGTTTTTGAGTATGTATATTTTGCACGACCTGATAGTATAATCGACGGTTCTAGTGTATACAATGCAAGAATAGAAGCAGGAAGGCGATTAGCAATAGAACATCCTGTTGAAGCAGATTTGGTTATCGGTGTTCCTGATTCGGGAGTAATTCCGGCAATAGGGTATTCCATGGAATCAGGGATACCTTACGGAAATGGGTTATTTAAAAACACTTATGTAGGAAGGACTTTTATTCAACCTAACCAGAAACAACGTGACAGCAGTGTAAGAGTTAAATTTAATCCTTTAAGAAGTGAAATTGAAGGAAAGAGAATAATAATGATTGATGATTCCATTGTCAGGGGAACTACAACAAGAAGAATTGTTCGTATGCTTAAGAGTGCCGGTGCAAAAGAAGTGCATGTGAGAATAAGTTCACCGCCTGTAAAGTATCCATGCCATTTTGGAATTGATACTCCTTCTAGGAATCAACTTGTAGCATCAACATCTCCTACCGAAGATATAAGACGGATGATTGAAGCTGACAGTCTAGGTTATCTCAGCATTGAAGGTCTTTTAAAAACACCTGTAGGTGTTCGATGTGGTCTGTGCACGGGATGTTTTGACGGCAGATATCCTATTGAAATAACAAATAATAATATCCAGGAGACAGAGAATAATATCGAAATGACATAAAAGTAAATCTTTATATTTTATTTTGTGGAATTACATAAGAATATTCAAGTTTTTGGTAAACAACCATAAAATGGTGGTTTAGCAATTTAATGGTATGCAATATTAAAATTAAAGTAAAATAGTATAAAGATAATAGTAAAAATAATAGTAAAAATAAATAATTGTAAAAACAACCAATAATAGATGGTTAAGATAATAAAAAAGAAATAACGGGAGAAGGTGGTTCAGGTTGAAAATTTCAAAGGAGATAATATTAAAATTATCGGATCTTGCAAGAGTGAAAATCGATGAAAAAGATGTTGAACGGATAACAAATGATATAGATAAAATATTGCGATACATGGATAAGCTAAGTGAACTTGATACTTCTCAAATCGAGCCTATGGAATACCTTAATCTGAGCAGCAATGTATTGAGGGAAGATGAGGTTAGGGAATCATATGACAGGGACAGGTTATTGGCATGCGTACCTGAAAGAAATGAAGAATACGTAATCGTCCCGGGGTTGACCTTCGAACAATAGATTATACATAGCCCCGGATGATTTAAAGCATGACTAAGAATATTTCTAATTTAATAATTCATTAATTTAAGCCTGACCCCGAGATGGAGAATGGAGTGAAAACAGTGGAATTATATCAATATACTATACATGAATTGAGCAGAATGATAAAGCTGAAAGAAATAGGAGTTTATGAGCTTACAAAATACTTCTTAAATAGGATCAAAGAAAAGGATTCCAAAATCGGAGCATATATTACCATAACAGAAGAAGAAGCTTTAAAAAGAGCTGAAGAAGTACAAAAAGGAATTGATAGGGGAGAGTTTAATTCTCTTTTGGCGGGAATTCCTATGGCTTTGAAAGATAATATTTGTACAATGGGAATACCGACTACGTGTGCATCCAGGATGCTTAGTAATTTCGTGCCGCCGTATAATGCAACGGTTGTTGAAAAGTTATACCAAAACGGTGCAGTGTTATTGGGAAAACTAAATATGGACGAGTTTGCAATGGGAAGTTCCACTGAAAGTTCATATTTTAAGATAACAAAGAACCCTGTGGATCCTGAAAGAGTTCCGGGAGGATCAAGCGGTGGATCGGCAGCGGCAGTGGCAGCCGGAGAAGCTGTATATGCCTTGGGGTCGGATACCGGAGGTTCCATCAGGCAACCTGCATCTTACTGTGGCGTAGTAGGATTAAAACCTACTTACGGAGCAGTATCCAGATTCGGATTAGTAGCATATGCTTCTTCTTTTGATCAAATAGGTCCGATAACTAAAGATGTATTGGATTGTGCCATAGTGTTTAACGCAATAGCCGGCAAAGATGAATTCGATGCAACATCGAGTGATTTTAAACATCCTGACTATGCTGAAGAACTAAATAATTTATACAATAGATACTGTTGTGAAAATGAATGCATTAAAAGCGGTATCCTTAAAGGTATTAAGATTGGTATCCCCAGGGAATTTATAGATGACGGTGTTGATGAAGATGTAAGGAAGGCTATACTGAAAGCAGCAAAAATATTCGAGAGCCTTGGTGCAGAATGCGAAGAATTTTCCCTTCCTATAATGGAATATGTTATACCAACGTACTATATTATCGCTTTTGCCGAAGCAAGCTCCAATCTAGCGAGATACGACGGTATAAAATTCGGGTACAGAGCCGAAAAATTTGAAGATTTAATGGATTTTTACAAAACGACGAGAAGTGAAGGATTTGGAATAGAAGTTAAAAGGAGGATATTGCTTGGTACCTACGTACTCAGTTCCGGTTATTATGATGCTTATTATAAGAAGGCTCTCAAAGCGAGAACTTTGATAAGCCGTGACTTTAATAAAGCTTTTGAAAAATATAATGTAATAATGGGTCCCGTAACACCTGATACTGCGTTTAAAATAGGTGAAAAAACGGATGACCCTATAAAAATGTACATGGGAGATATATTTACAGTACCGGTAAATATTGTGGGCTTGCCGGCAATATCAATACCTTGCGGGAAAGACAGGAACAATCTACCTATCGGCTTGCAGCTAATCGGTAAGCATTTTGATGAAAAAACAATACTAAAAGCGGCTTTTTTATTTGAAAAGGTGGTATTGGAATGAGTGTTAATTTGGACAAAGCAAAATTAGATTACCTTCGCGAAAAATATGAGGTTGCAATAGGTCTGGAAGTGCATGCGGAACTATCTACCAAAACAAAGATTTTCTGTTCGTGTACTACGGAATTCGGAGGCAGCCCGAATACACATTGTTGTCCCATTTGCATGGGTATGCCGGGGACATTGCCGGTTTTGAATAAAAAAGTTGTTGAGTACGGAATGAAGGCAGGTTATGCTACGAACTGTAAAATACTGAATTTTACGAAACAAGATAGAAAAAATTATTTCTATCCTGACCTGCCTAAGGGTTATCAGATATCCCAGTATGATCTTCCCATATGCAGGGAAGGTTACGTGGAAATCGATGTTCAAGGCAGGAGAAAGAAAATCAGAATAACGAGAATTCACATAGAAGAAGATGCTGGAAAGCTTGTTCATGATGAATTAACACACCGTACCATAGCAGATTACAACAGGGCAGGTGTTCCTTTAATAGAAATTGTAACTGAACCTGATTTAAGCTCGGCGGAAGAAACTATAATTTTTCTTGAAAAATTAAAGTCCATCCTTCAATTTATAGATGTATCGGATTGCAAAATGCAAGAAGGTTCCTTGCGTGCTGACGTCAATATTTCAATAAGACCTAAGGGCTCCAAAAATCTTGGTACAAGAACGGAAACCAAAAACCTTAATTCATTTAAATCAATTTCAAGGGCAATTGAGGCTGAAATAATGCGTCAAATTATGGAAGTTGAAAACGGAAGGGAAATAATCCAGGAAACGAGGAGATGGGATGATGAAAAAGGTGTAAGCTATTCCATGAGAAGTAAAGAAGAAGAACACGATTACAGATATTTCCCGGAACCGGATCTTCCTCCCGTTATCTTCAATGAAGTATGGATGGAAAGAGTAAAAAGCTCCGTACCTGAACTTCCTGAAGCCAGAAAAAAGAAATATATGAAAAAATATAACCTGCCGGAATATGATGCAGATATATTAACATCTTCCAGGGAGCTTTCAGACTTTTTTGAGGAAGCAATAGGGGAGAAGTCAAGAACCGCGGATAGAAAAACTGAAGGAAGAGGAGAATCAAAAACAGGCAAATATGAAAACAATATAGCTGAAGTTGCAACGACAGTTAATGTAAAAGCTATAAGCAATTGGATAATGGGTGATTTGCTAAGGATTTTAAAAGACAGAAATATTGAAATATCCGATGTTACATTTTCTCCCAAGTATCTTGCAAAGCTGGTAACGATGATAGACAAAGGTGTTATAAATGCCAACACCGGCAAAAAGGTATTTGAAAAAATGTTTGATAGCGGAAAAGACCCGGAAATCATAGTTAAAGAAGAATGTTTGGAAATAATAACTGATGAAAGCTATTTGCTTGAAATAGTTAAAAAAGTTGTAGAGCAAAATCCCAAATCAGTAGCTGACTATAAAAACGGCAAAGAAAAGTCTTTTAGCTTTCTTATGGGACAGTTGATGAAAGAGACAAAAGGTAAAGCAGATCCTCAACTGGCAAGAAAATATCTCATTGATGTAATAAATACGTTATAGCACGTTGTCATAAATGTGGTCTGTTTTTGATGGCGTTTTGTCGCATAATTTCTCTCTGGAGTAAGAGCTAATATGCGACATCATTAGGTTTATATCATTCTGACATAAGTTAACTTGGATAAAAAGTTGAATCTACAATAGCTATTTCTATTGGAATTAGAGGAATAGAGGACATAAGATGAGCTTAAAAAACTGGCAGATAGTTTAAAAAGCATCAGCAAGGAAGATTTCCAATTATTCAAGAGAAGCTTAATCTTTTGTAACTCAGCTAGTTGAAACTCAATGAGAATAAGCTCAGGCATGGGAAACTACAGTGGAATCAATTATTTTGTGAGAGACTGTACCATAATAGAAATTGTACTATCATATAATTTAATTTGTATTTTTGTGCCTTTGTATGAGATTGCACTATAATAGAGACTAGTTAGCAAAGATAGAAGGAAGAACGGTTCTAGGCGGCAAGGAGAGAACAGGTTCAGTGTATAAAGAATAATATGATTCAGTTTAACATATACAAATACCAAGTTATTTGTATATATTTTTTGCCAATTTACAAAATCAAGTGCCTTTAGCGTGGAATTTACTTTTTCAATTGAGGGGAAATAAAATTTTAATAAAAAAATAAAATTTGATATTGCACTCATTTAATCGGTGTGCTATAATACTCATCAACATACCTTTAATATAATATAAATATAATAAAAATAAATATTGATAAATCAAAAGAGATTGTTTTGTTAAAAAAGAAAATTATTGATGTTGGTTTAAAATGAAGAGTTTAGAATAGGTTAATAAGATTTGATTTAATTAAATTAAGCAAATTTATAAAATAAAAAAGAAGAGACGAGATGAGAAGAGAAGAGGCGAGATGAGATGAGGTCAGGGTCAAATCAAATCAAATATATCAAATCTGGTAGATCAATAAGATAGAGTAATCTGGCAGAGAAGTCTTGTCTCGTGTCTTCCTTTGAGAAAAGGAGGATTTCATAGTGTTTTATCCTAATTTAGATGAGGTTAAGCGTTTGTCTAAATCCTATAATGTAATACCTATATCAATGGAAGTATATGCTGATATGGAAACACCTATTAGTTTATTTAAAAGATTTAAAAATGACGAGTATTGCTTTTTGCTTGAAAGCGTGGAAGGTGGAGAAAAGTGGGCAAGATATTCTTTTATAGGTAAAAACCCGTTCCTCATAGTAAAAAGTTATAACAATACAACGGAAATCATTGACAAGGATGGATGTAAAATTATAGAAAAGGAAAATCCTGTAGGAATCATAGAAAAACTCATGGAAAAATACAGAGGTGTTAATCTTCCCAACCTTCCGAGGTTTAACGGTGGTGCCGTTGGCTTTTTTGGATATGATATTGTACGATATTATGAACGTTTGCCTAATGTTCCGGAAGATGATTTGAAATTGCCTGAATGCCATTTTATGTTTGTTGATGAAGTTTTAGCCTTTGACCATTTGAAACAGAAAATCCATATCATTGTAAATCTACAAGTAAATGAAAACATTGAAAGAAACTATTATACAGTTATTGACAGGATCAAAAAAATCTACAAAGACATAATCGACAGCAGGTGGAAACTTAACGATTTAAAGCAGGGATATCAAACAGCAAAAGAAGATTCCAGTCCTGAGTTCACAAGCAATGTCACTAAAGAAGAATATTGCAATATGGTAAAAAAGGCAAAGGAGTATATTAAAAACGGCGATATATTTCAGGTTGTTTTATCTCAAAGATTTTGCGTAAAAACGTCACAGACATCCTTTAATGTTTACAGGGCCATACGAACGATAAATCCGTCACCGTATATGTACTATCTTAAATTTAAAGATTATACAATAGCAGGCTCTTCTCCGGAAATGCTGGTTAGGGTTGAAAACGGAATAGTTGAAACACGTCCCATAGCCGGTACTAGAAAGCGTGGAGAGACCAAAGAGGAAGATGAAGCAAATGAAAAGGATTTGCTTTCAGATGAAAAAGAAATTGCTGAACATGTTATGTTGGTGGATCTCGGAAGAAACGATATTGGAAAAGTTTCTAAATTTGGCACCGTAAAAGTTCAAAATTTAATGCACATAGAAAAATATTCACACGTGATGCATATGGTTACAAATATCCAAGGAGAATTAAGAGAGGACAAAACGCCCTTTGATGCCCTAATGTCGGTAATGCCGGCGGGAACATTGTCAGGAGCACCAAAAATACGAGCCATGGAGATTATCGATGAACTTGAAAATGTGAAAAGAGGTCCGTACGGGGGAGCAATTGGATATTTAAGCTTTAACGGAAACCTTGACAGTTGTATTATTATCAGAACGATTATTTTTAAGGACGGAAAAGCTTATATCCAAGTAGGAGCTGGGATAGTTGCGGATTCGAAACTTGAGTTGGAATATGAAGAGTGTATAAATAAAGGCAGAGCTTTATTAAAAGCTTTGGAAGAGGTGAAGAAAATCAGATGATAGAAAAAAATATTTATACCGGTAAAATTATAATTATAGATAATTATGATTCATTCACATACAATCTGTTTCAATATGTTGGAGAAATAAGAACAGATATTGAAGTCTACAGAAATGATGAAATAACGATTGAAGAAATTGTGGAGAGAAAACCTTCACATATCATACTTTCACCAGGACCGGGGTTTCCAAAGGATGCAGGGATATGTGTTGAGTTAATAAAAAGGTTAGGAGGAAGAATCCCTTTACTTGGAATATGCCTGGGGCATCAAGCAATAGGTGAGGCATACGGAGCGGAAGTAGTTCATGCGAAAAAATTAATGCATGGTAAAGCGTCTATCATAAATGTAGATGTAGAGTGTGAATTATTCAAAGAGTTGCCGGAGAAAATAACAGCCGGAAGATACCATTCACTGATAGTAAAAAAAGAAACCGTTCCTATGAATTTGAAAATAACAGCCACTACCAGGGACGGGGAAGTAATGGGATTAAAGCATGTCGAGTACCCTGTATTCGGAGTTCAGTTTCATCCGGAGTCTATATTAACGCCGGACGGGAAGCAAATTATAAGAAATTTTTTAAATATCAAATGTTGAGTTGCAAATTTCGCATTGGGTTTAAACATTACACCTGATGAAGAGCTTTTTTGAGAAATTTTTATACCCTCTTATATATCACCTAAATTTTATAGCTTAGATGAGAAGAGATTATGAAAAGAGATTAGAAGAGAGGAGAGTTATTATGATTAGATTTGCAATATCAAAATTAGCTGACAGGAAAAGTTTAACTGAGCAGGAAGCTGCAGGTGCCCTCAATTGCATAATGAGCGGCGAAGCCACTGATTCTCAAATAGGAAGCTTCATCACAGCGCTTAGAATAAAAGGTGAAACTATAGAAGAAATCACCGGCTGTGCAAAAGTCATGAGACAAAAAGCAGAAGCAATAAATCCTTCAGTAAGTTATTATATCGACACATGCGGTACGGGGGGAGACGGTACCAATACCTTCAATATTTCAACGGCGGCGGCTTTTATTGCATCAGCGGCAGGAGTTCCAATTGCAAAACACGGTAATCGTTCGGTCTCAAGCAAATGTGGGAGTGCTGATGTTTTGGAGAATCTCGGTATAAATATAAATCTAACTCCTGATCAAGTAAAAAGTTGCATCGAAAACGTAGGTATAGGATTTCTTTTTGCACCTGTTTTTCACAAATCAATGAAATATGCGGCAAATGTTAGAAAAGAGCTTGGAATAAGAACAATTTTCAATATACTGGGACCATTGACGAATCCTGCAAATGCAAAAGGACAGGTACTTGGGGTTTTTGCCGAGCATCTTACTGAAATAGTAGCAAAAGTATTAATGAATTTGGGAGTTGAAAGAGCCCTCGTTGTTCATGGAATGGACGGGATGGATGAAATAACTACTACAACCAAAACCAAGATTACTGAAATTAAATGCGGGAATATTGAAACGTATGAATTAGATCCACAGGATTACGGATTTAAACCTGCTTCGAAAAAAGATCTGGTTGGAGGTAGCGCAGAAGAAAACTCTCGTATAATCATTTCTGTTCTTCAGGGAGAAAAAGGAGCTAAAAGGGAGATAGTTTTGTTAAATGCCGCAGCTTCTCTTTACGTAGGAAAGGTAGCAAATTCAATTAGCGAAGGAATAAAAATCGCCGAAGAGATAATAGATTCAGGAATGGCACTTAAAAAATTAGAAGAATTAAAAGAATACTCAAATTCTTTTCAATAAGTGAACAATCATTCAATTTGGAGGTAAATATGATTTTGGAAAATATTCTGGAGAAGAAGAAAAAGCGATTAAAAAATGAAATGGCAAGAATATCGATAGAAGGTTGGAAACAACAAATAAAAAGACCGGGTCTTCATAAACCTATAGATTTTTATAATTCCATAAAGATTAACTCAGGAAGTGACAACAGCACTTCAAATATCTCAATAATAGCTGAAGTTAAAAAAGCTTCACCTTCTAAAGGAATAATAAAAGAAGATTTCGATCCCTTGGAAATAGCTAAGGAATATCAACAAGCAAAAGTACAGGCAATATCTGTTTTAACTGAACGGGATTATTTTAAAGGTGATGACGAGCACCTGGTGAAAATAAGGCAGTCATGCGCACTGCCGATATTAAGAAAAGACTTTATTATAGATGTATGGCAAGTTTATCAATCCAGATGCCTTGGCGCGGATGCAGTATTGTTGATAGCTTCTATTCTGTCAGACGAGGAATTAAAAAAATTTCAAATAGTTGCAGAAATACTTGGAATGCAATGCCTGGTTGAAGTACATGACAGGGAAGAACTTGAAAGGGTGCTGGAATCAGGTGCAAGAATAATTGGTATTAACAATAGGAATTTAAAGACATTTGAAGTTGATATCCGAAATACTGAAAAGCTAATTAACTATATTCCGCATGATAGGGCAGTTGTTAGCGAAAGCGGGATTAAAACACCTGAGGATATTAAGTACTTAAAATCCCTTGGTGTTAACGCAGTCCTTATTGGAGAAACTTTTATGAGAGCATCCTCCATAAAGGATAAGGTAAATGAATTACGTTTTGCATGTGTTTAATTCTTTGGTTGTCGTAAAAGGTAAATTATTTTTTATTTAGTTATTGTAGACGGTTAAATATTATTTGCTGAAGTTATTTACTGAAGGGAATGAAAAAAATGCCTTTAATAAAAATCTGCGGTTTAAGGAGGTACGAGGATATTTGCTATGCTAATGAGTTTTTCCCTGACTATGTCGGTTTTGTATTCTCAAAGAGCAGAAGACAGGTTGCAAAGGAGTTTGCTAGAGAGCTAGGATGCATACTGGATCCAAAAATCAAAAAAGTTGGAGTGTTTGTTAATGAACAGCCGGAGGAAGTAATTAACATAGCGGAATTTTGTTCTCTTGACTGTATCCAGCTTCACGGGGATGAAACAAATGACTATATAAGAGATCTCAAAAATCTTGTACAAAAAAGAAGCTTAAATTTGGAAATTTGGAAGAGTTTTAAAATTAAAAACACGGAGTCCTTAAAAGAGTTGGAAAGTTTTGAATTTAAAGATATAGACGGAATTCTGCTGGATACTTTTGTAGAGGGCAGTTACGGCGGTACCGGTAAGTCATTTGATTGGAATATAGCGCGCCAAGCACGAAAATTCGGAAAAATAATCCTGGCGGGGGGGCTTAATAGCGAAAATATAATAGAAGCCATAAAACAAGCTGATCCTATGGTAGTTGATGTAAGCAGCGGGGTAGAAACTAACGGTTTTAAGGATAGGGAAAAAATAAAGGCATTTATCAATAGCATAAAATGCTTAAAATAGGGTTATGTTTGAATTATTAGTTTTATTTTCAAAACGAAAACTAAAGGGTGCACTTAACAAATATTTCTTCACATAAGTTAAATATACCTAAAACGAAATCAAATCAATTTAAAAGGGATTTTTAAACATTTAAAGTTGAAAGAAAATAAACGGAAAGAAGGTATGTGGTATGGTCGGTCATTTGAAGGAAATGGAGGATGTAATTAGAAGAGATAATAATAGGGATGATATCAGAAATAAAAGCAGAGATAATAAAATGGAAAATAAAGGTTACGGGCATGGAAGGTTTGGAAAATTCGGAGGAAGGTTTGCTCCGGAAACTCTTATGAATGCCTTAATTGAGCTGGAAAACGCATATTTGAAGTATAAAGATGATGAGGATTTCAATAAGGAATTTATATTCTACCTTAATGAATATGCAAATAGACCTTCATTGTTATATTACGCTAAAAGAATGACCAAAGATTTGGGAGGAGCAAAAATCTATTTGAAACGTGAAGATTTAAATCATACAGGTTCACATAAAATAAATAATGTATTAGGGCAGGTATTACTTGCAAAAAGAATGGGTAAGAAAAGAGTTATTGCCGAAACAGGTGCAGGTCAACACGGTGTTGCCACAGCCACGGCAGCTGCGCTCTTTGACATGGAGTGCGAGGTTTTTATGGGGGCAGAGGATATGAAAAGGCAATCCCTAAATGTATTCAGGATGAAACTCTTAGGTGCAGATGTCAGAGAAGTAAAATCGGGGACCGGAACTTTGAAAGATGCAACTAATGAGGCTTTAAGAGAATGGTCGTCAAGAGCAAATGACACTTTTTACGTAATAGGCTCAGTAGTCGGACCACATCCTTATCCTACTATTGTCCGTGACTTTCAGAGTGTTATTGGAAAAGAAGTAAAAGAACAAATAATTGAAAAGGAAGGCAGATATCCCGATTATCTAATAGCTTGCGTGGGTGGGGGAAGCAATGCAATAGGGCTTTTTCACCCGTTTCTTGAAGATAAAGACGTTAATATGGTAGGAGTTGAAGCAGCAGGCAAAGGTCTGGATACTAATGAACATGCTGCTGCTATTTCAAAGGGCAGTATAGGGGTATTGCATGGAATGAAATCATACTTTTTGCAGGATTCCGACGGACAGATAATGCCGGTTTATTCTATTTCCGCCGGACTCGATTATCCCGGAATAGGTCCTGAACATGCATATCTGCACGAGATAGGAAGGGTGGAGTATGTTGCCGTTACGGATGATGAAGCAGTAGAGGCATTTAAATATCTTTCACGAATAGAAGGAATACTACCTGCGATAGAAAGTGCTCATGCCGTAGCCTATGCAATGAAGCTGGCACCTAAACTTTCTAAAGAAAAAACAATAATCATAAATCTTTCAGGCAGAGGAGATAAGGATGTTTACTCCGTTGCGAAGTATATGGGGGTGGATTTGTAATGAGTAGAATCAGTGAAAAATTCCGGGAATTAAAAAGAATGAATAAAAAAGCTTTGATTGCATTTGTGACAGCAGGAGATCCCACAATAAACGGTACTATTCAAATTGTTGAGGAACTTGAACGCGGAGGTGCCGATATAATAGAACTTGGAATCCCTTATTCCGATCCGATTGCAGAAGGACCAGTCATACAGGAAGCTAACAAACGAGCCCTTATGAATGATATAAAGATAAAAGATATAATGAATATGGTTAGAGAAATAAGAAATAAAGTAAAAGTACCTTTAATATACTTACTTTACTATAACTGCATTCTACAGTATGGAATAGAAAAATTTTTCGAAGAGTGCATGGAATGTGGTATAGACGGATTAATTATTCCGGACCTTCCTTTTGAGGAATTAAGTGAAATAGAGGATGTTTCAACAAAATACGAAGATATAATTGATGTTATTACATTAGTTTCTCCTACATCCGGTGAAAGGATTAAAAGAATAGCAAAAAGAGCAAGGGGTTTTTTATATTGTGTTTCATCACTGGGAGTAACAGGAGAACGAGAAAAATTTAGCACGGATTTTAATGAATTTTTTTCCGTTATTAATGATTCTACAAGCATACCGAAAGCTATAGGGTTTGGTATATCCACACCTGAACATGTAAAAATGTTAAAAGGATACAGTGATGGGTTAATTATCGGAAGTGCAATTGTAAGGAGAATAGGTGAGAGCACTACCATTGAAGAAGCTGTTAAGAATGTAGGAGAATTTGTGGCTTCATTAAGAAAAGCTTTGGATGAATCTTAAAATTTCTCTTGACAAAACTATAAATGTAGCTTAAAATTATAGTTGTCTCTGAAAGGTATTTAAAACAGTTGTTAAGAATACTGTTTTAAAAAACTTGTAGAGATTGTATATTAAGAAACGGTGGGTGTAGCTCAGTTGGTTAGAGCGCCAGGTTGTGGCCCTGGAGGTCATGGGTTCGACTCCCATCATTCACCCCAGGTGAAAAATCCAATTAAATATATTGAAGAAGGAACTTTAAAGTTCCTTCTTTTGTTTTATAATACAATAATTCTTTAATTTTAAAATTTTGTTGTTTATTATCCTGAACACCTTAATTTTAATAACCTTGCGGCATTTCCTCCTAAAATTGCGTTTATTTCTTCAATACTTAAATTTAAGGACTTTATACGTGAAACTTCTCTTAATTGGTCAGCCCATGGGGAATCTGAACCAAAAAATATCCTGTCATGACCGTGTGATTTTATGAGGGTTTCCATGCCTGAAGGTCCCAAATCATTAAAGGAAAATGAAGTATCAAAATATATATTTCTTCCTACTAAATATTTTTCAACATCATTCCAATATCTGTATCCTCCCATGTGAGCAGCAATTACTACACTGCCTGGAAATGTATCGATAACTTTTCTCAATCTGGCAGGGGTACAATGATATGGCTCTTGAAATCCCAGATCTACACCTGCATGAAAAATAATAATAAAGTTTTCCTCAAACAAAGTTTCGTAAACAGGAAAAAGTTTTTCATCATCTACAAAAAAATTCTGATACTCAGGATGGAACTTAATACCTTTAATTCCCGCTTCTTTCAGCATCTTTATTTCGTTTTTCCAATCAGGAAAGTCAGGATGAATGGTGCCGAAAGTTATTATATCTTCATCTTGCACATTAATTGCCCAGCGATTCACTCCGATTGTTTGTTGAGGCTTTGTGGCTATAGGCTGGAGCACACTTATATCAATTCCTGCTTTGCTCATGGATTCCTTCAATCCTTTTATGGTACCGTTCAGGTAAGCAGGAATGTTTGCTTTCTGAGCTAAAAATGGAATTGTTCTTGCTGCCAGCTCATCCGGAAAACAATGAGTGTGTATGTCAATTATCATTTATAACCTCTCCTTAATATTACAGCATTATGAATATATTACTTCATAATTTTTAAATGTATCTTTGTATTAATGAATCTTTGCTATGATTTTCCGCTATGATATAATAATTAATATCATAATATTAAAATTAATGTAACGCAACTAAGTAAACAAGTAAAGTGGTTTAATCTTCATAATAGTTCGGATTCTCCAAGATGAGCAAGGGAGCTTATGGATGTTTGATGTCAAGATTTTTATAGCACTAAATGATGTAGAGGAGCTTAAAAAAGTAAAGTATTTTTTAATATCGAACGGGTTTGATGTTGTAGATCAAGCCACAAATGGAACATCGGCAATAAGACGCATTCTCACATTGCGTCCTAATCTTATCATCATGGACAGCAACTTGCAAGGCATGAGTGGAATGGAGATTGCAGAAGTGGTTCAACA
This sequence comes from Clostridiaceae bacterium, assembly GCA_012840075.1. Lineage (GTDB taxonomy): Bacteria > Bacillota > Clostridia > Acetivibrionales > DUMC01 > DUMC01. The sequence continues at coordinate 34,228 of DUMC01000133.1, read as the reverse complement.
AAATGATATCGGTCCCGTAATAATAGTAAGAGCCGTTGGTGAAGGGGATATTTGGCTTAATAGTAATAATTCTATAGATATTGTTTTCTTACAAAGGCCGATAACTAAATCAGCGCTGCTTCAAACTGTCCAGCTTTCAATTGTTAATTATCAAAAAACTATTAAACTAAAGGAGGAAATTCGTGCGCTTAAAGAAAAATTGGAAGAAAGGAAAATTGTTGAAAAAGCCAAGGGTATTTTGATGAAAAAGTATGGAATTACTGAGAATGAGGCTCACCGAAAATTGCAAAAGCAAAGCATGGATAAAGGAATTCCATTAAAAGAAATAGCAAAAGCCATAATCTTAGCTAATGAGATAGAATAAAATATATAACAAATGCTGCTTTATACAAAAGCAGCATTTGTTATAAAGCAGCATTTTAGTATGCGACGTTTTAATTTATAGTTTGTGTATTACGCAAATTTGCCGTATATTGGGCTGTATATTGTAATGTATATTGCGGTCAAATGCTGAAATAAACTTATTATATTAAATGCCTTATTCTATATGCTGTATAAGAGCTCTCCGTAAGTTGGGAAAGGCCACAAGTCCTTATCTACTAGAGTTTCAAGAGTATCTGCATATTTTCTCAGCTCGTTCATGGCAGCGAATATTTTTTCTCTTGAAAAACAAGCGTGCTTGTATTTGTCATTATGCAATGCAGATGATTCGTTCATGAGAGCTTCTAATTTATCAATGCTGTCCACTAGTTTTCTTACATTATACACTACCTTGTTGAGTATGTTTTCTATACTTGAGCAATCCAGTTCCAAACTTACGGATTTAATTTTATTTATTGCATCTGACAATTTTTCGGAATACTTGATACTAGCGGGCAATATTTGTGTCTTGGCCATATTCAGCATGGTTGCCGCTTCAATATCAATTTGCTTGATGTATCTTTCAAGCAGTATTTCATATCTGGCTTTAAGTTCGGATTCGCTAAATACTCCATGCTTTTCAAAAAGCTTTTTTGATTTTTCAGCTATAATGTGAGGAATTGCATAAACCATCGCTTCTATATTCGGCAATCCTCTTCTTTTTGCTTCTTCAACCCATTCTTCAGAGTAGTTATTGCCATTAAACACTATTCTCATATGTTTTTCTACAATTTCTTTAATAATTTTTTTCACTTCAGAACTGAAGTCTTCTGCTTTTTCAAGTCTATTGGCGATTTGCTCCAGTGATTCAGCCATGATCGTATTTAATACGGTATTAGGAGTTGCTATTGTTCCTGATGAAGGTACCATTCTGAATTCAAATTTGTTGCCTGTGAAGGCAATAGGAGAGGTTCTGTTGCGGTCTGTAGAATCTTTAGGTAGAGGAGGTAATGTTGAAACTCCAATTTCCAAGTAGCAATGTCCGTTCGTACATTTAGCAGTAGAGCCGTTTTTTAGTTGTTCCAGAATGTTAGTTAGCTGCTCACCAAGGTAGAGGGAAATAATTGCCGGCGGAGCTTCATTGGCACCTAACCTATGATCATTTCCAGGGTTGGCTACGGAAACTCTAAGAAGTTCCGGATACTCATCCACTGCTTTAATAAATGCACATAAGAAAATAAGGAACTGGGCATTTTCATTTGGAGTAGATCCCGGATCAAGAAGGTTTTGACCGTCGTCAGTGGCTATAGACCAATTGTTATGTTTTCCTGAACCATTTATATATGAAAAAGGTTTTTCATGCAGAAGGCATACCAAGCCATGACGATCTGCAACTTTCTTCAAATATTCCATTATAATCTGGTTATGGTCATTTGCAATATTAGCCGTTGTAAATATTGTAGCCAGTTCATATTGAGACGGAGCTACTTCATTGTGTTGAGTTTTTGCAGAAACTCCTAATTTCCAGAGTTCGATGTTCAGTTCTCTCATAAATGCAGATACTCTTTCGTTTATGCTTCTAAAATAATGATCTTCAAGTTCCTGTCCTTTTGGAGGTTTTGCACCGAACAAGGTTCTTCCTGTATACATTAAATCCTTCCTCTTTTTGAACAATTCCTTATCTATAAGGAAGTATTCCTGCTCAGGACCAACTGTGGCAAATATACGTTTTACCTTTGTATTGCCAAATAGCCTTAAGATTCTGACTGCTTGCTTTGAAAGGGCTTCCATTGATCTTAGAAGGGGTGTTTTTTCATCTAAAGCTTCTCCGTTGTAAGAACAGAAAACTGTCGGAATGCATAAAGTTACTCCGGCATTATCTTCTTTTAAAAAGGCCGGGGAGGTACAATCCCAAGCTGTATATCCTCTTGCTTCAAATGTTGCCCTAAGACCTCCTGAGGGGAAAGATGAAGCATCAGGTTCTCCTTTTATTAGTTCCTTGCCTGAGAATTCCATTATTACTTTGCCTTCATGTGTTGGTGAAATGAATGATTCGTGTTTTTCTGCTGTTACACCTGTCATTGGCTGAAACCAATGTGCAAAATGTGTAGCACCTTTTTCTATAGCCCAGTCTTTCATGGCATTTGCAACAACTTCTGCAATCTCCGGTTCTAAGGGAGCACCTTCATCTATAGTTTTTCTGAGAGCCTTGTAAATATTTTTGGGCAGTCTTTCTCTCATGACTGCATCATTAAAGGAATTATTTCCAAAAAACTTGTTGATGGTGTTTTTATTGTTTATAGGAAACTCAACTACTTTATTTAATTCATTATTATTTAATTCACTATTATTAATTAATTTTGACATATTCATATCCCCTTTCATAAGAATGAAAATAATTTAAATATCCAAAACTATACAAACAAAAAAGACGTTTTCAAAACACAAGTTTTGAAAACGCCTTTGTTTTCATTTATCAATATTACTTGCACTTGCAATTATACAGAAACGCCATTGTTTCTTGAATGTTTATTCAATTTTAAATTGTTTCGAGTTATAATTTAGTTTTTATAATATCATATTTATTCCAAAATATCAATAACTTGATAAAAATTTATAAAAATATTATATTTTGCTGTCCCAAAAATATTTATTACCTTTACTTTTTATATAGATATTTACTTTACTTCAATTTAATTTTCGGTATTGCCGGAGTTTTCGTCTTATGAGAATTTATATTTCTCAATCGGTTTATTGCATAGGTGATTTCCGTACTGACTTTGCCACCCGAAAGCACATTATCCAAGTCTTTGTAAGTAAAACCCATTTCTCCTTCATCTGTCTGACCGGGCCATAATCCTGCACTCGGTGCCTTGTTTATAATAACTTCAGGAATTCCCAGTTCTTTTGCAAGTTCCCATACATGCGATTTTAAAAGGTTACCTATAGGGAGAATATCACAGCCTCCGTCGCCATATTTTGTAAAGTATCCAATTTCAAGTTCACTTTTGTTTCCTGTTCCAACAACAAGATATCGATTAATTTGAGCGTAGTAGTAAAGTGTAATCATTCTTAATCTCGGTTTTATATTGTTCAGTGCAAGTTTTAAAGTAAGATCACCGTCAGAACCAAGAGAAGCATTATTACCGCTAGTGTTATTACTGTTTAAAGAAGTATTAATATAGCTTTCATTCTGAAGAAGCTCTTTCATTTGATCAAAAACTTTATCAAGAGGTACAATTTTAAATTTAATATTTAAAGTGTTTGCTATTAATTGAGCATCTTGTTGATCCTGGATCGAACTGTAACATGGCATATGAATTCCAAGGGTTGATTCAGGAAAAGCTCTCTTACAAAGAGCTGCTACAACCGCTGAGTCAACACCACCGCTGATACCTACAACACATCCTTTTACACCTGCCTTTCTTACCTTATTATAAATCCAATTTTCAAGTTTATTGGCTAGTTCTTTATAAGAAATATCTTTATTCATGGCTAGAATTCAACCTCCATTAAATAGTTAAATATCATTTATTGCAGTTACCGCAGGCAGTTTTCCTTCCAGATAAAGTCGGTAACATTTGCAAAAAGCTTTTGCAGTGTCAAGGGACGTAAAACATGGTACTGAATGTTCCGCAGCCATCCTGCGGATTTTAAATCCATCCCTTTGCGGGACTCTGCCTTTGGTAGGCGTATTTATAATAATATTGATTTTCCCTTGAAATATTGCATCTTTGATGTTATAACCGGGCTGGCTTAATTTGTTGATGCATTCGCAGCTAATACCGTTTTGGTTAAGCACCCTTGCCGTACCTTCCGTTGCAAATATCTTAAATCCCATATCTTTTAATTCTTTGGCTATCGGAATAGCTTCCTGCTTATCTTTATCTGCTACTGTAATTAAAACGTTACTCAATTTATTCAACTTAAATCCTGCAGCTATTAAACCTTTATAGAGAGCTTCCGGCAAGGTTTTTCCAATGCCTAAAACTTCACCTGTGGATTTCATCTCGGGTCCGAGACATGTTTCAACCATGGGTAATTTTTCAAAAGAGAATACAGGAACTTTTACGGCAAAAATGTTTTTTACCGGATATAAACCTGTTCCGTATCCAAGATCTCTGACTTTTTCGCCCAACATAACCTTCGTAGCTAATTCTATCATAGGCACACCCGTTACTTTACTTATATATGGCACAGTGCGGCTGGAACGTGGATTTACTTCAATTACATATAATTCTCCTTGATATTCTACAAATTGAATATTAATCATTCCGCTTACCTTTAATGCAGAAACAAGCTTTTTTGTATAATGTTCAATCTGTTTAATCAGGTTATCGGAAATAGTGCAAGACGGATAGACCGATATACTGTCACCGGAATGAATACCTGCTCTCTCTATATGTTCCATAATACCCGGTATAAGGATATCTTCACCATCGCTTATTGCATCTATTTCTATTTCTCTGCCCGTAAGATATTTGTCAACAAGGATTGGATGTTCCTGCTTTACCCTGTTTATTATTTCCAAAAATTCAAATATATCATCTGAATTATAAGCAATTTCCATGCCCTGTCCGCCAAGTACGTAGGAAGGTCTTACAAGTACGGGATAGCCTAATTTTCCAGCAACCTCAACTGCTTCATCAACCGTAAATACCGAATGCCCGGCAGGTCTGGAAAGCCCAAGAGATTCAACTATTGCATCAAATTCTTTTCTATCTTCGGCTTTATCAATAAACTCGGATTGTGTACCTATTATTTTAAATCCTGCTTCATGAATTGGTTTTGCAAGCTTTATTGCACTCTGACCGCCGAATTGAACAATTACTCCGTCAGGTTTTTCCAAATCCAACACATTTATTACGTCCTCAGGAGTAAGAGGTTCAAAATACAGTCTATCGGAAATATCGAAATCAGTGCTTACTGTTTCCGGATTGTTATTAATTATTACCGCTTCATAACCCAACTTTTTTAGAGTGAATATACTGTGAACAGAGCAATAGTCAAATTCTATACCTTGACCGATTCTTATGGGACCGGATCCGATTACAACGATTTTTTTCCTGCCGTTGCCCGGCTGAACTTCGTTTTCCAAGCCATAAGCCGAATAGTAATAGGGGCTTACAGCTTCAAATTCTGCAGCACACGTATCTACGATTTTATAAACCGGTATTATGCCCAATGATTTTCTTTTTTCGCAAATATCTTTTTCTTTCAAATCTTCGGTACCACTGCAGAGAAAGCCGGCAATTGCATTATCGGTAAACCCTAGTTTTTTGCATTTATACAAGATATCTTTATCCAGCTGATCAAATGTCAAAGTTTTTAAAAGCTCTTCGTGTTTTACAATGTTCAAAATTTTATTCAGAAAGTAAGGGTCAATTAATGTCTTCCTATTTATTTCTTCTATAGATATACCCCTTCTTAAAGCTTCAGCTATTATAAAGAGGCGTTCATGAGTTTTATTACCGAGTTTTTCTATGATTTCGTAGGTAGTCAGACTTTTTAAACTCTTTAATTCGAGACTGTCGATACCTAATTCAAGAGAGCGTACTGCTTTTAATAAGGCACTTTCGAAGTTTGATCCGATAGCCATGACTTCGCCGGTTGCCTTCATTTTTGTCCCTAAAGTTATGTCAGCTTTTACGAATTTGTCAAATGGCCATCTTGGTATTTTAATTACTACATAGTCAAGTGCCGGTTCAAAGCAAGCAGATGTTTTACCGGTTACGTTATTGGATATTTCATCCAGGCAATATCCAAGGGCTATTTTGCTTGCAACTCTTGCTATGGGATATCCGGTGGCCTTTGATGCTAAAGCGCTTGAACGGCTTACTCTAGGATTTACTTCAATCACATAATATTTCATGCTATTTGGATCGAGGGCAAATTGGATATTGCAACCACCCTCAATCTTAAGTTCATTGATTATCTTTATAGAAGCACTTCTTAACATCTGGTATTCCCGGTCCCGTAGAGTAAGTGAGGGAGCAACTACAATACTGTCGCCCGTATGAATCCCTACCGGGTCGATGTTCTCCATGTTGCATACTATTATACAATTACCTTTGCGATCCCGTACGACTTCGTATTCAATTTCCTTGTATCCTTCCAGGGATTTTTCAACTAAAACCTGATGAACTCTGCTTGCTTGCAAACCATTTGATACAATTACTTTTAATTCTTCAGGATTATCGGCTATTCCACCTCCGGTTCCTCCCAGAGTGTAAGCAGGGCGGACTATTACAGGATATCCAACCTGGGAAGCAAATTTCAAAGCGCTTTCCACATTATGAGAAATTGCACTTTCAATGACAGGTTCGCCGATATCCTGCATCATCTTCTTAAATAGATCCCTGTCCTCAGCTTTTTTTATTGACTCTACTGTGGTACCCAACAGTTTTACATTTTGCTCGTATAAAAATCCGCTTTCAGCCAGTTCCACTGCAAGGTTCAACCCGGTTTGCCCGCCGAGGGTAGGAAGTAGGCTGTCAGGTTTTTCTTTTATAATAATTTCTTTAATTGTATCTAGCGTTAAAGGCTCTATATATACTCTATTTGCAAGAAGAGTATCTGTCATGATTGTTGCCGGATTGCTGTTAACAAGTACTACTTCGATACCTTCTTCTTTTAATGCTTTGCAAGCCTGAGTTCCGGCATAATCAAATTCGGCAGCCTGGCCTATTACTATAGGACCTGAACCAATGACCAGAACTTTTTTTATGCAAGTTTCTATTTTAATAAAACTACCCTCCAATCTACATATCAGAAGTAATAATTAAGAATTTTTATTGCTGATCATTTGAACATATTCATTAGTGTTTATTAAACGTTAATAAGCATACAACTTGCCATATGGCCTTGAATCATGAGCATATAACTTTATAAATTTCTCTTTCATGACTGAATGAAAATCTATATTAAAAAAATGGGAAAACTTTTTGACATAACCTGCAATTATACAAATATCTTCCATGGATGCTTCAACAGCAATAACTTCTTTTCCAAGCTTGTTTATATTAACATGTTTACGGACATATATTGTGCCTCCGTGCATTCCGATTCCGCAGAAGTTTCCTATGCTGTCTTCAGCATCAGAAGTATTAAGCCCGAGGATTATTATAATACCCCCTGCCATATATTCGCCCAAAAAATCGCCTGCTTTTCCGCCAATTACTATTACAGGTTTTTTATCTTCATATTCTTTCATGTGAATTCCTACTCTATAGCCCACATCTCCAAGTATGAAAATCTCTCCGCCTCTCATTGCATAACCTACAATGTCACCTGCATTACCATATACTATTATTCTCCCGCTGTTCATGGTATTTCCCACGGCATCTTGGGCATTTCCTTTTATGCTTATTGTAAGGCCGTCCATGTAAGCTGCCATATCGTTTCCCGGAATACCTTCTATTATTAATTTGTGATTACCTTTGGCTCCTGCTCCTATATATCTTTGGCCGTGGACATTTTTAAGGATAATCTCTGATTCACCTGAATTTATTAATTCTTTTACGATTTTATTTAAATCTCTATAATGGACATTTAAAGCATCCAGTATTCTCACTTAATAAGCACTCCTTTTTGGCTATTTTAATTATTTTCATCTGCGACTATTAGTTAACTTATTCACCTGCAGCTTTTATTCCGAGTATATTTAACTCTCTGTCATTTAAACCGATGCCTCTTAACATAAGCCTGTTACCCCTTAAGCTTTCAATGGCATTAATTCCCATTCCGCCCAGCATCTCTTTCATTTCATTTGCCCATGCAGTCAAGAGATTCACAAGTTTGGTTGATGCAACCTTTGGATTTAGTCTCTTGGCCAGATCCGGGTTTTGTGTGGCAATTCCCCAGTTGCATTTTCCCGTATAACACATCTGACACATGTGGCACCCCATTGCTATTAGGGCTGAAGAGCCGATATATACAGCATCCGCTCCAAGTGCAATAGCTTTAATGATATCCGCACTATTACGAATGCTACCTCCGCACACAAGTGAAATCTGATTCCTGATGCCTTCGCTTCTTAACCTTGAGTCTACGGCGGCAAGAGCAAATTCCACAGGAATACCTACATTATCACGTATTCTTAAAGGTGCAGCACCTGTACCTCCCCTGAAACCGTCAATTACTATGATATCAGCACCGGCTCTTGCTATTCCCGAACAAATTGCCGCTATATTATGCACAGCTGCTATTTTTACCAATACAGGTTTTTGATAGTCTGTTGCTTCCTTTAAAGAGTATATAAGTTGTCTTAAATCTTCTATTGAATAAATGTCGTGATGTGGAGCAGGGGAGAGGGCATCAGTGCCTAAAGGTATCATTCTGGTTGCTGAAACTTCGGGTCCCACTTTTTCACCCGGTAAATGACCTCCTATGCCTGGCTTTGCTCCCTGGCCGATTTTAATTTCAATAGCTGCACCGGCTAATAGGTAATCGATATCTACCCCGAACCGTCCTGAAGCTACCTGAACAATCGTGTTTTTACCATATTTTCTTAAATTTTTATGAAATCCGCCTTCTCCTGTGTTATACATAATCCCTAATTGAGTAGCTGCCATAGCCAGTGCTTCACATGCATTGTAGCTTATGGAACCAAAAGACATGGCGGAGAACATAACAGGCATTTCTAGTTCCAGTTGGGGAGGAAGATCTTCCATAAGTTTTCCGTTTTGTATTTTTAACTTATCAGGTTTTCTGCCCAGGAATGTTTTCAACTCCATAGGTTCACGCAATGGATCTATTGATGGATTTGTAACCTGGCTTGCGTTTATCAAAATGTGGTCCCAGTAAATAGGATACGGTCTATCGTTCCCCATACCGCAAAGCAGTATTCCTCCTGTTTCTGCTTGCTTATATATTTCTTTGATGGCTTTATCAGTCCAATTTGCATTTTCTCTAAATTCCAAGGGATTCTTTTTAATAACCAACGCCCTTTTAGGGCAATAAACTATGCATCTGTGACAATTTACGCACTTTGCATCATCGGACACAACAATTTTTTCTTCCTTGAGGAAAGAATGAGCTCCGAAGGAACATTGCTTTACGCATATCTGGCAATTTGTACAGCGCTCTTTATTCCTTTCAATTATATATTCCGGTGTGAGATAGGCGGCACTCATAGCGATTCGACCTCCGCCAGCAGTTCTATATCTTCCGGCATATCATTATCTAAATCTTTATTAAATTCTTTATTAAAATCTTTAGATATACCACCGTTCACAGCTATTTTGCCGGTCACTTTTATATTTCCGTATATACCGTCATTATCGAATATATCTTTATTAATGGACATATCAATAATATTTTTGAACAGCCAAGCCTTTTGTCCGATCAAGTCGGAATTATCCAAAACGGCAATAACAGGTTCTCCGCCTTTTGGATACCATGTTGTGTCAGGTTGGCTACATATAATTTTTATTGCGGATTCTTCACTTGCCACATATACAAAATCACCTTTTTTCGCCGCTACTAAGGAGCGAAGCTTTAGCCTATCATTTAAAGCTACAAAACCGTCTTTAAACCCAAGTATGATAGAGAAAGGACCATTTACCAAAAGACTTCCATATACAATTCTGATGGCTTTCATCAATGCTCTTAACCTGTAATCCATTCTTTCTATCTGATACCAGAAAGGAGAAGCAATAACTGAGACGACAATATCAACTGGAAGTCCATGACGTCTTACCAGAAGGTCAAATATATATGTTATCGCTTCAGTATCGGTCTGAAGGGTACATTTATATCCAAACATTTCTATATACTTCCTGTTTGTATCATATGAAGATATCTCTCCGTTATGGACAATTGTCCAGTCAAGTAAGTTGAAAGGGTGTGCACCACCCCACCAGCCGGGTGTATTTGTAGGGAACCTTCCATGGGCAGTCCAGCAGTACCCTTTATATTTGTCCAACATATAAAATTCAGCCACATCTTCGGGATAGCCAACTGCTTTAAACACTCCCATGTTTTTCCCGCTTGATATTATAAAAGCACCTTTTATTTCCGAATTAATTTTCATGACACACCACATGACGTAATCATCTTCGTTAAGCTGGAGATCCATAATTTTGCCTTCTTTTGGTTTTGCAAAATATCTCCAGATAATCGGAGCATCGGCAATGCCTGGTACTTTTCTTGTAGGAAGTTTATCACATGCTTTAATATGGAAAAACTCATTTAAAAATTGTTCTGTAATATTTTTTGCATTGAAATCGTCGTAAAATATATGAAAGGCATATAAGTCCTTATATTCAGGGTAAATACCATATGCGGCAAAGCCTCCGCCAAGACCGTTAGAGCGTTCATGCATCAAGGAAATTGATTTTATAATATCTTCACCGGAAAAAGATTTACCTTTCTTATTTATAATTCCGGATATTGCACACCCGGATGGAATTCTAATTTCACCTTCATGTAATAACATTTCACTTTTTCGTGTTAACATTTAAATGCAACCCCCTTAAATCCGAATAAAAATGTTTAAAATTCTAATTAAACTGTTTTGTACGCATGTTTTCTGCTTATATTTAAAACTTATGTTCAAAACTTCTGATGTACCTAAAGTTCTCCGATATACCCAAAAATACTTACTTATAATTAAGCCTTTACTTACGCTTAAACTTAACTTTGCTTAACTTTACTCTTCTTTAGTTTACTTTACTTAAACTTTAAACTTTCAATGTTTAAAATTTGATAATATGAATTTTTATACATTCGAACTTGCAATTTAATATTAAAGTTGTATATAACAAAAAAGGCGTACACAAGGGAAAGTATGTTACTCTCCTTTGAGTACGCCTATTATTTCCAGTATATACGCCGTTGCATATACTAAATATGCTATATTTAATTTTTGTGCATAAGCTCTATTATAATTTTATTATTAATCTGTCAAAAAAAGTATATCATATAATTTTCTTATATTCAATAGTTTTTTTAAAAATTTTTCTAAAAAATGCAGGATTAAATTTTAAAACTTGCAAAACAATTTAATATGATGCCCGGAAAATACTTAATACAATGCCTGTAAATGTTTATATTCGTTTATCATAACCAAAAATTCATCAAAGAGAAAACCGGTGTCTCCTGGTCCGGGGCTGGCTTCCGGATGAAATTGGACGCTGAAAGCAGGACGTTCCACATAACTTAATCCTTCAATGGTTCCATCATTGATGTTTCTAAAGGTAACTTTCATCTTTCTTGTATCAACAGAGCTTTCCGTAACAGTATAGCCGTGATTTTGGGAAGTTATATATGTTCTGCCTGATTCCAAAGACTTAACGGGATGATTACAGCCCCTATGTCCGAATTTCATTTTCTCTGTGTCGGCTCCTGATGCAAGAGCCAGAAGTTGGTGTCCAAGGCAGATACCGAAAATAGGCTTATGGTTTATTAGAACCTTAATAGTTTCAATGGCTTCAGTGTTGTCCCTAGGATCTCCCGGGCCGTTTGTCAAAAGTATGCCGTCAGGTTCATATTTTAAAATATCTTCAGCCTTTGTGGTCGACGGAAAAACGGTCATCTTACATCCCCTCTTGCTCAGGGAGCGCAGTATGTTTTGTTTGACGCCGAAATCCACTACAGCTATATGATAACCGTTGCCGGGTATTGTATAAGCCTGTTTTGTGGTAACGTGATCGACCGGGCGATATAAAAAAAACTCCTTTAACAGGAGCATATCTTCTGAGGTAGGTTTTTCGGGAGTAATCATGCCTTTCATGGTCCCTTTATCCCTGATTTTCCTTGTTAATACCCTTGTATCAATGCCTTCAATTGCTGTTATATTGTACCTGGTAAGATATTCTCCGATTGTTTCCCGAGACATCCAGTGGCTGGGGGTACTGCATGCTTCTTGTACAACTAAGGCTCTGACTGCAGGTCTGGCAGATTCTATATCTTTTTCGTTTATTCCGTAATTCCCTATTAAAGGGAAAGTCATTACAACAATCTGACCATAATATGAAGGATCAGTCATGATTTCCTGGTAACCGGTCATTCCTGTGTTAAAAACTACTTCTCCTATAACTTTTTGATTTTCACCAAAAATGTGTCCTTCAAAAACAGTTCCGTCTTCTAATACTAAAAAGCCCATTTATATACTCCTTTCCACAAGATTTCAAGCAACCGGCCTCTTGCAAATTTTCAGTTAAGTATAGCATGAACATTTGTAATTGTCTATATAAAAATTTCTAAAAATTATTTAAAAAATTTTTCGGAGTTTATTTATTTTATTTGAAGTGATCAGTCTGTTGATTACAGAATTACGAGCCGCCATTTCGAAGGAATCATCGAGATTTGGAAGTGTTCCGAAATCCTTGTATTTGTTATTAAGTGCTTTTTCCAGCAGAAAATCAGTAAATGCGGGATTTTTAGGGAGTAGACTTCCATGCAGATATGAACAATAGACATTTTTATAAACAGCTCCTTCATATCCGTCCTCACCGTTATTTCCGTAGCCGATAATAACTTTTCCCAAAGGGGTTATGTCTTTTCCCAGGTATGTTTTCCCCGAATGGTTTTCAAAACCGACTATTTTTCCGTCAAATGACTCGCTTTTTAAAAAATCACATTCTATAATTACATTACCAATCATTCTTTTTTCATCGCCGTTTGTCCAAAAATCAAGAGCTCCAAGAAATTCTAATTCTTTACCTTCTTTGGTTTTATAGTATTTTCCGAGTAATTGGTATCCTCCGCAAATTGCAAGAAAAACTTTATTACCTTCAATAGCTTCTTTAATTGCAGCACCTTTTTTATGCAAAAGGTCATCTTTTACAATTTCCTGCTCATAATCCTGTCCACCGCCGATGAAAATAATATCATAATTATCGGGATTAAAATCATCCTCCAATGAAATGTTATGAATTTTTACATCAATACCACGCCATTCGCACCGTTTTTTCAATGCCGTGATATTTCCTTTATCTCCGTATAAGTTTAATATTTCAGGATACAAGTGGCATATTTCAATTGTATACATTAACATTACACCTTTCATGAAAATGTTTAGTGAAAATATTTAAGCTTCATTCCAATAATCATTTCCATATTTATTCTTGTAATCATTCCAATAATCATTCCCAAAAATCATGAAGATTATATTTTACTTTCAGAAGCTTTCTTAATTCCAGCATGGCGGTATAAGTAGGCAATATGTAAAAGCTTTTACTTTGTTGGGTTCTTAATAAGCCCTTATTAACAAGCTCTTCATAGTCTTTAATAATAGTTATCTTATTTGTATCAATACCTGCGTACTTAAGCCTTACTGCCATATCTTCAGCTCTCAAGCCTGAAACATAAAATTCCGGTTCTTTATGGCTAATGTTCAAAAGTTTCTCAAATTCAACGTCCCAAAGCCATGAAATATCCCTTCCATCTGCAGCATTGTCATTTATTATAAAAGCAATCTGCATATTGCTATCGTTTTGTTCAATAAAGTAACTTAAGACTTGATCAAAGCCGGTTGGATTTTTAACAAGTATCAACTTTAGGAATTTGCCATCTGCCGGAATAGTTTCCATCCTTCCAAAGCCTGATTCGAATGAACCAATGGCTTTCACTGTATTCTGTATGGGCAACCCAAGGACTTCACTGCAGGCTGTAGCAGCTAAAGCATTATATATGTTATACAAACCTGGAAGATTGACTCTTGCCTTGATAACTTGATTTGAAACGCGCATTTTAATATCCGTATGAGTATCTTTCATTTCATCAATTTCAGTGCAGGAGATATCCGCTGAAGGTCGTGCATAGCCACAATTTGGGCATCTAAAGCCTCCAAGATGTCCATAGGTGTGATAATCATATTCATATTTGCTTTGACAGTATAAACAAAAGACTGCGTCTTTAGAATCATAGGCTTCATTATTTGAAGATGTGGAATGCTTTACATCTTTATCTATGCCATAATATGTAACTTCATTTTTCAGATCTTTACCTATTGAAGCGCAAAGCGAATCATCAGCATTCAGGACCAACTTGATATTTTCAAATAAAGCTGCCGTTTTTTTAACTAATTTCAGGGTACCATACAATTCTCCATATCTGTCAAGCTGATCCCTGAAAAAATTAGTTACGATCAGCACATGAGGTACTATTAAGTTGCATATTTTTGAAAACGCAGCTTCATCTATCTCAATAAGAGCAATGCTTGCATCAGTTTTTCCCAAAAAATCGACAGCTTCAATAAAGGCTGTTATAACCCCGTTAACAAGGTTGGCACCTGATTTATTTGTTATATATTGTATTTTATTTTCCTGAAGAATTTTTTCTATAATCCTGGTTGTAGTAGTTTTACCGTTAGTTCCTGTAACCATTATTAATTTGAGTCCTGAAGATAGTTCTCTAAGTATACCGGGGCATAATTTTTCTGCGACCTTTCCGGGAAAAGATGTACCTCCCAGTTTAGCAAATCTACATAAGACTATTAAAATTTTTCCAATTAGTATAGTTATTATCAATCTCAATTCATGCCATAATAATTTCATATTCATCATTAACCTCGTTTATATGGTTTACATTTCATAGTACTAATAGTTTTTTCGGTTATATTTTCACTTAAATTATTACCTGCTTTTCATAAACATAAAATAATTATAACACATAGAAATTGACATAAACAATCTATAACATTTTATCATTTCAAATATAATCATATTGCATTTAATGGTAAAAGTGTTATAATTTTTTTATGGCTATAATGATTATGTGTAGATTAAAACCGGCATTGTCTTCCCCAGTGATTAAAGATAATAAATTATATTCAAGAATGCTTTAATGCTGATAAATTGTACTCAAGAGTACTTAATGCTTATAATTGTACTCGAGAGTTTATATAACTATTTTACTATTTTACTCACCTTGAATAAAAAATTGAAGCATACTGAGGAAGGAGAGAAATAAATGATAGAAAGTATAAAAAACGTCAAGGAATATCCCAAAGAAAAAACCGGATTTATAGCATATCCCATGGGCGGCATTGGTGCAGGAATGATATGCCTTGAGGGAACAGGTGCATTGTCACATTTCTCTATAAGAAACAAACCTGATGTGCATAATGAGCCTAATGTTTTTTCCGCTATTTGTATTAAAGTTAAAAAGGGCAAAAATATTGCAAAGGTTCTTGAGGGACCGGTTCCTATGTATAAAATATTCGGGCTAGGGAAAGACATGGGTAATGGTTTATCCGGAAAAAATTACGGACTATCCAGATTTAGACACAACTCTTTTAGAGCTATTTTCCCCTTTGGAATAGTTTATCTAAATGATGAAAAGGTGCCGTTGAGTGTTAAAATCACAGGATGGAGCCCTTTTATTCCGAACGATACGTTTAACTCAAGTTTACCTGTAGCAGGATTGGAATTTAATTTTAAAAATGAATCAAACGAAGAGCTAGAATGCATATATTCTTTCAATGCTAGCAACTTCATGAAAACCGGTGCAGGTAATGAAAGGGTTGTAAAACTTGACAGAGGATTTATTCTTGAACAACCATCGGTTCAGGATAAACCATGGGAAGAGGGAGCTTTTTGTGCAATCGTGAATGATCCTGATGTAAAAGTTAATTGTTCATGGTTCAGGGGAAGATGGTTTGATACCTTGACAATGTTGTGGAATAATATTGAAAAGGGAATAGTGATTGAAGGAAGTTATCCTGAAGGACAAATGCCCAGTCCCGGTGCAAGCATATATGTGCCCTTTGCATTAAAACCTCGGGAAGAAAAAACTATAAAGCTTATGTTGTCCTGGTACGTACCAAATTCTGACTTAAGGTATGGAAAAGAGTTTGAAGGAGATGTGAACAATTCAGGTGTCGGTACTGGATGCTGTTGCAATTGTGAATGCAACGTAAATGAAAAAGAAAATAGAAAAGAAACATACAAGCCATGGTATTCGGCAAAGTTTTCAAGTATTATCGAAGTAGCACAATATTGGTCTCAAAACTATGAGAAACTTTATAATAAAACTTTACGATTTACCAAGTGTTTTTATGATACAACATTACCCGAAGAAATAATAGAAGCTGTTACAGCAAACCTTGTGATATTAAAATCACCTACCGTTTTAAGACAAACAGACGGTAGATTATGGTGCTGGGAAGGATGCTATGATACATCGGGATGCTGTACGGGAACATGCACTCATGTTTGGAACTATGCTCAGGCTTTATGCCATTTGTTTCCTGAACTTGAAAGAAGTTTAAGACAGACTGAATTCAATGAATCCCAAGATGAAAGAGGACACCAGCAGTTTAGGGCTTCATTGCCCATACGTCCGTCTGGTCACGATTTTTATGCAGCGGCTGATGGGCAATTGGGTGGAATCATGAAAGTGTATAGGGATTGGCGCATTAGCGGGGACAATAACTGGCTTAGAGAAATATGGCCTAAAGTGAAATCCAGTATAAATTATTGTATCGAGACATGGGACCCGGATAGAGAAGGTATCTTAAAAGAACCTCATCATAACACATATGATATAGAATTTTGGGGTCCGGACGGAATGTGTTGTTCAATTTATTTGGGTGCTTTGAAAGCAGCATCATTGATGGCTAAGTTTCTCGGAGATTACCACACTCTATATGACGAATTATATGAAAAGGGAAGAAAATTCCTAGAAGAGTCATTATTTAACGGAGAATACTTTATACAAAAAATTCAATGGAGCGATTTAAAAACAAAAATTAATATTGATGAAATGAATGATGAAAACAGAGAGCTGTTCATGAAGGAAGGACCAAAATACCAATATGGAAGCGGTTGTCTTTCGGATGGAATAATAGGTGCATGGATGGCAATGGTTTGTGGGTTGGGTGAAATAGTCGACAGCGATAAAGTAAGAAAACATCTGCTCAGTGTGTATAAATATAATCTAAAAAAAGATTTGACTGATCACTCCAATCCACAAAGACCGGGTTATGCCATAGGAAAAGAAGGGGGACTCCTGCTTTGTACATGGCCTAGAGGTGAAAAGCCGTCAATACCTTTTGTTTATAGCGATGAAGTGTGGACAGGAATAGAATATCAGGTAGCTTCCCATTTAATCAGCATGGGATATGTAAATGAGGGATTGGATATTGTAAGAACATGCAGGCAAAGATACGATGGTACCTATAGAAATCCGTTTAATGAATATGAATGTGGCCATTGGTATGCAAGGGCATTGGCTTCTTATGCATTGTTACAGGGGTTTACCGGCATAAGATATGATGCTGTTGATAAAGTATTGTACATCAAACCAAACATTAAAGGGGATTTCAGAAGTTTTATTTCAACCAATACGGGATTTGGTACTGCGGGAGTTAAAGATGGAAAGCCATTTATTGAAGTTGTAGACGGTGAAATAGAAGTAAAAGAAATTATTTTGGCGTGAAAAACAAAATTACAAATTACCTCTACTTTACTTTGATTTCAGTGGGAGTTGATAACATGAAACCTAGGGAAAGATTTATTGCTGCTTTGGAAAGAAAACCAATAACGGGCCTTGTACCTCATTTTGAACTTGTTTTTTATCTTACAATGGAAGCTTTTAACAAAGTACATCCGTTGCATCGCTATTACAGCCAGTGGGATCAAATGAGTGAAAAAGAAAGAGAATTACATAGAAATGATATGGCTGATATTTACATAGCAACGGCAGAGAAATATGATCATAGTGCTATTTTTCTTCACTTTAACCCGTCAAGATTGGATGAGATATTAAGAATGATTGATCTTGTAAGAGAAAAAACCGGAGACAAATATTTTCTGATGATGCACGGGGATGCAACTTTTTCAATACCCGACGGTGAACATATGCAGGAATTCAGCTATAGGATTGCCGACGAGCCGGAAAAACTAAAAGAAGAAGCTAACAGAAGAGTAGAAGAAGCTCTTGACAGGGCAGAAAAAATACAAAAACACGGAGGACTTGACGGATTTGCCTTGTGTGCGGATTATTGTTTGAATAAGGGACCTTTTTTAAGTCCTTCAATGTTTTCAGAGTTTGTAACTCCTTATTTGGCAAAATTGATCAAAGGATATAGAGATATGGGTTTTTACACTATAAAGCACACCGATGGAAATATAATGCCTATACTTGATCAGTTAGTAGAAGCAAATCCCCATGCACTTCATTCATTGGACCCTCAGGCAGGGGTTGATATTGCAGAAGTAAAAAAACTGGTTGGGGACAAAGTATGTCTTATTGGAAATGTTAATTGCGGTCTTTTGCAGACCGGAACCGAAGAACAAGTTATTGAATCCGTAAGATATGCATTAAAGCATGGCATGCCGGGCGGAGGGTATATTTTTTCAACTTCAAATTGCATATATACTGGAATGCCCTTGGAAAGATATGAACTTATGCTGGAAATATGGAAATCGGAAGGTATTTATAAATAAATGTGAAGGTAATTATGAATAAATATTGCTTTAGGATTGACTTATTTCAAATAAAAATTATTAAAATTAAAAAATTTATAGAAGAATATAAGTTGTAGTAGTATAATAGATGTGGTGTGCTTTAAACTGTTATTGTAATGAGGGGAGAATATAAACATGATGACCGGTATTGAACGTATGACAAATATTTTGAAAAGAAAACCTGTGGATAGAATAGGGCTTTATGAACATTTTTGGAGAGATACCCATAAAAAATGGACCGAAGATGGATTTATTAAAGAAAATGAAAGTTTTGCCGATCATTTCGGCTTTGATATGGAAGAATTCTGGGCTTTTAAAATGGTAGCGGATATCGATTTTGTTCCCGAAGTGGTCGAAGAAACGGAAGA
Source organism: Clostridiaceae bacterium (assembly GCA_012840075.1). Classification (GTDB taxonomy): domain Bacteria; phylum Bacillota; class Clostridia; order Acetivibrionales; family DUMC01; genus DUMC01. The sequence continues at coordinate 15,084 of DUMC01000133.1, read as the reverse complement.
AACTATTTTAACGAGAGATGGAAACGGAGCTTTACTCCGAAGACATAAACTTCACGATTCTACACCTGAACATGTGGATTTTCTGGTTAAAGACCGTGAAGCATGGGAAGAGCATATAAAACCGAAATTAAAACCGGATCCGAGGAGAATAAACTTTGAAGGATACAGGAAAGCAAAGCAACATGCGGCTGAAAATAACCGGTTTTTTGTATGGTCGGGAGTAAACATATTTGAATTGATGCATCCTGTTTGCGGACATGAATATATGTTAATTGGCATGGCCCTTGATCCTGATTGGATAAAAGACATGGTGGAAACATATACTAATTTGACAATAAGCTTGCAGGAAATACTATTTGCACAGGAAGGTTATCCGGATGGCATATGGTATTACGAAGACATGGGCTTCAAGGGAAAACCGTTTATATCACCTGCAATGTATAAGGAAATAATACAACCAGGACATAAAAAGACTTTTGATTTTGCACATTCCCATAACTTGCCTGTAATTGTACATTCATGCGGTTTTATAGAGCCTTTAATACCCGGATTGCTGGAAGCAGGTATGGATTGCTTGCAGGTAATTGAAGTAAAAGCCGGAATGGATTTAATCAAGTTGTATAAAGAATATGGCGACAGGCTTTCATTTATGGGAGGAATTGATGTTAGAGTTTTGTATACAAACGACAAAGAACTGGTAAGAAAAGAATTAGAGTCAAAAATACCAATTGTGATGGGCAATTACGGCTATGCCCTTCATAGTGACCATTCAATCCCAAACACAGTTAATTATGAAACTTATAAATATTTTATTGAAAAAGGCTTAGAATTGGGAACGTATTAAGGTGAGACAGGGGGATGAGACAGGGGGAGATGAGACAGGGGGACGGTTCTTCTGAGACAGGGGGACGGTTCTTCTGTCTATCATACAAAAGTCATTCAAAGGAACGGTTCTTCTGTCTGGGTAGGTAGGGAGATGGTTTCTCTATCTCAGATAAGAAAATCGACACCAGGTCGAAGGGAGGCAATTCCTCCATTTTAGATAAGAGAACTGTTCACATTTTCTTAGAGGGGAGATAGTTTCCCAACTTCAGACAAGAGAACCGTCCCCCTGTCTCAAGACAAGAGAACCGTCCCCTTGTCTACCCTTGTCTAAAAAGAAAAGGAGGAGTTTTACAAATGAATTCAAGGGAAAGAGTAATACGCACTTTGCGTCAAGAAGAGGTTGACAGAATTCCAAGGGATTTATGGTGCTTACCATATGTACCAAAATATCGAAAAGAAGAACTTGAAGAGGTGCTCAAGAAATTTCCTTTGGATATCGCAGGTCCCAGCTATAGATATGGAGTTGGCAAACGAGAAAGAGGAAATCCTAATGAAGTAGGTCATTACGTGGACAGTTGGGGTTGTGTGTGGTATGTTGCAGAACCAGGCGTGGTAGGGGAAGTAAAAGAACCTCCTCTCGATGATTGGACAAATCTTGATAATTATGAGCTCCCATGGGAAATAATTGAAGAAGCAGATCTTTCGCAAGTAAATGAATGCTGTGCCAAGTCTGATAAATTTATGCTTGCCGGAACAGGAATAAGACCTTTTGAAAGAATGCAATTTCTTAGAGGAACAGAAAAACTGTTCATAGATCTGGCTTACGGAACAAAAGAAGTGTACAAACTTAGAGATATGATTCATGATTTTTATATAAAAGAGCTTTTGATGTGGGCAAATACGGATGTAGATGCTGTGTCATTTATGGACGATTGGGGCACACAGAAGACCTTATTAATATCTCCTGAACAATGGCGAGATATTTTTAAACCTCTTTATAAGGAATACTGTGACATATTACATGAAAAAGGCAAGTACGTATTTTTTCATTCTGACGGAAACATTGAGCTTATTTATCCTGATCTTATTGAAATAGGTGTAGATGCTGTAAATTCGCAACTATTCTGCATGGACATAGAAAAGCTAGGTAAGCTGTATTCCGGGAAGATAACATTTTGGGGTGAAATAGACAGGCAGCATATATTACCTTTTGGTACGGAGGAAGATGTAAGAAATGCTGTAAAACGTGTTGCTAATTCCTTAATAAAAGGAAAAAGAACCGGTGTTATAGCACAGTGTGAATGGGGGAAAAATGATTCCAGAGAAAATATTGAGGCAGTTTTCGATGAATGGAATAAATTCTGAGGTGTTTAGCAATGATAAATGTTTTAATCGTTGATGATGAATATACTATAAGAGAAGGAATAAAAAATACTTTCAAATGGGATGAGTATGGGCTCAAAGTATGCGGAACCGCTTCAAGCGGTTATGAAGCTTTGGAACTCATAGAAAAATATACCCCTGAAATTGTTATTCTTGACATAAAATTGATGGATATAGATGGGCTTGAAGTGCTTGAAGTAATAAGAGAAAAATATTCAAACATAAAAGTAATCCTAATTAGCGGATACGATGAGTTTGAATATGCTCAAAAAGCTATTGAACTTAATGCTTTCAGTTACATATTAAAACCAATAGATGATAAAAAATTATTTTCAAAAATACTTGAGGCAAAAAATATTATTGAAGATCAATTTAATAAGATAAGGTCCGATGAGAATTTAAAAAAACAACTGAAAGATAATATTCCGATATTGAGGGACATATTTCTTAATCAAATTGCTTCCGGAAAGTTATCGGATGAAAATATAATTAAGGATAAAGCTAAATTCCTCGGAATAGAATTGGACATGCCTCAATATGCTGCCTTGGTGCTTGAGTTACAAAACTATAAAAATGATGGTGAAATAAGTGAATACGACAAAAGCATGCTAAAACTTGCAGTAGAAAATAGTTTAAAAAACATGTTTCAATGTATGTTTAAATATTATTCCTTCAATATAGATAATAATATAGGTGTTTTAATACAAGGAAATGAAATAAACCGTAAATTATTAGTAAAAAAATGTACCGAATTGAAAGATCATGTAAACAAGTCAATAGGTTTAATGTTAACCATAGGATTAGGAAAAATACACGAAGGTATAAAGGGAATTTCACTTGCGTTTAGGGAAGCATTAAATGCGCTTGAATATAAAATCCTTTTAGGAAATAATGTAATAATCGATATTGAAAATATTGATACAAATGAAAAAAATTTACTAATTGGAAATATTTTCGAAGACACTATAAATAAAATGGAAAATGATTTAATCTATTCATTAAAAATATTCGATAGGGAGAAGGTATGGCAAATAACCCATAAAATAATTGTTGCTCTGGAAGAAACATTACGTGCTAATATAGAAGAATCTGAACATTTAATATTTCTATTATCTTTTTTCATAACTAGAATACTATTTGCCCTTAATATAAGAATAGAAGATTTTTTCAATCATGGAAATGAAATATTTGATGATCTTAAAAATCTTCAGACAATAAACCAATTTGAGGAATATCTCAATCGGTTGTTTGAAAGGGTTATCTGTGAGCTGCAAAATAGACAAAACAGTAATAATAGCTTTTTAATAAAGAAAGCAATAGAGTATATCAGCAGAAATATTTATAATGATATCTCACTAACAAAAACTGCTGATGCGTTATATATTAGTCCAAACTATCTGAGTAGGGTTTTTAAACAGGAGATGAATGAAACTTTTATAGAGTATGTAACTACAGTTAAGATGAATGAAGCAAAGAAATTATTGAAAAACAGTAACTATAAGATTTATGAAATTGCTGATATGCTCAAATATAAAGATGTTAACCATTTTACAAAAGTATTTAAAAAAGTTTTCGGGGTTACACCTACGGAATATAGAGAGCTGGCTGATTGATACTGGTCGATTGATTTTGAGTATTTCTATGTCCTCAGAACTGCTGTATTCCTCAGCACTGCAAATACTCAAATGCCGGTAAGCATATTTCTACGCAAGTGCCCTTACCAAGCTCGCTTTTGATGGATAAGCCATACTTTTCTCCGTAAAAAAGTTTTATCCTATTATTAACATTTTTAAGACCTGAATCAGATGTAATATGCTGTGAATTTATGTTTGCCAGCAAAAGCTTAAGTTGTTCTTCACTCATACCGGCACCATCATCTTTAATCGTGAAACGAATAATATTATCGTCAAGGCTGGCAGTTATACATATGGTTCCGACTCCATTTTTTCTTGCAATTCCGTGAACAAGTGCATTTTCAACTACCGGTTGGATAAGCAGATTTAATATTATATAGCCTTTAAGTCTTTCATCCATACTAATATTATAAGAGAAAGAATTACCATATCTGAATTTCTGAATATATAAATAATTTTCAATACTTTGTAATGTATGGGTAATCTCCACGTAATCTTTGCCTTTATTAAAAATTGATCTATATAAATTTGATAGTGCTATAACAATTTGGGATATATCATGGGCATTATGAGATTTTGCAATCCAATTAATAGTATCTAGAGTATTATATAGAAAATGAGGATTTATCTGTTTTTGCAAATGCTTCAATTCCGCTTCTCGCTTCAAGAGTTTTTCTTTATAAAGTTCCTTTATTAATGTCTTGATTCTACTAATCATTTCATTATAGCTTCTATATAGCGAATCAAATTCATCCTGAGTTTGTTCGGTTATTTGGTTACTGAAGTCGCCTTTTTCTGCCATACTCATGTACCTAATCAGCTTAGTAACAGGCTTTTCAACATAACGGCTAACTATCCTTGATGCAATATGCACAAGTATAAAAGAAACTAAAACAAGTGTAGTAATTACCGTAATCCAGATTATCTTTTGTTCGAGTAAAAGTTCTTTTTCCGGTATAAACATAAGAATTGCCCAACCGGTAACAGGGTTTTTCTGGTATAATCTTTGATAGCTGCCGGCATTTTCAATTTTGACTCTGGATGTTATAAGTTCATTACTGTTGCTCAGATCCAGATCATTCGCATTATCTATTATAGTGCCAATTATACTTTTGTCTTCAGCAGAAATTATACGTTTATTTTCATCAATAAGATACACCAGGGTATTAGGAGTAAGCTTTATATTATTTATAATTTCATAAATATATTTTTCGTCATAATTTATACCTATATAAACCGGAGATTTTAAATTTCTGTTTATAATATCAGCTCTTGAAATAAGTGATAGCAAATGTTTTTTGGAATGAAGGTTGTAAAGGTCCCTATCATAGCAATAACCAAGCCAGTTAAATGCTTTTTTGTCATTATCATCATAACTCAGTGCTGATTGAATCCATGCATAATCTTTGATGCTGTTATAAGAAAAAATACCTGCTTGTGAAGTTATTAATTGTTTTGCAGTTTCGCTATAAATATAAATGGAGTCAATTTCGCTATTATTCCTTACTCTGTATATTATATTTGTATAAATGTCATTAATAGCTTTATACTGATCATATGAATCTATGTTTTCTTTCGGTAAACTGTTAAAAAGCTTTTTAGTATTTTCATTTTCAAAAAAACTTACCGACAAATCTATAGACAATTCTTTTGCTTTCGTAAACATAAAAGATAAATATACATTAGTCTGATTTATATTATTAATTATAGAATGATTTATTTTTTCTTTTAACAAAAGCGACATAATAAGGTTGTTTGATATTATTACTACTATATAAAATGCAAAAAGCAGAAATATAGCAAATATAAGTTTTGTTTTTAAACTATGAACTTTAAGTTTAGACTTCACTGCGCTAATTATTTTTGTTAAAACCATTTGCTTTACATCCTTGATATAAAACGATATAAAATGAAAAAAATTAATCTCCATCTTACTTATTTATACATAATATTTTTTATACATAAAAGCATATTTTGTTTATACATATTTTCATGTATATTGTTTTATCATGTATGTTGTTGCATTTATATTATACCATTATTTAAGCAGAAATCAAATAAAACCAAAAGGGGAAATAAGCAAAAAAAATAAAGGAAGGAGATATACACGGATTTCTCTCCTTCCTTTATTTACAATACCAATCAGGCTTTACATTATCAATCGGATTTAATCAATCGGATTTACACAGTAATTAATATTTATTAATACTGCATAACAGATTTTTTACCTATAGCAGCATTTGCTTCTTCAAGGATCTTGTCTGCTCCAAGAGCTTTCATCTTTTCTCTATATGTCCTTACTGCTTCTTCAGGAGTTGCTTTTCCTGTGACAACAGAAGCAATTACTTCTTCATATAACTTGTAGTAGTCTACACTTGTGTTAGTAAATGTGGCTGATATAGGAGAATCGTATGCTGCTGAAGGAACATCGAATAACAAACCTTCCTTAAATGCCTTTTCAGTCATTTCATTCTTAATATTTATATCATTAAGGGAACGTTCTCTTTCTTGCGGAGTCCCATCGTAAATAACTGGATATTTGTCTTGTCCAAATTCAGGCATTTCACCGGTTAAACCTGGAACATCATAAGGCTTGCCGGTTTCAGGGTTGTTTAATATTACGAGAGTATTGCCTTCCCATTTGTATGTTTTATTCTCAATACCATAGCGGCTCATAAAGTGAGCATCTTTGTCACACAATATAAGGTCTACAAATGCATTAACAGTTTCTTTAGGCTGTTTTGTACCTTTAACTAATATATAAACAATACCGTTTAATACTCTGTGATTGAGCTGTTCAGTTCTTGTTCCTTTTAATGCAGGAACTTCAACAAATTCAGCTTCAGGGAAAGTTTTAGCCATTTCATTTCTGCAGGTAGTATAGCCGAACATAGCCCAGTAGAAAGTACTGCCATATTTACCGGTGTAAATTTTTTCTCTCATGTTGTTCCCTGAATTTGTTAAAAATTCATTATCAAGATATTTATTATCATAAAGTCTTTTCAGATATTTTAAAGCATCAATCATTCCCGGTTTTAGCATACTATCTATCCATGCGCCTTCTTTTGGATCCCAAGTGATTGAACCGGAACTGGTATTGTCGAGTCTTGCATCAAAGGCTTGGAATATATCGCCAAGATTCCATGTACCTGCAGCTGTAAGACCTCCTGTGTCATTTTGTCCGTTTTGGTCAGGATCATTTTCTGTGAAGGCTTTCGCTACTTCAAAGAGATCATCTACAGTTTCAGGAACATCTAATCCAAGGTTATCAAGCCAGTCTTTCCTAATAGCTCTTGTAAAGTAGTTACCGGAATAACCTGCATTGATACCATAAATGTGACCTTGGAACTTTAACGAATCCCTGTAATCCTGAGAGAACTTATTCCAATTAGCATTGTCTTTTAAGTAATCATCAAGTGGCTCTGCAGTACCGTCTTCAATTGCTTTTAGAACATCTGCAGGGGTGAATACGGATACAAGACCCTTTAATTCACCGGAAGATATCATCAAATTAACCTTTTCCATGTAACCATTTCTTGGAATTGCATTAACTTTAAGTTTCTGACCTGTTCTCTTTTCAAATTCAACCATAAATTCTTCTTTTAGCTCGGGATTATCAGTAGCATCGCCAAAGTATAAGGTTCTTGTAACTTCTAAAACCTCAGGTCTTTGTGGACCGGTTTGAGCCGGTGTTGAATTTTCCGATTGGGTAGTTTTTTCCTGATTATTAGTTGTTTGCTGAGTATTGGTTGTTCCGTCATTTTTGCTTTGTACGCAACCGACAGCAAGACTTACAATCATTGTAAGACATAGGATAAAGCAATAAATTTTGATTTTTGATTTACTCATTATATGACCCTCCTTAAAATTTTGTTTATTATATACTACACCTTGTGCAGGTGTTAGGATCTTAAAAGAACTTACTCAAAACCCTTTCCTACCATACATGATTTTCTATACTTGAGGTTTTATACGCATATTAAAGCATTATATCATAAATCAGCTAGCCTTTTATAGATCCTAGCATAATTCCTTTTGTAAAATGCTTTTGTAACAAAGGATAAACTAATATTATCGGAATTGTTGATATTACAATTATTGCAGAATAAACTCCTTGATCATCCAAATTATTGCTTAGGTTGGCAGCACCACCATATCTTTCTAACTGTTCTTGCATAGCTTGCTGTTTTATAATCATTTCCTGCAACTTAACGGTAAATGGGTATTTTTTAGGATCATTAATATACAATATGGCACTAAAAAACGTGTTCCAATATGCAATTCCTGAAAAAAGTGCGATTGTTGAGACTATTGGTGCAGATAGAGGGAAGATGATCTTAAAGAATATTGTATATTCTTCAGCACCGTCTATTTTAGCTGATTCAGTTAAGCTTGGTGGTATAGAATTATAATAGTTTCGAAGTAGTATTATATTCATTCCGCTTGCAGCACCCGGTAGAATTAATGACCAAAGACTATTAATCAATCCAAGATTTTTAATTAGTAAGTATGAAGGTACAAGTCCGCCGCTGAACATCATGCAGAATATAATCATATACATGAAGTACCTGTTACCGGGGAGATCTTTTTTTGATAATGAATAAGCACCCATTGAATTTATAAGCACTGATAAAGCAGTTCCTACAATTGTAATGTATGCTGAATTAAGAAACGGTCTGTATATACCTTTATCATTTAATACAACTTTGTAATATACCAATGAGAATTCACCTGGTAAGAGTGACAGATTCATAATGCCCTGATTGCTAATATCAAAAGATTTTCTCAATATAATAAGTACTGGTACGCATAAAACTACTAAGAAAATCGCCATCAAAATTATATTAAAAACATTAAATATTTTTTCGCCTCTGGATCTCTTCATAAAATCATCCCCTTCATTCTTACCAGAGAATAGTTTCTCTGTCTTCTGTAAAATACTTACTGAGCACATTTGTCAAAATAACGAAAACAAATGAAATTACAGATTTAAATAATCCAACGGCAGTGGCCATGGAATATCTGGCTTGAACAACACCTTGTTTGTATATATAAGTATCAAGTGTTTCTGCTGTAGATGCTATCATAGGATTCTGAAATACATAAACGGGATCAAATAAGTTTAGAATTCCTGAAAATGATAATACGAATAAAACTAAAATTGTTGATTTAATCCCTGGCAAAGTAACATAGATAGTCTGCTTAAAACGTCCTGCTCCGTCAATATGGGCAGCTTCGTATAGCTCTTGATCTATTGAAGATAATGCTGCTAAGTATACAATAGCATTATAGCCTACATCTTTCCAAATTCTGATAAAAGTAAGCAAAGCAGGGAACAGATCTGCTTTTGAAAGAAAGTAAATAGGCTCTCCCCCGAGTGCCTTAATAACAAAATTAACATAGCCTGTGCTTGGCGACAAAATAGAAATCCATATAGAAGCAATTACTACCCATGACAAAAAGTGAGGCAGACAACTGATAGTTTGAATAGTCTTTTTAAAATACTTACCCTTTAATTCATTTAATAATAATGCCAAAAGAATTGGTGCCGGGAAAGCAAAAATATAATTATATAATACAAATACCCATGTATTCCAAAATGAATCCCAAAAATTGCTGAGATTAAAAATATATTTAAAGTTGTCTAAGCCGACCCATATATCCTTAAATCCCATAACTCTGAAATCTGCAAATGCTAAATAAATTCCAGGCATAGGAACTATATGGAAAATGATATATGAAATCAGAACAGGAAGAAACATAATGTATAATATTATGTTGTTTTTGGTGAATAGTTTTTTCTTTTTAACTTTCTTAGGGTTGCTAATAGCAGTTGCATTTTTAATATTCATAATAGATTCGCCCCTATGTATCTTTTTACGTTCAAACACAATAACTTCACACTTGAAATAATAACACGTTATTTTGAATAACTTAACATGAAAAATATGATATATTCCATGTTTTTTTTGCATATTTACTATTTAACCTTATAATAAGTTCCGTCTAATTGGATAAGATGCCGAAAAAGTATTTTATTTTTATATAACTATACTTGTCAAATAAATCATGCAAAAAAACATATTATACTGGTTGATTTGCATTGAGCAGTTAGTAAAATTAGCTTATATGATAATAAGGTAATAACTTAAATTTAAATAAATTAATTTAAGTAAAATTAAATGTAAAATTAATTTAAGGAAATGAGGGGATGTTGTGAATTTTGAGCCGCATCTATTTACAAGCATTAAGGAAATTGAACAAATAAAAAAATATTTGCAAAAATATGATTGGTATGCAGAAGCTTACATTAATATAAAAAATACTGTAGATACATTCTTAAGAAAAGGATTTAACGTTCCCAAAGAAAGTGGGTACGTATTTTTTGAAACCTGTCCTCGTGATAATACTGAACTGGTATTTGACCCATATCGTCCGGATGCTTATTGCTGTCCTGTATGTGGGATGAACTATAAAGATAAACCATATAAAAGATCCTGGATTTTAAGATATCATTGCTGGCTATCCCAAATGAGTGTCCTGGTTGGAATCGTTTACTTAATAGACGGAAATGAAGCATATGCAAATGCTATAAGAAAAATGCTACTGGATTATGCTAAGTATTATGATGATTATCCAAATAATGATAATGAGTTAGGTCCTACAAAAACATTTCAATCAACTTACATGGAATCTATTTGGATAATGTATTTAGCCGAAGCATATGACATGGTTAGGAGAAGTAGTTGTTTTACCGCAGATGATCACAGGGTAATTATGAATTACTTGTTTAGACCTTCTGTTGATATCATACTTGATTATGACGAAAAAATGAACAACAGACAAGCATTTAATAATGCTGGAATATTAGCTGTAGGCTTTTTGCTGGAAGAGCCTAAGCTTATTGATTATGCCCTTTACGGGCCTCATGGTTTTGAAGTCCATATGGAAAAATCAGTTCTGGAAGACGGCTTATGGTATGAGGGAGATAACTATCATTTTGCAACACTTACCTCAATTGTAAATATTGCCGAAATGTGTAGACATAATGATATAGACATGTATTCTAAAGATTTCAACGGACATACTATAAAAATGATGTTTGATGCTCCTTTATTATCTCTGCAACCTGATTTAACCTTTCCGTCAAGGAAAGATTCCAGGTATGCCAGCCATATAGCTCAGAGATGGTATGCTAATTTATATGAACTTGCTTATAGCAGGTATCTTGATCCTATGTATGCAAAGATATTAAAAATTGTATATTCATATAAAGAACATGGTAATGCTGAAAAGCAAAATGCCGCAGGTGTTATAGATATATTCCCTTCCGAAGTTTCCAGAAGAAATAGGTTGGATTGGAGAGGTTTTTTAAATGCAACTCCTGAGCTTGGAGATGAGGAAGGACTGCCGGTTACTTACAGTGTCAATATGAAAGGGACGGGGCTTGCAGTATTAAGAAGAAATGATAAAGGAGTATATGTAAGCCTGGATTATGGAAATTACGGTGGAGGGCACGGACATCCCGACAGGTTAAATTTAAATCTTTTCATTAACGGGCGCCGTTGGCTGTCTGACTGGGGTACGGGAAATTATTATCTTGACCATTTAAAGTGGTATCGTTCAACCATAGCACATAATACTATCGGGGTAGACGGGTATACACAGCTTCCTGTAGACGGAGAATGTATAATATTTGAAGAAAAACCTGAAGTATCTATTGTATCCGCACAAGTAAAAGAAATAGCTCCGGGAGTTGATATGAAGAGGACGATTATATTGTTTGCTAATGGACTTCTTTTTGACTGTGCCGGTGTAGAATCTGAAGAAAAGCATAAGTATCATTATGCTCTCCATAGTTTTGGGGATTTAATAATTAACAATAATGAAAGCAAATTGGAACCTGCAAATTTTGAAGGTGAAAATTATTCTTTTATCAAGGAAATTTACGGTTTTTCGACTGATAACGATTGTCATTTGGAATTCAGAGTTAAGGAAGCATCTTTAAATATTTATTCCATAGGTTGTAAAAATACGAGTTTCTTTAAAGGGAAAGCATATGGTCCCCCCACTCGAATACCCGAGCTATTTCCGGTTCTTGTTATAGAGAGAAATGAAAAATCAACTGATTTTGTGAATTTAATGGAAGAGGTAGAAGAGAGGAATAAGCCTTTAGTTTCTAAATTTAACAGGGTAAGCGACAATGTCTATCAGATAGAATGTTATGATGGGTTTAAGTACCTGATACAAAAAGAACATAGAAGATGGACGATTGATTTTTACCAATGCAATAATTTTATTAAAAGATATGCTTTTGTTCAGGCAGATAAAAATGTGGATAACAATAATAATATGGATAGCAGCGGAAAAGACGAATTTGTTTTAAATGATAATAAAAGCAATAATAAAAACAATAACCAAAATATAAGAAGCGAATCCGTTATTAAAGCTCTCCATACTCTACAAAAGCCTACTGTTACTATAAAAACTGTTAAAGATACGAAACCGTTGGATTCTTTTGAATGGGAGCCTAATATTATACTAAACAAAAAAGAACAGGTTAGAAGGGCCGAGAAGCACTGGCAGGGATGTGATGATCTTTCTGCTGAAGCCATGATATGCAGAAACGATACCGGGATAATACTAAAGGTAAGAGTCAGGGATGATAATGTTTTATTCAGCGGCGGCAAGTATTATTTTGATAATGATAGTATTCAGGTATATTTTGACCGCAGGAAAGATAAGTACAGAACCATGGCAAAAGCCACTCCTGGACTTTATGGTTTTACTGTCATACCGGGTACGTATGATAATTCTTCAACTATAAAGGCAGTGTGGTCGGAAACTGAAAATATTGGTAAAATTGCAGTTTCTACTTGTCTAATAGAAGACGGATATGAAATATTAATGCACATACCATGGAGCAGCATAGGTGGAAAGCCGGAGAAGGGAGAAATCTGGGGTTTTGATATTATAATAAACGATCGTGATTCCGGTGTGCGCAGAGACCTTCAGATGGTTTGGTCCGGCTGCTATGAAGGAGAAAGAATCTACCTAAGGGAACAATATCATGATCCTAAAAGATTTGGACTGCTGATTTTATAAACTGATTTTATAAATATGAACACGTGAACTTTGAAGTGAAAGTGATCGGTGGCAGAATGAACGGCATCAGGCTTGGGTTAAACGAGGTCAAAAACTATTGAACAGGATTGGACGAGGCCACGCTTGAATTATTCACTTATTTTTCCTCAAGCCTGACCCCGTTTATCCATTCATCCTCTTTAATCTCAAAAATATATTATTTAAGACTGCTCAATGGAATTCATTATAACCTCATGAAATTCATGAAACATGGTCAATCGATATTCTTTTCAATAGCATAACGGAGGATTTTTCTGGATGTATTCTTCTTAAACTCCTCATTACGAATTTTAACCATTTTTACGGCTTTGTAGGAAACCATTCTGCTGTTTAATTTTTTTATTTCTTCTTCAAAATATGTCTGGGCATTTTCGATACCTTTTGCTTTTAATGCTTCAAAATCAGGGAAAATTTCGGCAACTATGACCTCTTTATCCTTTTGAACATTGCTTTCTCCTGCGTAAACCACAACCTCAGATACACCATAAATTCTCGATATTTCATTTTCTATTTCTTCAGGATAAACATTTTTTCCGTTGCTAAGAATGATTACGTTTTTTAGTCTTCCGGTTATATAAAGCCAACCGTCTTCATCCAGCTTCCCGTAATCTCCTGTTTTGAAGTATCCCTCTTCATCAAAAGCTTCGGCAGTTGCTTCAGGATTCTTGTAATATCCAAGCATTACACTGGGACCTTTGACACAGATTTCACCTTCACCATTTTCATCGGGATTTTTGATCTTTATTTGTGTACCGATGATAGGTATACCTACGCTCCCTTTTTTCTGGTATTTATTTCTGTTGCAGGTGACCAAAGGAGAACATTCGGTAATGCCGTAGCCGTTTAGAATTGTAATGCCGATAGCATCAAAGAAGTCAATTATATCCTGATTCAAGCTGGCACCGCCGCATATGATCATTTCCAGCTTACCGCCGAATATATCATGTATGTTTTTGAAAAATGCTCGGCGCAAATCAATGCCGCATTTACGCAAAGCGTTGCTGAACTTTATTAATAATTGTAAGGTTTTTGCCTTTCCGGTTTTTTCCGCTTGTAAGCGGATCCTTTTATACATTGTTTCTATAAAAAGTGGTACCAATACTAAATGTGTAGGTTGTTGTTCCTTCATTTCATTTAGCATGTATTTAAGACCGCTGGAAATGTAAATGGTGCAACCTTGAGCGAAATGTCCTACAAAATTAACGGTAGAACCATATGTGTGGTGGGGAGGAAGAACATTCATGGTTTTAGGTGTAACAGCAAAAAGATACATTCCCTGAGTCATGTTGGAAACAATATTCTTTTGTGAAAGCATAACACCTTTACCTTTTCCTGTTGTACCTGAAGTAAAAACAATAGTGGCAAGCCGTTCCGTATCAATTTTATAATCATAATATGAATTATCTCCTGCCTCAAATTTTTTACTGCCTTTTTCTACTATATCAGAAAGTTTTAAGGCATCTTCCAACTCTGGTTCACCCATGCAGATGAAGATTTTCAGACAGGTGTTTTGGTTTTTTAGTTCTTGGATTTTAGCTTCAATAGTTTTACTGTAAATGACATACTCACACTCTGCAAAATTTACAATACTTACTATTTCTTCTACAGGCAAGTCTTTATCTATAGGTACAACAACAGCTCCAATGGACATAAGGCTGAAATATGAACATATCCATTCATAAGAGCTTTCGCCTATCAGTGCTACATGCTTGTCCCGACAACCCATGGAAATCAACTCGGTTCCCATATTACGTACATAGTCTCTTACTTCTGCAAATGTCACATTTATGGTTTCTTCATCATGGGGATTTTTCTTATAAGAAAATGCAATTCTGTTAGGATACTTTTTTGCAACATTTTCCGTCATGATCCTAAAGTCTTCAAAGACGGTTGTTTCGTACAATGGATACTTTATATCCGGGTATTTCATATCTTCCATTATAATTGTTCACTCCTCGTAAAACTATTAAGTTAACAGGACTTACGCAAATAATTTGAAAGTTTCATATATCGGCACATTGAAAACCTAATATTGTCCTAAAGGTTGTTGGTACAGGGTTTCCAAGATTTACAGCTGTATTATGTAAACCGTTTTTGT
>DUMC01000132.1 GCA_012840075.1 Clostridiaceae bacterium | reverse complement strand
ATAAGTAAGTGTTAATAGAAATTTGAAGAAATAAAAAGCCGGTATTTTAAAATGAATGATATGAGTATAGGTATAAATGAGGTTATATACAATGAACTATTAAATTTGAATATAAACCTGCATGCAAGAATAAGTAACCCTAAAAGCGGTTCTTTTCATTTGCATGATACATATGAGGTATACTTTTTTATTTCAGGGGATGTAACCTATTTTATTGAAAAAAACACTTACCCTTTGAATTACGGAGACCTGGTGATAACTAACACCACGGAAATACATGCACCCGTTTTCCATTCAAATACCGTATACGAAAGAATAATTTTTCATTTCTCACCTGAATTTATAAGAAGTTTGAAAATTCCCGATTATGATCTTGAAAAATGTTTCATAGACAGACCTAACGGTAAATTTAATAAAGTATCACTTAATCAGCAGCAAATCGATGAATTCATGAGAATATACAGGGAAATCGTCTTATTAAATATGGATCTTCATGGTCAGAATATTCTTTTAAAATATATTAAACTTATAGAATTGTTGGTTTTCATTAACAATGCTTTTTTAAGCTTTGAAAAAATGCCGAATTTAAACATTCAAAATTCTGTAAATATTCCTGATCGGATTATCCAGATTATTAATTTTATTGATGCAAATCTGGGAAGAAATATATCATTAGACATACTTGAAAAAACTTTCTTTATTAACAGGACTTATTTGTGTACGCTTTTTAAAAAACACATAGGCAAAACAGTATATCAATACATTTTGTATAAAAGAATATCCTATGCAAAACAGCTCCTTGCCAACGGACATAATGTAACTGAAACATGCCTTATGTGTGGATTTAATGATTACTCTAATTTTATTAAAACTTTTAAAAAAATCACCGGGAAATCACCCGGAAAATACAGAAATTCAAAACAGTCCAGATAAAAATATTTTAAGAATTATTAATTTACTATATAATTAGTGTAAAATGAATATAATTAGCTTGAACAAATTAATTAGCATTTTGTTTTTTAGGCTTTACATGCTTAGCTTTATATGTTTAGTTTATATTTTATATTTTGGCTTTAATTATTTAGCTTTATATGTTTGGGTATTATTTGTTCAGCTTTATGTGTTTTGTTTTATGTATTTAATGAAAGGTGGAATTTATATGTATACCGCAGAAGTTGACAAAAAAATCAAGAACCTTGCAAGCGACATCTATGACAAGCTTGTTGCTGTGAGAAGACAACTTCATAAATATCCAGAATTAGGTTTTGATACTTATAAAACGGCTGATTTTATTGCAAATTACCTTGTAAATATGGGCATAGAAGCATATAAAGTTATGTCAGGTGCAGGTGTGGTTGGGTTGATTCATGGGACACATTCATTAGATGAATTTAGTAATAGCTGCGATGCAGGTATTACGGAAAAAAATCTTATAAGTACTTCCGATAAGTTTGGTAAAGTAAAGACAATTGCTTTAAGAGCAGATATAGATGCATTGCCTGTAAATGAAGAAAACACTTTTGATTATAAATCACGTGTGCCGGGGGTTATGCATGCTTGCGGGCATGATTTTCATATAGCGTGTTTACTGGGTGCTGCCGAAATCCTTAACAATTTAAGGCATTATTTTAAAGGCAATGTAAAGCTTTTATTCCAACCCGGAGAAGAATCCGTTTCAGGGGCACCTAAAATGATTAATGAAGGCGTTCTTGAAAATCCGGATGTTGATGCTTGTATTGCCGCTCATGTATGGCCTGACATCCCTTGCGGAAAAATTGGCATTGTGCATGGTCCTTCTTTTGCAACTCTAAATCATTTTATAATCAGCGTGCACGGTAAAGGCGGCCATGGTGCATTGCCTCATCAAACTATAGATCCTATAATAATCGGCTGCAATATAGTAAACAGCCTTCAAACTATAGTCAGCAGAAAAGTTAATGCTTTTGACCCGGCTGTAATATCCGTTTGCAGCTTTAACGCCGGTACTTCTGTAAATATTATACCGGATACTGCTGTGTTGAAAGGAACTATAAGAACTTTTGATATTTCATTGAGAAAGCAATTGGAAAAACTAATATGTGAAATATCCCAAGGTATTGCAAAATCCATGGGAGCAGAAGCTTTTGTGGAATTTATATATGAAGCGCCGCCTGTCATTAATGACAGTAAAATTACCGACTTGTTTATTGACTCAGCTTCTAAACTTATAAGTAAAGATGATATTATAACTAATATCAGACCTGCCATGGTAAGTGAAGATTTTGCATTTTTCGCCGAGAGAGTACCTTCTACCTACTTTTACTTGGGATGCAGAAATGAAGAAAAAGATGCCGTATATCCATTGCATAATTCAAAATTTAAAGCAGATGAAGAATGTATTAAAATAGGTGCTTCACTTTTTGCTAAATTTGTGATTGATTTTTTGCATCAGGATTACACTTAAAAGAAAAATTGCTAGATTAACTTATATGTTTATATAGATTGAATCAGGAATAAATTGTTGTGTACCGGTTGAAGTAGCTGCACATAATGATATAGTTGACTACAGACGTATATACGGAAAAAGTATGGCTTATAGGGGTGGAATAGATAAAAGGGCTATAGCAAAAGACGGCAAAGAAATGGAAAACGAGGTAATGAGGGTAGTTCCTCCGCTTCTGAAAGGCGGAGGAATTATACCCGGCTGTGACCAGGGCGTGTCACTGGATATTTCATGGCCGAATTTTATTGAGTATACAAGGTTATTATTAAAACGTACCAGTTGGTTGTAGAGTAATTTAATTTCCATTGTTATCTTAAGAAATTAAATACCTACTCCTCTCCTTGGCTATAGATTTAACGTTTTAATTTTTATCTCTTTTTAAAAGTTTCTTAGTTGATTAAGTTAAATGTATATTAAAAAGTTATTATTAAATAATATTTGCAAATAAGAATAAGAAATACATATAGACAATTTTTGAAATGGTACATATAATTGATGATGTAGATGAGATTAAAAAGCTTCAAGATATCTATTCAGGTCTACTAATCTTGCATCAAGTCTTTTCTTAAGTTCAAAAGGAGGGGAAGT
>DUMC01000131.1 GCA_012840075.1 Clostridiaceae bacterium | reverse complement strand
GTATTTAGATTTGACGATAAAACATGTATAATTGCACTGGAATGTGAAGTTGTTAGTGACATAGGGAAAAATATAAAAAAGATACTGGATAATGAAGATGTTATTGTTCTTGGGTATTCTAATAGCAGTGTTTGTTATATCCCAACAGAAAAGATTATTCGGGAAGGCGGTTATGAAAGTGAATCATTTAAAACTGCAAGACTTGCAGGTCCTTTTGTGCCTGAAATAGAGGACATAATAATCGGTAAAGCAGTTTTGATGGCGAAAAGTATATAAAAAGAATTGCAAAGGATAAATACTTAATTATACTTTATTTTTTTCCAGAAAAATTAATTGTGTCTGCAATAGATGCTAGGAGGATATTTATGGAAAATCAAATATGGAAAATTACACCTATCTGTTTTCAAAAAGGTAAAGAAAATGAAATGACCCGAAAAATATATAAAATGCTTATGAAATGGATAGTATTTGCAGATCGGCACTTTGAAACTTGGGATGTTCGTCCGAATTGCGGATATTTTTTCGGAGGTTCATATTGGTATGCTACTGATACTTCGAATACAGTACTGGTTTATGCACTATTAGCAACTTTGGGTGAATATGATGAAAAATTAACGGGTATACCAAGAGATGAATTGATTAGGAAGGCCATTAAAGGGATCAGATATCTCGGTTTTACACATGATACAGGACCTGAAGATTGTGTAAGAGTGGAAGGCCCTAATCCTCATGCAAGCCGTACAAAATGGGGTGGGAAAAACGATGATTTTTTTAAAGCAAGTCAGCATGGGGTAAGTATTTCAGATTTTGGAATAGCTGCTTGGTTACTATGGGACTATCTTGATGATGAAACAAAAATGATGGTACAAGCAGTAGTTTCAAGTTATGCCGACAGATGGTCAAAGGATATACTGGAAAACTATGAAAAAAGCTGGTCAGTAAATGAGCCGAAGACCGGTACCTATAATAATACACAGACTGAAGAAAATGCATGGACATCACTTGGTATTTCAGTGGCTGCTACAATGTTTTCAACACACCCGAAAGCAGAAGGTTGGAAGAAGGCCGCTGATGTATGGGCGGCTAATACGTGTACAACTTATCTTGATAGATACATATATGATCCTAGCATACCCTACAACAGATTTATGAGCGTAACTACACATCCAGATTATACGGCGGAAAATCACGGTTTCGTGCATCCGAATTACATGGCATCCGGAATCACTTTGAGAGGTAAAGTAGCCTTAATGCATCTTATGGCAGGAATAGAAACTCCAATGGCTTATTTCTATCATTGGGAAGATGTTTATGAAAATACGTTAAAAGTGTGGTGTGATCGTAATGGTTTGCCTATACCTATACAAGGGCAGGATTGGTGGTATAATAATCAACCGGCAGTACAGCTTTTACATTGTCTCATGAATGTATTTAAAAGTAATAAAGATGCAGCTCTTCTTGAAAGAATAACAATTGATACCTTGGAAAAAATACAGGAGAGCAATGGCAATGGATGTTTGTATGAAAAAAATGGAGAGGAATGCAGAATTACTGAATTTCAAACAGCCAAGGATATGGAAAGAAGTGCGGCTGTATCTCTTGTTGAGTCATATCTTCTGCATTACTTCGGCGGCATGGGAGCAGAACCAACTGAGTACAATGAGTTCTTCAATAAGATAAAAGGTGTTTATTATTACCCATACGGAAATAGTATAATATATAGAACAGAAGATACTTTTGCCGGTTTTAGCTGGAGAAGTAACGTTATGGGGTTTAGTTTTCCCCAAAAAGGATTGTGGACTATTACGCCAATAACTTGCAGTTATATAGGTATAATAGAATTAATGGAAAAGAAAGGGTTTAAAGCCTTATCCAATGAAAGTATAGTAAGATGTGTTAAGGACGAAAAAATATTGCCTAAAGAAAATGGGTTTGCTGTTACTTCAAGGATAGAAAGAGGAGGAAAGCAATTAATTCAGGATATAAGTTTTACAGCTTTACCTGATGGAAAAACGGTTTATATAGAGAAAATTTTTGCTAATGAGAATTGTGAAGTCAAAAAAATGGAGACAGGATTAGTAGGAGTAAGAAATGAAAGCTATTCTAACTTACCTAAAGTTGCTAAAGGATACAGAACTCTCTATCTTGATGGTGGCAGACAAAAGACATTCTATGGATATTACGGAAAGGGTCCTGATATAATTGAAAAATGGAATAATGTGAATTATTTAAATATTGATAATGAAATAGGTTATGTTTGCATTAATTCTAATGGTGTAAAGTATATAAATAAACATCAATATCCAAAATGGAAAGGTATAGAAGAACAATTAATACTAAATAATTATGAAAATCACTTTTGCTTAACCCGAGGAGAAGGCTTAAAACCTTTTGTTGTTGTTACTGCACCTAATCAGGAACTATCAGATACTGCAGAACTTGCAAGAAAAACTGCTATGCTGAATACTTCTTGCTATAATACAATAGTCATATGTGTACAAGATAAGTTAATCTATACCAATTTTAATTACAAAGACATAACAATTGAAGCTAAAAAGAATATACAAGATGACTATATTTATTTATTCAAAGGATATAATTCAGTTATTGATGGTGTCTTTACTTGGAAAAATGAAGTAGAAAAACGAGAAAACGGTTGGCTTCAAGCAGGATTTAAGATTCGATATGATAAAGAAATGTGTTTTGAAGCATATGTGCCCCTTGAAAATGTATTAATCTTAACAAATAGGAGTAAGAATGTAATTTGTATTAAAGTAGAAGAGCAAAAGCGAAAGAAAGTGCAAAAGATCATTCTAAATCAAAATGAAACAAAAACAATGGAATTTTAATAACAAATGTTAAAGACAGTGCTAATTCTTCAACTATGCTGTGAATTAGCACTGTTTTTTATATTGATTAGTGTAATAAAAAGTATTATTAATTATATGTTTTTGATACTTATTAGATAATAATTTAAGAAATATAACTTATTTGATACTTATTAGATAATAATTTAAGAAACAGAACTTACTAAAAAAGTTGAAAGTTTCATATTACCGTGCTACAGGTTTATACATCAAAGCTATTGAAGTTTATATGCCAGGTATTGATAAAGTTAAGTTAGCAATAGTCAAAAACGGCTATAGTGCAACAATTCAAAATACCAGGTTCATAATAACTGATATGCTTGATTCACCTACTCAGGATATCCTCAAGAAGTACCTCGCCAGCTGGGATATTGAGTGTTTCTTCAGGGATATCAAGCAACATCTTAATTTTGAAAAAGTCCAAGCACGTAATCCTGAAAAATTAGAGGGTTATTTCTCTACAGCTTTTATCATTATTTCTCTACAGTATTTTTTCATTTATATTTCTAAAAATGCTACAGATAAAAACAACTTTAGTACAGTTGGTGAAACTGTAAGTTATTTACAGGATATTGTACAAGTAAAAGTTATTAATCTTGCTTACATTATAAATAATGTTGTTTACATTATAAAGTAACATCAAAAGACTGTGAAAGTAAACAGGTAAATAATGTCACAAAAAAGTTAAAAGATGAAAAGTTTAAGAATTTCGTAAAAGTTTAAATTAAAAAAACGTAAAAGTTTAACTTTTAAGTAATAGTTTAATTGAAATTTTGTTTGCGAGTACATAAAATTAATACTGTGTTTGCAAGTACATAAAGTTAATACTGAACATAAAATCTAAAATCGAATCCGAATTCTAAGCTTAAAATTCATGATCTGCAAACACTATTGACAAAAAAAATTATGATTGGTAGATTTTGTAATTAGCATATACTATTTATAAACTTAAGTATTAGCGATAAGTGGTAAGTGTTACTTATTTATTTAATAGTTAGCTTGCTACTACTTACTTTTAAATTATTTCTAATTTTGGTGCTTTTTACTTATTATTATTTTGCACATGAGATATAGAAGTTTTTAAGAAAAATATAATTTTTAAGAAAAATATAAAAAGAAAAAAGGTTTTTGAAACATATATTGCCGCATTCTCGTGACTTCAGTCATGAGTAAGGAAATTAACATAACGAAGGTAGGAACTATCCGAAGTAAGACGCCTGTGGAAGTAAGTCCGTTACGAGGACGAAGAAGCAGGAAATTCTGTTGGTGACAACAGAAGCACGTGGCCTTAGTCATGTGAGGTTCACAAATGATTTTTGAGCAAAAAATTCAAAATATATGAATTACAAACGAAATAAAGACAAAAGAAAAAGACATAAGAATATTGATTTAAAATATATATGTAAATGTAAAACCGTATCAAAAAATCGTAATAAAAGGAGAGACGATTAAATTGAGCTTATTCAGGTTTACGAGACAAATAAATAAAAATAAACATAGATATTTACATTTAAACTTTTTTATCTCGGTTATTTTAATTTCAATATTTATAATATCTACGTTTCTGATTGATGCAAGAAATTTGCACGCTGAGGAAAAAACCCAGTCTGTAAATGTATCCCGGTCTTCGCTTAACGCAAGCGATATTTTAATCTTAAGAGAGAATAGTTATGAAGAATATATTTCAAATTACATAAACGCTCCAAGACCTAAGAGTGAAATAAAAATTCCGGCTGAAAATTTTATTGATACAGATATGGATGTAGAGATACTTGATAACTACGAAGGTTCAACCGGTAAGTCGGTAAAAACCTCTGACGAAGGTTTTATAGAATGGGAAATATATATTGAAAATGAAGGTTTATATAATATAGGAATGAAATATTACAATATTAAAGGGAAAAATTCCGCAATAGAAAGAGAACTGCAAATTGACGGAGAAATACCGTTTGCGGAAGCAGGTCATTTGGTATTTCAACGTGTTTGGACAAATGAACATGAAATACAGCAGGACAATAGAGGAAACGATCTTGTACCTACGCAGGTTGAATATCCAATGTGGCAGTTTGCCATTTTTAGAGATTTATCAGGACACTATAACGAACCTTATCTGTTTTATTTCACTAAAGGTAAACATAAAATAAGGTTATATTCAATTAGAGAACCCGTAGTAATTGAGTATTTGTTGCTATTTCAGGTAGAAGAGCCTAAAACATATTCAGAAGTGGAAAATGAATATAAAACAGCTAATTATCAACCGGCTAGTGATGTATTTATAAAGATACAGGGAGAAGATGCTTTATACAAATCAGATCCTACGCTTTACCCCGTATATGATAGAACATCACCTTTAACTGAGCCTTATGATGTATCGAAAATAAGATTAAACACAATAGGTTCTAACAGTGCATCACTCAAGTGGTCATTACCCGGACAGTGGTTGGTATGGGAATTTGAGGTGCCTGAAGACGGATTATATAAAATCGGTATCAAATACAAGCAGAGTTTTATAAGAGGCATACCATCTTGCAGACGACTTTTGATTGATGGAAAAGTTCCTTTTAAGGAAATGGATTGCATAGAATTTAATTATGATTCCGATTGGAATATGAAGGTTTTAGGAAATGACAACGGCCCATACTTATTTTATCTAAGTAAAGGAAAGCATCAAATTAAGATGGAAGTAACAGTGGGTGATTTATCGTATATTTTGAGGACGGCTGAAAACAGCGTATATAATTTGAATACAGCTTACCGTCAAATAGTTATGCTTACCGGCACCACTCCTGATCCTTTTAGGGATTACTGGTTAGAGGAATTGTTACCGCATACCATTAACACATTTAAAACCGAAAGTGAAGTACTATACGGTCTTTCAAAAAAATTGTTTGATTTGACCGGACATAGAGGCAGTAATGTTGCAATACTTGAAAGACTTGCTTATGAGTTGGAGGATTTTGCTAAAAACCCTGAAACCATACCGGAGAGATTGTCAACATTCAAGGACAATACAAGTGCATTAGGACAATGGGTGCTGGATTCAAAGCAGCAACCACTTCAAATTGATTATATAATTATAGCTTCGCCGGAAAAAGATATGCCAAAAGTAAAAGCAGGATTTTTCAGTAAGGTTTGGCATGAAATTGGTGCTTTCTTTGCATCATTTACAGAAGATTATAGTACCATAGGAAATCTTTATGACGAATCAAGAGCTATTACCGTATGGATAAATTCCGGGCGAGACCAAGCTCAGATACTAAAGCAATTAATAGATGATACTTTTACACCTGTAACAGGTATTGAGGTAAATCTAAAACAAGTTCAGGGAGCATTGCTCCAGGCAACTGTGGCCGGTGTAGGACCGGATGTGGCTATGGAAGTGGCGGAAGGAGATCCCGTGAACTATGCTATCAGAAATGCTGTAGTGAATCTTGCTGAATTTCCGGATTTTGAAGAAGTTAAAAAAAGATTCAGGGAAAGTGCATTATTGCCTTTTACTTTCAGAGACGGTGTTTACGCTTTGCCGGAGAGACAAACTTTCCCGATGCTTTTCTACAGGAAGGATACATTAAGTGAACTGAATTTGAAGGTTCCAAAAACTTGGGAAGAGCTGTATTCCATCTTGCCTGACATACAGAAACACAACTTGAGCATTGGACTGCCATTCACAGCTGTAGGTGTGACTGCGGGAACAGGAGGGGGTGGAATGCTCACCTTTGGCATGCTACTTTACCAGAGGGACGGCAGTTTTTATAAAGAGGATGGAGTGGCCAGCGCACTTGATAGTGAGGAAGCGATTGCAGCATTTAAACAATGGACAGAATTTTATTCAAACTATAAGCTACCGTTAAACTTTAACGCAGCTAACCGCTTCAGAACGGGTGAAATGCCGCTTGTAATAGCAGATTATACTCTATATAACCAGTTAGTTGTTTTCGCACCGGAGTTAAACGGATTGTGGGGCTTTGCACCGGTACCGGGCACACTTCAAGAGGATGGAACTATAAGGCATGATGTACCTGGTTCAGTAACAGCATGCATGATGCTCAAAAGTGCAAAGGATAAAGAAGCAGCATGGGAATTCATGAAGTGGTGGACGAGTACCGAAACCCAAGTAAGGTTCGGTCTGGAAATGGAAAGTTTGATGGGAGCTGCAGCAAGACATCCCACAGCAAATATAGAAGCACTGAAGCAGCTTCCATGGCCGACTAAGGATTATAACAATCTTATGGAACAATGGCAATGGGTAAAAGGCATCCCACAAGTACCCGGAGGTTATTATACAAGCAGGCATCTTGAGAATGCGTTTAGGAAGGTTATAAACGAAGGTGATGATGTAAGGGAGACCTTACTTGATTATGTAAGAGTGATAAATGATGAAATTAAAGCAAAAAGAAAAGAATTTGGCCTAGATGAATAGAGGAGGTATAGGTCTTGAAATCAGAGATTGTTCAAACTGACAAAAGAATCGCGCTAATACCAAAATTGGCTAAGGAAAGGGAACATTTAAAATATGTAATCAAACAAGTTAAAATAAATAAAGTTTCATACTTATTTGTAGCTCCCTTTATGACCTTATTCACCTTGTTCTACATAGTACCTGTTATTATGTCTATATTCTACAGTTTTACATATTACAACATACTTGAACCTCCGAAATTCATCGGATGGCTGAATTATATAAAACTCTTTTTGGATGATGATATATTTCTAATAGCAATAAAGAATACATTCTTGTTCGCCTTGATTACGGGTCCAATAAGCTATATTGCTTGCTTTATGTTTGCTTGGATGGTAAATGAATATCCTCCGAATATAAGAGCGATTATAACACTGCTATTGTCAGCGCCTTCCCTTTCGGGGAATATGTATATGATTTGGCAAGTTATATTCAGCGGAGATAACTATGGATACCTGAACGGTTTCCTTTTAAGAACAGGTATTATAAGGGAAAGTATACAGTGGTTGCAGGATCCCAAGTACATGATGGCAGTTATAATAATAGCCACTCTTTGGATTAATCTTGGTATTAGTTTTCTAGCATTTATTGCAGGACTGCAAGGAATAGATAGAAATATTTATGAAGCAGCAGCTATAGACGGGGTAAAAAACCGCTGGCAGGAGCTCTGGTACATAACACTTCCAGCCATGAGGCCAATACTGATGTTTGGAGCAGTTATGCAGATAACATCAACCTTTAATGTAGGAGATATATGTGTTGCTCTTGCAGGTTTCCCGAGCGTCGATTATGCTGCACATACGGTTGTAACACATCTCATGGATTATGGTTCCATAAGATTTGAGATGGGTTACGCTTCTGCAATAGCAACAGTATTGTTTGCAATAATGGTAGGCTCTAATAAATTAATCCAAAATCTATTGAGGAAAGTTGGAGAATAAGGCTATGTTTGCAAAAGTGAAATCGGGATTGAAAAATTTTAGATTGATAAGAAAAATAAATAGAAGAGTTAAAGTGAATCGTACAGTGGGCGGAAATGTTGCGATGTCAATACCGCTGGGATTGGTTGCCGCCTTTATGGCACTACCCATGGTATATGCAATTTCAAATGCATTTAAACCGCTTAATGAAATATTCTTTTTCCCGCCCAGGTTTTTTGTAAGGAATCCAACATTGGATAATTTCAGGGATTTATTCATTATCATGTCCAATTCCTGGGTACCTTTTTCGCGATATATTTTTAACACGGTTTTCATAACCACTGCAGGGACGACGGGTCATGTATTGGTTGCATCTTTAGCAGCATATGCACTAGCAAAACATAATTTCCCCGGCAGGAGGTTTATATCGAGGATAATTGTGTTAGCCTTGATGTTCTCAACTGCTGTAACTGCTATACCCAATTATCTAATAATGTCCAGGCTAGGATGGATAGATACTTATCTATCAGTCATAGTACCCTCCTTTGCGACTCCTGTCGGTGTATTTTTAATGAGAAACTTTTTTGAGCATGCTGTACCCGATATAATGTTGGAATCCGCCAGAATGGATGGGGCAAAAGAGTTTGCGGTTTTCTGGAAAATAGCAATGCCTATAGTTAAACCGGCTTGGCTTACACTTATACTGTTTACCGTTCAGGGGCTTTGGTCCGCTACGGGTGGTACTTTCATCTATAGCGAGCAGCTAAAAACACTACCTGTTGCATTCTCACAAATTATTCAAGGTGGTATAGCCAGGTCAGGTGTGGGTGCTGCAATTGCTTTGCTTATGATCTCAGTTCCGGTAATTGTCTTTATTATTACTCAAAGTAACGTAATCGAAACTCTTGCAACGTCGGGGATAAAGGAGTAAAGGAGGCCTAGGAATTGAGCAGGACAATAATGAATAAAAAGATATCGAACAAGAAGATATTGAACGGAAATAAGTTTAGCAGGAAAGCATTTAGCATAAGATTTAGGATAATATTAGGATTGTTAATAATAATTTATATAGCCGGTTTTTGTAATGCTGATAATTGCTATGCATTGACGGCTTATAGTTCATATACTTATGATTTGTATGAAAATCCGGCTAAAGCTCCACAGGCGTATTTACCCAAAGAAGTGTTTTTTGGCAATGACTTAAAAGTAGGCAGATTGAACAATCCCGGAGATTTGTTCGTAGGGCCGGATAACAATATATATCTTCTTGATTCTGGAAACAACCGCCTGATAATATTTGATGAAAATTGGAACTTACTTAAGATATTGGATACTTTAAATAATGCCGGAAAAGCGGATTCGTTCAAGAATCCCCAAGGGATATATGTTTCGAATGATAAAGTTATATATGTTGCGGATACTGAAAATTATAGAATTCTTATATTGGATGAAAACGGAAATATCTTAAAAGAGATAAAAGAGCCAAAATCGGATGTTATAAGTGAAAATTTTATATTTAAACCTATAAGGTTAGTTATGGATAAGGGAAAAAGATTATATGCTGTCAGCCAGGGAGCCTATGAAGGGTTGATGGAATTTGATGTTGATGGTAATTTTACCGGTTTTGTAGGAGCGAACAGGGTTACACCCAACTTGATTGATTACTTTTGGAAGAGAATATCCACTAAAGAGCAAAGGGCCGGCTTGATGGCTTTTCTTCCCACAGAATTTAACAGTGTTGATGTAGACAGCGACGGTTTTATATTTGCTACTACGGGTAGTATTGATTATACTAACCTGGCTTTTTATGAGGATCAAAACAATGTCCAACCAATAAGAAAATTAAATCCTGCGGGGCAGGATATATTAAGAAGGACATCTGTTTTAAAACCAATAGGAGACCTTGGCACTGAAATAAATATTTCCGGTACCATTAGAGGGCCATCAGTCTTTATTGATGTATGCGTTGAGGATTCAGGTATATACAATTGTTTGGATGGAAAAAGAGGTAGAATTTTTACTTATAACAGTGATGGAGACTTGTTATATGTTTTCGGCGGATTAGGCTATCAAAAGGGAACATTCAGAGCGCCTGTAGCAATAGATTCTTTGAACGACTATATAATAGTCCTCGATAAGACGGGAAATAGGATTACCATATTCGAGCCCACAAATTACGGGAAACTTATAAAGGATGCGGTAAGGAAACATTATACAGGAAAGTATGATGAAGCAACCCAAAGGTGGCAGGAAATATTGAAGCTGAATGCCAATTATGACCTTGCTTATGTAGGAGTAGGAAAAGCTCTGTTGCGACAGGATAAATATAAGGAAGCTCTTGAGATGTTCAGACTTGGTAACCATAGAGAGTATTATTCTAAAGCTTTTAAGCTATACAGAAAACAGGTAGTAGGTGAGAATTTCGGTCTTATAGTTTTTTCGGTGATAGCTGTGATATTTATACTAAGGTATATAAGAAAACTCTTACGGCATGGCAGAAAGTCTCAAAGTTATTTGAGCGATGTTTATTATAAAGCCCGTTAGAAGACGGTAAATATGAAATATGTAAAAATATAAAAAGAAAATGTAAAAATATATAAAAAATATGTAAAAGATTAATTTTAAAGGATAAATGGATAAATAAGAGGGGGCCATATCGGTGGAACTTTTAGAAAGCTTGAGATATTCTTTACATGTGATTTTTCACCCCTTTGACGGATTCTGGGATTTGAAGTATGAGAAGAGAGGAAATTTAAAATCCGCGATAATAATATTGTTATTGTTAATACTTACTGTTATCTTTTCCAGGCAAAATACAGGGTTTTTGTTCAATTACAACGACGTTAGCAGGTTAAATGTTCTAAATGAAAGTATGAGGGTAGTGCTGCCGTTTTTCCTATGGTGCGTATCTTCCTGGTGCTTGACCTCACTAATGGAGGGTGAAGGTACCTTTAGGGATATAGTGATTGCCACCTCATATTCCTTAGTTCCGTTGATACTGATTAATTTTCCATTATCTATTATAAGTAATTACATTACTCTGGAAGAAGGACCGCTGTTGTATACATTCCAAGCTATTGCAATTTTATGGACTGCGTTCCTGTTATATGTTGGTACAATGGTAACACACCAATATGAGCCGGGAAAAACTTTTGGGACGATGGTTCTTTCGGTAATAGGCATAATGATTATAATTTTCATAGGGATGTTATTTATCAACTTGATTTTGGAAATAAGCGGTTTCGTTGATACAATATACAAAGAAATTATTTATAGGATATAAAGAGAATATAAGGGGGAGCTATCTTGAAGCCGAATGTTAAACTAGTAATTGCGCTGCTATTGATTATATCTACAATATGCTATTTAAATATCGGTGTCCTTGCAGATAATTCCGGTGGGGCTGCAAACGTGTCTTCGAGCGTTCCGGATAAGATGAAGTTAGTAGCTGAAAATCAGTACCTCATGTTATACATGGATTTCGATACTACTGAGATAGCTGTGAAGGATAAACGTACAGGAGCAGTATTTTATTCAAATCCGCCTGACAGGCAATCAGATAGTATTGCGAATGCGGAAAACAAGATGAGACTTGGTTCTCAATTAGCGTTGAGTTACTATAATTCAAAAGGACAGCCCGGTAGCATGGATAATGCGAATGATTGTATTAAAGCCAATCAATTTACAATCTCAGAGATTGAGAATGGCGTAAAAGTTTTATATGATATAGGAATAAAAAAGATTGATATAAATTCGCTCCCGAAAGTGATCAGCAAGGAACGATTTGAATCTCTTATACTGTCCAAGGTTGAAGATGAAGAAGATAGACAATTCTTGCTGACCAAGTATCAATTAGTATCCTTGAATGATGCGAAAAGTGAAGAAGAAAAACAAAACCTCATAAATACCTATGTAAATATAAAAAATACTGACCTGTATGTGCTGGATAAATACATATATGTATATGAAATTCCTGCTGTTTACCGAATTTTAGCAGAAGCAGGCTATACACAAGAAGATCTAATATTTGATAACACAGAGAATGAAATAATAGCAGAAGTAGTATTGACGCCCAAGTTCATAATACCCATTGAATACACCCTGGAAGGTGAAAATTTAATAGTTAGAATACCGTGTAGTGAAATACATTACGAAAGGGAATTTCCACTTACTACTGTTAGAGTGCTGGAATATTTCGGCGCTGCTAAAATGTCAGATAATGGTTATATTTTTATACCGGACGGATCAGGAGCTTTAATAAATTTAAATAATCCGAATAAAGTGGGTATGAGTTATAAAGCTCCGGTTTATGGGTTTGATAGTTCTATCAGGCAAAAAGAAAAGGTTCAAATAGCATATCAGGCTTACCTTCCCGTTTTTGGATTAAAGAAAGATAACAGTGCCTTCTTCGCCATAATAGAAGAAGGTGATGCTATGGCAAGTATCGGAGCTTCGATAGGTGGTGTTTTAAATTCTTATAGCAGTGTATACAGCGAATTTACGGTACTTCCTTGGACGGAAGTTTCTTTTGGAAGAGAGACTGAAGTGGATAAAATCAAAGTATATCAAAAAAGGCCTTACCAAAAGGATATAGTTATAAGATTTGCATTTTTGCACGGGGAAAAAGCCGGTTATATAGGTATGGCGGAATATTACAGGAATTACTTAATTGAAAAAGGAATGCTTGGCAAAAAAATTGAACCGAAAAGCAACATACCTTTCAACCTGGAGTTGATCGGAGCCATTTATAGGCATAAATCCATACTTGGTATACCTAGAAAAGTCCTGGAGCCATTGACTACGTTTGAACAGGCTTCACAGATAATTACCGAACTTTCAGAAGACGGAATTGATAATATAAACCTGAAATTTAGCGGCTGGTTTAACGGTGGAATTGACCATGTTTTCCCGACGAATATAAACATTGAAGGGAAATTGGGGGGAAAGAAGGGTTTCAATAAACTGGTTGATACAATCAAGACGTTGGATGGTAAGTTCTATCCTGATGTATCTTTTATGTATATGTACAGAGTGCCGTTTCTTTTCAGTATAAAAGAGAATTCAGCACGCTACTTGAGTAAGGATTCTGTCAAACTAAAAAATTTCAATATTGCAAATTTTCAACCGGTACGCGGAGAAGAAGGCTGGTATCTACTTTCTCCTTCAAAACTTGACTATTATGTGAGCAATTTTATAAATAAATATAAAAATTACGGAATTGGAAACATTTCACTGAGAGTAATGGGAGAAGTACTATATTCGGATTTCAATGAGAGAAATCTTGTCGACAGGCAAGAAGCAAAAGAAATTGTTATGCAGCAAGGAGAGAAATTTCAGAGAAACGGTATAAATTTAATGGTAAATGGATGTAACGCTTATATGCTTCCATACGTGGACAACATTGTCAATATGCCGCTTACTGATAGTAAATTTATTATTGCAGACGAAAGCATACCATTTTATCAGATAGTTGTCCATGGTTTTATCGAATATTCGGGTGAACCTGTGAATCTTGCCGGGGATTACATAGAAAACATATTAAAAACCGTGGAGACAGGTGCATGTTTGTATTTTACATGGATACATGCAGAGTCTTCAATACTTAAAGATACAGCATATCGAGACCTGTATTCTGTAAACTATAAGGATTGGTATGATATAGCCATAGACTTGTATGAAAAAATAAATCTTGCACTGAGGGATGTACAAGATCAGATGATTATAGGTCATGAGAAAATAGGAGATAAAGTGTACCGAACAATTTATGAGAATGGTAAAGAAATAGTGGTGAATTATGGTGACAAGCCGTTTTATACGAAAGGTATAAAAATTGACGGAAAGAGCTTTGAAGTTGTAGCAGAAGGAGGTAAGTAGAATGCCCAAGAAAGGTCTTACACTGCAACAAAAAAGAGCTTGGTCGGGAATAATATTTATACTTCCGTTTTTAATAGGGTTTGTATTGTTTTTCGCATATCCTATGATATTATCAGCTATATTCAGCTTTAGCAGGATGACAATACATACTACAGGTTATGAACTTAGCAGAGTTGGTATTAAGAACTATCGTGATGCGTTCCTGGTAGACCCGACTTTTAACCGAGAACTTGTTGAATCGGTAGGTAATATGTTAATGGATGTTCCCCTTGTGATTTTCTTCAGCTTCTTTTCTTCCGTGTTGCTAAATCAAAAATTTAGGGGTAGAACGCTTGCGAGAGTTATATTCTTTCTTCCGGTTGTTATGTCATCCGGTATTATTGCTACAATGGAATCGACTGACTATTTAAGAAACTATGTAATGACACTGGGAGTAATTAATCAAAATGTTGAAACTTCTACTGTGCTCGGGAGTTTTAGGCTGTCTCACTATTTGCTGGAAATAGGTCTGCATCCGACAATGGTAAATTACATAACCAGTGCCGTAAATAGGATAAACGATATAGTAAGCATGTCCGGAGTCCAAATATTGGTATTTTTATCAGCCTTGCAAACAATACCGCCGTCACTTTTTGAAGCTTCGAATATAGAGGGAGCTACCGGTTGGGAGAATTTTTGGAAAATAACTTTTCCAATGTTGAGTCCGTACATACTGACTTGTGTAGTTTATACTGTTATTGATTATTTTATGTCGCCTAAAAATGTAGTAATGGAGACAATAAGAACGACGGCCTTTGTTTTAGCTAATTTTACTTATAGTGCGGCTTTAGCATGGATTTATTTTATAGTTGTATCTATATTATTATTGATTATAGTGAGAATAATCTCAAAAAGAGTGTTTTATTACGAATAATACGTGATTTAAGAATAAAAACATTAATCTAGAATAAAAGCTTAATCAAACATTGCGCGATGTCAAAAGACTGGGGGAGTTTACTTTGGATAATATTATAAGAGTTATAACAGTTTTTAATAAAAGAAAAGCAGACCTAAAGGAATATAGATGGTATAAAATACTTATAAGATATGCGTCAGTAGGAAGACTTAAACTTATGGCATGGAGCATAGTACGAGCTGTCTTAATCATAGGTATTTCCTTTATAATACTATATCCTCTGTTAATGAAGATTTCCATGTTCTTCATGGATCAGAAGGATTTATATGATCGTACTGTAAAATGGATACCTAAAAATCTTACTCTGGAGAATGTAAAAATAGCACTGGAATATATGAATTATTGGCATACCTTTATGAATACGGTTAAAGTGGTATTATTTACCACGGTACTGCAGACGATTTCCTGTACATTGGTTGGATATGGTTTTGCACGCTTTCGTTTTCCAGGAAGAAGTTTGCTGTTCTCATTAGTAATTTTTACGCTACTGGTACCGCCACAAACAATAATGGTTCCGCTTTACATGAATTTCAGAATTTTAAGATTGCTGGATACATATTGGCCTTATATACTAACTTCAGCCACCTGCATGGGAATAAGGAACGGACTGTATATTTACATGATAAGGCAGTTTTTCAGGCAAATGCCAAAGGAAA
This sequence comes from Clostridiaceae bacterium, assembly GCA_012840075.1. Taxonomy (GTDB): domain Bacteria; phylum Bacillota; class Clostridia; order Acetivibrionales; family DUMC01; genus DUMC01. The sequence goes on along the minus strand of DUMC01000131.1, from coordinate 31,316 downwards.
TTGAAGAAGCAGCTATGGTGGATGGTGCAGGAGTTTTTAAGACGTTCTATAGTGTAATGTTGCCTAGTGCTACTCCTGTTCTTGTAACTACCGTTCTGTTTTCAATTGTGTGGCAATGGAATGATACGTTTTATGCGAATTTGTTCTGGGTTAAGAATCAAGTGCTTTCTTCGGCTCTAAGTGCGCTAACTGACAATTATCAACAGTTTTTAAGAATTACAGAGGGTATTCATGAGTTTAGTCCGGTATATAGGTCATTGCTTGATAATGTGGGTATGCTTCTGGTCATATTCCCTCTGCTTATATTATATGCATTCGCTCAGAAGTATTTTATCGAAAGTATTGAGCGTTCGGGAATAGTTGGTTGATAGCTGATTGGTATCAAATTGGTAATAAAAACTAGCAGCACATTTCAATTTATAAATAATTCCAATAAGGCTAATAAAAAATTTATATAAAAAATCATAAAAAAATAAAAAATAGGGGGTATAAAGATGAAAAAAATAATTGCTATTATTCTAGCCACACTTATGTTAATTTCAATTACTACAGCATGCCAGGTATCGACATCACAAACTTCGCAAAAAGAGGATACTGCACCTACAACTACAGAAACTAAGGATCAGACGGCCAAAGAAGAAACAACTGCACCAAAAACTGCTCCTATTGATTTAGGAGGCAGACCATTCAGAATAGTTGCAAGATGGAATGAAGAACCTACCCCGGGAGCTTCGAAATACGGCGATTTTATGTTAGAACGACAAGCTTATTGTGAAAAAACGTATAATGTAAAATTCGAGTATATTGTAGTTCCAAACGCTGAGTATAATGAGAAGTTTATGACAACCACAATGGCCGGAGATCCTTTAGGAGAACTTTGGTTTAATCCTACACCGGATGTTATGCCGTCATTGATGGCAAAGAATTATCTGCTTCCGCTAAGTGATTACATTAATTTTGATCATCCAAAGTGGAACAGGGCTGTTATCCAAACAAGTACGTATAAAGGCAAAATATACGCATGTTCTAATACCTACGGACAAGCACAAGGCGGTGTATTCTTTAATAAAAAGATGTTTAAGGAAGAAGGTTTTGAGGATCCGTATGAACTGTATAAGAACAATCAGTGGACATGGGATAAGATGCTTGAAATTGCAATAGCAGCAACTAAAGACTTCGATGGCGATGGTAAAATCGATCGATGGGGTCTTTCAAGGGTAAATCCACAGGATTTAATATTTAGTAACGGCGGAAGAATTATAGGAGTTGACGATCAAGGAGATTATTATGTAGCATTTAACGATCAAAAGGTTTATGATGCACTTCAGTTCTATTATGATTTGCATCATGTTTATAAGGTAGCTGAAATCTGGCCTGAAGATGCCCAATGGGATTATGGAATAAACCAGTTTTCTGCAGGTAAAGCAATAATGCACTATGGTGAGTATTAACTTAACAGTTTTGGAAAAGCAGCAAATGCTGATTTTATGATAAGCTGTGATGGACAGAGCGCTTATGTTGAAATTAAAAACGGAATTATAAGGATTAAAGAAAAATTAAGTACGTTAAAGGAAATTAAAATGACACAACAGCAGTTTTTCAGTCTAATATTTCACTTGTCGAAATTTTCAGAACTGAACATTGATGCGGGGTTAAGTCCTGTTGAGATTCAGATTCTGGATACTATTTTTGATGGAAAGAAAGCAGTCTATTGGGGTCCCGATAGGGTGTGAATAACTTTAAAGTGAACAATTTAACTTCCAGTTATTAACTGGAAATTAGATATAAATTTATTAAAAAATAATACTATACGAGGAGGATAAATATGAAACTTGCAGCTAATACATATTGCTATCGTGCACTTGACAGGGAATCAGTATTTAGGTCTATGGCCGGTCTTGGATTAAAAGGAGTGGAGATCATAACACATGATCCTTGTTACCATGTGGATACACTAGACACTGTTGAAATCAGGGAGAAAACGCTAAAACTTCTGGATGAGCTTGGACTTGAAATTGTGGCTATATCTCCTCACACTGAATTCCTTGTATTTGATAAAAGAGAGCGGCGCCAGCAGATTGAACACTCCATGGCTCAGATTGATTTGGCTGAGTTATACGGTGTTAAACTTGTTCGGATTTTTTCAGGAGGAAAGGTGCCTGAAGGTAGAACCTGGAGAGAATGTGTGGATGCGGTTTTAGAAGGTCTAAAACCTTGTGTCGAGTATGCTGAAAAAAGAGGTATGAGGCTTGCTGTGGAAAGTCACGGTCAGTTTGGTAATGATTTGGAAGCTATGTTAACGATTTTAGATGAAATCAATTCACCTATGTTTGGTGTAACCCTGGACACTGCTAATTTTACATATTACAACGTGGATGTTATAGAAGCCATTGAAAAGATAAACAAGAGAATCTATCATACTCATCTTAAAGATTGCTGTATTAGTTCGGAAAAACGCTATGGTACTGCTGTGGGAGAAGGCGACTTAGATTTTCACGCCATATTGAAAAAGCTAATAGAAGTTGGTTACAGCGGTGCATATTGCATAGAGTATGAAGGAAAATCAACTCCTGAAGAGGGGTTCAGAAGAAGCATAGAATACCTTAACAAACTTGGAAGTGAACTTGGGCTATAAATATGAATTTTTGGATGAAGGAGTGAATTTATTGTGAAAATAGGAGTCAGAGATGATTGTATTGCAGGATGCAGCCTACAGGAGAAGATGTGGGTGTTAAAAGGTCTGGGATATGATTTTATGGAATTAACATTTACACCTGAGATGATTGATAATCTTACCAAGGAGGATGTAAGGAATTACCAACGAATGGTTAATGAAACAGGAATTCCGTTTATAACTACAAGCGTAGGTCACTTTCCCGGTTTTGCGACGATGACAATAGAAAAAAGAAAGGTAATTTTAGAACAATTAAAAAAGGTTATCGATATAACCGCACTTCTTGGAGGAGAAGTGATTCTGCTGGCTACAAAGGAGTCTTCAGATGATGTTAATGAGTATTGCGATATATATAAAAATGAGCTAAAAGAAATAGCCGATTACGCACAAGAAAGGAATATATACTTGGCATTGGAGCCGGTAGGCCGCTTTAAGACAAATGTACTGGGGAAATTGGTCAGAAAAATTGAACATCCTGCTATAGGGTTGTATTACGATATGGGTAACTGTATATTTGCAGGAGAAGAACCGGTAGAGCAACTGCGAGTTTGGGTTGATATAGTGAAGGCAATTCATATTAAGGGCGCTCGTGAAATATCAGTCAATGAAATGCCCTTGTATGCTATTTTAAATATTCTTAATAAAAAAGGATTTTCAGGACCCGGGTGCATAGAAATAGGGCCAAAGGATGGTTCAAATACTCATCTTGCGGATGTGTTGAAAGTCCTCAGAAATTTAGGTTATTAAGAAATGAATTAAAGGAGGGTGGACCTTATGTTTAAAATTGGAATAATTGGTGCCGGAGAAATAGCACAGAATCATGAAAGTGAGATTGCCAAGCTGGATGATTGCAAGATAACTGCAGTATGCGATATAAGAGAGGATGCAGCCAAAGCAATTGCTGAAAAGCATGGAGCGAGGGTTTTCACTGATTACCGAGATTTACTTAAAACCGATGTTGATATTGTTTATATATTGACTCCTCCTTTTCTCCATAAAGAAATGACTATAGCCGCTGCTGAGGCAGGAAAACATATCTTTGTGGAAAAACCTCTTGCTTTAAGTTATGAGGATTGCGTTGAGATTAAGGCTGCTGTTGATAAAGCAGGAGTAAAGTGTCAAGTTGGTTATATCGTAGGTTATAATCCTGCGGGTGATACGGCACGCCGGTTATTTAAAGAAAATAAAATAGGAGATCTGGTAGTTATTTGGGATAAGCGGATGCATAGTGCCAATATACTGAATTCATCCTTAGGTACTCATAAAGATTGGCTTACGGATAAAAATAAAAGCGGGGGCCATCTGCTGGAATGTATGACTCACGAAGTGCAATGGATGCTTTCCATAGGGGGAGAAGTAGAAAGCGTTTATGCTAATATTCAATCAGCAAATCCTAATCCGAATATAACCGCAGATGATAATTGCTGGGCTATTCTCAAGTTTAAAAACGGTGGTATCGGTGTTTTAGGTACTAGCTGGTCTTGCCCTATAAATAGCATGGAAAAAGGAATTTTAGGAACAGCAGGAGTTATTGAAATAAGCGGTAGGAAAGTGAAAATGGCTAAGAATGATGATGAAGTTCAAGAAGTTGAAACGGTAGCTGATACTAATATGAGCAAGCAAGCCCATTTTAACAAATGCATAAGGGAAAATCTTAAACCTTTTAATTCAATTGATGAAGCAGTGTATAACATAAAAGTTATTATAGCCATGCATAAGTCCAGTCTTAATAATGAGGTAGTAAAGTTATAAATTTGGGGGGCAGGTTAATATGAATACGGTTCAAATGGCAGAGATTACATCAAGGGAGTGTAAGAAATACCTGGAAGAGGGTGGAGATTTGGTTTTTGTTCCTATGGGATCTATTGAAAGACTGGGTCCCCATTTACCTTTAGCCTCCAAGTGTTTTGTAGTCTATGCAATATCCGAGGCACTGGCAAAAAGGAATAGAGGATACTGTCTTCCGGTTTTGCCTTACAGTACGCTATATGATACTTATAGCGGAGCCGGGTCGATGAGCGTTGATGCCAAAATCCTTTACGATTATACCTATGACATCAGCAAGGAATTGATGGAAAATGGCTTCAGAAGGATAATTTTTGTTAGCTATTTTAAAGAACTTTATTATGTGATTGCCGAGTTTTTCCAGGAAAAAGATCTTCCCATTGCATGGATTTCACCTGATCAAATTCCTTTTCCTGAAGCGAAGGATGAAAATACCCGTGTAACTTCACTTGTAGCTGCCTGTTTAAAACTTTGCGGAAGGGAAGATCTTCTTGAAAGGCTTCTGGCAGAGAATAAAAAACATTTTGGCAAATTCAAAGGACCTTTAAGCGAGAGATACCCTTTAAGCGAACTTCGCAAGTTAGGCAGGATGGGATATCACTTTAAAAAAGATGAATATGAGATCCTGCCTGTAGAAACAGTGCTCGTAGATGAAGCTGTTGCCGCTATTAATAAGTGGGTTGAGGAAAAGGTTCCGGCTGTAGAAGCACTCAAAGAATATGCATATTACATATCAAGGGCTAGATTTGACAGAGGCTTAAGATAGGGAGGTATGAATTTATGATATATAAGCTGGAAGATATGTTCCCGATGGATTTGGATAATTTGATTGAGGAAGGCAAGGATGTGGCCGTACTTCCCATAGGATCCGTAGAACAGCACGGTCCTCATCTGCTTTTAGGTTGCGACAGCTTTATTACTCAGGCTTTGGCAGATTGCACCGCAGAATATTCTGGCGGAGTTTTATTTCCAATGGTTCCCTTATCATGGATAGGAGGGCTTCGAGTATGGCCCGGAACGATTGACATACGTTCTAAAAATATGGGAAATTACCTGGAAGAAGTGTGCATGAATATATTGAACATGGGCTTTAAGAAGCTTTTACTGGTAAATGGTCATGGTGGCGGCAGAGAGATGGTGTATTCCGTAGCCAGCAGGGTGTTTAAGCGTACCGGAATCCCTGTGCTGGCTATATTTACCGGTCAGGTTCAAAGGGTGTATCCGGAGATTAGAAAGGTATGGCAAGAGTATGGATTAAATGATCCGTCTTCTTATGAAGCATCCGCAATGCTCGGAGGAATAAAAAAATACGGGAAAACAGAGTTGTTGGAAAAAGCCAAAAGACTGATTTGGGAAGCAGTTGAGGAATTCGGAGAGCCTAATACCCAATTTGAACCTCCATCTTTACGTAAAGTTTTTGAGATTAGCGAAGTCGGACATGACTATCTTTCAGAAACCATGCATGTAAGGCCCAGAGCGGATGCAAACGCTGATGCAGGACTGGCTTACATAGAAGCTATGGCTAAAAAGCTGGCAGATGCCATAAGAAAGTTAGATGAACATCAACGTCAGATCAAGAATGAGGAATAAAAACAGAAGATCTAATGAAGTTAGTGTAAAAGGGGATGTTAATAATGAGTTTTAGACCGAACGCAGACGGTTATTGTAATGTAAGTTATCAACTCCCTAGATACATAGAAAGGAAAGCCATGGAATATTTTGAAGAAGAGGAGAGGATCAAAAAAAATATTTCTACAGTTGAGGAATTTGAGAAAAGACGAGAAGAAGTTAAGAAGTTTTTCTTTGAGGCTATTGGAGGATTAGACTTTGAAAAAACTCCTCTTAACGATATTTGTACGGGTGTTATTGATAGGGAACAGTATGTAATAAAGAAGATAATCTTTCAAAGTCAACCCGGTATATATGTTACCTCGAATCTATATGTTCCGAAAAATATTGAAGGTAAGGCTCCGGCGGTTTTGTTCGCACTAGGTCATTATGAAATATCAAAGGCAGCTCCCCTTTATCAAAAAATGTGCATAGATCTTGTAAAGAACGGTTTTATTGTTTTAGCAGTAGATCCAATATCTCAGGGTGAAAGAATACAATGCTTCGACAAGGAAGCAGGAATGAGCCTTGTTCGTTGGCATATTGAGCATTCTTATTTAGGTTTCCAATGTGAGCTTACAGGCAGCAGTATCATCCGATATCTTGTATGGGATTTAATACGAGCTATGGATTATTTATGTAGTATTCCTGAAGTCGATGAAACCAGGATAGGGATAACAGGAAATTCCGGAGGAGGAATTCAGTCTACCCTGCTGATGATGGCTGATGACAGATTAAGTGCGGCTGCACCGTTAACTTATATTACTTCCAGAGAGGAATATATGAAAATAGGAGGAGCAATGGATAATGAAGAAATCTCCTATGGTGCTATTTCAAGAGGACCAAATCATGACGATTTTATCTCTTTCTTTGCACCCAAGCCTGTGCTGATTGGTGGGGTAGAATCCGATTACTTCACTATTGAAGGAACAGTTAAAACTTATGAGAGGGCAAAGCTTGTATACAGATTATATGGTTGCGAAGATAAAGTAAAGTTGGGAATGGCGAAAGGAACCCATGCATTGAATGATGAGCTTCGACAGATAGTAGTTAATTGGTTCATCGAAACTTTCAAGGGAGAGCCCGGAAACTTTGTAACAAATCCCAACATGCCTATAGAGGATAAAAAAACATTGCAGTGCACTAAATCAGGACAAGTTATGGATGAATTTCCGGATGCAAGGACTATTTTTGAACTTAATGTAGATTATTATAAAAAACACAAATATTCATATACGCGCGACAAAGAAGAGATAAAGCACAGACTGAAAAAACTTCTTAATATGCCTACCGGCAAAGAAAAAATATATCCTAGGATTAGTTCTGAGATAATCCTTGATAACTCAGCTTATTTTATGGACGATATCAAACAGAGCAAAGTTATATTTTTCTCAGAGAAAGATATTGTTGTTGTTGGCATGTATGTGGAAGTTGTCGGCAGAAAAGCGGATAAATGCACTGTTCTTGTTATGGATGAAGGAGTAAATCATATACATTTGGAAGATGACCTATTGACAAAACTTCTGCGAGAGGGAGATGTGTTCGTATTTGACCCTAGAGGAACCGGAGTCATCAAAAGCGGAGATATAGGTTCGACTCCGTACTATGAAATGTATGGTACGGAATATAAGCTGAACTATAATGCCATGATGATGGAGAAGCCGTTGACGGGGCAAAGGGTATATGATATTTTGAGGGCTTGTGATTATATACACCTAAGATGTCCTAACATGCGGATTGGTATGGCTGGAAAAGGAATCAGTTCAATTTATGTTCTTTTTGCGGCCGTACTTAACGATGATGTTGAATCCATATACGTTGAAAACATGCTACCTTCTTATGAGAGCATTGTGCTCAACAGGTTTTACCGTTATGATGTCCGATATAGCCTTTACGGCGTGCTGAAATATTTGGATATTCCTATGATATTGGATGCTTTTAGTGACAAGAAAATCATCTGCTATAACCGACCTGATGTGGGCAATGTTAAAAAAGCACGATAGGAAGGGTAAGGAAGGAATAAGAAAGGTAATAAGGGATAAGAAAAGATAAAAAAGGATAATAAGAAAGCATATTTAGCTTTACACAAAGGTAGGTGTCAAAATGGAATATAAATTATCCAATCAATATAATATATATAAGTTTTCAAAGGAAAACCCAGTCGCTTTGTATGTAGATTCGGGTTCAACCATATGTATTGAAACAATGGATTGCTTCGCTAATCAGATACAGTCGGAAACGGATGTTTTAGAAAATATTGATTTGGAAAGAGTTAATCCTGCTACCGGTCCCATATATGTAAGAGATGCTTATCCCGGTGATATATTAAAAGTTAGTATTGAAGATATCACCGTTAATAAAAAAGGTGTAATGCTGACCGGGAAAAATCTGGGAGTTTTAGGCGAAGAACTTACAGATACTCATTTAAAGATTGTTCCCATTATAGATGATAAAATTATTTTTAATTCAAACATTAAGATACCTGTTAATCCAATGATAGGTGTGATAGGTGTTGCACCCGAAATAGGCGAATGCTATTGCGGAGTGTCAGGACCACACGGCGGAAATATGGATAACACAATGATTAGTGTCGGATCAACACTTTATTTGCCTATATTTGTTGAGGGAGCTTTATTTGCCCTAGGTGATCTTCATGCAGCTATGGGAGATGGAGAGATCGGAGTGTCCGGTGTGGAGGTAGCCGGGTCTGTAAAGGTGAAACTTGAGGTAATAAAAGGATTTAGATTGAGAAACCCTTTGTTGGAAAATAATGAATTTTTTTCTACTATCGCTTCTTCCAAAAATCTTGACAGTGCAGTAGAATTAGCTATTAAAGATATGGCTGAGTTTTTAAAGGAGCGTATGAATCTTCCTTTACACGAGATTGTCATGCTTATGAGTGCTCTAGGTAGTACACAAATATGCAAGGTTATTGAACCGACGAGAGCGGCTAGATTTTTAATGCCAAGGTGGATAATAGGAGATTTGTTTTGAAATATGTCCATCATTTTTATAAAATACTTTAAAAAAATCTATGTCACCGACAGTAGCGACGGGATGGAGGTTAAGGGCTATGTCAAGTCTAAAAGAACAAATAGTGAAAAATAGTAATAGAATAGAAGAAATATGCAAAATCAGACTTTGGCCGAATATGGGGGATGCTTATCGATGGGTTAAAGCACTGAAGGAAGGAAAGATTCTCTTTTCCGGCAAAGGAGGTTATATTCAAGAAATAGAAGTAGGATTAAAGGGGATTGATTGGAAAGGAAAACATCTTGACCATCCTCAATGGCCATTAACACTTAATGCCTTTAGCTACCTGCAACCTCTCGCAGAAGTGTATAAAGAAACAGGCGATGAAGAGTTAGCTTATATTGCAAGAAGTTTAATTGAAGACTGGATAGACAGTCATGAACCTTATAGTCCGGATAGGCCTCCTAGATACGGTAGAGACGGAGACAGCACTTTGGGTATTTCCGTTAGATTAGGTCAAGGAAATCGTCCCGGCTGGTGGGGGACAATGGCAACTTTTGCTAAAAGCCCGCATTATGATGAAGAGTTTATAAAAAAGATGGTAGATTCTACTAAAAATCAACTTGATTGTCTGTGTGCCAATTTAAGGTTAAAAGGAAATTGGCGAATAAGCCACCTTGATTGCATACTTTATTGCAGCTTACTTATACCGGGATTTGAGCAGTATCAAGCATTTGCAGTTAAAAATTTAAATGAAGTTTTTAACAGACAGATACAGGCCGACGGATCACACGAAGAGCATACACCCGGTTATCATGAATGGATGTGGAGTATATTTGCAAGACTATGGTATTTATCACAAGCTTATCCGGAATTAGGGTTAAATATTGATACAGAGAAAACGGCCAGAATGTGGGATTATTATATATACAGTATAACTCCTGATGGAAGTTCTGCCGGGATTCACAACAGCCATCCATGGTCAAAAGGTCCGGGAAGAATAAAGGTGATTGAGGAAAGAGAGGAGTTTCTTAAAGCAGCAGGATTAAGCGGGGATGAATGGAGCTTAGAAAAAAATCCTTCGAAATATTTTCCATGTGCCGGACATATATTTATAAGGGATAGTTGGGAACCTGACGCAACCTTTTTGTTTTTTGATGCAACGAATTGGGGAGGCGGACATTGCCATTTAAGTAAAATGAGTATAAGTTTATATTCGGGGAGCCGCATGCTGTTATGTGACCTTGGCTCTTTTGACTATGATATGTCAAATGTCTTTGGACCCTATGCTAAATCAACGCCGGCACATAATACAATAACAATAGGCAATATGAATCAAACTGAAGCAAATCCATATACGTATAAAGCCGATATATTTAATGAAGCGGCCGTGATAGCTTCTTCGTATGAAGGAAGCTATTTTCCCGGTACATATGGATGGAATTGGCCTGATGGGAAAGGGCCAGGAATATTTGGTATTCATACCAGAGTATTATTATGGTTGAAGAAAAAGTACGCATTGGTTTTTGACACAATACGTTCCGATAATGGTCAAAACTTTGCGGCACATTGGCAGTTTCCGGCAGGAGCTTATAAACTTGATGCTAAAAATGGGCGTTGTTGGACAGTCGGAGGGGAGGATAACGTACTTGTACATTGCATAGATCCTCAAGATTATAAATTTGTTGTTTATGAAGGATCAAAAGACCCTCTGCTGGGTTGGCAAGCAGATAAAGATTTACAATATAAGCCTGCTCCTATGTTTTCGATAGAAGGAATAATCAGAAATCAGGAAAGAGAATTAGTTACTATGTTGATGCCTTTTAGGGGAGATACACTTCCTGATATACATGTAGAAAAATATGGAACAAGTGATATTGCAAGAGGTTTAAAAATAACAATGGAATCAGAGGAAGACATCATAGTTTATTCATCCAACCTACTTACACATGTAGGAAAAGTAGGTTCTGTGGAAAGTGACGGAAGCATGGTAGTTATTTCATTTAAAAAAGGCGAAATAACTCGTGTAATATTAGTTGATGGCACATTTGTTGAGTACAACGGGGAAAAAATTGTAGAAAATAAAAAATTTGGTACCTATATCTTTAATTTTTAAACTTAATCTTTTATAATATAATTAAGCTTATTTTGTTTGGACTTTTAATCATAGTATGGTTTTATAATAATTGCAGTTAACGATCTTTTAGGGAAGGCTGATTTTGGAAGGGTGGTAGACATGCTGTTACCTACAATAAAATTAGGAGATTATGAAGTGACAAGGCTAATTATAGGTGGTAATCCCTTCTCCGGTAATTCTCATATTTCCCCTAAAAAAAACGAAGAAATGGAAGACTATTTTACCACTGAGAATATAAAAAGGACGCTTTTCCGATGCGAAGAATGCGGAATTAATACGATGCAAACAAGAGGAGATAAACATATTTTTCGCATGATTCGAGAGTATAGAAACGAGGGCGGAAAATTACATTGGATTGCACAAACCGCTTCGGAATATTTATCTTACGAAGGAAACATCACACAAATACTTAAATATAATCCAATTGCAATTTATCACCACGGAACGAAGACGGATGCTTTATTTAAAAATGGAGAATTTGATCAACTGAAGAAGAGACTTGCCATTTTGAGAAATACCGGAAAGTTGGTCGGATTAGGTACACATATGCCTGAGGTGGTAGAATATGCCGAAGAAAATAACTGGGATATAGATTTTTATATGGTATGTGTTTATAACTTGAGTAAGGTAGATCGAGTAAGTTCGGAAATTACAGGTAAATTGAATGAAAATGAAAGGTTTGATGATGAAGATAAGCCTATTATGTACAAAACTATTCGAGCTACTTCAAAGCCATGCCTTGTTTTCAAAATTTTAGGAGCAGGGAGGAAATGTGAATCAACTGAGATGGTACGAGAGGCATTTAAAGAGGCCTTTGATAACATTAAAGCTACTGACGCCATCGTAGTAGGTATGTTTCCTAAAACCAAGGACCAGGTTTATGAAAATGCAAATTTAGTAAGGGAAATTCTTCAAGCAAAGCAAAATCCTTGATAAACCAAACAAAGCCCCGTATAAACCAAGTAAAATGCTTGATGAAATTAGTGTTTGCCCAAAGGGAAATTAGGTTGCACAATAAAAAAGTAAATACACAATATAAAAGCAGCTAACCCTTGAAAGTAGCCAACCTATTTGATAGAGCTGTAATTAGAGAAATAAAAAATCTGGTTGGCAAGACTTGTATATGCTAAAAAATATGATAAAATAAAGTAGAGGGCAAATTTATAAATACATATCAGCTAATATTATTAGTTAATATTCAAAATTGCATCCTTTCATCTAAAACGCACTATTCTTCAAAGAAGGAGGCGATGCAATATACACCAATTTGACTGTGCAATTTATACCAGTGACGTTAATTAAAAATCGACAAGTTTACATACATGTTTGGTTTCAAAGTGTTTACTTTTAATGTATAAAAGTAGTACTATGGGGGAACAAGAGATGATACTTTTTTATAATACTTTCAAAATATGTTAAAATGCCCCAAGGAGGTATGATTACACTTGAAAACTATCCCGGTTTTAGATGGGATTAATAGGTTTAAAAAAGTTTTACATAGAGGGAATTATTATAATCCGAAGATGTCTTTGGACATTGTTCTGTTTGTTTTCGTAATTTTGTTCATAATTACTTTGGTATCAATCCGGATGTTTATCAACACGAAACAGGAGGAAATTACTGAAAAAAGTTCCATTTTTATTAAAAATTTCTACGATCAGGTAGAAATTAGATTAGCTGATATTGATAGAAAAATATTAAGTTTCGGTATAGATATTATTAATGCAGGAGTTTTATCATTAGAAAATTTGAATTTTGAACAAAGAAATATAATTTTTAAAAAGGTTAATGAGCTAAAAGGAAATGTATCATGTATTGATTCTATTTGTTTCTTTTTTGATGAAGGAGAAAATGCTTACTATCAGTCTAAGACATACGGAGAAAATGGAATTAAGTGCAAAGAATGGTTTTTAGGCACACAGATTTATGAGAGTTTTAAACAAAATAAATTAATAATCAATTTATTGGAAGAAAGAGCTATTCAAGCTATTAAACCGGAAACTTCCGAAATGCCGGAGGACGGGAAAAAACCCTTATCTTGTTTAGCAGAAATGCCGCTTACATATCCGGAAACAAAAAATGGCATTGTAATAAATATAAGTATGAGTGATCTGGTAGAATCAATCAGATATAATATTTCTTTCCAGAGGGGTATTTTTTTGATTATCGATAAAAAAGGAGTACCAATCTTTTATAAAAACTTTGATAAAAGTCAGAAGGGAATAATATTTGATGAAAATCATATTATTGATCTCGTTCGACAAACTGAAAACTCACATGCTAAATATAAGACGGGTAACATAACGCTGGGTTCAGGTAAATATTTTCTTAGCAGCATGAGGTTACCTGAACGAGGTTGGACGTATGTGATGCTTGTTCCACAGGAAGAGCTTCTAAAATCGGCTAATCAGGTTGGTATATTGCTCTTTTTACTCTCGTCTTTCATACTTTTGATTGCAAATACATTTTCAAAGAAAATGAACAGTAAGTATTATCAGCCTGTACTTGATATATTACAGATGTTGGAAAAAAGTCAAAATACAAAAGAAAAAGTATATATCTTGGATAAAAACAAATGGGAATACAAAAGATTGGAGGCATTTAAGCGAATCGTCACTTATATAAACAGCATAGCAATTAGGAATGTAGAACTGGAAAAGCAAATTGAAAATTACAAGCAAAAAATGCTCAATGTTTTGCTTAAGGATAATACTGATTTAAGATGTTTGCTCAAGGATTTTGAAGAATTGGATTATAATCGCATCATGTATTCTAAAGATTTTATAAAATCGTCGGACGTGAAGGATTCAGACGTGAAGTATGAAGAATGTTCGGAAAGCGATAAAACAGAATTGGTGAAAAAGGCAGTAGAATATATAAATGCCAATTACATGAAGGATATAAGTTTGAATACATTATCAGAATATGTTTATTTGAGTCCATCCTATTTAGGAAGACTATTCCGAGAACAAATCGGACTCACTTTTTCGGAATATTTGATTAAGGTACGCATGGAAAAAGCAAGAGAACTACTACTTAACACAAATTTTAAAATTAATGACATAGCAAGTAAATGTGGTTATAGGAACATACAAAGCTTCAATAAAATGTTTGGAAAGTGTTTCAACTGTTCACCGAGTGAATTCAGGAGGAAATATGCCGTTAGTTTTTTTACAAATGCCATGAAGTCGGTTAATGAATAGGAAGGGAAGTAAAAATTTAATTTAAAATTTAAATAAAATTTAAATTAAATGAAATTTAATGAAATTAAATGAAATTAAATGAACATCTTAGTTTAACTTTTAAGTGATCGTTTAATTAATAATGATTAATAATTATGTTATATGGATAGGAAGATCGTGTGGACGTAAAGCTTAAAGCAATTTGGAGCCGAGTGTAGTAACAATTTGGAGTCGAATGCAATAAGTTAACACTATCCATATTTTTTTTGAAAATATACGTACATATGTATATGTGATAAAATAAATACGACTAAATACACATCTCATATTTCTAAGAACTAATTTACATATCATGAGATAATCGGGTTTTGTAATGCATAAATCATATTTTTAAATACACCCATTAATCGGCAATTAATTGACAAAGCCATTTTGATAAGCTATAATAACTTCCAATTGAAGGGAGAAAATTTTATAAAATTAAAACCAATATAGCAGGTAAATGATCGGGCAGCTTAGCTGTATATGATTTATGTATATTGAAACCAGGAAAGCATCCTCAACAGAAAGGACGATTTATAAGTGTTTATAAATTATGCACATAGAGGAGCTTCGGAATATGCACCGGAAAATACTTTTGCAGCCTTTTATCTTGGAATTGAAATGGGAGCTAATGGTATAGAAACTGATGTAAGAAGGACTTTGGATGGGAAATTAGTCCTTTTTCATGATGAGACTATTAAGCGGTTAACAGGTATGGATGGTTCTATTAAAGATTTTACATATGAACAATTGTTGAGTTTAGATTTAGGAAGCTATAAGAATAAAAAGTATGCTAACGAGAAGATTGTATTATTAGATGATTTTCTAAAATATTTTGGTTCAAAGCATTTGAATTTTGCTATCGAGTTAAAGGATGACGGAATTGAAAAAGATACTTTAGAAATAATATATAAGTATAATTGTCAGTATAAATCAATAGTGACTTCGTTTTCAATTGAGCACCTGATTAATATAAGAAACTTTGATAATGATATCTCTCTTGGATTTTTGACTCAATGTATTTCCGATGATAATATTAAAATGTTGTTGAGCTATAATATTCGGCAAATTTGCCCAAAAGCTGAAAATATAAATAAAGATCTTGTTAAAAAGGCAAAAGCTTGTGGTCTTTCAGTACGTGCTTGGGCGGTAAAGAATGTTGAATTAATGGAATATGTTTACAATTGCGGCGTTGACGGTATGACCGTTAACTTTCCTGATAAGCTTTATGAATTGATATCCAAGAATGAGGGATAGGTTAAATATCCCTCTTTTTGTGTGCCCAGCTTGACCCAGCTTGGTGATTCAAGCTTGGTGATTAGGTTTTATGATATGAATAACCGATTATATTAGCTGTAAACAAAAAGAAAGTTCAATTATAAGGAATAAATGGGGGTAAAAAAATGAAAGCGTTAGTTCTTAAAGAATACATGAAATTCTCATACGAAGATGTACCGGACCCGGAAGTTGGAGATGATGATGTCCTAATAAGAGTTAAAGCCTGTTCAATATGCGGAAGTGATGTTCACGGTATGGATGGTAGTACAGGCAGGCGAATTCCTCCCATCATAATGGGACATGAAGCGAGCGGAGTCATCGAGAAGAAAGGAAAAAATGTAGAAGGTTTTAATGTAGGGGATCATGTCACATTTGATTCCACAGTTTATTGTGGAAAGTGCTATTTTTGTAAAATGGGAAAGATTAACTTATGTGATAACAGAAGAGTGCTTGGAGTATCTTGCGAAGAATACCACAGGGACGGAGCGTTTGCAGAATATGTAAGTGTACCTTATAGAATTCTGTACAAAATACCCGATGATGTTTCTTTTGAGCGGGCAGCAATGGTTGAGCCTTTATCTATTGCACTACATGCAGTAAACAGAACACCGATTTCGTTAGGAGATATAGCTGTAGTTATAGGTTCCGGAATGATAGGGTTACTTATAATTCAGGTTTTGGTAACAGCCGGATGTAGCAAGGTCATAGCTGTTGATATTGATCAAAACAAACTCGATATGGCCCGCAATTTTGGAGCATTTACAGGTCTGAAAGCCGATACAGTCAATGTTGAAAAGGAAGTTTTTGAGTTGACTGATGGAAGAGGCGCAGATGTAGCTTTTGAAGTAGTAGGTATCAATTCAACCGTAAATACTGCCGTAAATTGTGTTAGAAAAGGCGGATTTGTAACACTTGTAGGCAACCTTTCACCTGAAGTTAAACTTCCTTTGCAAAAAGTTGTAACGAGAGAAATTTCCATAAATGGATCCTGTGCATCAAGTGGGGAATACGACAGGTGTCTGGATATGATATCTTCGGGGAAAGTTAACGTAGATGCTTTTATTAGTGCCGTTGCACCGCTTTCGGAAGGAGCATTATGGTTCGAAAAACTTTATAAGGCAGAACCCGGGTTAATGAAGGTTATTCTGAAGCCTTGATTTTTGTGACTTTAGATGTCGTGAATTCCTGACTTTAGATGTTAATATTGCAATTTGGTGCATTAAAAAGCTTGAATTCTCGTTAAACCAGCATCAGCAGCGATTTTCAGAGCTTCACGATATTCTGAAGCTCTTATCCTTCTGCCCAATTGCGGATGACCTATTGCCTTGTAATATGGTCTATATTGGGCCATTATATTTACATAGGTATTTTTAGATATGTTGTTGGCAATAAATTCCATAATCTTTTTAGTGCCGGCCAGTCCCCCGGGGAGAACCAAGTGCCTGACCAAGAGACCACTTATTGCCACATTATCTTCTCCTATGACTAAATCACCTACTTGCCTATGCATTTCTTTTACAGCAGCAAAATTAATTTCCGGATAGTTATCTGCCTTAGAAAAATCCTTGGCAGGTTCTGGGTCTCCATATTTCATGTCCGGCATATAAATGTCCACAACACCTTCCAGCAATCTAATCGTCTCCAGAGAATCATATCCTCCAGTATTATACACTAGTGGAATACGAAGACCTTGCTTGGCAGCCAGCCTAACAGCAGCTAATATGTTAGGAACAACATGCGTTGGTGAAACGAGATTGACATTATGGCAACCTAATTCCTGCAACTCGAGCATTATTTCGCATAGCTTTTCGTCGCTTACTTCTTGTCCTAAGTGAAAATGAGCTATGTCATAATTCTGGCAAAAAATACATTTAAGGTTGCAACCTGAAAAAAAGATGGTTCCTGAACCTCTTTTTCCGACGAGAGGAGGTTCCTCGCCAAAATGTGGTCCCCAACTGGCAACTATGGCTTTATCCCGGGTTTTGCAAATTCCAATAGGTGACTCCTTAGAAGACCCCATAGAACTTATAGGAGGTTGTGTAATATTCTCTGTAATATTCTCTGCAGTATTTTCTGTATTTTGCATATTAGTCATGGTATTATTTTGTGCGGAAGATGAAGTATTATTTTGTGTGTATGTCGTAGCATTATTTTGCTTTGTAGTGCCGTTGTTTCTTGTAGTACCGTTGTTTTTTGTTTTATCTATATTTTTTGTATTTTTATCAATATTTTTCGTATCAATATTCTTGTTGGGTTCGATATCTATAGTTTGGATATTGTCTATATTTTCAGCATTTGCGTACATTTCGATATTGTCTATATTTTCAGTATTTGTGCACATTTCGATATTGTCTATGTTTTCAGTATTTGTGTACATTTTAAAACGCATAGCACAACAACGCCTTCCGCACAGGATGCAAGGAGATGCTAGTTTTCTGCTCACTTGTAATTTTTCTTCCCATTCTTCATTACTAAGAGACAAATAAACAGGGGATTGAGATTTTTTTGAGAATTTATTCATCAAATTCACTCCTTGATTTTAACTATATATTAATTTTTATTTTTATTGTTGATTTTACTTACATAAACAATACTGATTTTTCTTATAAATAATATTGATTTTACTTACATGAGCAAATTTATTATGATTGCTATTTCTTGCTAACAATAACGATATAAATTTATTGGTAAAATTGTATTATTTGTAGTTTGTGTGAAAATGCCTTTTAATAAAGAAGTATTTGCAATTTTATAATAAAGTATTATTAGAGATTTTTCAAATTGAATCTATTATTTGATTTTTTAAAATTTAACTCTTATTATGGGTTTTTTAAATTGTAAAATTTTCTGTCTAAAAGATTTAACACTACTATGTTGATTTACCAATATGAATGCCTAATGTGGGATGGTTTCCACATTCCACAGGTACTTTTCCATGGCGATGCTGGCATATTAATGGCTTATGCTGCAACGTAGATTAAGCTATGGGCTTAGCAGACGATGCGAAATTTTGGTTGACAAACTTTGTATTATATCACTTGCGTACTTAACATAGTAATACTAAATTATTCACGGACAACGGAGGTATAAAATGAGTTGGAATGCAAGATTTGGATTTTTCTGGTATAACGATGAAGAGATTTTTGAATTTACAGAAGAGAATTTTGGCAAAATGCAAAAAAGTTTGCTGATGCCGGTATCAATATAGTTATTACTTTTAGCTGTATTCATTTCAGGTGGACCATGTTGCCATATTGGGATAAAATCAATAAATGTCTTGAAAATATCGTGAAAGCATGTCACAAGTACGGTATAAAAGTTGTAGAACACCATAGCTCTCACTTAACTTTTGATCCGCTGGACAGCCAGGAT
The DNA here is from genome assembly GCA_012840075.1 of Clostridiaceae bacterium. Lineage (GTDB taxonomy): Bacteria > Bacillota > Clostridia > Acetivibrionales > DUMC01 > DUMC01. The sequence continues at coordinate 12,265 of DUMC01000131.1, read as the reverse complement.
TGGGACTACATGGAGAGAGTATTAAATAAAAGGCATAGCAGTATTGATTCATGGGAAGGTTTAAGAGATTATTTAACAAAAGATCCTATAATTAATGGGAAACCTTTATCATCGTTCAGACAAGTTGACGGTAGAACGGGGAAGTGGGCAAGATTACTTTATCATGGATATGCTATGTGCTTTAACAATCCCAATTACAGACTGGCTTATTTTTCATATCTTGAAAGTGTCTACAAAACAGGTGTTGACGGCATAATGACAGACGACGTTCAATGGTTTGGTGACGGACATGCGTGTGCATGTCAATATTGCAGAGAGTTATTTAAACAACTATACAAGGCAGAGTAGGAAAAGGTCATTTTATTTGGCTTATAAACTCTTTTGGTAATGAGATAAGGCAGCTTGAAATGTGGGCAAACAGATGGTTTAAACATGAGATTAGAGTACCTTCTCCGGAATATGCAGTAGACAGGTTGAAGATAATACCTGGCAAGATTATTGATAGCATAATTAACGACAAGTTGATAGATATATACAGAAAACCACAAAATGAAGTTCAAAATAAGGAACATCAAGACGTTGAGTTTCAAAATGAGTTACAGGAAAAAGTTCATGACATAATTGTTACATGCTTTACAGATGAGGAAGAATCAAGACATATAATCCACCTTGTTAATATTGCAGAAACACTTCCGAGAGAGTCCTGTGATATAGGACATAGTGACATAATTCCTGCATTTACAGGTAGCGGTAAATATGAATTAAAAGAGAGTATGTATTTGAAACTTAGAAATTAAGTGGCAGGCAAATAAACCGAATAAGACTTTATACTCCTGAAAGAGAAGGATATAAAGAAATAGATTTTACAGAAGATGGTAGCAATAAGGCAGTTATAAATATACCTGCAAATTCTTTTGAAGGATATGCAATTGTAGAAGTAGAGTATAAATAGGGCATAGGTGGGATATATAGATAGGCATAGGTGGAATATAGATAGAAATATAGATATTTGAAGTTTGTAGTAGCATATTTACTTTGTAGTTTCTGATATCATGGGGACCTCCTGTTTCTAGTTCATGGAGTGTTCTCTTGTAATGTACGTAATATTTGAATTAGCAATGTTGAGTCTATATACTATTGGATCTATATACTATTGGATCTATATATTATTGAGTCTATATATTATTGAGTTTATATATTACTTATGTAAATCAATCCATTCAAAACTCCGACTTACAAGTCCTTTTTGTTTATTTTATTTGAAGGAGTTGCCTGTATTTGCTGGGCGATAATCCGTATACCTCTTTGAACTTGCGCGAAAAAGCACTTGAATTATAAAAACCGCTCAATTCAGCTATTTGAGATATGCTTAAGTCCGGGATTTTTAAAAGCTTTTTAGCATATTGAAGCCTAAGTTTTATAATATATTCTATTGGAGAGATATGATAGTTTTTAACAAATACCCTTGAAAAGTGTCTTTCAGACAAATTTGCCCTCTCTGCCAAGTCCTTTACCTTTAAGTGCTTGGGGAAATTATTTTCCATGTAGGATATAGTGTCAGCAAGATAAAACAATTCCCTGGTATAGGCATTTCTGTCTCCTGTATACCTGCTGCAAAGATAAGCCACCAATGAAAAGAAATGCATTTTAATACTAGGCTGTTGTCATTTCGCTTTTCATGGGATAAAAATGACTTTTATGTTGCGTTAATTGAAGAACCGGAAGCTGTACTGGAGCTAATAATGAAAATTAAGAGCCTTCTTTTATCTTTTTTCGATGCCTGGTTTGAGAGATATGGGAAGGAATATATAGCACATTATCCTTATTACTATATGAATTGTGGCATTACACTATCGGAAGATGAAGTCGGATCGATGAGCCCTCAAATGTTTATTCAATTTGCTTTGCCAAGTCTGGTAGAGCTTTCCGAACATTTTGGTGGTATTGGAATACATTGCTGTGCCACCGCCAGGCATCAATGGGACAATTTCCTGAAAATTCCCAATCTTAAACTTATTAATTTAGTGCAACCTGCAGAAATAACTATAGAAGCCTATAAGTTTTTTACAAAGCATACCTGCCAGATGCACAACTGGTGCGGAGAAGGTGAACCTCATACATGGCCACGGCAATATCCTGAAGGTGCGCGGGTTGTTATGCAGGTATATGCAGCAGACAAAGACCAGGCTGTTGAGCTTGCAGAGAAACTTTGGGTTGCTTGTGGCAGGTGAAATATATGCAATTTCTATATGCAATTTCTGATAAAGACTAGAGATAAATTTAAACTAAAACATAAACTAAAATATAAACTAAAACATATATAATAAGCATCTATTAATGAAGTAAATTACGTAATAGCTGAACAATTATCCCGGAATATGTTCTATAATCCCGGAATATGTTCTATCTGAATATTTTGCTAATTGATGTATTTGATGTATAAGATGACCATTATGATCTTTGCCAGTTTTATGAAGATAAAAAGAATTGCAGCGTGGACATTTAATTTTTGGTATAATAGTATTCACAAGCCTCGGCCTCCTTTGTGGAGTAATATTTTTTGATTGTAAAACTATTAAACTGCAAGGAGTTTGAGGCTTTCAATTTTCATATAACTTAACAGAACTTTGGTTCATAGAGGGAGGACTTTACATGAACGGTAAAGAAAGAATTATGAGAATTTTCCAAGGTAAAGAAGTTGATCGTCCTGCTTTGAAACTTTGGGGAGTTGCAATCGGCCAGAAAATGTTACATCCTGCCTATAAACCTGTATATGATTTAGCCGTGGAAGTAACTGATATCATGGCCGGAGCTTCAAGCGAATTTAATGTTTATTGGGGTTCAAGTGAAGAAGTTGAAATATCTGTCGAAGACAAACCAATACCAAATAGCAACTGGGTAGATCGGATTACATACTTAAAATTGCCAAATAGAACGCTCCGCTCTATTCGAAGATATAGTACAATTGGAGAACCAGGATATAATATAGAGCATTTCGTCAAAGAACCGGAGGATTTAAGAGCCCTGCTTGATGTGAAGTATACACCGTTCCCCGTTGACATTAGCTCATATAACGATGCAGTAGAAAAAACAGAAGACAAAGGTGTTGTAATATTTAGAATAGATCATGCAGCTTACGCCGTATCACGTATAATGGGTTCAGAATGCTTTGCACTTATGTGTATTGATGAAAGAGACCTAATATTAGAAGCTGTGGAGACTTATGCCGCAAGAATTAAGGATCATGTTAAAGCCGTGTTAAGCACAGGTATAAAACCAATATTCGGATGGGTAGGACCTGAACTTTGCATCCCGCCTTTAGTAAGGGAAATTGAATTTGAGGAATTTGTATTTAATATCGATAAACCACTTTGTGACTTAATACATGATGCCGGCGGATATGTGTGGGTGCATTGCCACGGACGTGTCGGAAAACTTTTAAAACGATTTATGGAAATGGGAGTCGATGTATTAAATCCAATAGAACCACCTCCGTTAGGCGATGTAACTTTAAAAGAAGCTATCGAAATAGTAGGCAATGGAATGGGATTAGAAGGAAACATTGAAATATCTTCTATTTTATTGAGCAATGAAGACGAGCTAAAAAATATTATTTACAACACTGTAATTGAAAGCAGAAAATCTGACAGATTTATATTATGCCCATCCGCCGGTTACATGGAATATGTAAACCCAACACCGCAATATATAAATAATCTTATCCTGTATATAAAATACGGCTTAGAATGCTTAACGACTTTGCGTTAAGGAAGGGGACGTTTCTTCTCAAATTACATTTTTCAGCAAAAGAGGGGGGACGTTTCTTCTTAAATTAAATTTTTCAAAAAAAAAAGGAGGGAGATGCTTCTTCTCAAATTACATCTTTCAGCAATAGAGGGGGGATGCTTTTCAAAAAGAGGGACGTTTCTTCAAAAATTGCATCTATCTAAAGGAAAAACCTTTTCAGTATACAGGGAGGATACTTTTTTTTACGAGGAGAATGGGAAGGGAATGCTTTTTCTTTTAAAAGCGGATGTTTTTCTTTCCGAATGTTCTCACTTTCCATAAAGACACGTCAATATTTGCTGTAAAGAAATGTTTCTATTTGTTTGGCAAAATGTTCTAAATTGTTATAGATTAGTGTTCCAACGTGATATAGATAAATATTTCCATTTGCAGTAGAATAATATCCATATATGCTATAAATGAATGTCCTCACTTGTTGTAAAAGAACGTCCGCATCTATAAATAAATGTTTAATTTGCTTTAGGAGAATATTTTCGTTGACCATAGAAAGATACTACCATTTACTATAGAAGGAAGGATGCTAACATTTATCATATAAGGATACTTTCACTTATTATAGAGGAAGTTCCTGTTTACTATAGAGGAATATTACCATTACTCTACAGGGATATCCTTGTGTAAGCGAACGTAGGGTAAACAAAATTGTTATTCATTATTTGCAAAAAGGATATCCCAAATGATTGAAATACGTTGAAATATTATATATTATAAATATGAATAAAATGGTGAGTAACAATTGATGAGTAACAATTATATAAAATGGTGAGTAACAATTATTAAAATTATAGACGATATAAGTATAAGTGAATATTGTTTTGATGTGAGTATAAAAGACGGTAAGAAGTATTGCTGAAAGTGGTAATATAAGTAAATAGAATTAATAACTGAAAAATTGATTTTTTACAAAAAAATGTTTTTGAAAATAAGTATTTTTTATAAATATAAAATAGGCAAAAGCATATTGAGTTTTATGTGAATAAGGCTCCACGTGTAATAAACTGTATATATTAAACTATATACATTAAGTTACATACATTAATAATATTTACTATAATATTACTATGTTAAATATCCAGAAGTTGGATTAGAATCCTCTTCACATTACTTTATATGGGGATTTTGAACTTCTTTATTTGCGGCAACAGGGTAGATTATATGTGAATCATCGTAGTAGTATTAAATTACATAAGAAAATCATTTTGAAAGTAGATGATGTTATTAGTCATGGAAAAGACAGAACTTAAAAAATTGATTATAGCTTCATTGGAAGAGCAAGGATTTATAGTTAGCAACGACAGGATAGAACTTCCTTCTGATATAGAAAAAAGTAAGATAAGGGAATTGCATGAAATCGCTGTAAATCATAAAAGAGATAGTGCTAGTATTAACTTGAAAAAAAAAGAAAATGAACTGATTCGTTATTTTGCTAAAGGCAGTGAAATAAATCCGGAAAAAGTTAAACCATGCTTGGTTACGGTGACTTCAAACTCAATTGAGGGGTTGCTTTTCCGATATGCGAGTTTACATTGGAGTATACCTGTTTCATCCGGTTATGGAAGGCGACTCCGTTTTCTTGTGATGGATTCATACCATGGAAAACTTATAGGCTTGATAGGTTTGGGAGATCCTGTATACAGCTTGAAGGCAAGAGATACATGGATAGGATGGGACGAGGATCAGAAAAGACAAAGGTTAAGTTATGTAATGGATGCTTTTGTTTTGGGCGCAGTCCCTCCTTACTCATACTTATTATGTGGCAAACTTGTTGCTATGCTTGCAGCAAGTAATGAGGTCAGAGAGGCTTTCAGGGCAAAATACGGAAGCAGACAATCGTTGATTCAGAAAAAGCTTCATGATGGCAGATTAGCTATGATTACGACTACTTCAGCTTTAGGAAGGTCTTCAATATACAATAGATTGAAATACAAGGACCGACTTTTGTACCATAAAGTTGGTTTTACTAAGGGATATGGAGAATTCCACTTTTCAAGTGGGCTATACAAAGAAATATATGAATTTGTAAACAGGACTTGTAAGCCTACGTCAAAACATCATTTATGGGGAAGTGGTTTTCGCAATCGACGGGAGATTGTAGGAAAATGTCTAAAAGCATTGGGACTTTCAAATGATTGGCTAAATCATGGTGTAAAAAGAGAAATATATGTTGTACCACTTGCTGAAAATACTAGAAATTTTTTGCAGGGATATGATAAAATATTAGTAGAATTTGATCAGTCCGTTGATGACCTATTTACGTTTTTCCGGGAAAGATGGATGCTTCCGCGAGCAGCAAGAGATAAACGTTACTTAGACTTCGACCCGGAATCGTATATGTTGTGGAAATAGAGTAATGTATGCTAGGTAAATAGTATCAATATTAGTATCACAGATAAATAAAATAAATAAATGAGCATAATTATAAGGAAAAATAAGGCTGGTGAACGTAATGGATTCAGATAAGCTTTTATTTACGGATTTACCAGCAGCATTAGTAGAAGAACTTTTAAATGAGGCTGTTAATGCAGGTTCAGGTATGTTAAAAACATTCCAGGAATTTAAGGAGAACCGGGATAAACAGAGAGAAGAACTGATAGAGAATGGATTAATTATTAATGAGTCTGATTTAGGTTATCCACTACTACCAACAACTTGTGGAGTAGATGGCTCATATGCTATAGAAAGATTGCTGACTGCTGACTTTATAGCATCTGCTGCAGTTGCTGTAGAAGGACTTACACCTCCATCGGAAAAACGTTATTGGGAGAAGCCAAGCCATTCTGTATACGTATCAATGGAAGTACATAATCCGGACACAGCAACGATATTACGGGCGGTAATGCTTGGAAGAGAATTACAATTGGCAGTTAAAGCTCCTCATGATATCGTAATGTTGGACGGAACAATTACACTGCCTATCATATATTTTAACCAAGCTTTGAACAGAGCACCGGAAAGTCTGGAACTTAAATGTTCTCAGGAATTTTTAAAAAACTCTTTAGAATATCTCGAAGCATATATATCAATTTTAACAGGGATTCGTTCTGACAAGCATTATGTAGCAATACCAAAGTATTCTACTAGGAGAGAAATCAGTAAATTGATGAACTGGAATATTAAACAGGATGATAGAGGTTTATTGACTGCTATTCTAAGACCTGGAGAAATGACAAGACCACTACCGTTAGAAAAACCGGCTCAACCTTGGCATTTGAATACAAAAGCAATTCCGAATATAGGAAGTAAAGCATCTGTTGTTGAAAAGCAAATAATCGATGCATTATATCATGTATATGTGTGTCATTATAAACCACACAGTTGGCTGCCTGCAATCCGTTTAGAATTTGCAGAAAGTGTGGCTACAAATAAGTATCGGTTAGCAACGCTAATACAAGGAATTAAACATCAATGCGCTGCAGCGTCGATGTTAGAGCCTTTTCCAATATATCTGGCTGATCGCATGGTGAAGGCATTATCGCGTTCAATGCCGGCTTTTCGTCAAATTGCAGCCCAATATATTTCAGAAAAATATGATGGGGATATTGGAGAGGTGTTTTTTGCTATGCATGGCTATCGAAGTGAAGCAGGAGGATAGACTACTAGATAAGAGCAGATGGATTAATTACAGGTAGATAAATTACATGTAGATACATGTAGATAAATTATCGGATGAAGAAACAGGTAATCGAATTAACGAGTAAAAATTAGGAGGATAAATCACCAAGGAGAGGCAGCAGGTTAGTAATCTAAAAGCAGGTTAGTAATCTAAAAGGTAAAAGGAACAAATGGATAAATGATAAGCCAACGGCTATAAATGAAAGTAGGGGAGGATGAAAGTGGCAAACAACTATATAGATGAAAATGTGAGTGAAAATATAAACGCCAAAATTACTGACAATGTAGATGCAAATAATAACGTAAATGGCAATACGAGGGGAATTTTATACAAAAATATAAATAAAAATGTTAATAATAAAAGTATTAATCATAAAAATATAAATAATAAAGGTATTAATAAGGAAGATATGGTTGAAAAAATAAACGAAAACATAAATAAAAATATTTATGGAAATACTGGTAATAACGGCAAAAACAGCAAAAATACCAATGTAGAGCTACTTGTGGGACAAACAGAGAGATTAGGAGTTATAGGTTCACCATCATCAACATCACAATTAGCATTGGATATCCTTGGAGCAGCTACCGGAAGGAAATTAGTAGGAGAACTGGCGTTATTCGAATATCTTCAAGATAACCATACGCATTATGCAATTGGGCAGATAACTGAAGTGGAACTGCGAAACATATGGCATGAAGATCCTACCATGCGAAGCCTGATACGTCAGCGGGGAAGGGTGGATCCTGTAAGTGAGCGGCAAGATACTCACCTGGGGAAAATGATAGTAAGTGCTGTTTTTCAAAACACCTGTAATATGTATGAACCAAGTATATTGGGAACAGTGCCACCTACGGGAACACCTATATATGTGGTGACAGACGAAATACTGGATGAGATTTTACGATCGTATAAAAGCCAATTGTATTATTTGGGGCACGTTTACGGATCAAAACCTAAGCTTCCTTTATGGTTTAAACATTTCGACAAAGGACCTGATGGTGCAGGAGAAGCTTATCATATAGGAATATTCGGCAAAACGGGTTCGGGGAAATCCGTATTGGCAAAGATGGTGCTTCTTGCTTACGCCAGATATCCTAAAATGGCACTTTTGATAATTGATCCCCAAGGTGAGTTTGCAAAAGATATACAAGGACATCCAACAGGGGAATTCCAACTACCATTAGGTAATTTACTCAAAAATCTAGGAAAGGAAACTGCAGTTTTAACTATAAAAAGATTGGTACTTGATACTTGGGAACTGTTTGAACAGATATTATATGAATCTCCTTTCTTTGAAAAACTGAGCATGACAAAAGGAGAAAACCGAGAAATCGCTTGCAATATTTTGGCTGAAAGGCTTAGAAAAGCAAATATAAAACTTGCAAACCTTTATGAAAAGGAAGCTTTTGAAAAGGCGTGGTCTATTTTATCGGATGAGAATGTACAAAAGATTTTCTATAGAAGTGAAACTTCACGAGAACGATTTGCTTCAGCATTAAAAGGAGCCAATAAAGCAGAATTCTATAAGGAATATTGGGTTCCGGTGACAGTATTATTTCAAGAAAATAGAAAAGGAGCACGGTCTATAAACAGAGCATTAGGATGGTTACTGCAACACGGTAAAGATGAAGAATACAATAAAGCAAGACCGGTAATGATTATTGACTTATCACGGGAACAAGCAAAAGATATGTTTTGGAACGATAAAATACAATCCCTTGTAATAAAGCGCTTACTGGATGCATTAAACACTGCTGCTGAGTATTATTATCTTAAGGGACAAAATCTTAATACCCTTGTTATAATAGATGAAGCACATCGTTTAGCTCCACGAGAATTACCGAGAGATGATGATGCAGCAAGAGGGGTTCGCTCAGTTCTGGTAGACGCTGCGAGAACAACAAGAAAATACGGGCTTGGTTGGCTTTTTATAAGCCAGACACTATCAAGTTTGGATATTGAGATAGTACAACAATTGCGTATCTTTTTCTTTGGATTTGGACTAGGATTAGGGCAGGAATATCAGGCATTAAGGCAACTGGTAGGCTCGTCGGGAAATGCTTTGAACCTTTATCAATTGTTTAGGGATCCTCACTCAGCATTTGATATATCAAGCAGACAATACTCATTTATGACAATCGGTCCAGTAAGTCCATTATCATTTGCAGGAACTCCATTGTTTTTTAATGCATTTAATACAGTTGAAGCCTTTCTTGAAGCTAATAATTTTAAATCGATTCTGTAAGATGAAAATTCAGCAGAAGATTCAGCAAAAAAGTAAATAGTAAATATCGTAAGAGCGATTCCTATTAATTGACTTGAGTAATAGCAACTTGAGTAATAACAATATGACTATAATTTACTTGGGCAATAATCATGTCAATAATCATGTGGATACAAATAACTTGAAAAATAATTAAGGCGTTATATAATAAATAGTTTTAAATCCAAATGTAGAAATATGTAGAAAAATGTAGAAAAATGATTGCAATCATTGACATCTTATGAAGTATAATGTAAAATAATGTCGTAAATTACAATTAAATTATTAAAAGGAGTAAGTTATATGAAAGGAACAGGAATAGTAAGGAAGGTAGATGAGTTAGGAAGAATAGTCCTCCCTAAAGAATTAAGAAAAGTACTAGATATAAACATTAAAGATCCATTAGAGATTTTTACTGAAGGAAAGAACATTATACTTAAAAAATATAATCCTGGCTGTGTTTTTTGTGGAAATATGAACAACGTCGTAAGATTTAAGGAGAATAATATTTGTTCTGATTGCTTGGAGGAAATCAAAAATACAGAGATTTGAAACTTAGATTAATTTATATATATATAAATTTTCAAACACAAACAAATACCTATCAACTAGCGCAGTAGTTGGTAGGTTTTTTTATGGTTGGTTGGGGACGCTTCTTGGTTATGATGGTTGTTGGTTGGGGACGCTTCTGTTAAAATAACAAACTCTTAGCGAGGGACGTTTCTGCTAAAATTGCAAGTAATAGTTGAATAAGAATAGTACACACTTCTGTAAAGCACTTCTATAAAGAATATGGAATGTCTGAATAAGTGACAATCTGGAAATAGACTATGTTCTATTTTAAAGTTTTACAAATTGCTTTAATTTTACTATATTTAAATAAACGGTCCTGGAAACGATGTTACTTAAAGATACGTTCCCGATGATATTAGCCAAACGATGTTATATTTGAATGTTATATTTGAATACATTTGAAGTAGTGATGTCATCTATGAAGAAACAATCTACATTCACTAATGTAAAGAAACGTCCCTTATTTAAGAAACGTCCCCTAAATAATAATTTCCAATGATTTTTTAATAAGTTCCTCCCTTTAACACTTAGTAAAAAACAGTGAGAAGTGAAGGAAGTGAAGAAGCGTCCCCACATTATTTACCTCTTAATAATCTGCCATGGAGTTTTTTCTTGAGCTTCTGAAAACTGCAAACATAGCAACATTGTTTCCAGGGCATCTTCAAGTGAAAGTGAAGGAGGTTCACCAAGTGCTACACGCCTTACAATATCAAGATTTTGTTCTTTAGAGTTATGGAAATGTAAGTTATCTTCCTCAGCAGTCCAGTTATATTTTTTTAGCATTACTGCAGTTTTTTCTTTGAGCTCGCTGTTACCTGGATGCAAATAGACTCTGATTTCACGTTGAAAAACATCTAATTCAATTGAGCCTTTTGTTCCTGTTATGATATAATTTAGCTTGTAACCCAGCTTATCCTGTTCAAATAAATCGCACTTATGCGGTAAATAATTGCTAAGTCCTGCAGTGGCTGTTGATAAAAAAAATAGATGACTTACAGCACCATTTTCAAATGAATATGTTACATGAACGTTATCTTCTATTTCATAATAAGGTATCACGTTTGGCACTGAGGTTACTATAAACCTATTGACACGTGAGCCATTCCACCATCTTACTACGTCTATATAATGACACAACTTTTCAAGATACATACTGCCTGAATATTCTTTTTTCACACGCCATGATGATGAATTATAAGGTTCCTAACTGTATATAAAGTGATAGCAGAGAGGTTTTCCTATAGTTCCGTTATCAATTTCGTTTTTTACATACAAATAGCTTTTTGAATAGCGTAGTTCTAACCCTACTTGTACGAAACCACCAGTTTCTTTTTGGACCTTTAGAAGATCATTTATTTCATCTATGCTCATACCAACCGGTTTTTCTGTCATAACAGCTTTTCCTGCATATAATGCTTTAATTGTAAGGGGAACATGCGTAGCATTGTGTGTCGTTACGAACACTAGCTTTATCTTTGGATTATCTAATATCTCTTCTAAAGTTCGTACAGCTTTGAATTCTAACTCATTTTGTTTTTCAGCTAAAACATCTTGATTTATGTCATAACCGTACACCTCGTCTACATATGGAGATTGTCTTATGTACTTCATAATTCCGGTGCCCACTCTTCCACAGCCTAGCACTGCAATCGATATTTTATTAACTTCACTCATTTTAATTTTCCTCCTGCAAGTTTACTAATTTTGGTAGTTTACTTATTTACAATTGAATTTATTATTTTTCATTAGATTAATTGTTTTACATTTGATAGCACGAAATTTTGATTGCACAAGTTTTTATTGTGTTTTTTACATGTTGCATGAAAATTAATTGCATTTTATATCTGGACTATTTGGTTATTATTTTATTTTGCATGTTATATCGCCTTGACCCCCCGTTATTGGAGAATTTCTGCGTAGAACTCTCTCTACTGTAAGAATTCTATTGTTTTATACTTAACTCAACCCTTTAAAAAATTTAGCTGCCTTCCTCATGTTGTCAAGGG
>DUMC01000130.1 GCA_012840075.1 Clostridiaceae bacterium | reverse complement strand
GCATGGCTTTAGGTGACGATTTTGACGGTTATGACAGAACAATTGATACCCATATAAAGAACATCAGACAGAAAATTGAAACTGATCCTAAAAACCCGAAATATATTTTGACAGTTCACGGAATAGGTTATCGGTTTGTTGGTGATTAAAGGGTGGCTGGAATGATAAAAGGTTGGTAGGAGTGTATTTAATAGATATTTCTTCAAATAAATTAGACCCACCCGGTTGGTAGAAATGATGGTAAGATAATCAGAAGGATGATCAATATGAGGAAATACAGTTTAAGAACCAAATTATCCCTGTCTTACATTGCAGTGGTACTAATTTCCGTGCTTCCAATAAGTATTATCACGAACCTTCTACTGGATAAGCACTTCAAGGAGTACATCATAGAAAATCAAGAACAAAAGAACATAGAGATAGTTTTTCAAGTCAAGCAGCAATATAAATCCGACAGTGAATGGGATATGGCAGCTATTGGAAACATTTGTATTAATGCTTTAAAACAAGGGATGATTATAAAGGTTATGGATTCTTCAGAAAAAATCATATGGGATGCGAGATCTCATGATAATGAATTGTGCGAGCAGATGCTGGCACATATAGAGAAAAATATGAGTAGCCGCTATCCTAACTGGGAGGGCAGATATGTAGAAAAAATATATCCTATTACAAATAACTTGAATAAAGTAGGAAAGGTTATAATCGGTTATTATGGCCCATATTACTTTAACGATAGTGATCTGGCCTTTATAAATACAATCAACAGGCTTCTTGTGGGTGTCGGTGTATTTTCACTTGTTTTATCATTCCTGTTCGGTTCGTTTATGGCTAGAAAGTTAAGCACACCAATTTCAAGGGTAATAACCACGGCTCAAATGATTTCTAAGGGATATTTTGCGGACAGGTTAACTGAGCCATCTGGAACGAAAGAAATTGCCCAACTTACCGAAACTATTAACAATTTGGCAGAAACTTTGGAAAACCAGGAAGTTTTAAGGAAAAGACTCACGGCGGATGTTGCGCATGAATTAAGAACTCCTCTTGCAACGCTTCAAAGCCATATGGAAGCAATGATTGACGGTATTTGGAAACCCGATATTGAAAGGCTTAAGAGCTGTCACGAGGAAATCATAAGGATAAACAGATTGGTAGGGGACATTGAAAAACTGGCGAAATATGAAAGTGAAAACATAATTCTCACAAGAACAAACTTTGATATTTTTGAACTGACCAAACACATAATACAAAATTTTGAAAATGATTTTACAAACAAGAATATAACTTTAGAGTTAAGTGGTGAGAACGAGACAATAAATGCCGATAAGGACAAAATAAGCCAGGTAATTGTAAATTTGTTGTCAAATGCTCTTAAATACACGCAACCGGGCGGTGCTGTGCAGGTTGAGATTAAGGGTAAAGGAAATGGCACAAAGACTAATGACACTGTGGAAATAGTTGTTAAAGATACGGGCACAGGTATTCCTCCGGAGGATTTACCTTATATTTTTGAACGTTTCTACCGTGCTGATAAATCGAGGAACAGGTTAACCGGCGGATCCGGAATTGGCCTTACAATCACAAAAGCTATAGTTGATGCGCATAAAGGTAAGATTGAAGTAAAAAGCAAAGTCGGTGAAGGGACCGAGTTCATAGTATCTTTGCCAAAAGGGCTTGGCTAAGAATATATTATGGAAAACAGTATTATACCTATTATCGAAATACCAATGGCTGATAATTATGAAAAAAATATAATTTTAGCGGTCCTAAAATAGTTGCGGCAGTAGCTTTAAGAATAACTTGATAAGAAACTTGAATAAATTTAAAATAAATATATGGATTTAATTGGTATTTGGGGGAGTAATCTATGAATAATATAATAGAAAAATAGAAGTGCCAGTTATGAAAAAATATGATGTGATTGTAGCCGGTGGTGGTGTAGCCGGGGTTGCTGCAGCATTGGCGGCGCGGCGCCAAGGTAAAAGCGTATTGTTGCTTGAAAAAAGCATGATGTTAGGAGGATTGGCAACATTAGGGCTTATTAACTTATTTGTACCTATGTGCAACGGTCGGGGGAAACGCATTATATATGGAATGGTAAGCGAGTTTATAGAACTTGCAACAAAGTACGGATGGAAAGTGGTCCCTAAAGAATGGGGGAACGGGGAACCTGAAAAGCCCACAAATGTGCGCTACAGTGTTAGATATTCACCTTACATATTTGCTCTTGCTCTTACGGAACAAGTTGTAAAAGAGGGTATTGACTTGTATTTCGACACTATAGCTTCCAGCCCTGTAATGGATGGCAACTATTGCAAAGGCATAATTGTGGAAAACAAATCCGGCAGACAATTCTTTGAGGGCAGAGTTATAATTGATACAACAGGTGATGCAAATATCCTTTTCCGTGCTGGTGTGCCCACAATACAAGGCAAAAACTATTTTACATATATTGCAAAAGCTATAGACATTGAACATTGCAAAAAAGCTATTGAGAGCAACAGGATTGAAAAAGCCATTTATAACGTATCAGGTGGGAATGCAAATCTTTACGGAAAGAATCATCCTGAAGGCATGGAATATTATACAGGTACAACGGCAGAAAGCGTCAGTAATTTTATAATAAGAAATCAGTTGGAACTTCTTAGGAAAATAAAAAACGATGCCAAGGAAAGCCGTGAAATTGTCACTCTACCAGGCATGGCACAATTTAGAACAACTCGTTGCATAAAAGGAGATTATATTTTGGAGGAAACAGATTTCTATAAACATTTTGATGACTCTGTTTGTGCAATAAATGATTTTGAGCGGCCTGATTATTTGCTTGAGGTACCATATAGAACGATGATTCGTAAAGGCTTTGACAATCTGATAACGGCAGGGCGTTCTGTATCAGGCAAGGGTTATGCCTGGGATTGTTTACGCGTAATCCCGCCTGCAATTTTAACCGGTCAAGCGGCAGGATTAGCAGCAGTACAGGCTATTGATACTAAGAAAGCTATATATGAGATAAACATTACAGAATTACAAGAGAAACTTAAAAAGCAAGGAGTAATGATACATTTTGATGATTCGCTAATTCCTGAAAATGCAAAACCAGCAGAAAAAAATTTGTGTATCTAAAGATGTTCCTACGCATGATGAAATCAATTAAAAGTGTAAATCAAAAGTCATATAGATTAAAAATTAAATGTAATTTTTAATCATAGTAATAATATTAAGGTTTGCTTTAAAGACTTCAATTAATGCTAGAAGTTTTAGCTATTATCAAGTAAAATAAAGAAGGGAATTTAATTATGAATTCTAAGTATGCCGTGCCATATAAGTTAAAAGCTCCAAGAGGAGGAGTCGTGCTCACAGGAGGAAGGTTTAAAAAAGCATTTGACAACAATATAGGCTTTTTAAAAGGATTTGATGTAGACCGGATATTATACTGGTATCGAGTACATAAAGGCAAGCCGGCTCCCGGGGTTCCTTATGCTGCTGGTGCCGGACATTTCGAGAACAATCTTAAAGGTCAGACTGCCGGTGAATTTTTAATGGGTGCTGGGACAACTTTGTTATGGATTGAAGATACCGAACTTAGAAAAATGGTACGTGAAATATTAAAAGAAATGGAAGACTGCCGGGACGATGATGGATTTATTATACCTATAACGCAGGATGAGTTTAGAACTAAAGAATATCCTAATTATACAAGAGCGTGGATTACATTTGGACTTTTGGATGCAGGTTATGCAGGTGAAAATCGTGCATTTGAGCTAGCAAGAGATATGGGAGATTGGTTTAACGAATGTGATGTGCTGCCATATGTGAAAGATATGAACCTCGGATTTCAAGGAATCCTTGCTAATACCAGATTATATGATTCACCGGTGGGTGTATGGAAAGACATACAAGTTGCAATACAGGCATATCAGGAAACCTGGTGGTTGGAGCAACTTATAGCAGGAGATCATCGCGCTATCTACGACCATCCTGGAAACCATCCTCACGTGTATGAGACAGGGGGACGGTTCCAATGTCTCAAGAAAGGCTTATGAGTCAGAGTTACTATTATTTAAAACTAATATTTGATTATTAAGGACTTACAGTAAAGGAGATAAAGGAGAGAAAATATGATT
>DUMC01000129.1 GCA_012840075.1 Clostridiaceae bacterium | reverse complement strand
TTTTCCTGATTAGGATACCAGATATCTACCTTTAACTCATGATCTTCTACTATCCTGTAAACCTTTGTCACGCACTTAAATCTTCCGTTGTTATCAATAGGCAGCTTGGCAGTCAGGATATTCCACAAATAAATAATAATATAACTCAGAAAGCTACACAATGCAAGCGTACCATCAGTTATTATTAATACAATGAAAAGGACAATTAGGTACAGCTTATTTACAAAAAATGTAGACTTTCTGAGTTCCTCGATTTTCTCCTTGTATTTTGACATCATGTAATTGCTTTCCTTTGCTTAGCCAAGCCTTTCTTCTATAATGCTTGCTAATTTTTTCGCTTTCTCAGTTATTATATCAAGCTCTTTTCCTTCTATCATTACTCTTATAATAGGTTCGGTGCCTGAGGGCCTTATGAGTACTCTTCCTTCTCCTTTGAATTCATCTTCAAGTTTCCTGCACATATCGGCGATTATTTTATCTTCCAAATATGCTTGTTTTTTTTCGTTTCTTACTTTAGCATTAACAAGAACCTGGGGTAATGCTTCCATCACAGAAGCAAGTTCTGATAATTTTTTCCCTGTGATTTTCATTATCCGCAAAAGCTGAAGTGCTGTTACTATTCCATCACCTGTAGTGCCGTAGTCTAAAAATATTATGTGTCCCGACTGTTCCCCACCAAGTACATATCCGTTCTTTATCATTTCTTCAAGAACATAACGGTCCCCTACTTTTGTTCTTACTACATTTATTCCTTCTTTAGCCGCCATCATCTCAAACCCTACGTTTGTCATTACTGTCACAACTATGGTATTTTTTTTAAGCTTTCCTTCTTTTTTCAACTGCAATCCTGTGATGGCTAAAATTTTATCTCCGTCAACCAAGTCGCCGTTTTCATCACATGCCAGAACTCTGTCAGCATCACCGTCAAAAGCAAGTCCTACATCCGCTCCGGTATCTATTGTAAATTTACTTATTCTACTTATGTAAGTAGAACCACATTTATCATTTATATTTACCCCATTAGGTTTATTTTCGCATACAATAACCTGGGCACCAAGGCGTTCAAGTACTTCAGGAGCTACCCTGTACGATGCCCCGTTTGCACAGTCTACAGCAATTTTTAACCCCGATAAATCCGTATCTATTGTATTTTTTACATAACTTATATAATCTTCTACCGCATTTTCTTCAATTTTTTCTATGCCTATATCTTCACCTTTTACTCGTAAAAGATCTTCATTATTGCAATTATTCAGAACAATTTCTTCGATTTCGTTTTCTAAATGGTCAGGTAGCTTATAACCATTGCTGTCAAAAAATTTTATTCCGTTGAATTCAAACGGATTGTGAGATGCTGATATGACTATACCGGCGTCTGCACCATAATGCCTTACAAGATATGCTATTGCCGGAGTCGGAATAATTCCTAAAACTATTGCCTGTGCTCCCATTGAACATACACCGGATACTATGGCTGATTTCAGCATATGTCCTGATATTCTCGTATCCATACCTACTAATATTTTAGGTCTGTGGCTTTTCTCTCTTGTAAGCACGTATGCTCCGGCCCGTCCTAATTTATATGCAAGTTCTGCTGTTAATTCAACATTGGCAATTCCTCTGACACCATCAGTTCCAAATAGTTTACCCATTTCCATGATCCCCCTATACTGCTTTAAAATTACAACTATTGAAATAAATAAGTCCTCACCATGCTGCCGTTTTTCTCTTATAATATTTCGCAACAGAGTATCTCAAAATATTGCGTGATTGCGTAAAAAAGTAACGTTAATTAAGGCCGGTAGCCGACTCTTACTCTCTATATAAAACCCGTACTTTAAAGAAGTGTTTTTCTATTATGGGTTGCTTTCCTCATTTTCCTCTTCTGTATTTGATTCTTCATTTTCATTATTTTCTTCATTATCTCTTGTGTTCTGTTCTCCTCTTGAAGTTTCATTTTCAGTACTTACAGGTTCAGTAACATTTCCATTCTCTTCGCTGTTGTTTTCAGATGTTCCATTCTCTTCTTCTTGGCTGGTTTCAGGAGTTTTATTTACAATTTCGGTTACCTTAACCTCAACAAATGGTAATTCAACAATCTGTATACTCGGATTCACGCTAATCTTAAGTTGTACGTTATGAATGCCTTCGTCTAATCTTCCAACGTCAATGTGGGGAGTAAGTATGCTTTGATTTACCATATTTAAGTCCGCACGTCTGCCTTTCAAAACTACCTTACAGCTTTCGGTAAGTATTTCATATTGCAGGAATTTACCATTATATCCGGGAAGCCCTACCTGATACCATGCATTTTCTATATTGATAAATTGTTTGTTTATTGTTATCTCGCGTTCTTCCAGACTTTCAACTTCAACTGTTACGGTAACTTCATTTTCCATGTTAAATAACTTAACACCCTCGGGTAAATTTAAGGATGTTTTGAAATCTTGCGTAGATGTTATTCCGTCTATGTTAATTGGGTTGGTACTAACAGATGTTATATTTGATATAGTATCATAAGGTCCGGTTATAACTACTTTTGAAATATTTACTTTTCTTCCCGTTAAAACATGATCTCCCGCAGGTTCACCGCTAACAGATGGTTCTACGTTCACTTCCCGCCCCACTTCTACGGATATATTTACTGTGAATTTATTGCTTAAAGCAGTTATTTCTTTATTTTCTTTGTCATAAACGACACAATACTGATTGACCAGCTTTTTATCCCTGTCAATATTATTTATGTCTGCAATAACTCTTATTTCGGAGACTTCATTGATAATTGATCCTCTATCACTTATGGATATATATTCCGGCTCAATGGCAGTTCTTATAACCTTATAAGAAGTTTTGGGGACTCCTTTAAGTTCAAGCTTTACCGGCAACTCAATGCTTGAGATATTTTCCAATTGAATGGGTATCTCCTTTGGAACCATGCCGGCAATTTCTATTTGTTTGTCATTTCTCAAATAATAAGGGCCGTCTATGGTTACTGATTTGTCGTTCACGGAAGATACTTTTTTAAAATCCAGTATTGCTTCAAAATCTGCCCCACTTAAAGTATTTAAAGTACTTTCTCTTCCTCTTACTAAAACTTCTACCGTCCTCCTGAAATTTCTGTTTGTAAGATAAAGATTTCTTTCCTGAAGAACGTTCTCATTTCTTACTTCCAGCTCTACATATATCTTGCGTTCCGTATACGGGTCATTGATATTTAAAACGACAAACCACAGCATTACACCTAAGAATGCTGAGATAATCTTTATGGTTATATCTCTATTAAATAAGTTCGCCAATTTCCCCGCCACTTCATATCACCCGCCTTGAAGCCGTTTAATCGGTCTTGCGCTGTTTAATACTTTATTTAGTACCTTCTTTAACATTAGTATTTTTTACTCGCCATAAAGCTAATCTGTTGCCGGTTTCTTTTTTCTCAAGAAGATTCTTATTTAAAGCCTTTCTTAAAGTGTCAGGAGTTAAATTTCTTGTAAGACCTCCGTTAAGTGCAAAAGAAATCTTGCCTGACTCTTCTGATACCACAATAGCAAAAGCATCAGAAACTTCGGTTATCCCTAAAGCTGCTCTGTGTCTTGTTCCCAACTCTTTGCTTAGATTTGGATTATCTGTCAAAGGCAAAAAACAAGAAGCAGCTTTTATCCTGGTTCCTCTAATCACAACAGCTCCGTCATGCAATGGAGTATTCGGGGTAAAAATATTAATAAGTAGTTCCGATGAGACTAAAGAATCTAATTCTATACCTGTCTTTATTATTTCTCCTATTTTGGTTTCCCTTTCGACTACTATCAGAGCTCCTGTAAAAGTTTTTGATAGCTCAGTGCAAGCTTTTACGATGTCTTCAATCATTGCCGTAGTTTTGACTCTTTCTTCTTTATCTTCAAAATTAAAAAGATCAGTAAATCTGCTTCGTCCGATTTGTTCCAAACCCCTTCTCAATTCGGGCTGAAATAGAACCACCATTGCAAATGCAAGTATGGAAATTGTATTGCTTAAAATATATGCTACCGTATTTAATTTAAGCAGCTTGCTTAATTCTGCAGCTATAAGGATCACGATGATTCCTTTTATTAATTGCCAAGCCCTTGTTTCTCTTACAAGTTTAATTATTTTATAAATAGCATATGTTACGATACTAATGTCAATGATGGCGCGTATGATTGACAAAGGTCCGGTAATTCCAAGATATCCTATAAAATTATTGAATAACTCCTTAATGTTTATTTTACTGATGAAATCCAAGCAACCTCACACCTCTAAAGCAACCTTTTGAAGTTAAACTTGTCACTAAATTTGTTATCAATTCTGTTGCTATTTCTGTCATTAATTCTTACAATACTTCTGTCATAAATTACTTCTGTCATAAAAATTATACCCTTTTTTTATTAATAATTTAATAGCTCCCCCGTTAATTTAACACAAATGAAATAACTTAAATATATTTTAATTGTATATTTATTCTATTATAAGTTTTCATATTATTTTAATACCTACTCTTTTAACTCATCCACCAAATGCTCGTATTTATTATATAAGAATTTTAAAGTCTCTTTATCCTCTTCTGTAATCTTGTCCCTCAATACTTGCTTTGCCTTGCTAATTTTTTCATCAACTGTGCTTTTACTGACAGCTATTTCAAGTAATTGCTTAATATCAGAAGAACTAAGCCTTGAAAAAACAATACCTAAAACTTTATTTTTGTCACTTGGGCTTACATTCTTTTCTACCTTCTTCATTTTTTCAGGAGTAATAGTTATTTCATCATCATCATTTTTATCTTTATCATCACTTTTCTCTTTAGTATCTTTAGTACCTGTGTTTTTCTCCGCATCACCATCGTCTTTTATAGTCTCACTGTTATCTTCGTTAGCATTGTTATTTTCAAAGTTATCATTAAAACTATCATTTGCTGCAACGTTATCATTATTAGAATTTACATTATTTTCAAAAGATGTATTTTCATTACTATTGCCAATTTTGCTGTTACTATTGTGATTATCGTAATTTTTATCATGCTTATTAATAGTTTCTTCAATTTCTGTTTCATTTTTTTTACTGGAATTATTCTCGGTATCTTCTTTGTTTTTTGCATTATTACCTGTACTTTCGTTTTGCGCAACTAAATTATTAGCTGTTTTTCCAGCTGTTATCTCAGTATTGTTATCAGGACCTTTACTCGAAGGTTTGTCGGAAGATTTGTCTTTATTGTTTACATTTTCATTAACGGTTGCAGTATCAGAATTGACATTTGGAAGGGCTTCGCTAATATTCCCCTTTTTATCCCCGGGATTTTTTAGGTTTTCTTTTTCTTCATCACGAATTTCCGGCAGTACCTTAGTGGTATCACCATCCGGCAGTAAACTGTCCAATTCATCTATGTTTATTTGAGTACCGGATAAGCTGACGTACAAAATATAGCTGAAAAGTCTATCTACTGCAAACTTAACAGCCACACCAAGGGTTATTATAATAGCTGCTAATATGACCGGAATCTTCCATCGTTTTTTCATCAATACCACCTCAGTTACTGCGAATTATTATTTACAATATTCGGTCTAATTACTCTTATTCACCATTTTTGGAATTTAATAATTCTAATTAACAACTTGCGCAATTTTCAACAAACTTTTTATATCAAGTCTTACTGTTATTATATATTATCGGACTTATTACTGCAATTACTTTGAAAGTTAACGGATGATTTTATTTAAATTCTTAAATATAAAAAAAGCCTGTCGCAATTCATAGTGAATTGCGACAAGCTTTTTTTATTTCTACCTTTATATTCATTATTCTATATTCATTATTCCATATAGAACATCATATAGATTAGCTTGGCTGCTTCTGCCCTGTTAGCATTATCCTTTGGAGCAAATGTACCGTCGGTTCTTCCGACTAATATGCCATATCTTACTCCCATAGCTACAGCATCTTTTGCATAATCTGCAATGAGATCCTTATCTTTAAATCTTGCTAACAGTGCTTCCGTATTTGCAGGTGCCTTCTTATTAAGTACTTTAGTTAGAACATTTGAAAGCATTATAGCCATTTCTTCTCTTGTTATCTTGTCATTAGGAGCAAATATTCCACCCGGTCTTCCCTGAACAATTCCAAGTTTTGCTGCTGAAGTAACTTCCGGATAGAACCAATCTTTTTCGCTTACATCCTTAAAGTTATTAACTGCAGTATCATCAAAAAGCTTGAATTCTCTTATTATCATTGCGATGAATTCCGCTCTTGTTACATTATTGCCCGGAGCAAACTTCCCGGCACCTACACCTTTTATTATTCCTTTGGAAGCCATTACTTCGATGTAATTAGCTGCCCAGAAATTGCTTTTAACATCTTCAAATTTTACAACGTTTTCTTTTACTATATAATGGCTAAAGTGTTCAGCTTCAAAATATACGGTTTTAGTTTCTTCATCATATTTACCTATTACGTTTACCAACTGACCGTTTTCATCTATAAAGAATACGGTTATTCTTTCAGGATCTTCGCCGGGTTTCAAAGTATAAGGTAATCTTACGCCGATTAATTTTTTGTAGTTAGACACTCTTACATCATTTATTGTTATATACAAGTCAAATACAGGTGAATCCCCAACAAGTGTCCTTGCTTCATCCGGCAATGCAGTAATATCTACTTTATCAGCATTAAATTTTATTACGGTGTCGGCTCCAACATCGATAGCATCCGAAGGTACACTAAATGTAGCTACATCTGTAGATACTACTACACTCTTAATACCTTTTTCATTCAAAGCAAGAACAAGATTTGAAGGCACTTCAACACTTGCTGATACATTTTCTTCTCCGGTAGTAACATCGATTACTAATACCGGTTCTACAACATCTTCATCAATTCCCGCATCTTGCGCAGCTTGGTTCAATGCTTGGGTCATACTTATTATTAAATCAAGCTTTTCTTCTGTAGCTTTATCAATAAGTTTCCCTTCCTCTGCCTCGCCAAGCTTGACTTGTACTGTTACTTTTCCGTCAGTTACTGTAACGGCATCTTCATCTAACTCTAACTTACTGACATTAGCTATCACGGTATTTGCAATCTGTTTTGTATCTTTTACAATGGCATCATATGCAACTGTATTGTCAGTTTCTATAAGCTTCGATGCCAGTGTTCCTGTCTTTTGGATAAGGTCTTTTGCCAAGTTAGCAGCAACTTCCGGATCTTTAACCGAAGCAATTAGTTGAGCTGCATCTTTTAGCTTCTGGCTAATGTCTTGGGTAATATTTTCAAGTTCATCATCTTCTGCTTTCACTATATCTTCTTCTATTATGCTTCCTATAATTGTTTCAACCTCAGTTATTATTTGTTTTTGTTCTTCATCTTCAGGCTCTTGAGGCTTTTCGGGTGGTGTAGTTGGTGTTTCTTCTGACGGTGGAGTTGAAGGCGGAGTAACAGGTGTACTTTGGCTCCTTGTTGTGAATGTAATGGTTTCAGCCTTAGCTGCTCTCATAACCTCATCTACTATTGCACCCTCAGGTATCCTAAGGGTGTATGTAGTATCATAATTTAAATCGGAATCTAATGTTATAGTCAACACTTTGGTATCTATTTCACTTCTTATTGAAACCGTATTTTGTCCTGTTTCCGTTCTAAGAGAAATATTTTCAAAATAATCACCCTCGTATATTTCCTTATCATAAGTAACCGTTATTACCGGTCTTATGCTAATACCAGTTGCTCCCTTCGAAGGATTTGAAGAAACGTAACTGGGAGGAGTCGGATCTTCTTCATAAAGATCATATAATTCCAAAAATTTTATTACATCACTTTCTGTTATACCGCCATAGTTATTTTTCACTTTAACGTTAATTTTTTCTGCAAGCTCATCAATCTGTTCGTTCATTTCATCTAATACAGCTTCAAACAATTCCTTTAAATCATCATCATTACTAATATTTTGACTTAATCTTCTGGCAAAACCTGCTCTTACATCATCATTTATTTCAAAATTACCATCTTTGTCTTTTTTAAGTATCGGAACAGAGATTTCTGTAAGTTTTACAAAAACGTCTCCTGCACTGGCATCAGAAGGTAGCCCTAATATAATCTTTACGGCCGGCTTACTGATAACACCACTGTATGTGTTATATATCCCCGTTACAAATTCCTTGAATTTACTATCCAGTAATTGGTTAATTACTATTAGAACTGCTGTCTTGCTAATTTTTCCATCCCCTGGTTCCACCCCATCAACAATCAGATCATCCATGTTTACTTTAGCGAGGCTGGAAATAATATCATTTAATACTTCCTCCGGTAATACTTCCTCCGGATCAATTTCGCCTTCACTGAGACGGGCAACAACACAATCCCATAAAGCAGCAAGAACTTTACCTTTTTTATCAGGTTCTAAGCCATCTAACTGCTTTACAACATGCGCCAGGTCGCCCCTGTCAGCAAACACCGTTGGCACAAACAATTGGGTAACTATTAATGTCATTAACAACACTGCTGCTATAATTTTTTTGTTCATAAAAACACCTCCAAGTATATTGTAGTTCCATAATTTAACTTATGTCAATAAAAACTCTATTTTTTAACACTGATTCTCGATTTTTTAACAATTTAGCAATAATTATGATGAAGTCCTGGTATATGCCGGTACTATGTTTGGAATATAATTCAAAATTTCTTCATCTTCCTTAGTTAGTAAATCGTATAAAATATCTAATTCTCTTTTTAATACAGCAAAATCTGTAAATATTGGTTTTGCAACGAAAATTTTATCATGTTTTGTTGCTTTTAATCCTTCTTCTTCCAATAATAATTCTTCATATAACTTTTCTCCTG
Organism: Clostridiaceae bacterium; assembly: GCA_012840075.1. Classification (GTDB taxonomy): domain Bacteria; phylum Bacillota; class Clostridia; order Acetivibrionales; family DUMC01; genus DUMC01. The sequence goes on along the minus strand of DUMC01000129.1, from coordinate 11,264 downwards.
GTCTTAGTCCTGTAAAAACAATCTTTATATCTTCATCAGGTTTATATCCCGAAAGTCTTATAAGGTTCTTGGCTAAATCAAGAATTTTTACCGGCTTGCCCATATCAAGGACAAATATCTCACCTCCTTTTGCCATAGCGCCGGCTTGTATTACAAGTTGTACAGCTTCCGGTATAGTCATGAAAAATCTTGTTACTTCAGGATGAGTAACAGTAACAGGACCGCCATTTTCAATTTGTTTCTTAAATAATGGAACAACACTTCCATTACTACCTAGCACATTTCCAAATCTAACTGCAGCAAAATCAGTTTTGCTGTACCTGTCTGCCGCTTGAATAAGCATTTCCGCTATACGTTTGGTTGCTCCCATGATGTTGGTGGGATTTACAGCTTTATCCGTCGAAATTAAAATAAATTTTGAAACACCATATTTGTCTGAACATTCAACTAAATTCAATGTGCCGAAAACATTGTTTTTTATTGCTTCTGACGGATTTTCCTCCATCAACGGAACATGCTTGTGTGCTGCTGCATGGAATACTACGTTAGGTCTGTAAGTCTTAAAAATTGATTCCATTCTTTGTTTTTCCCTTATATTTGCAATAAGTACTTTTAGTTTAAGTTCAGGGAATTTAAAGATCAATTCATTCATGATATCGTAAGCGCCATTTTCATAGTTGTCAAGTATTAATAATCGTTTAGGTGAAAAAGCAGCTATTTGCCTGCATAATTCAGAACCTATCGAACCTCCCCCGCCTGTTACCAAAACAACTTTATCTTTTAAATACAAAGCTATATTCTCCAGATCTACTTTTACAGGCTCTCTTCCTAATAAATCTTCAAGCTGCACATCCCTTACTTTATTAATTGATACCTTTCCGTCAATAAGTTGGGAAAGAGAAGGGAGTATCCTAACCTTGCATTTTGTTTTTGAACACTCGGCAAATATTTTGTTTATCTCAGAACCGGGAGCGGAAGGAATTGCGATAATAATTTCGTCAATCTTCTTTTCTTCAGCCAGCCTGACGATATCATTCCTGTTGCCCAATATAGGCACTCCATGCAATTTCTTACCTATCTTGTTTTCGTCATCATCAATGATGACCACTGCTTTGCTATGTAAACAAGGACTGCTTTCAAGTTCTTTTACTATAACTGAACCTGCTTCTCCGGCACCTATAATCATAAGTCGCTTTTCCTTTAAATTTTTATTAGAATAAAAATGAGAATTAAACTTGTTTTTAAGCATCGACCAGTATAATCTATATACAAACCTTATACCTGCAACAAATACAAAATCCAAAAAGCTGCTTATAATCAATGCTGAAAAACTGGACTTTATTGGTAAGACTAATGCTATCAGTATTACTAAAATGTTACCTGCTAAAACAGCTTGTCCAATTTTTAAAGCTTCGTGCAAACTGGCATACTTCCATAAAGTAGTATATAACTTAAAACTCCAGAAACACAGTATTTTAATTATTATTGCTAATGGTATTATACATAAAATATCAAGCCAATAACTTCGTCTTATGTAAATAAAATTGAAGTCAAATTTTAATGCATAGGAAAATACTATAGATAATGCTAATAAAACAATATCGATAAAACAAAACCCCATCATTTTAATTAAACGCCGCATAATAGCGCCTCCCCTATATTCTTTCTATATTTTTATATTACTTTTTATTTTTCTATATTTTTTCTTTATATTTTTCTGTCTTTTTACTATTTACAAACTTTTTCTCTATCTTTTTTCTTTTGCTTTTTACAAACTTCTTTTACTCATATGTTTTTTCTATATCTCATTCATGTCTTTTGTGTACTTTTTATTCGCTTATCTTTTTTGTAGATTTTTTATACCTGTCCGCTTTTCCTTTGCAAAATTAAATAAAACAACTGTCATGAGTCCTAAAATTGCTCCGGCAGTATCTATCATGATATCCGTAACAGCAAAAGCTCTGCCGGGAACAAAATATTGGTGCACTTCATCAGATACTGCATATACAAAGCAGATGATAAAAGTTAACAATATGCTTTTTTTAAAACTTATTTCACTGGCTCTCATAGCTTTATAAACTATCAATGATAAAATTAAATATTCCGTAAAGTGAGCACATTTACGTAAAATATACTCATGATTTTTGCCCACCCCTGAAAAAAAATCAAGTAGACCTTCTGGAACATACAATGCTAGGAATTTCAAATATTCAAGCAATCGGGAAGAAACCTCATGCGACTCTGTACCATCTTGGCTTGAAAAATAGAATATCATTGCCATATAAAGTACAACTATGGTCCAGTGAAAATACTTCATTTTCTTGCTCTTGAAATTTTCCTTTTTTAAGTCGTTTTTCTTCTCTACTCTTCCTATTTTGTATTGCTGCTTATTCAATCTCATCACTTACTACCATAGCACTTGAACTTACATATCGGCTTTCATTTTACAAATCCTATCCTATGCTTTTGCATGAAGTTTTTCTATGGGCATTGTGTTTACGTGATTCAAGTACCAATTTTTACCTTTCTTATTATAATCTGCTCAGTTTAAATTTGCTGCTTTTGCAGAAGCAATAGATTTGTTTTTGGTTTTGGTTAAATTCGGTTACTTAAATGCCAATAAGCTTGCGCGCATTAATTTTAAACAATCGTTGTGCATAATCCTCATCAGTCCATCCGGTTATTATATGGTAAGATTCCAGGTACCTATTGTAATATCCGGTTTTGTGTGCATCTGAAGCTATAAAATCTGCCGTTTTCTCTTCAACTATTTTTCGTGCAATCAATCTCGCCTTTTCTCCATAATATCCGGTTATGCTGCCTGCATTCACCTGTATAAGACAACCGCTTTCTTTAAGTTCCCTTATTAAACCTCTTTTTTTAATAAAAGTCTCAATTCTCTCCGGATGAGCAACTATTGGTATTAAACCTTTCTGCCGGATTTGCGCCAGTACTCTTTTACTAAATTCAAATGATGAGTTAAAAGGAAACTCTACCAATATGTATTCCGTCTTATTCATTGTATGCCGTTTAGCAATCTCTATTCCTCTTAACAACAGCGGATGAAGTACAACCTCAAATCCAAGCTTAATATCCACTCCTAATTCACTTGCCTTATTCAACACGACCCTAAAATTATCAAAAGTCTTATCAGGATTTAATACATGATCCATGAAATGAGGTGTAGCAAACACTGTTTCAACTCCGGCATTTTTAGCTTCTTCAAGCATTTTAAGTGTTTCTTCAAGACTTTCGGAACCATCATCCACACCAAAAACAATATGACTATGTATATCTATCACTTCTTCATTTCACTTCCATATACCCTTAATATTTTGCATTTTTTAACTTCAATTTATTGAACACCTTTCCAAAAATCCCCTCTTTTTCAGTGTTCTCTTTACTTGTACTTCCCCTCCCATAGTAATAATACTTATATTTTCCACCATATCCGTATTGGTATCGATAATCTTTTGTATTAACATTATTTAATACAACACCTAAAATTGTAGCATTGGCTTTTTCCAACTGTTCTTTAACATTCTGGGCAAGCTTATAGTTGACGGACTTTGATTTAATAACCAATATAGTACCATCAGTCTGTGATGCCAGTATTGCCCCATCTATAACACTGCCTAAAGGTGGTGTATCAAATATTATAATATCGAACTTCCCGTTAATACATTCAAAATCACGTTCCTTTATGTCTTTAGTAAACTCGGCAAATTTCTCTGAGCTTAACAACTCTGCCGGATTTGGTGGTATTGGTCCGCTAGGTATTAAGTATAGATTTTCAATCACCGTGCTATGAACAATATCATCAATTTCTGCATCTCCCGTCAAATATGAAGTTATACCTAATCTGCTATTTATTCCCATTATCTTTGTAGTCATTGGTCGTCTTAAATCTACATCCGCTACTAAAGTCTTCATTCCGGTTTTTGCCATGCTTATGGCTAAATTCAACACGGTTGTTGTTTTGCCTTCGCCCGGAATACAACTTGTTACTGTAATTGTCTTGATTTTATTGATAACATCACAAAAACGAATATTGGTTCTTAAAGTTTTATAAGCTTCCTCAGCTGGAACGTTTAAGTCACCTAGTAGGTTATATCTTGTTTGGTCCATTTAGTAATCCTCCTAATTTTGTGTAAACTCAGGTATAGTTCCAAGAACAGTAAGTTCTAAGTAATGTTCCACATCTTCAGTAGATTTAATTGTATCGTCAAAGTACTCAATAACAAATGCAAGACCTACCGCTACCAGCAATCCTAAGACAAATGCAACAGCGACATTCATCAACAGCCTGGGTTTAATAGGATTAACCGGTACTATGGCATTATCTACAATATTAATATTTTCAACCTTCATAATCTCCACTACTTCTTCTTTAAACACTTCTGCCACTTTATTAGCTATTTCGGCAGCTCTTTGGGGATCTTTATCCTGGACTTTGATTTCTATTAATCTGGTTTCATTTTTTGCATCCACACTTATTTTATTTGCCAGCTGGGAAGTTGTAAGATTACTTAACTCTAACTCTTCAATAACTTTTGTTGTTATGCGCCTGCTTTTAACTATTTCTTTATAATCTTTTACCAACTGTTGACCTATAAGAAGGTCATTGTATGCAATTGAAAATTCCGATCCGGTAGATTTATGTATCACATATAAAGTTGTATTTGCTTCATATACCGGCTCTAAAATAAAAATACTTATGTATGCTGCCAAAATCGTAGTAATTAGCGGTACAGCAATAATAAGCCACATCCATTTTAACAATAACTTAAAATATTCTTTTAGCTCTAACTCCATAACTTCACCTTTTTTCTTTTGAAATTTGCAGTATACCGTAACAGTTTTATGTTTTTTTATTATTTATACCATATTGTTATTAATTATATTTTATCACATTTTATTTATAGTGGCAATTTAAAAGTTATTTTGTAAAAACTATATATAATTATATACTTTAATAAACGGCTAAATTGTCGTATTTTGTAAATTAACATAATAAATCTAAATTTTAATTGATGTTATTTTACTGAGTTTTTACAGCAATGTCAATAAAAATCAGGTTTCGAAGTTTGGGTGCGTTTAATAAATAAAAAGGGTTCTATTTAAAAAAATAGTTTTCTTTTGATTTTCTTCATTTTTATTATCAAATAAATATTTTTCGGTAATTACCTCTTGTAAAACAAATAAATGTATAATAAAATTTGATTTAAGCCAAATATACAATTTATGATTATTTGGGACAAAAATTGAAATTGAGTATTATATGATTAATTGAGTATTATATGATTAAATAATTGTGAAGCTAATATATTAGCAAACAGCTAAATTTATATTGATATATTACAACCAATATATTTAACAATCAATAAAGTATGTATTATATTATATGTATTATATGTAGTTAATCTAGAACATGCGGTTATTTTTATTTTTAAATCAGTTCGATAGCAGTTTAACGGCTTTGGTAACAAAAGCATAGTGGTTTTTTTGTTTACGTGATTTAAACCCGGAGGAGGAAAACTTGATGTGATAGGGGATAGGATAAGGCAGCTTAGAAAAGAAAATAATTTAACACAACATGAATTTGGAGCTCTTTTCGGTTTGTACGACAGTACAATTTCTATGTACGAGACAGGCAAAAGAACTCCGGAGTACGAAACTATCGTTAAAATAGCAGATTATTTTAATGTGAGTATAGATTGGCTTCTGGGAAGAGTAGAAAATAAAAACCTCATTGTTATAGATAAGGATAACATGCCTGAAGCTTTAAAAAACATTGGAGTCGAATACTTAAAGCTTGCAATGGAAATGAAACAACAAAGTATCCCTCCTGATGATGTACGCAAAATAATTGAAGCCATAAAAGCCTTAAAACTTGAAAAACAGAAGGATAAAAAAGATTAAAAATAGTGACAAACAACAACAATATAAGACAAATAACAGCATAAAAATGACAAATAACGGCATAAGGAACAAAAAAGTTTAAAAATTTTTCAATTATATATTGCATTTTTTTTATAAATATAATATTATATAAATTGAATATGTAATAAATCTAAAATATTATTGTAAGATTTGTAATAGAGTTGTGATTGACGGGAAATACATATTCAAAAATTTTGTAATATAATAAAATTTAAAAAATTTTGTAGTAAAAAAATTTAATAAGTAATTATATTTAAATTAAAACACAATTGCACGATAATGGCACAACTGTCGAAAGGCAGTGTCGCAAAGCTATGGGTCTAAGGGAAGATAATTGATATCTTTCTATGATTGCCAGGCTGCCGAAGCAATAGTGTGCGAGTGTTTTGTAGTTTTGTTGCGCGCAGGATAAAATAATTGTGTAGTACGTTATTTTATCTAATTCACTATGCAAAAAAGGGCAGTCTGAAATATTGGTAGATTGCCCTTAAATTTATATATAATATGTTTTTATTTACAGTTTATTTTAATAAATATAAGCTATATAGCTTAAAAAAATTGGTAGAAATTTAGTTTTATAATAATGTATAATAATAAACATGGGTTTTACATATACATTTACGAAAGTTAGTAGTTGTCAATAGTTGGTGATAGTTATTGTTAGTTTGATAACAATTTTGTTAAGCAGGAAGCCCCAACTCAATTAGGGTGGATGGTATGTAATATAATTATTATAAGGTGGTTATTGAAATGGATGCAAAAGAAAAAGAAAAAGATTCATGCACCAACCAAGAGGAAGAACTTATAGTTATTACAAAAAACATGTTACCTCCTGCTTTAAAAGAAATAGGTGTTGATTCTATACTTCTTGATAAAAGTGCATATTTTAGCGGGTTGTTGCATGAAGATATAGAGAAGATTATAAATGCTGTTTCAGCATTAATATCTACTTAAGTATTGGTTGTTGAGGTTAAGTATTGGTTGTTGTGGAAAAGCCAACAAATTTTATGTTAAAGCTAAAAGCAGTATTCTGGGGGGTTTACATGAAGTTGTCCCCAACGTTACGTTAAAGTTAAAAAATGCGTATAATAGCTACTTTGTTAGCTTTTATTTGATAAAGAATTTTCCCCTATATTCTTAGTTTGTTAACGGGTTCTTTATAATCAACATTAAAATACTCCACCCCATCGTATTTTAATGATTTAATATAAGGAACCCCTAATTTTATTTTTTTTATGCACTCATAATCATCGTTAATGTACTCTACGCCTTTTATACAAATGACTTTGATATACTTTAAACCAAGGTTTATGTGGCGACTCATAGCTACTTTTTCTCCTTTTTACTTTTATTTATTGCTATTCACTTGAATTTAACTTTGTTAAAAATAAAACAATATCCTTGCTATACATTGCAATCAAGTATATTTCCTCTTTTCTTATTTACTTATACATACCTACATATACATATATCGGAGGATTAACATTAGAATATTATACTTTTTTTTATAAGTGTTAAATTAAAGTAAAATGTAAATAAATTGTAATACCCTTGCAATATTCGCATTAATCATTATCCAATCTTTAATTTTTATTAATTCACTTGCTTTATTCACTTGCTAAATCCAGTGCTCTCTCGTATGCATTAATTATCTTGTCTGCCAGCATATTAAATTCTTCGTCAATTTCGCACCTGCGTGGATCTGCCTCGTACCATTCAATTGTTTCTTTGATACCTTCTGCAAAAGAAACCGTGGCTTGATACCCGGGTACAAATCTTTTTATTTTACTATTATCAAATACTACACTTACAGATTTATCTCCTAGCAGCCCTCCTATACTTTCAGGAGAAAAGGCACCTATGAATTCGGAAGGAATGTGTATTATTTTAGGTTTTACGCCCACCGCATTCCCAATTATATTTGCTATCTGATCCCATGTTAAAACTTCATCGGAGGTTATATGGAATGCATGTCCAATTGCCTGGATGTTTCCCATCAAACCGATGAAGGCCTTTGCAAAGTCTGTGTTATGTGTTAATGTCCATAGCGAAGTACCATCTCCGGGTACTATTATTTTTTTACCTTTTTTCATCCGGTCTACTATAGTCCATCTGTATATTCTGTCTTACCCTTGAAAATTTCAATATCCGCTTTTACATGCTCAGAAGTAAACGCTACCCAATCAACAACAACATCAAATGTATAATCCCTTAATACTTCCTTAATTCTTTCTTTATCCCTGATATCCCCTATGATTGATTTAGCACCTTTGGGTATAAACTCGGTCCTGTTTCCGCGGTTTAACAAATACAGGTCAATACCTTTTTCTACGGAAAGCTCGGAAACAGCAGAACTTATTGTACCGGTCCCACCTATGAATAATACTCTCATGGAATTACACCTCTTTCTTATTTTTTTCATATTTCTAAAAGTTAAGTTCTTTTCTTTCGCCGGTTATTTCATGGTTTTTGCCCTTTTAAAGCAAATTCTTTTAAGAAAGCAAATTCTTTAAAACAATTTTTGGCATATCATTAGCATATTTTTTATTTTTATTATATACTTATATCTTTTGATTTCGTCAAGGGTAAAAGGAAATGATTAACTGTTAAGAAAAAAAACACCTTTTGCAGGTGTTTTTAAAAATTTAAAATAAATTTCTATTTATACAAACCTGTCTTGTCTTGCCTTGCTTTACCTTATTGTCATCTTTTATATTTATCTTATTGTCATTTTTTATATTTATTTGCCCCACAGGAATCTCTTATCAATAATTGCGGTTCAAGGACTATTTTCTGATGATACTTTTCTCCTTTTTCACTTAATCTCTTTAACATAAGTTCTGCGGCTGCTTTACCTATATTCTCTTCAGGTTGAATTATAGTCGTAATACTAGGTGTAATCAATCCTGAAGGATCGTGAACATCAAATCCTACAAGCGCAATATCCTCCGGTATTCTTAAACCTTTTTCTTTTATAGCTTTAATAGCTCCAAATGTCATTTTACTGCTTGCTACAAAAACAGCAGTCATATTTTTATTTTTCTCCAACAACAGTTTCATATTATTGTAACCTGACTTCTCTTTGAAATCTCCTACAGTAATTAAATTTTCGTCAATTTCTATGTTATTTTCAATCAAAGCCCTTTTGTAGCCAATCAATCTTTCATAGCCCGTAGTTTCATCTTGTTTTCCCGTTATAATTCCAATATTCCTGTGCCCGAGTTCAATCAGATGTTCAACTGCTATATAGCTGGCTTTTGCATTGTCAATAATCACTGAATCATAGCTATTCTTAAGTTTTGGAAGATTGTCAATGAATATAACGGATATTCCTCTTTTCATTATATTTTTAATCAATTTATGATCTTTGCTTACTGTTGCAAGAATAAGACCGTCAACTTGCTTTTCAACAAGTAAATTTAAGTACAATTCTTCTCTTTCTGCACTTTCGTTAGTATCACAAAGAATTATGGAATAACCATTTTTTACCAATACATGGTCAATACCTTTTATTATATAAGAAAAGAAATCTTCAGTAATATCCGGAATTACTATACCTACAGTGTTGGTTGATTTATTCTTCAAGCTTCTTGCCACCTGGTTCGGTGTATAATTATACTCTTCCAATGCTTTAAGTACTTTTTCCCTTGTTTTGGGGCTTACATACTTTTTATTATTTACAACCCTCGATACAGTAGAAACTGAAACATTCAATTTTTTAGCTATATCTTTTAATGTGACTGACATATTTCCTCCTGTTATTATTTCTGATAGTAAAATATGATAACGTTTGCATATCATTAATAATATTATTATAATAGAAGCAATTGCTCTTTTGTCAAGTCTTTTATACATTTAGATGGTGTTTTTATTAGCCAAAGGGACATTCTTATTTTCATCAAAAAATATGATGTCTTTGTTTATTGGATATACTTTTCTTCCTATGTTATAAAATTTCAACTTTTCTATTGCTTCGCAACTTGCACCGGGAGTAAGTGCAAAAATAGCTTTTTTTGCAACCTGTGCAAGCTTGGGATATAAATAACCCAGTTTTACAACAACAATTTCATAGTCATAAATATTTACACCTATAGATTCAAATATTTCAGGAGAGATAAGAGCACATCTTCTTTCAGTTACTATTATATCAATACTTTTACCCTCAATATTTAATACTACTGCTTTTCCACCATCTTCTCCATACCATCCAAGGATGTTGCCCTTGTTTTTTATAATACCTGTTATTCTCACAGATTCGCTGTTTTCCACATCCAGTTCACCGCCCAAAATCAACTCCACTCTATCTCCTATTCTTTTACTTTCGCAAATTTTAACCGCTCTGCTGTCAGTAATACCACCAATCAGAGTATGACCAACATTTTTTTTCAAAATAATCTTCAAAAGATAAGCATTATCTCCTGCAGCACCGGCAGTAGTATTATCTCCTGAATCAGTTATAAAAACAAGCTTTTCCTCTGCACTTATAGCTGCCTCAACAGCCTCTTCAGGCTCAAATGCATCTACTTGAAATTTGAATTTTTCTCTTGCATCCCAAAACATTTTTGCTAATTTCCGTGCCTCATTGTGAGCTAATTCCGTATATTCTTCTTTTTCAGGAACAACAATTACACTGGCGCCTGCATTCGGAGCATCTACCCAATTTTGACCGTTAAAAACGGAAGCTGAAAGAATGCCCGGCTGTCTTTCTATTTTTTCAGTTTCGTCAATAATCGTTTTCATAGGCTCGGAGGAAGTTATTACCATGTCTCCCGTGATCATTAGAGGTATTTGAATTATTACAGGCTTAGGTAATAATTTTTCTCTTATACATTTTAATAGCAGTTGTGCAGTTTTGATTTGAGTTTCTTCCATGTCAGTATGGGGAGCTGTTTTATAGCCGCAAATTATATTTGCATATTTGGTAAGTTCAGTTGAATTATTTGCATGAAAATCCAGCGCTACCGAAATCGGTATATCATATCCTACCTTTTTTCTTATAGCAGAAAGCAAGGCTACCTCGCCGCTTCCTATTTCTTCTACTTCCATTGCTCCATGCAGGTAAAGCCAAATTCCGTCAATTTTTTGGCAACTGGGAATCCTATCGAGCATATCATTTAAAAATCTTAGATAGCTTTCCTTGTCAAGTTTGCCTGACGGAACCGCATTTGCGTATATCGTAGGTATTAATTCTATCCCCTCCCTCTATTATCTTTGATTTTCTTAATATTTCTCGCTCATTCTTAGAATTTGACTTTTACCAAAGAGATTCCCTCATGGATTTTTTAACATTTTAATTCAGTTATTCCTAAATATGTCATCAT
>DUMC01000128.1 GCA_012840075.1 Clostridiaceae bacterium | reverse complement strand
CAAAAAATATCCCTACTGTAAAGTGAAAATATTTATTCGAATTGCAGGAGGGTTAAAACTTTTTGCACATTATTTAATGTGATAAAATTATGGTAGATTTACCTGAATTAAAATGAAAATCTACAATATGGTTCAAAAACACACCTTTAGGTAAAATCATAGTAATAATCTACTTTCATGGCTCTATACTAATACCTGCATTTCGATATAAATTATTACTTACATCTTTATATGTTAGCCATATTTCTTCCATTTCTTTGGCACTTTCGATCTTTTCTATTAGTATTTTCGCTGTTTCATATAGAATATTTTTATCCATAGTAAATCCCCCCTAAGAATTATATATAATACTTAAAAGACTTGGCTGGCCAATTAACTGCTGGAATTGCTGTTAAAATATTACCTATTTGATCTGAGAATCGAAGTGTTACAGGTAAACCATCTCCATAGATACATGCGTTATAATTAAGCTTCGTGAGACATAAGATATCTTGCATAACTATTTCGATATCACTATCTCCACGGTCAATTGTAATTCTTAAAGGTCTCGCCACCTCAAGATGATTAGTAGTTTCTGTCTTGGGAATATATCCTTTTGTCCATAAATAACCGCTTTTTTCATCAACTATTAAGCTCAACCCTCGCATTACACCATATACATTTTTTTCTGACGGGTTATCTTTGAAAATTCTAAAACCATCTGTTTCAATTATTTTTACTCCAACTAATTTTGTTCCTGGTGAATCTTTAAGTGCTTCTGTAAAACCTTCCCATTCTTCATTTGTAAATGAAGCACGACCATGAATAAACATTTCTCTTGGATAAGATCCATGTTTATCTTTGTATGATTCAACAGCTATCTTAAGTAAATCTCTCGCAGACTCTTTATTTAAATGATATGTTTTTTCATCTTTACTCATCCAGGGACCTATATTTCCTCTGAATACTACTCCGTCTCCTGAATCTAAAAACATTTGAGCTGCACTACAAGCAAATCCTTTTTTGGATAATTCACTCTGTATTTTTTTGAAAACCAAGCCGACATAACACACACCTTCCCTCACTCCTGTAAGCTTCCAAGGTAGATACCCTAGTTTATAATAAAGTGAGCTTGAATGAGTCCATGCTAAATGAGCTTTCATATCATCATTATATTCTTTACCGTATACTTTACTTTTAAAAAGAAGAGTGTCTTCTAACATTATTTGAATCGGTGTCTGTATTTTTTCAAATATTGCGCGGGCTTTTAACTGATCATGAAAATCAGAAGCAGATTCATACATCTCATTATAGTGTTCAATTTCATCTTCTTCATCAAATAATGATAATTGACCTGATTGAAAAATTTCTATTCTTTGCTTTGATATAGTTGCTTTTCCGCTTTTTGATTTTGGTCTACAATTTAAATACACTGACATTGGAACTATTACATACCAAATATCAATTGACTTATCTTCTTCTACCAAGTATTTTTTTATTTTTCCAAGATAAAAAGATACTATCTGATAAGTTCTTTCTTTCAAGTTTTTAACATTAACTAGTTTTTCGATTTCATTTTCATCAATTTCTATCGAAAAAGTAGGTGAATCTGGCCATTCAAGGCCAAATACAGATGAAAAGCCAGGAAAAGACGGTCTACCTAGGCTTTGAGTAAAAATTGGTTTATTTATTCTATTTACAAAACTTGAATAATTGTAAATTCCATCTTTTGTTCCTATTACACCAACTTTTATCCTCCCTGTTGCTTCTTCAAATGGGCCAAACAATGTTAATCCATCGCGGCTGTCTTCTGCTGATTGACCATACCGGAAAGCTAATTTTGGTTCAGGGAAAAATTTTAGTTTATTATTCATCAGTGTCCTCAACCTCCCCGACTATTCTTTCAGGTTCCAAATACCCAAGTTTTGATACAAACTTTTCCGGTTGTTGAGATAGATACATTGCATTTAATTCACAACAATTTGTATAATAAATATAATCACTTCCGTTGCTAATATAGTACATAGCTGTCTGTAATAATTCTTTCCATTCCTTGTTGTAAAACCGCTTACCTTTGCTTCTTCTTGCAGTAATCTGTGATGAATCTGAAAGTTCTCTGTCTTGTGAATCTGTGAAAATTAAATGTCCTCTAATAATTACTCCAAATGTTGGAAATTGTGTACAATACGCACTTATTCCGTAATGCCAGTTTTTCTCTTTATATTTACCGGACAGATTTTTTTCTCTTCCTGAAATTGCCCTTTTTGATTTGGTATTCTTAGGGAAATAGTATACTCTTCTACTTCTCTTTTGATCATTTCCTTTGAATCTTCTAAGTCCTTTGCTAAAAAATAATTCGCTAATATTCCAATTAAGCAAATTAACGATATTACGACTAATTCTATTAATGATTTGGTCTAGTATTTCCACATTCTCATTTTGTTCTGCCATCGCATCAATCGTTTTTATTCTATAAAAATCGATGTTAGTACCACACCATTCAGTAATGCATTTATTACATGCAAAAGTTAAAACTACTTTTCTTATTTTTTTGTATGGAATATATTTTACTTTCAAAACATTTTCCACTTGAACAGCCGGGTAAATATATAAGTATTCCGGCATCTCAATTGAAAAGAGATTACTGTAATAGACGTCTTCCTTATCAGTGATTTGACTATTTATAGATGATTTGATCTGATACCATCGTGACAATATCTCCTCAGAAGTTGTTTTTGTTTTAGCTTTCATGATGTTTTCTTTATTTAGAAACTCAATAAGTTTTTTTAACCCAGCTGCCCAATTATCAGAGAAATCAATTGCATTCAGCCTCAATACTTCAATAGGTAAATTATCATAACTTACATTGTCAATTCTTACTGGAATAATGAAATTATTATCCTGCTTCCTCATTTTATCAGCAACTGCAAGCTCTTTCTGCACTCCTGTTCTAGATGTATCAACTGAAGCTTTACTCATAACAAAAATGAACTTTACAGATTCATTCCTTATTGCATTGTCAATTTTTAGCCAAAAGTCATCAGAAGGGTCCAAGGATTTTAGGTCAATCCATACTTTATAACCGCATAGTTCTAGTTTAGTTGCAAGCCATGCTGCAAACTCATTATCATCAGGTGTTGCGTGACTGATAAATATTGTATCTTTCAACGAAATCACCTCATAAAACAAGTTAATTTTACCTCGTTCTTTCATTATGAAAAAGATTTAGCTTTATTACTTAGTACATAGGTCTGATACTATATTCTTAAATGATATGTTGACTGACCATGTGCAATCATATTTTTTACCTTTACTTTTATCCTTGTTAGCGAAAAGGTTAATTTTAAGTAAAAGCTGTAGTTTTAGATAAGTTATTTTTCATTAAATAATTTTACAATAATAAACAGCCTATACAAAAATGTTATAACACTATTGCAGAAAAAAGTAAGTAATAATTTAATCTTTCTTTATAAACTTCATTTCATTATTAACTATATATTTTTAGGTTTAAGAGACACAGCACCACCTATATTTCTTTTTCTTGTATAATATCAGATATTGAGATTAACACTTTCATTTTAATTTACATTGAATTGCCTTTCAAGTGTAATCCTGAAGATTTTGAAAAATTTATCAAAGTAAATATAAAGACTGAATATAGCATAGATTTATTCATTCTAAATTAAATCTTTAAATAGTACTATAATCAAGCTTAATGAAATATTGGGAAGGTATTGTATCTTATTGTCGGAATCAAAAATTTATATGTTTTTAGGTTTGAAATAAAAACTGTTGTGTTTAATGATATAATAGTAATATGTAACATTCTTCCAAGTTTCATCAAGAGATAGTGTAAAACTTGCTTAATTTACTTAAGTACATTAACCTAAATGTTGGAAAGGGTGAATATATTAAACACATTGTTGAACCGATGAGATTTTCTTTAGCAAAGACCATATTACAGAAACTGTTAAAGACTTGATACAAAATGTATAAAGCATAATTTGGAGGCACTCTTCAGTTTACAATGTACTTCGGTTTTAATTTACCTATTCTTGTACACAATTATGACAAAAGAAGTATTAAGCGGTATGAAGAAATGTACTCACTAATTGTTACCGCAAGATATTTTTCGGAAAGTACACCGGGGTATATGAACTAATAAATTTGAAATCATCTTTAATTCTCTTCATCAGAATTGTCTATCTTATTGCTAACAATATTTACATATCATGTAATATTAATAATATTTGCTAATAAACTAGTTTTAAACTGCACTTTTTGTATAAATTATGTATTAGAAGATATAATTCTCATATCATCATCAATTTATATAATAAAACACAATAAGAATTTTTTGCATTTAACCTTATGTTTTATAATGAAGAGAATAAATAAATGCAGTTTTTCCCATATTGTTTTCCGATATCCTTCTTTCTTCTGCATTTAACTGCAAATACTTACCAGTTATACATAAAAAAAAATTCTGTAAATCTGGCATTATAGCACTTTTTTCTTTTTTTGCACATGTGCTATTTACCTAGTAGTTTTGTTCTTATAATAACTATCGTTTCCAAATCTAGCAAGCCACTTAATCCGCTCCAACTCTTTCTCAGATAATGGTTGTCTTCGTAAACCTTGTCTATTCCAAAGACCGCTCCGTGCAATCTCCGGAATAGGGCTATTCAAGCCAAGCCAACTGCTACTTGCACCAAATGATGGATTTCTGCTTAATGATGCTATAATCCCTTCTTCTAATCTCAACCGTTCATCTTTTTCCTCAACCGGAAAGCAGACAAAGGTGATGTTGTCCCTCAAGTAACTGCTAATTTTTACCTCAAGTTCGGTTTCAAGTTCTTTATTTATTAAATGACCATATTTTCTTTTATTTTCAGAATAATGCATATCAATTTCCCATGATTGCAAATATGAATCTGAATTCATATTCAGAAAAGCACGACCGATGTTTTTTCGTAAAATACTCCCATCAGCATCTTCTTTTACAAAATGATCTTTTAACCTTTTCAATAAACGTTCTTGACCTTTATGAGTACCTACACGAACTATTCTATCCATGTTATAGAATTTTTCACCACTTTCAAACATGATATATATGCCATTCGGATAAGGAATCTTGTTTATCATCGTCCAATCCAATCTCAGCATACAGTTGAAAAGTATATGAAGAACTATTGCTTTATCTGTTTCACTTTCAAGCTTAATAAGCCTCTTTAACTACGGTATCCATTCTCCTTGGCGTTTGCCTTTGAGAGGAAACCATAGATGGGACAAATGTGGCACCAGATTTTCATGGTAAACCTCGCTAGTCAAAAAAATAAACTCATCACATTCCAGGTCAGAAACATTTCGCAGGTCATTTAAAACCTTTTCTGCCCATACTAGTCGCTCAAGAGCACTTTTATCTTTCAAGGTTTCGTTATAGGGTTCTATTATCATATTTTCCGGTACCAAGCCATATTTAGCGGAAAGAATATATATTTTATTAGCAACAAGCTTTGCCAGGGTATAAGACAAGCGAAACCGTGGGCTTTCTGAGTACAATTCGCTTGCCTGGCATTTATTTGATTTTTTTCTACTTGTGCATTGAAGAAGAGCAATTCTCAATTTTTCTTCAACTCCTTATTTTCAGAATATTCTGAGGTGTTTTACGATTATCTTAAAAATAGGTGTATCTAGCTTCGTCCTTTTGATTAATTCTGCTAACTCTTGCGGTCATTTAAATCAAATATTAGAATCAATTGTTGGGTCTAACTATCAGGCATCGATATCAAAGTATCAGTTATTGAATCCAGCTATCAGGTATTATTATCCAAGTATCAAGCACATTTCACAATAACTAGGAGCCTACTCTGAAAGTCTTGGTTGTCAAAGCGGCCTGCAGGATTAACGTTCATTAACTTCATGAATTGTATGGTAACACACCTCACTCGAACTAAAGGTATTTCCTTTATGTTGAGAAATATCCCCATGTAAGATACAAGTTCTTTATCATGTCGAAGTTCAAATGCGGTATACCTGCAGAATTAAAAGGAGACATTCCACTCCCTGAAAGAAATACCTGTAACTCGAGCGAGGTGTGCCCCCTCATCTTATAAGTGAATAATTCAAGCCTGATCTCATTTTAGATATAAAAAATTAAATCGCCTATTTAGATAATCAATTCCGATAGCTGCCCATAGCTTGTTATATAAGCTGTCTTTTGCGCACGGGTAAGTGCTACATACAACAGGCACTTTTCTGCTGTTAAGGACTCTTCACTTGCGACCGGGTCGGTTGTGTTTATAGCTGAATGGAGTGGTACAATACGTTTATTCACGGCAACTACAAAAACATGTTTAAATTCAAGCCCTTTAACACGATGCATGGTCGCCACACGTACGCCTTCAAAGCTTCTATCATCGATCTTGCTCCGCTTGATTTCATATGTTTTGATTCCTCTTCCTGATAAGCCTTTTATATAATCATCAAGCAGTTTATTTGTTCTAGCTACTATGCAAATACTTTTTAAATCGGTACCGGATGATTGCAATTTCTTAATTTCATCAATTATATATTCCAATTCTTCCGTTGCTGAGTTAAAGTTTTTTGCAATCGGAGTTATTCCATGGGTTAATGATTGACAAATTTTGCCATGGTCGTAGTCAATGTCCAAATTATCAAAAGGTATGCCCTTTAATAGCCCAAACGCATATTTTCTAATCTCTTCCGTAGTGCGATAATTTATTCGCAAATAACTGCTTCTTCCGCGAACATTAATACCACATTTGGATAGTACAACTTTATTTTTATATATCCTTTGATGGGCATCCCCTACAATAAACATATCATTCTTATGCTGTTCTCCGGCAATAGATCGTAATAGGCGAAATGCATTTGTGCTAAAATCCTGAGCTTCATCTACAATGACGGCTGAATATGGCAACATACCAGGATTTTTTTCAATAAGTAACCTACATTCATACATAGCTGTTTCAACATCTCTAATTTGCTTATCTTTCATCAATGCTTTATACTCTTCAATCACATTCCATACCTGGAGCCGTGCTTTCCTGTCCAGGCGTGTGCCCCTGCCAATTCGAGAAGCTTTCATATAAGCCTCTTTTGTATAAGCTTCCTGGGGGGAGATAACTTTCAACCATTCATCTGAGTAGAATCTTGGAGTAAAACCGGAATTATCGGCAGCAAGGGCTATAGCATTTTCCCATATTTCTTCCAATTGATCATCATAAACAATCGAATAGGAAAATCCTCTCTCTCTCATAAATTGCATAACCCATGCATCAAGATTGATCACCTCTATATGGCGCATTTCATCCTCAGTACAGATTTTCCTGAGATTCTCTTTAATGTCCTCTGCCAGATTAGTTGTATATGTTGTAAATAATATTTTTTCATTTCCTTTAGCTTTTGACGCAAGATATTTAGCACGGTGCATTGCAACAACTGTTTTTCCCGTGCCTGCCCCTCCCAATATGCAAGCAGGTCCGTTATAATCTTTTGTCACGAGTTTCCTTTGGGTCGGATGCAAAAATACTCTCCATTTTTCCAATGGCTCTGCTATAATTCGGCGAAGTTCATCTTCATCATCTATAATAACAAAGTTTTTCTGACTCCTTGCATTATCTAAAGCTGCTGCAAAATTATCATCTTTAATTTCTTTATCATCCTTATCTTTTTCATCATCCGAATCGGATTTAAACAATTGAGAAACTTCTTGCACAGAAAATCCATTTGCAAGCCATTCCAAGGCTTCATATGCATCTTCAGGGAATAATTCTTTCAAGGAATATAACATTTCCTCAGAAGCTATTGTTCGAACCAGGGATATTTGTTCCTCCGGGATTCCCAACGAAATAAGTTCTTCATCGGAAATTCCGCTGAATAAACTACTTTGCTTTTCAGTTTTTTCAGGCACTTCTGTAATTACATCAAACACTTGGATATTTCCGGTAACCGGATTGATGATACATTTTTTTCTTTGTGCCCATGCATATGCATCGTCATGATGGTCCACCCATAAAAGAAGATATACACCTGTTTCCTCCTGCCTGACAACAATACCACGATAAGTATCGTCTATACGAACAGAGCAGATCTTTTTATCTATTGCATTGTTTATTTTTTCGTAATTTATTCCTGGTGAGCGAGGATTATTACGAAACTTATTGATGAATTCCGTTACTTTTCCTTGTATTTGCCTTGGTAATGCTGCAAATGCATCCAGAAAATCAGATGAAATTGCTACAATTGCTTTTTCCATTTTAGTTCATTCCCCCTTTAATTCTTGATAGAATTCATTTCTCCCCTGATTCCGGATGGAACATCATCATTTATCGTAAATACTTGCCAGCCTGCTCTCTCGAATACTTCTTTATACTCAATTTGTTCCGTCAATAATGCTGCAACCCTTTCTTCTTCCCAGGCCATTTCGCATTCTGCAATAACTGCCCCGTTTGAACTTGTTAGTTCATAACCAACAGAAGAAGGCACTTTTACATTCATTGACTGGAGTTTGGCTGCAAGTTTAATAGCTTCGTCATCAAAAAGCTCTCCTTTTATTCCTGACCAATCACCATTTTCAAATGGCATGGAAGAAATAGTTTGTTGATTTAGACTTTCCATTATTGGTAAACTGCTGTATACAGACTCTTGAATTCCAATACTAGTTGCACCTACGAAATTATCAGAGAACTGCATCAAATTATAGAAATACCAAAATCCGTTCCAGTCCGCTTCATATTTTTCTGTTCTATTCTCTTCGGAATCTTTAAGTACAGCGCACACAATTGGCAAAACCGCGTATTTTTTTTCATTCAACTCTGATATTTTTATACCGGAGTAAATCTTGAGATAAGCATCATATTCCCTTGGAGTCCAGGTACCAAAAACACAATTGCCGAACATAAAGTCAGATTCCGGTATTTGAAATTCATCCAGTATTTTCTTAATCTCTCCATACCAATTATCAAATACAATCTTGTTACGGGCTTTGCCCGGATCCAACAATGATAAAGAAATAGCTTTAGCATGGACCTTAAAAATTTGTTCGGCGTTTGGCATTTCCAAATATTGCATTAACATCTCAAAAGGTGTAACTTTGCCAGGTTGGAGTACCTCAGCTTTTCCATTTTTAACTACAGGCATATACATTTTTGAACCAGATGGCATTTTTTGAGGCTCCAAGGTCTGTGTAGCATAATCCCCCTGGAGTTTAAAGACACTTTCTACATCCTTCCAACTTAAAGTCCATACACGAAAATAAGTGCTCCGTCTAATTGCTTCTCTTTTCAAAGTGTCATCAGCACATTTATCCTTATGATAAAAGAACCCATCTGTAAAAATAGCAACCGGCTTCTGCCCTTCGGTTTTCCTTCTTGGCCATAATACAAAATCAGCTCGGGACTTCACATAAACACCAAATTGTTCATCCAATAGAACCTGAGGTTCAATTTCCCATATACATTCTCCTACTTTAAGTAAATATCCTTCCTTCATGTTAACAAGAGCTTTTTCAACATGGACAGTTCTATTTCCATTTCTCATAAGCTCAAGTGCACTAACAAACAAGCGCTCAAGTTCACTTTCAAAAAGAGAATTTATTGTTATTCTACTCAGCTTGTCGATTTGTTCTATATTTTCTTTTCCGCTAAGTATCTGACGTAACAAACTAATAGCAGTCTTCCTGGATATCTGTCCAATGTTGTTACTTTGACGATAAGCATACAAACAACGATAGCAGCCATCCTTCTGAGGATCTTCCTTACAGCTACAGTTTTCAAGAGCAATAAGGGCCTTTTCTAAGATTTCTACAAGAGCTTTTTCATTACGCATCAATTGCTTCAGATATCCTGTTCCGCCAGGAACAGAATCAAATATTACGAGATACTGTTTACGGTATCCTGAATCCCCAACAGGAATTTCACTCAATGCAGCACGCAAATGATCAACATTTCCAAAATACTCTTTCATTCCAAGCATGAAAGCTGCTATAAAGGATTCTTGCCTAGTCTTTGAAAAATCCATGGTTGTAGCCGGAACAAGAATTCTCAAAACTTCCGTTGTAAATTCTCTGTAAAGAAACAAGCATTCTTCAAAAGGCTCGTTATCTCCAGGCTTTAGGTTGTTTGCAGGAATAAGTGAATTATTCAAGCCTGACCCCATTAACTTGTTAGCACGGCAAGTATAAGAATGCTCTGGGGTTCCATTCTTAGACTGAATTCGTCCACAGAATTTACAGATTACAAATCCTTTCCGGACTTCGTCTACACCTGAAACAGTGAGCCTTTCTCCCTGAATGTCCTTCTCACCGAAGTTAATTTCCCTTAAGGTTGCTTTTCTGACAAATTCATAACCAAAGTTAAATTCGTCATTATTCATTTGATATGCTTTATATATATCATTATCCTCATCAACATCCACAAGCAATTGCTTACAATAAAATACTGTATTTCGATCATCACTTTCATCGCTTATTTGAGCCTTATCATAAGGCATATTGGAATATACCATTCTTATTTTTAACATAGCTCTAACCTGTCCGGCATCTGCCCAAGCAGGAGTGCCACACCTTGGACATGCCGCCGTATTGGTAAGATGAGAATCTTCCTCAGCATGAGAACAATTCGGACATAATCTCCATTTTGCACTTTGAGCCGTTGTCAAATCAATCTGATTGATTCTTAATTTTTTACCATCTACATAAAAACTATTAGCCGGTGCAAATTCACTAAGAGCAGTTGAAGCACTCCTATTGTACTCAAAAACCATCTTTTCATATTTGCGTTTTTTATTACTATTTTCCGTATCAGAAGGTTCTACCTTTCGAAAAAGAACTGCCTTCAATATTATTCCTGCTTCCGGGAAAGCATAGTTTGGCAATAAACCTTCATCAGTCATGAAGTTAAAAACATTTTTCATATTAAGGTTTTTTACTACATTGCTGAGAGCATACAACTCACCTTTCAATTCATTAATCTCCTCTTCATTAGATGGATCCTTTGGTCTATTTTCAATGAATTTAATCAATTCTTTTAATTGTTTAATATTTCCATATAATACATCTCTTTGAGATTTCAAGGATTCAAAAGCTTCCAGAATTTTTAGATGCATAGGGCTTTCATCCAGTTTGTTTCCCTTTGCAAACAGCTCAAGTTCTTTGATAGTCTCTTCGTCTAATCCATTATTCGAATTAGCGAACATCTGTTTAAATCTTTCTATAAGGCTGGAAAGATTGCCCTGCACATATTGTAAGAAATTAAAAGGATAAATATCTTTCGGACGTTGTGCAAGTTTGTTCAGACATACACTTACATGATTCGGTATCGCATTTTCCGGTACACCACTCTTTATCCAACTATCCATACAAAAAGCAACAAATTGCCTTTCCAGGACAGCAGAAGCACGCAGAAATACCTTTGGCGGTTCAATCGTTCCCTGAATCATCTCTAGTGGGTCTGAATAAAAATAAAGATCGTGAGGTCTGGCATTTGCTACAGCTAAAGTTAAGGAATTACCATCTTTACGGCCTGCACGTCCGGCTCTTTGTAAAAATTGTGCCTGAGCTGGTGGTATATTACATAACACTACTGTGGAAAGATCGCCTATATCAATACCCATTTCTAAAGTTGGTGTACATGATAATAAGTTTACATCCCATGGTTTCTTTTCGTTTTCTCTTCTCTTAAACATACGTTCCAATTCTTCGCGGTCATTCCGCTCTAATAACCCTGTATGCTCTTGTGCATTAATACGGACCGGATCACCTTTACTGTATAGCTTGCCATAGTAGTCAAGCTCTTTTTCTTCGTTTTCATATAAGTGTCCATAGCAATTATTGCGGATACAAGGTGCACCGTTCCAAAAATACTTGTTATCTTCGGAAGTCGAAATCCCTATACCACACTCATCACAAGCAAACTGTTTTACATTTGTAACCACTTTTACAGCAGATTTATTAATAGCATAAACAACATAAGTTGATGGCGAAGGCATAGTAACAACTATGCCGGCCTTAATAAGTTCGTCTAAAATGATGTTCGCAATTAGTTCGGGTATATCTTGTCCTTTAATGAACTCATCAATGCAAGCTTCAATCCAGTTGATATACTTGGAATTTCCCGTAAGAGCATCAAAATTCCAATTTCGTTTTAATCCGCTTACCGGTTTATAAATAAAACGCGGTATATTCCTGCCACTCTGGATTCCTGGCATCCATTTTGTTCTATCGTTCGAGAGAAGATAAGCTCTTCCGTTGTTGCTTGTAAAACTATTATAAACCGAATCGTTAAAAGCTCCATTTGACCGCATGATATGTAAGAAACCAATGACCATATGTTCAAATGCCTTTGGTTGACTTTTTGTAAGCACTCCCAATTCATTAATAGTTCTAATCCTTACTCTGTCCACTATAGCCTTGACTTTTTCTATGTCAAAGCTTATAACAGAGCATCCTGATTTTTCCAAAGTTCTGCCGATTCGAGAGCTTACACCAAATTCCAACATAATTTCATACTTAATTCGCCTTTCTATGCCGTCCATAAGGCGCTTTGCTTCTTCGCTATTGTCCAGAGCTCCTTCAGCTATCATTTTTTCATAAGCTCGCATCCATGTCATATTAGGAGCTATGAAAAAACTGACAAACTCTTCATCGGTCATTTTTTTATGCCAATATTCTATAAATCGTGTTTGAAATTCATCTAAAGGTAAATCCTTTCCTTTGTCAAGAGCAAATTGCTGTATTGCTCTACGCAAGTAGAACCTCCATGTGCGGGAATTGAAAAAGCCTGCCTTGTGTGCCGCATCCTGGACATTATCAGAAAATGCAAGTAGTTTCTTATCATCATTAAATTTTGATGAGTATAGTTGCGATACTTCAGCACTAATTGCAGTGGCACTTCTTAATCCCATAAGAGATAATCCATGTCTACTCTCACAGAAAGGACAGATATATTGTTTATATTCATCAGTTACTATAACATTTTTCGTTGGGTAAATAACAGGAATACTTTTTTTACCACATAAAGAACAAGTCGGTACTCCTTCACCCAAATCAAGCTGCAGGCAATCTGTACACAGTCGGGCAGGATTCATTCCGGGGGGTATGGTTTTTCCGTCATAGGGAAACACCATTATTATTTTTTTATCCTGACTGAAATACAAATTATAAAAGGTTTCCAGGTTAAACATAGTCATATTGAATCTTTCATTTAATATACTTGCCCAACCTGTTTCTCCGCAATCACGACAATTTACTACAGGCAAATAATGCTTAACCTGATTTTCGTTCAAGTCCGCTTCAAGGGCAAATTCAATATTATCATCACAGACTTTGGCAAGCAACCTGCGTAGTTCTCTCATCCAAAACTGTACCTGAACATTTAAAAATGGACGCAGACGACATTCTGTTTCAGTTCTTGCATGGGAAATAAGGGCAAATAATGCATCAAGTGCAGTTGAGGGCTGAGTTAATTTAGAAATGTCAGGAAATTTATTTCTTAATTTTTCACATATATACTCTACCTGAACGTAGTTACCCTCCATAATCTCAAGCATATGCCGCATAAAACTATGCTTCATCAACTGCTTTCCAATATTAAGCCTGGTTTTACCTGACATAATATCTGTTGTATCAAAACTGTCATCAAACCAACTTTCAGCTGCACAAACCAAATAATTTTCCAAATCACCTTCGTTAATTAGGAAATGAAGTTTTTCACATTGCTCTTGCGTAGGAAAAGTAAAATCCTCTATATCATGACCTTCAAAAAATTCCGTAACAGTAAGTCTATCTTCTGTTATAACTGATTCCTCGTCAAAAGGTTCATCAAACACACTACTGGCATATTCTCTAATATATTTAGCACTTTCTTTTGTTCCCATTGTCGCAGAAGTGCCTATGCAACACAGATAACCTCGCGGTGTATCCAAACGTGCCTTTAGTCGCCTTAATAGGCAAGCCAAATCCGTCCCTTGAGCACCATCAAATGTATGAAGTTCATCCACTACTATAAACTTCAGAGTATTTGGATTGTTAGATGCCCATAGTTTAGCATCTTTAGGGCGTACTAGTAAGTAATCCAGCATTTTATAATTTGTCAAAAGAATATCCGGAGGATTTGATAACATAGTTTCATGATCTGTAATAATACGATCCTCTGCCATCACCCGTGATGCATTTTTTTCATATCCGCCCACATACATTCCCGCTGTAACTTTTCCCCGCAGTTTAGGGCTTTTATATATTTCTTCAGCAATTCGTTTTGCCTGATCTAAAGCAAGAGCATTCATCGGATAAATAATTAACGCCTTAATTCCGCGTTCGTCACTATGATGATAACAATACTCAAGTATAGGATAGAGGAAGCATTCTGTTTTACCACTGCCTGTCCCTGTTGCAATTAAAGTGGAACGTGGATTATCGCCTATTAGTCTTTCGTAAGATTTTGCTTGATGCAGGTGTGGCTTATATTTAGGAATAACTGCATCGAATTCTACGGTGTTTTCTCCGGCAGCTCTGAACGGTAAACGCACTGCTATATAGGGTTCACGAAATACTGAATTCTTTGTGTTCAACATTCTTAATAATGAGCCTTTAAACGCTTTGTTTGACATTGGAAACGTAGTTTCTATATAATCGCATAATCCTTTCTGCAATTGTCTGGCTAAAACGGATGGTAACATAATACTCCCCCCAATTTATATAATAACGAAAAGCAGCAACAGTTTATGATTTCTTAACCAGTAATTCTTTACGCAGTGTTTTTCTACCTGACATTATGCTTTCAATTAATCCTACAGTTTTTAATACTAAATCAATGCTTATTGAAGGAATTTCCTCATTTGAGTCTAAATATCCACTAAGATATTTAGACGATGGATTAACAATACCTAATCTCTCACATAATAGCCAACTCACTGATTCAGCTTCAAATTCCTTTTCATTTTTAGATAAAAAATACCTCTGAGGAAGCCATTTTGCTTTTGGTTGATAAACATGACCACAGAACACATGACCTAATTCATGAAATAATGTAGCCATTTTTTCAGATGGTTTTAAATTTCTATTCACAACAATACTAAAGAAGACATAAAAAAGCTCAGATTTATTCATTGTTTTATACTTAAAGGTTTCCTCGATTGGTCCTACAAAACCTGCCATAGATGTTCCATAATCTTGTTCAACTACAGTTACTCCCTCATAAAGTAAACTGGATTTAAAATCTTCAAGTTTGTTTTCGGTTATATTTCCTTCCGCTTTAAAAGGTTCTAACAAAGCTTCAGGGAACGGAGCACCTTCAGTATCATTCAGTTCAAAAACAAATGCAACAGGACCAAATGGTCGAAGTATAACAAGTGGTCTTGCGCCAACTTTTGGCCTCCTACCATATTTTACTTTCCAATCATGAGCACTGGCAACAAATTGACTCCCTGGTTTCTGAATATGGACTAGCATTGCATTATATGGCGCCATTTTAGGAAATCTCTTTATAAAATCTAGAAGATTTCTATATTCCGCACTCTTTCTATATGTACCAACATCTTCAAAAAGCTTGTCCAATTCCGGTATACGATTGTCGTGTACCATTATCTCCATCCTCCTAACTATCTACTAAAAGAACCATACTTTTTTTCGAAGAACTTCCATGCCGTTTCGTAGTCCTGCTCACGGTCGCATCTATCAAATGGTGCTACATATTCAATGGTGCGTTCCACTGGACCACCGGGCATGGTATCATCTATTATGGTCCGGTAGAACTTTTCACTTGCTTTTGCATTCTTTATTTGCTCAAACTCTGCCCGGCTAAAGCCAACACCTGTTAAGCTGCGATTATTTGTGAATACGATTCTGCCATTTTGATCATACCATGTATCAGCCTCATATTGCTGTAATACAGGGAACTGAATACGGTATATTGTTTTTAATTGATCCAGGGTCATACCCAATGCCATTGCAGTAAGTACATCAATCTCAACTAGCGCCTGCCTGCGTTCGTAATCGGTACGTAGAGGTGTGTCCCATGTCCATTCTTTAGTGAGACTTGTAAATTTTTCAGGACGCAGACGATGGTCGGATTTTGACCACTTTTCGATACGATATGCATAACTCCATAAACATTCCCAAAGTTCGCTATAGTATTTGTTAACAACATTTAGTAATAAACTTCTACATAGTAATGAGCTGTTATATTTTGTATTCATTATTGGTAATGGATTAATATTATCACTATGTAAGTTTGATTTCCCTATTGATTTGATAAAAAAGTCATATGGAATTGATGCAGCATATCCACAAAACAATACCAAATTAATATAGTTGCCAAAAACAATGCTTTCTAATCCATTTATATGGGCCGTACTCTTAGGTATAATGGCACCAATTAAAGTTCGTTCACCACTTAGATTTAGCATTTTACGGGCTGTAAATCTAAAAAGTTCATGTACCTTTTGCCTCCATCCTGTTGTTGGAATTCTTTGAATATATTCACTTACCACACACGAAGGTGAATAATTACACCTTGGTAGATAATCATTTGAAATAAAAGTTAAATCTACATTATCATAATCACTATTTAACCTACATATCCTTCGTGATACTTTAAACAATGGATTTGCCACACCAATATGTGGACCTGAATATACTAAATCTAATGTAGTTACTGGGAAATGTATATTTCTAGTAATTGTTCTATCATTTTGAGCATTTGTTTCATTCCACATTTGTGTTGTATATACTTCATCCAGCATATCTCCCAATTTTTTGTCTTGCTTCTCAAAACAAAAAAGTACATCAATCAATTGCTGAGCATGAATAACTGGTAATCGAGCTTGTTTCCAATTATCACTATTATCAAATAACTTTGCAAATAGTTCAAGTTCTTTCCTACCGATTTTAACAACACGTCCAGGATGCCCTTTGGTATTCCATGTATTATTTTCTTCATTCTTAATTCCAGGTAAATCTCTAGATATAGATTGGTCATAACATTGTTCAATTGTATCTACAGCAAACAAATTTCCTATCGAATCAAATGAATCAGATTGTTTATTACAATAAACATTTAGACTGAATCCCATATGGTGATCAACTTCTACAAATAATTTCAATTCATTGGTAAATTGAAAATGTTTTCTAAGTCTGGGGTATAGCTTTTCTCTCAAAGGTCCACCTCTAGGATCATCAAACACACCATCTGGGTGTAAAAATGCAAAAACACCTTCTTTACCAGCAAACTGCCAAGCTTGTGGTAAAAAACATTTATAGAGATTTGCCTTCATACCAACCAGATCAGAATAATTTTGCGTGGCATTTAAAAAACACTGTGTTCCAGCTATGGTTTCATACTCGGTAAAGTAGTCTGATCTTGTTCTCCGGTTTTTTAATGCTTCTTCACGAAGTCTTGCTGTTTGTGCTGCGGAAAAATTTTTTATTGCAAATATAGGTTGACTGTCAGAAAGCACATTCTGTTCGTTCCAACCAAGCAATATCCACGGCGGATTACCAATAATTAAGTCAAATCCTCCACGCTCAGCAAACAAATCTGCAAACTCAAGTTCCCAATGCATAAACTTCTGCTTATCGGCAATCTCTTTAACCAAGGCTAGACGAGGCTGCTGTTGGCATAGCTTTGGAATATCTACTATACCCATACCTTCATATAATGCATTTATATCTATCACCAACTGCTCATATTCTGTTGGGAATAGTGAAAGTTGTCCATTTTTCACCAACTCATTGACAGCTTTGAGAGTCTCAATCGTTCCTTCTAAAATAAGATACATATCGGCTATGAATTCACTTCTGGTAGGAAGAAGATCAGCCTTATCAATAGGCCAAAACCAAAGAGAGCACCAATAATCCATGGCAAATTTGAGTCTTGCATAAGGACCGGCATTTTTCTGTTCTTCTGATTTATACAATGTTTTATAAATCATGTCCTTTTCCCGTATTGTTGTTCGCGAAGATTCCGCCTCCTCCACCTGGCCGTATACCGTAAGGGCATCATTTGTTTTTTCTCGCACTTCTTTACGCAGTTTTATTTGTTTTTCCCATAATTCATCAATAATTGCCGATAAACGCAACAAGTTTTCGATCTCGTCCTCATCATAAGGTTGAATAAACTTCCTGTTCCATTCTTTTATAAGCTTTATTTCACCAGGAGCAAGACTTTTGATAACTTTATCCGTATAGTTAGCCATGCCAGGATCACCGGTAAGAAAATGATATACTTGTTTCCTTGGCATGCGCTTACTACCCACAGGAACACGTTCGGGGGCGTTATCGTACCAGCGTTTTCCAGGTGTTACTGTTTGCAATTGCTCAATACGATAACACTGTCTTCTTGCTCCAATCAACGAGTTACCGCACACAAGCTGTGTTCCGAACCACGGAACAAACCCACCTTTGTATATCGTGTTTAACCATAATGAAACCTCAGCGAGTTCTACTGCTACAGGATTTAGGTCAATACCGTAAACATTTCGATCTGCAATATACATCTTAACTTTTTGCAATTCATTAAGACGCTTTTCATGAGATATTGATTCCCCGAGTTCCTTTTGTTTCCTGTCTATGTAAGCTTCCGCAAGCTGATTGATTGCTTCATTTAAGAACGCAGCACTACCCATGGCAGGCTCACAGATGGTAAGTTTCAATATTTCATCAGCGGTTTTACCTTCCAAAAGCTCCTTCAGTGCATACTTAACCAGGCATTTCGTAAGAACTTCCGGAGTGTAATATGATGCGGATTTTTCTCGCTCTCGCCCGGCAAGGCGATAAATAAACCTACCTTTTTCATACTTGCGAAGTTTTCCATTCGGATAACGAGCTCGTTCCTCCTCCGTATAATTTTCCAGTTCATGTTCAGGTACAAAATAGCCCACATCGAGCTCATCAACTTCATCGCGAGCGCGTTTTACCTCGTATAATGTTTCCGGTGCTATAAATCCCTGATAAGACAACAAAGCTTCGTAAACCGCTCCCAACTGGTTGATACCAAGTGAAGCATAAGATATACGTCCACGGCGCTCGTTTCTTCTGCCTGAAGGACGAGTGATACTCATTAAATCGATAATTTTGAGCATTACGCAATTCCTCAGTTTGGCATTTGTCAACAGAGGAGTATATTCAGGGTCAAAAATGTGGGCTTTCAAGGGTTCTATAAAAAATACATGGTGAATAGAATCTGAAGCGCTCAGTTCTTTCAATTCCTCTTCACTTTTAGGATAGCCATTATAAATTAAATCAAAAAGCTTTGTAAGAGTTTCATGCAGGTAATAACCTTCACTAACCTCACTAATCTCTTCTCTTATGCTATCAGCAATATCCCTGAGACTTTCAAGAGAGTATCCTTTCATATAGGTTTGTGATTTAACCGGTGCATATCCCAGCTCAGGTCTAGCTTCGATAAAAAACATAAATAACATCCGATACATGTATCGTAGACACTGGATAGACAGTTCACCGGCATCAACAGGATTTTCCTCAAGATTTATGCCTTGTCTATGTTTCATATCATATAATACTTCATTACCAAGTAACTCAATAGATTCACGTAATGCATACTTTAAATCCTGTGAAACACCGCTGGCATGCTTATGGCTGTTTTCATCAAGGACATCTAATAAAGGGGTTCCTTCATCGGGACAAAGGCTGTCTTTGTGCAGCAATACACTCATCGCCTGCAAAGTACTCTCCTCGCGGCGGCGAAATATCTCTTCCAGATCGAATTCAAGGTATCTTTTTTCATTCCACTTGTTCCGGTCAAGAAGCGCAATAGCATTTTCACCGATAATTATTAGCCATCGTGGTGCTTCTGTTAATGTGTAAAAAAGTTTCGTTGCCAGTTCCTCATTATTAAGCAAAGACTTATTGGGATTGAGATTGTCTGCCATACTTGCATCAAAACAATATTCATGTAATAATGCAGTTTCTTCGTCAGATTCCTTGTGAGAAAGCATAATCCAAAGTACTGGTGCTCCATTTTTCCTTTTTATTTCAGAGTAGATATATGCATGATTTTGATCATCAATAGGAATTGAAAATGCCCCGGACTTCTCATATCCTAATGCTGATAAATAAATGTCCGCCATATCACGAATCAGCGGAAACATTTGTGTCGCCCGGCTGCGAAGGCTTTTTTCACGCATCACATAATATTGCCTTGCAGATTCACGCAATAATGACCATGGAGTACGTGATTCTTCTTCCTTTGCTTTCTGACGCCAAGTACTGATAGTTTCTTCAGCATTTTCTTCAAAAATTGAATTTAAATAATGGTTGGTGTAATACTCATTAACATTCTTTATTCCGGTTAAATCAATAGCCATATTATCTCACTCCTGTTAAAACTGCTATAATTCGCAAATACGGATTGTCCTTTATTTCAAGGGTATCATGAACCCAGTCGGTAAATTGTTTAAATATTCTCTCTACTTCCCGCTGTTTTGCGCTTTTTCTTCTTTCATCCTCAAACAATGATAATTGATAATCTATATGTCTTTTCTCAAGTTCTGCCAGTTTATCAATCTCTTCATCTATTTGTGGGTCTATTCTTTTGCGATATTCTTTACTATACCGGGTCAGTACTTTACATGCCTGAGAAACTACCGAGGGTAGTAACGCCTCAGCTGCTTGCCTGTTAATATCAGATAGCTTGTTACTGTTAGGTATATCCCTTCTAATAAACCCGGATTTTAGTATAACCTGTTCCATAGTCATCTCTCCAACAAATTGTCCATTTACATATCTTAAGCCAAACCATTCGTCTACTACAGGGGTTGATTTTCTATTAGGAATAGTTCCTGCAACAATATAGATAAACTCGTTTTCAGCCAAATTTCCCGGTAAGCCGATAAGGGGAGCTTCTCCCCTACCATACAGTAGTCCTGCCTTATCATTTATCCAGTCAAATATGGGGTGAAGCGGCCACAGATATTGTGTTTGCGGCCAGGCTGCTTCTTCCAGGTTGCTTTGCATACTACGTTTCATTTCATTCATACAAAACTGTTTGTCAGGACTCAAACGCAAATAGTCTGTATTTGGCATAGCTTCTTCAGGAAGTAAAGCACTTAACCTATGCTTAATTTCAGGTGTTAAAGCAATTTCTATTCCCTCTACGGTAGTTAATTCCCGAAAAGGATGTTGTTCGCTTTGAGAAAAATATGTCAATGCATTCCGAAGATAGTCCAGGTCCTTATATAACGTTTCTTCATTTGCTATGGTTGGAGGCTCTTCTTCTGAAGCTGCTTCTTTCATTAGAAGTTCAAACGGATCGAAATCATCGGCTGATTCATCTATCTGCCTGCTGAATTCTTCATCACTTGTACCTTGTTCTATCGCTGCTGCGGTTATAAGTTCTTCTTCCTCAACATTAAATGTACCCATCAACAAAGCCGGATCTCCAATGTTTTTATACGCCTGCTCTTCTTTTTCAATAAGAATCTCTATAATACGCAGATCGCCTCGGATTTTGTCATTTTTGCTATTAATTAGGAAATAACGGATATCAGGCTGTTCTTTCTGACCATATCTATCTATACGGCCATTTCTCTGCTGGAATACCATGAGAGACCATGGAATATCGAAATGTATTAACCTGTGGCATAAATAATGCAGGTTAATACCTTCCGAAGCTACATCCGAAGCCACAAGAATTCGAATCGGTGATTCTTCACGGCCAAAATCTTCTACAATTCTTTGTTGTTCAATATCACTCATACCACCGTATAATTCTTGAATAATGCCGTTATCAACACCAAGATCTTTTCGAAGCTGCGATGTAAGAAATCGCATTGTTTCTATTCTTTCAGTGAATATAACTATACGGTCATCATTACGATTTATATTCCAACCATAATTCTTACTTTTAAGTAGGCTTAACAGTTTTTGATAGCGTGAAAATGATGATGGTGTTATTTTAAGCAGAGCACTTTTAAGTTCTTCAAGCTTTCTTATATCACCTATATCATTTGGATTATATTTTCTTCTAAGTTTTTTCAAACGCTCTTCTATACTCTTTATACATGCTGCCGGACTTGAAAACATGGCTTTTTCAAGGCTTGTCTTGAATAACTGACCTGGTAAGCGTGTTCTGTCAATATCCATTTGAAGCTGCATGTCAGCCAGTACTTGATATGCTGCCTCTTCCTCCAGAGAAGCGTCACATTTTTCTATGCTAACTTTTCTTTCTTTGAAAGAACCTTGTATCTCATCCTTTATATCTTTTTTGAATCTACGGATACAGAGTCCTTTAATATCCTCTTTTGTATAATCATGGGGGTTGGCTATAGCAGTTGGATCAAGCATATTCATCAGTGATGCAAAACTTTCACTCTTACCATCATGAGGAGTAGCAGAAAGCATTATCAATGTATCGGATCGTTCTGACAATAATTTAGCAAGTCTTGCCCTTTGTGCTTGCCGTTTACCTCTTTCTGCTACATTGTGAGCTTCATCAATAACGATAATATCCCACCATGCGTTTTCCAAATGTGTTCTATACTCCAGATCACGCTTTAATGTATCAATAGATATAATTGTCTTATCATAGTAAAAAAACGGATTATAATTTGAAGGAAGTTGAGTACGGATTTTAGCTATTTTGTTTGAATCAAGACGCACCAATGGAATAGTAAATCTATTCCATAATTCTTTCTGGAACTGAGTCATCATACTTTTTACAGTTACAACAAGAATTCTTTTTCCTTTGCCTCGAGCTATCAATTCAGAAATTAAAATACCTGCTTCCAGTGTCTTGCCTAGACCTACAGAGTCAGCAATTAGTATTCTTTGACGGGTGCGACGAAGTGCAAGTTGTGCAGGTACTAGCTGAAAATTCATCAGATCCATTGCTGCCTTATGACCGATATAAAGTTTAGAATCCGTAGGTACTTTTTGTCGCCATTTGCTTTCAATAAATAATCGCGATCTTCTGAAAAATGGGGAATCGTCTATTACAAGTTTTACTTTAGCAGGATCGACCTGTTCAATGTCTTCGATATCAGTAAGGAACACTGCTTCTCTGTCTTTTACAAGCGGAGATATACCAATGCAGTAAATCGTTTTTCTATTTAAGCTATTAATTTCTACTCTTTTTATTATCCATTCTTCATCTCGTATGATAACTCGCATTCCTGGAGAATAATCTATCATAGGTAACACCTCATTTTTCCAATTTACAATTGCTACAATATCTGTAATATTACAATTAATGGCATTAGTAATATTACAAATTTTCACAATAATATTAGTAGTAGCATTTTATTTTTCTAATATTGGTTATTCGTCCGGGAATGAAATAAAATTTATCCCATAAATTTGTTTTATTCATGTTTTTATCAATCAATAGTTTCCAATGTACATTATGACAAACAGACATGCTTATACCTCTTATATATTATGTAATTTATTTGGTTCAACTTACTATTACAAGTATATCATAGCAAAATTATTCTGTGTATAGATAATAAGCAATAACTTAGCCTCTCATGGGCAATAGCTTATTCATTCTCTACTTTATACCCTCAGCAAGTAATTTTTTTGATTGCATGCAGTTTGAAGATATTATTATAATCAAGTTTTTGTATACAGGAATTTAATTTTATTAGGACTTAATTTTGCGAAGCCGCAGCTTTGACTTTTTCTGCCAGAGTATCTACTGAGTTTTTAAATTCAATATAAAAATCATATTTTTCTAAATCACTGAGACACTTAACTAATTCATTATAATACCACAGTTGCTCTGATGGTTTAGTTTCATTAAATCGCTTCCATAAATCGTTGCCAATCTCATCAAAATCTCTAAGCATCGATCTTATGTTAGACAATTTATCAGCACATGCTATACATTTTATATCCCAAGAAGCACTTGATAAATATTGTATTGTATGTATTTTTCTGGTTTTCCAATCTTTTTTCTCTCTTCCTTCCAGTTCTTCTGAAGCACCTACTACAAGGTCCAATACCTTTTTCCCAAACTCATTTTCAATGTCAATTTTACTTTTATCTGTATCTTCTAATACATCGTGTAACAAACCTGCAATTATAAGATCCTCAGGCATATTATTTTCAAGAAGTATCATTGCTACTTCTACCGGATGTACTATGTAGGCCATATCAGATCCCTTCCTTTTTTGGTTTTTGTGGGCATCAGCAGCAAAATAAAGAGCTTTGATTAACCTGGAGTTATACTTTAAACTACCATTCATAACATTTCCTCCTAAAATAATACTAACCATTTAAGTTTATATTGCCGAACATTCATCTAAACTAATCATCTATAGGTATTATGTCCAAAACTTCATACCCCTCACTTAATATAGAATTAACCTCTTCTAATAACATAGCATCTCCAACTAAAAAATTACGAAGTCTATGTTCTATCACTTTTGGTGTATATTTCCTTCCATAACTTAGACCTCCTAGACTTGTATTTTTTACAATATATACTACTTATAATTAGGGTTCTTTAGTTGATTGGAATTCATGAAAGCATCTTATTTTTAAGTAATTACAAGCTTAATCAAATAATTGTATTCTGCATAGAATAAAAAATTCCTTCTAACAAAAAAGCAAAATATTATTATCTTTTGCTTTTTTATCAGTTCCTTGCCCGCTCTAAAAAGAAGACTGTAATAACAGTCTGCATTGATGATATTGCAATTAAGAGATATAAAAGCTATGGAATATTTCTGACCCCCTTGTACTTTTACACAACCTTCGATATAATAAAGTTACCTTATAAAGAGAAGGCAAGATACAGATTCTTTGACCCTTTCGCAACCTATCGTATCGGTAAGGTGCAAATGCTTTTATGATGAGTTTCACAAACAGTTATACTCATAAGCCGATACGTCTTTTCTTTTTGAGTAATTTTAGAAGGAGAGCTGTTTATGCGGCTGTTTTACCAGGAACCAAAAACCGACTACAAAAAGGTCCATGAAGTAGTAAGCAAAGGCTACGGTGATCAACATCCTGAAAAGATTCATGGATATGAGGGTGCTTTTCTGTTTACATTGCTTGATGTTTACGTGTCAGATAGGCTCGAACAACTCCTAGAGTCACGTCCCGAAATCGCCTCTACGCTCCATGAACTTCTAAAGAAGTTCAAGAAAGATGAATACTGTGATTTATCGCCATCTGAAGTAATAACGAATATAGAACAACGTTATTTCGGGGGAAGTCATCAATATATGATCGCGCGCTATAATACAGATATCGGAATTATTATTTTTGAGTCATTCTACGATATGTCATTGCTCTATTTCGATGGAGAAGACATATCTGATATAAGGGAAGCCCAGAAAATTAAAAGCATTACCAAATAAAATATATTGTTAATATAGCAACCTTAATAATGCATCAATGACAAATTATCCAATCCATGGAGAAAGAATGCAATTACAGTCTCTTGTCCATTACAGTTTTCTTGTCAAATATTAATATGTTGTGTAAGGTAAAAAATATCTCCTTCTTGGAAGCAATTCGGATAAAGCCAAGAAGGAGAAGAAATGAGCATTATTCCGGAAAAACAATTCTCAGACCTCCGATGGAGTGTATACGAATGAAATCTTTTTCCCATCGGAGGTGACTCCTGTGACCTCATCACCCTCTATCGCATACCATTCCTGGCATTGCTTGGGAAAGTCAATTTTTTCATTACCCGTTAATGACGGAGGTACTGCCGATACTTTGGAAATACCAACCGCACCATTCTTGTCACTTACTGCCAGCTGATAGACGTATGTTGAGCCGTCCTCATTAACAGCATAGATTTGACTGACATAGCCGAAGGACGTTTTACGATATTCCGAAATTAAACTTTCCTTACCATCTATTTTTACAATACATTTGAGTGCATCTGCTGCTTTGTTGTATTCGCCTTGCAGCTCGCATTTCTTGCCATCTTTGTTCCGATACTTAATGCTGTATTGATTTCCGCTTTCACTATATTCAACATCTTCCGCACCTAAGATTCCAAGCGTGGCAACAGCTGCATTCTGCCCAAGACCGAAGCAACTTACAGGAGCCAAAGCAATATCCACCATTACTACGCCAAGAAGAGACATTGAGTTAAATTCAGTACCGGGATTAGTTGCCAATGCATCAGAAAGTGTAGAAATCAGCTTACTTTTTGCATCCATATAAGCACCGAATGATATATTTACATAAAAAGGTGAATCTGATTCTTTTGAAACTTCACTCTGCTGCTGTTCCGGATCCTTATCTTGCTGTACATCATGCTGTGCTGTCACTTCCGGTTTTCTTTCGTTATCAGGCTTATCTCCACCTGAAGTAGCATTCCCTCCGCAGCTGACAAGTAGCAGCATAATCAAAATCATCGCCGTCAATTTATACAGGAATTGCATAGGATTTCTTTTTTTGGTTGTAAACATATAACACCCTCCCTCTATTATCTTTGATTTTCTTAATATTTCTCGCTCATTCTTAGAATTTGACTTTTACCAAAGAGATTCCCTCATGGATTTTTTAACATTTTAATTCAGTTATTCCTAAATATGTCATCAT
>DUMC01000127.1 GCA_012840075.1 Clostridiaceae bacterium | reverse complement strand
TCTCTCCATTTTTACTTCCATTCAATCTCTCAATCCATTGATTTTACTGAATTTAAACCTTATCCCTTATTCCTTTTCACCTTAAAATTCCTAATAAAAAAACATGGCCTACAGGGCTTTTCTTCTCCCTAATAAACCATGTTTCCTAAAAGTACTTTATTTACTCCTTCTCAAACATTTGAAAAATGAAAGGAGTTTATTTGAGGTATACAAAACTTAATTTTCACCTAGATCTCCTGCCTGCCTTCAAAAGCTCGGGCGAGTGTAACTTCATCAGCATATTCAAGGTCGCCGCCGACAGGTATGCCGTGAGCTAAGCGTGTCGTTTTTATGCCCAGGGGTTTCAATAACTTGGAAATGTACATAGCAGTAGCTTCTCCCTGGATATTTGGATTGGTTGCCAGGATGACTTCTTTAATGTCACCCTTTTGCACTCTTTGTAGTAGTTCTTTTATCTTTATATCTTCAGGACCAATTCCTTCCATGGGGGATATGGCTCCGTGTAATACGTGGTAAAGCCCCTTATATTCACGGGTTTTTTCAATAGCTATGATATCCCTTGGGTTTTCAACAACACAAATAAAACCCTTGTCCCTCTGGGGTGATGTACATATATTGCAAGGGTCTACGTCAGTTAAGTTCCCACAATTTGAGCAATACTTGACTTTTTCCTTGGCTTCTTTTATTGCCCTCGCTAATTCAAGTGCTCTTTCTTGAGGTAAGCTAAGTATATGAAAAGCAAGCCTTTGGGCGGTTTTTTGACCAATGCCCGGGAGTTTGGAAAATTCTTCAATCAGTTTGGCTATGGGCGTTGCATAATAATTCATTGCTTATCATCCTCTTGTGTATATCGTCCTTTTACATACTTAGAACAATCCTGGAAAACCGCCTAATCCTCCGGTTAATTTACTCATCTCGCTATTTACCATTTCATCAACTTTTCTCAATGCTTCATTAACAGCAGCTACTATTAAATCCTGAAGCATTTCTACATCTTCCGGATCAACAACTTCCGGCTTTATATTTATTTCAAGAATTTCCTTTTTGCCGGATACTACTACATTAACGGCTCCACCACCGGCACTTGCTTCAACGGTTCTACTTTCGAGTTCTTCTTGAAGCTTTGCCATTTCTTTCTGCATCTTCTGAGC
The DNA here is from genome assembly GCA_012840075.1 of Clostridiaceae bacterium. Taxonomy (GTDB): domain Bacteria; phylum Bacillota; class Clostridia; order Acetivibrionales; family DUMC01; genus DUMC01. The sequence continues at coordinate 3,497 of DUMC01000127.1, read as the reverse complement.
CTGTTTCATCAGATTGTTTATATTTGCCCCGCCGAATCCGGGAAAACCTCCTCTTGCCATTAACAAATCCTCCTATTACTTTAAAATTTGTGTATGAAATCTAAATATAAAACCCACTTAATTATTTAACTATTATCTATTTAATTATTATTTAATTAAGATCAACATCATTCACAGATTCTTAAAATAAAGCATCGGATAACCTGTAAAATTAAGTATATAGTGCCATACAAAAATTAAGTTTACAATACAATCATAATTATAATCAATAAATAAATCAAATTATTTAACTGCATTTAACACCGATTTAGCTTTCCAAATCTTTATTACTCATCTATTACATTAATTGGTATATTATATTTATCCGCAAAATCCATAATCTTGTTCACTACATCATCATTCTCATCCTCGTTACCGCTAAGCGATTCATTAGGAGTTTCCTCTCCGCCGATATAATTCTCAGCTTCCTTTTCAAGCATGCATTTTACCTGTATGTCTTTTTTAGTCACAGTCTTAAAAGCTTTTTCTATAAGTTGTAGGTTATCCGTTTGTGAAGCTATATCCTTATTTACTTTCCCTTGCTGAGGAAATATTATACCTACAGCATTTTTGTTAAGTTTAACAACCTTAGCTTTGCTGAGACATATGCACAAAGGCCTTTTACCGTAGGAAGATAACTCTTTCAGGACCTCAATCCATATATCATTGAGATCGCCTTGCAGGTCCGTTGAAGAAGTTTCTTCTTTATTGTGCAGGTTCCTCAAGGAAGTTTCTTCCTTTTTATCTGCTTTATTTACCGTATTATTACTAGGCAAATTTCCATCTATCATACTATTACCGATTGCACTATTACCAGTTAAATTATTACCGGTTAAACTATTACCTGTCACTGTATTACCGGTCGCACTATTACCGGCATCACCGTCACTATTCCCGGCAGCTTCATTACCGGCTGCATTTTTTACCGGTTCGTCATATTTTTTATCATTCCAGTTTTTATTGGTTTGAGCACCATTCCTGTGTACATTAGTATGAGTATTATCACCGGCACCTTTTTTTCCGTCGTTTTTAACTTCAATGTTCAAGTCATTGCCGGATTTCACTTCATACATACTGCATATCTTGATTAAAGCAACTTCAAGCATAATCCTGGGATGGCTTGACCACCTTAAGGAAGCTTCCAAGGCAGATAATTCATTAATTACATTAATAATGAACTCTCTACCTAACAGAGCCGCCTGGGATTTCATTATCTTAAGAGACTCCTCGGTAGTTTCTATTATTTGCGAAGGATCATCAACAGTATTGCATATAAGCAAATTTCTGTAATAAATTATAAGCTCTGTTACAAACTGGGATATATCCTTACCTTCCATAAAAAGAGTATTAACTTTAACCAGGCAATCGCTTATGTCTTTTTTATTAAGAGCTTCGGCAAATGATGCTACAAAAGTCTCATTCACGATCCCCGTGATTGTAAGCACATCCTCATACGTTATGTGATCACTTCCCATGGAAATACATTGGTCAAGTATACTTAACGCATCACGCAAAGCACCGTCAGAAAGCCTGGCTATCAAATCCAAAGCTTCTTTTTCAACCTTAACGTTGCTGGCAAGAGCTACTTTATTCAAGTGTTTTGCAATACCCTTGGAAGTAATTCTTTTGAAATCGTACCTCTGGCATCGAGATAATATTGTAGCAGGAAGCCTGTGAGGCTCTGTAGTTGCAAGAATAAATACAACTCTGGGCGGCGGCTCTTCCAAGGTTTTCAATAATGCATTAAAAGCCCCTGTTGATAGCATATGAACTTCATCAATAATATATACCTTGTATTTTGCTTGTGATGGAGAATAAACAACTTCATCCCTGATTTCTCGGACATTATCAACACTATTATTCGAAGCAGCATCTATTTCTATTACATCGAGAATACTTCCTGAAATGATACCCCGGCATATCTCACATTCATTACACGGATCTCCGTTTTGAGGATTTAAACAATTTATTGCCCTGGCAAGTATATGTGCCATGGTAGTTTTTCCGGTGCCCCTGGTGCCACAAAAAAGATAGGCATGTGAAATCTGATCATTACACACACTATATTTTAAAGCTCTTACAATATGTTCCTGTTCCACAACATCTCCAAAGACCATTGGTCTCCACTTGCGATAAAGAGCTATATATGACATTACTTCCACCACTTTATACTAATTTCTTTAACTTTTTTTATTATACCAAAGAATCGAGTTGAAAACTATACAAAAACAAATTAAACTATACTGTTAGAACAAAATTCCGAGAATTAACTATGGAAACAAAAAATAAGATGTGCCTAGAAAGAAATTTAAATAGATTTTAAGATATCATATAACTTTTTATTTTCAGCATACATAGCACACATGCATCTCATATGCAGAATATAATAGTGTCTGTGTGTCTGTACAATACTTTTATTATACTTTTATTATACTTTTATCTTAATATTTTAAATTTATAACTTTATTTATAAATTTAATTGACCATGCACCCGTCTTCGACTTATCTCCACAAGCGTTACCATTATATTTGGCTCAACGCAGGCTCCCTCACGGCACACGGAAGATTTTGCTTACCGCTGCTTCCTTCCGGACCTGACGGGGTTCACAAATTTCCGTTGCGTGAGACCCACATCTCAACACCGCCTATAATGGGCAGTCCTCACAGAAATAAGCCTCGGACAGGAATTCGATCCTGCTATAGCGGGTTGCAGGTACAGGGCACCGCTACCTCCCCATCTAGCATGGTCAAATATTGGCTTAATTCAACTGTTGGTTTATTAAAGCAAATATAACATCTTTCAAAATAAATTTGAAAGACAATTTATATTATATCCTACAATGTTCATTCTTTCAATACATTTTGCAAAAAGGATTAAATTGGCAAAAAGTCTAATTTATTCTCATTTTCCTAATTTATTCACATTTCATTTACTTAGTTTTTCAAGCACAAGTTGCCACAACATATTTGGAGTCGCTAAATAGCCTGCCCCTCGACTTTTCCGGATGATACAATCCTCTAAGCAAGGAACAAGCCAAAAATTGGACAACTCCTCAAATCAAGGAAAAAAAAAGAAGCACTTAAGTAAAGTATAATTATAAATATGATTCCAATTTTAACAGTGCTTCAACAAACAAACCAAACAAAACAAATCATCCAATCTATGTTAAAAGGAGGAACAAAAATGAAAAAACCTGTATCATTGGCTGTGGCAATTATATTTTACCATATTTATCTTCTGAGTAAAATTAAGATTATGTAACAATTTTTAATAAAAAGTTAACAATTTGTAATCAACAATTTGCAGTAATTTTGCATACCCATATTTAGACAAGGATAACCAGTAGAACCCCATACGACGTCAATATCGAGAAAATTATTTATCGCATTGGAAATACGTTCCATAACATTATAAGTCCACTGATGAATACTTGCTTCACTCTTTTCATTTTCACAAT
>DUMC01000126.1 GCA_012840075.1 Clostridiaceae bacterium | reverse complement strand
GGTGCAAAGGAATTCGTAAAATATTATGAGGATTATTATAAAGCTCTTAAATCAAAATAAATAAGGGTAAGTAGCGGGGTCAGGCTTGGAATTAACGGGTTTAGCTAAGCTTGACCCCGTTTTCCCCTAATGCTCTACCCTTATTACATTTCCGATTTTTATTACAACATCTTCATTTTTAATTTCATTGATGGCTTTTTTGATTGACATCTCTTTTGCTTTGTGGGTAACAAAAATGATAGGTACATGGATGCTATTGCGGCCTTTTTGTATGACAGAGGATATGCTAACGCCGTATTTACCGAAAATACCTGCAATTTTTGCAAGTACACCGGGTTTATCTATAACGGTCATTCTTATAAAAAATTCTGTTTCCCAATTATTATCAAATAATACTTCATCCGCCTTCCAATCACCATTGCATAAAGTGGAATACATATGTTTTGATTGATGTAGGCAAGCATTTACTATATCAGAAACGACCGCACTTCCTGTTGGCAGATCCCCTGCTCCTCTGCCGTACAGCATTAAGTTTCCTACCGCATCTCCCTTAATGAATATAGCATTATAAGCATCACGTACTGTCGCAAGGGGGTGGTCAGCGGAAATAAAAGTTGGATGAACCCTGGCTTCAATTTTGTTACCGTGTTTTTTGGCAATGGCCAAAAGTTTAAGCGTATAGCCCAGTTCTTTCCCGAAAGCTATGTCTTCAGGGGTTATGTTTGTAATACCCTCTCTGTATACATCGCTGATGCGGACTCTTGTATGGAATGCAAGGGTGCTGAGTATGGATAGTTTGTACATCGCATCGTATCCTTCTACATCCGAAGTGGGATCCGGTTCCGCATACCCCAGTTTTTGTGCTTCTGCTAACACGTCTTCAAATTTCCTTTCTTCTTCGGACATTTTTGTCAATATATAATTTGTAGTGCCATTTATAATACCCATAATTTCAGTGATATTGTTTCCCTGGAGGGATTCTCTTACAACCTTTATAATAGGTATGCCTCCTGCAACGCTTGCCTCATAGTACAAGCCACATCCGTTCCGAATTGCAGCGTTTTCCAACTCTTCCCAATGTCTTGCCATAACTTCCTTATTAGCAGTAACGACTGTCTTTTTATTGTTTAGGGCAGATAGTATATATTCCCTTGCAGGCTCTTCTCCTCCAATAAATTCAGCAACTACGGCTATTTCCGGGTCTTCGATTATTTCTTTGATGTTATCGGTTAATAAATCAGGTTCCACCTCTACGGGTCTTTTTTTGTTTACATTACGGACGAGAATCTTTTTTACCGTGATATTAATACCTTCTCTTTGAAATATCTTGCTTCCGTTTTCTTTTATTATTTTATACGTGCCAGTACCCACATTCCCAAATCCCAAAAATGCTACTTTAAATTCTTTCACTGCTAATACCTCCTATCACAACCCTATCATTTTTGTCCAAATCCTTAATTATTCTTATATCAGAAAAAAATTTTTCCATTAAACACACAACATCCCTTGCCTGGTTGTATCCTATTTCAAAAGCAAGTATTCCGCCTTCTTTAAGGTAAAAAGGTGCTTTTGGTATTATTGCCCTGTAAAAATCAAGCCCGTCCTCTCCACCATCCAATGCTGTAGCCGGTTCATAGTCTTTTACTTCACTGTCCAACCTTTCCAAGTCTTTCTTCGCAATATACGGAGGGTTAGAAACAATAATGTCGAATTTTTTACTACCTATATTTTCAAACAAGTCACTCACTACAAAGTCAATTTTTCCGTCAACCCCGTTTAAGGAAGCATTAAGCCTGGCAGTTTCTAAAGCATCTTTTGATATATCAGTAGCAATTATGAAGCAGTTTTGAATGTAATATGCAAGGCTTATGGCTATACACCCTGATCCCGTCCCAATATCCAGAATATTTAGGGTATTTTTTTTATTCAATATGCTTTTTGAGTTTTTCAATGTACTGCGCCTGTTTCTAACATAATCAATAATTGTCTCCACAAGAATTTCCGTTTCCTGCCTTGGTATAAGAACATGTGGATTAACTTTAAAATGCAGTGACATAAACTCCTGCTTGCCTGTAATATACTGTAGAGGTACACCTTTGGCTCTTAATTCAATAAATTCTGCAAACTTGGCTTCTTCATCTTTCGATAATTGATAATCATAGTGAGAAATCAAAAATGTTTGGCTACAGTTTAAAACATGTGATAAAAGCACCCTGGCATCATTGGAAGCTGATTTGTTGTTAACCGCTCTTAATATGGCTTCACCTTTTTTCAATGTACTTTTTATATCCAAAGCACCGTTCTTTCCTTTCCAGTAAACCGAACTATCTTACTTCAATGATAAACACAACGGCAACTAATTATTTTTCGTTTTAATCTTCGTTTTAGTCTTCATTTTTTATCACCGCGTTTAATGCGGCAATGGCAACTTCCACCTGATCATCATCAGGCTCGCTGGTTGTTAAGTTCTGAAGCCAGAGTCCGGGATATTTCAAAAAGCCAATCACCTTGTTGTTACTTCTTCCGCCTAGTTTGAGCAACTCATAAGATATCCCTGCTACCAAAGGTATGAGCAGTAATCTCAACAGCAGGTTAATCCACCTATTGTGCCATCCCGCAAAGGAAAAAACTATGATGCTGACTATCATTACTATAAATAAGAAAGATGTCCCGCATCTTGGATGTTTTGTAGAGTATTTCTGTACGTTTTCCACAGTTAATTCTTCATTATTTTCAAAACAATGTATGGTTTTGTGTTCAGCTCCATGGTACTGCCATACTCTTTTTATATCTTTCATCTTGGATGCTAATGTCAGATATGTCAGGAATATTGTAATTCTTATTATGCCTTCCAGCAGGTTGTTTAGTATAATTCCGAGCCTGGTGGTTTTATTAATTCCTACAAAGAGGCTGGTTATAAAATTAGGAAGAAGTATGAACAATCCCACGCTTAGAATTATTGCAAGGAATACTGAAAAATAAATTAAATAATCTTTAGCTTTTTCTCCTACTATTCGTTCTATAAATTTATCAAATTTAGACGGTTTATAGTCATCTTCCGTTCCAATATCCACAAATTCGGCAGAATACATGAGAGCCTTGACGCCTGTAACCATTTGTCTTACAAAATTATAAACCCCTCTGACTATGGGTATTTTTGACAACTTACTTCTAGGAGGAAGCTTCTTTTTCTCAACTATTATTTGTCCGTCCGGTCTTCTTATTGCCGTAGCGGATCTGTCAGGTCCTATCATGAGCAATCCTTCTATAAGAGCCTGACCTCCTACATTGACATTGCAACCGGCACCTTTTTCATTGCCGTTATTGCTATTGCCATTATTACCATTACTATTAATACTGCCACTTGCATTGGAAGCATTATATTTATTATCTATATTTTCTTTCATCACAACAACACCTCATTGCGTTAGATAGATGCACCTTCGATAAAAAAATTTCGATAAATGCAATTTAGATAAATCCATCTATATTAATCTTTTTATCATTTTTTATCACTTTAATCAATTTTTTATAATAAATAGCACTACTTCTTATAATAAATAACACTACCGATGATTATATCAAATACTTATCAGCAGTGTAAATCCGGTTATAATATGAATAAAGACCGAATCTTTTACGGATTTCGGTCTTTCTGGTTAATTTAATATAAATTTTTCAAGTCTATTTGAGTTATATATATAAATTAAGTTTAATATAATGTTTAATATAATTTAATATAATTTTAATTTAACAGAAATTTTTCATCATTTTTGTATCTAATTTTTTAGCTTTGTATTTAAGAGGTTTTTAAAACCTCAAGCCCGTTAATCAAATCCCGGGCTTTCGGTTATTCTACTGTAATTCCGTATTTCTTCTTAAACTTATCAACTCTACCTGTCGTATCTACAAATTTTTGTTTACCTGTAAAAAAAGGATGGCATTTTGAACAAATTTCTACACGAAGTTCCTTCTTAGTGGAACCTGTAACAAAGGTTTCACCGCATGCGCATCTTACAACTGCTTCGCCATATTTAGGATGTATACCTTCTTTCACTTTTTCACCTTCTTTCACAACACTTTATTGCAAATAAATATTTAAATTATGATATTATCAACTAAACTAAATTTATATAACATTTAAACTAAATTTATATAACATGCATAACAAATTTCATTTTAGCACAAATGGACACCATAGTGCAAGTTTATTTTTAAAAAGTTAATACATTCATTTTATAAGTTAAACATTCGCAAGATAGCTTTAATTGTCCCATTTATGACAAAATCAGCGCTTAATCAGCGACAGACATTAATAATTAATGAGGGACTGCGAAGAAAAATATTTTTCAACATAGGAAGTATTTATACTGCTTATGAACTCTTCATTGCTCTTGGTCTGAGAAAGCCTCTTCAAAATCAGTTCCGTAACTTCCGCCGTTCCCATATTACTCAAAGCTTTTCTGATAGCCCATATACCTTCCAGTTCTTTTGGCGACAGTAACAATTCTTCTCTTCTTGTACCGGATTTTAGGATGTCAATTGCCGGGAATATCCTTTTTTCGGCAAGTTTTCTGTCCAAGTGAATTTCCATGTTTCCGGTCCCCTTAAATTCTTCATATATAACATCATCCATTCTGCTTCCTGTATCAATTAATGCCGTCGCTATTATTGTCAAGCTTCCGCCGTTCTCAATATTCCGTGCGGACCCGAAGAACCTCTTAGGACTGTGAAGGGCTCCAGGATCAAGACCTCCTGACAGAGTCCTACCTGTAGGCGGTATTGTGAGGTTATACGCCCTAGCCAACCTTGTTATACTATCCAATAATATTACTACATCTTTTTTATGTTCTACAAGTCTTTGAGCTCTTTCAAGCACCATTTCGGCTACCTTTATATGATGTTCCGGAACTTTGTCAAAGGTAGAGTATACAACTTCCCCCTTAATAGAGCGTTGCATATCCGTAACTTCTTCCGGTCTTTCATCTATTAATAAAACTATAAGTTCTATATCGCTGTAATTCGTAGTTATACTGTTGGCTATTTTTTGCAACAAGATGGTCTTCCCTGCTTTAGGCGGAGAAACTATCATACCTCTCTGCCCTTTTCCAATGGGAGCAATAAGATCAATTAATCTTGTAGATAATTCATTTGAAGTTGTCTCCAGTTTTATCTTTTGATTCGGATAAATTGGAGTAAGCTGCTCAAAAGGTGTTCTCTTTAAAGCGGTTTCCGGCGGCTCCCCGTTTACCGATTGTACATAAAGCAAGGCCTGAAATTTTTCTCCGTCTTTAGGTATCCTACCTATACCCCTCAATTTATCTCCGGTTTTCAATCCAAAACGCCTTATTTGTGACGGTGAAACATAAACATCTTTAGCCCCTGGAAGATAATTTTCACTGCGTAAAAATCCATATCCATCGGGCAGTACTTCCAAGACTCCTTCGACGGGATCATCGGCTTCAAGTTTTTCTAAAGCGCTGTTCCAGCCTTCTCTTCTGGGTTCAAATGTTTTCACTGTAACCCTTTCTTCAATTTTTTTAGGTTCTTCCTTAGCCTCTTCTTTCGGCGCTTCTTTAACTTCTTCCTTGGGTGCTTCCTTAACTTCTTCTTTTTGTTCAGCCTTAGCTTCTTCTTTTGCTCCCTCTTTAGCTTCTTCTTTCACTTCCGCCCTAACTTTTTCCTTCAATCCTTCTTGAGCTTTTTCTGCCTCTGCTGCGCTTGGGAATTCTATAATCTTTGTATCAACTTTTTGGGATTCGTCCCTTTCCGCTTCTTTTTTCTCTTTGGTTTCAGATTTTAAATCTTCTGAAGCTTTGATTTCAGGTTCTTTTTTAACTGCTGCGCGTTTTTCAGTCTCTATTTTATCTGTATCCTCGGTTATTTTTGAACCGTCCTTAACATCTTCTGCTTTAGGTAAATCCAGTGCAATTTGGGTTTGTTGGGTTTCATCGGCATCCTTTTTATCTTCAGTTTTAGCTGTCTTTCTTCTGGTTCTTCTGACTTTTTTCTCCAGTTGTGCTTCAGAAATAACCTCGGACGCAGCTTTATCATCTTGTGGTTGTTCTTGGGCTTGTTCTTGAATTTCTTTAGCTTTTTGCTCATCCTTGGCTGCATCAGCCGAAACAGCATCTTCTATAGGCATTGATGCTTCTGAAGATATTAATGCCTCTGAAGTTTTGTCTACCTCTTCATGAGATTTTTGTTCAATTCCTTCTGTGTCTTGTTTTTCTTTCTCTTGATCTTGAGTAAGAGTTGAAGTTTCTATCTTTTCTAACTTCTCGTCCTTTTCATCACTTAGCCTGCCGCTGTCATCGGTTATTTTGTCTTCTTCTGCTTTCTTTGCTTTTCTTCTGCCTCTTGTCTTAACTGTTTCCTTCTCTTTTTTCTCTTCTTTTTCTTCACTTTCATCAATAATACTGCCTTCATCTTCTACAAAATTAGGTTTGATATACTCTTCCTTCGCAGCAGCTTTCCCAGCTTCAAGTATCTTCTCAATAAGTTCTGATTTTCTGTATTTGGTTACACTCTTGATCCCCATTACTTTGGCAATATAACGCAGATCTTCAAGTTTTTTGTCCCATAAGTTAACTTCTTCCATAACACACCACCTTTTTTATATTTACGATAAACCAATATAGCTAAACATAATCAACCACAAAAAATTAAAATTATATAGTCCTTGAAATCTAGAAAATTAACACGGTTTAACCTGACTGGTTACCATAAAACTATTCATTTAGATTATTAGTAACTGGAAACTGCAGATAAATAAACTTGTTCCCTTTTTTACATAAATATAAATAAAAATTTAACTAAATTTAAATCGCCCTTTACTGTTTATAAAGTAAACCCGAAATTAAGAATAGAGAAGCTTCTTTGAACCCTATCGTTACAATTATAACATTGTAAAATCTTACATGTCAACATTTTTTTATTATTTCAATACTTTTTTATTCAATACTTTTTTATTATTTCCTTTAATTTTAAATTCCTGTTTTATGTTGCGCCCCGTCAAACTGTAATGATATAATTTAAAAGATAATTTTTTGTATTATAATAAATATGTGAGAAACCGCAATTAATATTTGTAATTAATGCATGTGTAATTAATATTTGCAATTGATACTGTTATTATAACTAATTCTGTTATTATTATAGCAAAATATGTTGCAACAACAAATGTACATTATGAACAAATACTTATATTATAATTATATTAACTTTAACAATTTTATGTGCTATATTAAGTATTACCGTTTTTGTATTTCTTTAAACAATATGCAAGTATTAATAAATTGTGCATGTATTAATAAATTAAGTTAAAATGACGTGTAATAAATAGTTTAAAATACTAATTTTGGAGGTTTTATGGAAAAATACTTGTCTTATTTACTATTGATAATTATAGTTGTTTCGATATTAATTTTAGTTATATACATTAGGAGAAAAAACGAAAATTCAAGATTAATAAACAGTATAAAAGAAAAATGGGGCAGAAATCCTTTAAGGGATAACAAGTCAAATATAAGTAAGAATGCGCATTTTTATTATTCCAACATATTAAATATGCAAAAGGAAAAACAAACTTTTTATGTCGACGATATTACCTGGAATGACCTTGAAATGAACATTGTTTTCCAAAGAATTAATAACACTTGTTCTACAGCAGGCGAAGAATATCTTTACTACCTTCTTAGGACCCCTGTTTTTGATTCGTCAGTCCTCAATGAAAGAGAAAGGTTGATTTCATTTTTTCAAAACAACAGAAAACAACGAATGGATTTGCAAGTGTTGCTGTCAAAACTGGGTAAAACAAAGAACATTGATGTTTCAAGTTATTTTATTAATGATATAAGGGATAGCGCAATTAATAATGTAAATTACAAGTTTCTTTCCCTTGCCCTTTTATTTTCCCCTTTACTGTTGCTACTAAACCCGACTATTGGTGTTTTTGCAATCATCGGATTGCTCATTACAAACTCAACTTTATACTATAAGAAGAAATATGAAATAGAATCTCACTTGGAAGCTTTTAATTTTATCGTGAGTCTTATCGATTGTGCAGATAAAATTGCTAATTTAAATATTAAAGAAATAAGCCGGTATAACGAAGCCTTGAAATCTTCTTTAAAGAAGCTAAAGGGTATTGTCAGTAGGTCCTTTCTTGTCCTCTACAATACTGATAATCCTTTTCTGGAATATATAAAAGTGATTTTTCTTGGGGAAATTATCGCATACCAAAGCATGTTCAAACTAATTTTGAAATATAAAGAAGAGTTAATGAATATATTCAATATAATAGGTTTGTTTGACAGCCTCATATCGGTAGCTTCTTTCAGATCAAGTCTTGAATATTATACACGGCCTGAACTTATACAAACTGAAGCTAACAGCACCGTTTCAGGAGAGACAGACACCGAAACAAAAAATGAAAAAGTTAACTTGAAAATATATTTCGAAGATATATACCATCCCTTGTTAAAAGACCCGGTAGCTAATTCACTTCATATTAATAAATCCATACTTATCACCGGTTCTAATGCTTCAGGAAAATCTACTTTTTTAAAAACTGTCGCTCTTAATGCCATATTTGCTCAAACTATTAATACTTGTCTTGCCAAAAAGTATGTATCCAACTATTTCGCAGTATATACATCAATGGCTATAAGAGACAATTTGAAGAGCGGGGAAAGCTATTATATTGCGGAAATAAAATCTTTAAAACGAATCATTGACAGTTTAAATTCAAATATTCCATGTTTATGCATAATTGACGAAGTCCTCAGGGGAACAAATACTGTTGAACGTATAGCAGCTTCCTCGGAATTGTTGTATTTTCTGAGCAAGGAAAACTGTATTATAATAGCTGCCACCCACGATTTGGAATTAAGTATTATATTGAAGAATCATTATGATAATTACCATTTCCAGGAGTATGTAACTGATAATGACATTGTTTTTGATTACAAGATTTACCCTGACAGATCGAGAAGTAGAAATGCGATTAAACTTTTAAAATTAATGGGTTACAAAGATGATATTGTGGAAGCTTCAGAAGCCCGAGCCCAGGAATTTATTAATCAAGGAAAATGGCCTGTAATTTAGTGTGAGACACACCTCTTTGAAGCTTTAGAATTTCTTTGAAGCTTTAGGGTTTCTCTCTGAAATAGTTACTTTCTGAAGTATCGTGATCTCCTCTGCTTTGAAAATGTCTTCGGAAGTAAAGTACCTTCAAAGAGGATGTGTCCCCATACGAAATATTATAGGGGAGAGCTTTTCTTACTATCACTTACAAAATCACTTACAAATAAGCTCCACTCTCTGTTTTAACAAAACCTATCTGTTTAAGAACCTAATTTAAAGCAAGACAGTTGTAAATCATTACTGCTGCTTCAGCTCTTGTCAATTCTTTTTTAGGATTAAATTTGCCTCCTGATCCGGACACTATTTTCAACCCAGCTGCAATGGCAACATATCCTTCCAACTCAGGAGCAATATCTTCCGCATCTTCAAAAGGTACTATGAAAATACCTCTGATATTAGCTACTTTTTCATAATTCAGGACCCTTATTATAAACTTAACGGCATTTTCTCTCGTTATTATCGCATCAGGATCTTTTTCTCCTTCCTTTACAATCCCTCTTCTAATCAATTGTTTATACATTTCATCAATTTCTTCTTGAGTGCTGTCTTCAGTTATATAAGGTATATAATATCTGTCTAATATTTTCGATAAAATCATTAGAAATTCTTTCTGTGTAACTTTTTCACCAGGCTTGAATTCCGGTCCTGCAAAATCGATTATTCTGTATTTAGCAAGCAATTTAATCTGTTTTTCTGCAAAGTGACCGTCCAAATCCGTGTACTCGGCCGGTTTGTCTTCTTTATAAGGTTTGCCGTCATATCCTATTACATTTCCCGTATATGCATCTAATATATATGGTCTTCCGGATTTTAATACATATACGAGTTTAACTTCATAGTCATATTTTGGTATCACCGGTGGAGGGTATATTCTAGTATCAACATCTGCCGGTCGAGAAGTTTCACCGGTTTCAATTGCACCATCTGTTGCTGCATCAGCTGCAGCGGTTGCACCGGATGCATCAATTTCAACTGCTCTTTCAACTTCATCGGTTGCCCCTTTTTCAGCAGTTTTTTCAACTCCCACTGCATCTTCCGCATTGCTTTCAACATTTGCCCCATCAACTACATCAGTTACGGCTGACACGGGTAAATCAACAATTTCAGCTCTTATGCTTTCAGCTTTTGCCTCAACCACGGAAACCTCTTTCACATTAGACAAGGGTATGGGATAATCACTTGGTCTTACTATTTTTTGGTATTGCAGTTCAAGGCCGATATTTTCAAAAAGAGCTTTATTAGCTTCTTCTAGAGTTATCACATTATCAATTGCAGGGAAATCAACGTTAAACCATGTCATGCTGAAGCTTGTTACTTTTCCGGTGACGGCATCAAAACTTACATATATATTATTCCCAGGGAATAATATATCATTAACTTTTCTTGTATAATTAAAGCTAAAATATCTCTCAGGTTCAGTCTCCGCAGCAGTCCTATATATTATATAATCTTCCTCCGGCTCCTGATATTCAACCTGATCAAATTTTTCTCCTATGAAGTTCTTCAGGAATTCCTCAACTGCAGCTTTTGCTTCTTCTTCGTTGAATTCAGGTTGTTTCTTCGCATCAGTATTATTCAAGGCACTATTGTTGAAACTGAGAATTTCACCTGTTTGCGCGTCAATTGAAACATTGGCATAAAAGATCCTTTTGTATGTTTCTATATCGACTCCGGCAGCTGCCATTATTGCTGCTTTTTCCGGAGGAATGGAAGCTTCTGTTTCTTCACCGACTTCTTTAACAAAGTACAGATAATAAACATACTCATCCTGCATTGGCCATTTTTTATTAAGATTCCAACTTCTTAATAAGAAGCTTTCATCTAAACCTATTTCCGGAGTTTCCCTGGCAATTCTTTCTGCATCCTTTTCAGTGAAAAGATTCAACTGTTTTTTTACAGCTTCAAGTTCTTCTGGCGTTAAAACAGGTTCACCTGCAGCACCTGCTGCTGATTTTATTACATCCATCATAGCACTTTCATCAGCCGTACCATCATATGCTATTCTAATATACGGGTAAGTAATTCGTATCTTTTCTCCTGTAATTGCATCTATAGCATATATGCTGTTGCTGTATTTTGGAATATAAGCAGGATATATATACAATTCTTTCTTATTGTAATCATAATTATATTGATATACAAGTTTAAGACCTAACTGTTCAGCATAAGCCTTTTCTCCTTCTGCTAAGGATATGGCTTGTTTTGGATCAGGGAATACCAAATCACGTTCCATGTTATAATTATAGTGGGTGACCTTTCCCGTCTCACTATCTATCATTATATAAATGTTGTTACTGTAATAAGGTACACCATTTACCGATCTGTAAAAGTTAAAATAATAATAACGGTTACTTAACGGATTTTGGTACACATCCTGTTTTTCAATTTCCATTAATGTGCCTTCAGGAGCAACAAAGCGTATGAAACTCTTTGCTATTTCAAGAGCATCTTCCTCTTCAATTTTCGGAAGCTTGACGCCCGACGGATAATCATAAGGTTCATAATAACTATAATTCTTTATTATGCCGTCCGCGGTAATATTAATACTAATACTTGTATCTTTTTCTTTGTCACGCCAATATAAATACCATACTTTTTCCCCATCCCATTCGCTAACACTGTAGCTTTCAAATTTAAGACTTTCAGGAATATCAAATTTCCTTCTGACAGCTTTTAAAACCTCTTCCAGCTCGCTGTTGCTTCCTTCGGAAGCTTTGACTTCCGTTGATGATGTAACTTCAGCAGAAGCAAAGGCCGGTACTGCTAATGAAACTATCAACATTATTGATAAAACCAGCGAAATGACTTTTCTCATAAGAAACCTCCCTTTCAGTTAAATATGTAATTGGCAAAAATGCATCTTGTGATAATAAAACAGTTGCTTTAACTATTCGGCGGGGTGTTATGTGCATAATCCATAAAGTACCAAAGTCCCTGCCTCTTCGTCAGTTCCCCGCCTTCTTATCACATACCTTGCCTATTTGCTTTCACATGTTTGACGTGAAGTATTAGATAATTGTTCCAGCAAATTATAAATTTTTCAGGCAACTAATATAAAATTTAAAAAATTTAAATTATATAAATACAAAATTGAATTACAAAAATAAGATAAAGAATGAAATTGTTTATTTAACTGAATTCAGGCGGTTTTTCCTTATTACGATGATCTTTTTAAATTTCTCATAAGCTTCTTCCCATTTAGCTGTATCTTCGGGTTCATAAACAGTTGTGGGGAAAGATTCGATTACAAGTTGACGTGCCTGTGAAAGACCTGAAACTTCACCCAATGCCATTAACTGGCAAAGCAGGTTACCTGTCGCAGTTGCTTCCACCGGCCCGGTTACAACGGTTTTCTTTGTTGCATTGGCAGTGAAACGAGATAATAAAGTATTTCTTGATCCTCCCCCTACAATATGGAGAACAGGAATTTCATAACCTAGTATTTTTTCAAGTCCTTTAATAATCATGTTATATTTTAAAGCCAAGCTTTCCATTATGCACCTTACTATGGCACCCTTGCTTTCAGGAACTTTCTGGCCTGTATCTTTGCAGAAATCAATAATATTTTGAGGCATATTGCCAGGTCTGTAGAACAAGTCATCATCAGGGTCAATAAAACAAACGAAAGCTTCTTCTTTTTCGGCCATCTCTTCTAATTCATCATAGCTGTGAGATTCCCCGATTTTATCCCATGTTCTCTTGCATTCCTGGTATATCCACAATCCCATAATGTTTTTAAGTAGTCTCGTAGTCCTGTTATAGCCACCTTCGTTAGTGTAATCCAAATTGAAGGTAGTCTCATTAATTATTGGCTCAGGAAGTTCTGCTCCAAGCAGCGACCATGTTCCGCTGCTAAGATATGCAAATTTCTCATCTGTGGCCGGTACTGATACCACAGCACTTCCAGTATCATGTCCCGCTACTGCAATAACAGGAATATCATTCTTCAGCAGTAATTCTTCTTTAATTTCTTTATTAACTTTCCCTATAACAGTTCCCGGATTTATAATATCAGCAAAAATTTTTTTAGGCAGCCCCAAAGCTTCTATTAGTCTACTTGACCAATCCCCTGTTCTGGGATTTAATAATTGGGTAGTACTGGCTATGCTGTATTCACTATATTTTTCTCCCGAAAGAAAATAGTTGAACAAATCAGGCATAAGAAGCATCTTATCTGCATTTTCAAGTAATGTCGGGTTTTTTAGCTTCAAATACAATAATTGGTATAATGTGTTAAATACCATGAACTGAATACCGGTTTCTTCATATATCTCCCTTTTTGGTACCATCTTGTAAGCTTCTTCCATCATGCCTTCTGTTCTTGCATCCCTGTAGTGAACGGGATTTCCCAAAAGTTCGCCGGAAGCTCCGATTAAACCGAAATCAACACCCCAGGTATCAACGCCTATCCCACTGATATCCTGATGCCCTTCCTGGATACATTTCAATATGCCTGTTTTCATTTCATGAAACAATCTTAAGACATCCCAGTAAATCGTTCCGTTTAGCATAACGGGATCATTTGAAAATCTGTGGATTTCATCAAGTTGTAGCTTTTTCCCGTCATATGTACCTAAAATACCGCGACCGCTACTTGCACCAAAGTCAAAGGCTAAAACTTTCATCATATCATTTCACCTCTTTTTTATATAATAGTTGGCGTTCAGCAAATCTGAACTTATTTTTTTATAATATTGTGGGGTCCAGGCTTGAATAATTTACTTGTAAGTTTATTGATTGAGTATTAAACAGTAAACATGGTCAGGCTTGAATAATTTACTTTTGCTTTTACTTTGCCTGACCCATTAATAACCTCTTTGACCTATTTCTTTATACACTGCTGTTCTTTCATTCAAATCCGGATATTTTTCGATTGTTTTTTGTGAAAACATTCCTTCGTCGATATTTCTGGTTGCTGCTATCTCATGACCAATAAGAGCCCAGGTTGAATCAACCAAGTTGGCGAATTCCGGGTCTCTCATTGCCTTGCATACAAAAGGTTGTCTCGGGGAATTTATATCCTCCCCGCTTATCTGGAAAAACCCGTATTCTTGGCATAAACTTTTTACTTTTCTGAGTTGCTCTCTTGTGTTTCTTGAAGGCATGTATGTTACGGCGTTAAATCCCAGATCTTTTAATACCTGGAACAATTCATCTATGTAATCATCTTCGAATTTTTGTCTCCTTTTATCTCCTGTTACGGAATCCGTTACATCACCTAGATAAGCATATGCAGATATTGCTCCGATTTTTCTTCCAAATTCCAAGAATTCTCTCACGTCGGGGCATTCTTCCTTCGCATCAACATATACAATACTTACCAAATCACTCTTCAATACCCCTAGTAAGTCGTATTCATAGAAGGGATTCGCTTTATCCAAAAGGTAATTTTCAAGTTTTGTTTTTAGGTTTATATTTAACTGCTCTTTAAGGAAATTTACAAGGGATTGGCCTTTACCATATTTTTCTACTAGTTTCAGGGCAAGAGAATACAGAATATGCCTTTCTGTTATGGTTCCACCGTTACGAAACTGGGATAGTGGCACGATATCATTGTCAAAATCCTGCTTTATGCCAAAAGGAGCAAAAACATTATTTATTCTTTCTACCATCAGCCTATTACGCTTGTTTCTTTCTTCAATATAAGGGATGAAATATTGTTTTACATCGTTTATCTTGGTATGAGGTATACCATGAAGGGTAACATATGCAATTGATGACTGGTCAGGATTGTTTATTCTTCTCCCCTTTAAAGGTGTGCATGAAAAATCAACCCTGCATTCAACACCAATAGTCGTTGGTAGATTCATTATTCTTCCTGCTTCAATAAACTCTTCCGCGCCTGCAATGGAATCGTGGTCCACTATGCCTGCTGTAATCAAACCGGACATATATGCCATCCATACTGATTTGGTAGGAGAATAGGGTGAAAATGAGAATGTTGTATGTATGTGGTTGTTAACATCATTATACCTTTCAGGCTCTTTTATAATTCCCTTGTCTATTAGGCTCTTCAATTGTTCCAGGCTTCTTAATCTTATATTTACATCCTCATTATTCAAATTTTCTACAAGGTTTGAATACTCCTCTTCATTAATTGCATTATTCACATTAATTGCGTTATGCACATTTTGATTAATCGCATTACTTGCATTACTGCTATTTTTATCCATATAACCACCTGCATTGATTTTTCTATCTTTTATTCCCTTTACAATGCTGCACCCTTTTTAAGTTGGAGACCTTCCACCTCGAGCAATGGGCATGATTTAAACACAATTTAACAATTTAACAATTTAAAATTCAAATACAATTTAGCAATCTAAACAAATCAATTTAAGTAAATTAAACACTCTTTATCTCATCTCTTGCCCGCCTGTGACGTTAATTGCCTGACCCGTCATATAACTTGATTCATCTGAAGCAAGAAATACCAATACATTTGCAACATCCTCATAAGTGCATCCTCTTCCAAGAGGAACCTGACCTAAATATTTCTGTCTAACCTGTTCCACCGTAAGACCTTGATTTCTTGCATATTGTTCATACAAGCTGTTTACCCAAAGAGGTGAATCCAACAGATTACCCGGACAAATTGCATTAACCCTTATATTATATTCGGCAAGCTCAAGAGCAAGGCTCTGGGTCAATCCTATTCCTCCGAACTTGGAAGAAGCATATGCAGAGTTCTTATATGATCCCTTTTTCCCTGATTTGCTGTTTATTTGAATAATATTGCCTTTCTTTCTTGGTATCATCACCCTTGCTGCAGCTTTTGCACATAGAAAGTATCCCACAAGATTTATATCAATTACTCTTTGCCATTCTTCACGTGTAAATTCTAATATAGGTTTTGCTATTAAAATACCGGCATTAGATACCATTAGATCAAGTTTACCGTATTTATCCACTGCTGCTTTAACCATATTTTCAACTTGCTCTTCATTGGTTACATCCACTTTAACGGCAATAGCATCACTTAATTCCGAGGTAACTTTCTCGGCCTTTTCTAAATTTATATCTGCCACAACTACTTTGCAGCCTTCATAATCTAATCTCCTGGCTAATGCTTCTCCAAGTCCCTGGGCTGCTCCGGTAACAATGGCAACTTGCCCTTCCAGTCTTTTGCAAGGTAGTGTCATAATAAATCATCCTCCCATGTTTGATTAATACGAATTAGATCATAACTTAGATTATAATTTTTACTCCGCACTTTTTGGCTTCAGCTTCAATTTCAGGTGGCAAAGGTTTTTCACATATCCATACATCTATATCTTCCAAAGTTGCATAAGTAAAAGGTAAATTTTTGTTTATTTTGCTTGTATCCATAAGTAATATTACCTTTTGCGCCCTTTTTACGACTTTTCTCTTCAATTCGCATTCATATATATTTCCAACTGTAAAACCGCTTTCCAATGAGAACCCTGATGAAGACATGAAAGCCAAATCAATGTTAAGATTATCCAGCATTGAGTTGGCATACGGTCCGGACACTGAAAGAGAATTCCTGTTAATCTGTCCTCCTAAAGTGACCACGGACGGCCTTAGTTTTTTTACAATTTCAAGGGCAATATTTGTACCACTTGTTAATATGGAAAAGTTTTCATCAGGCAGTAATCTTGCAAGGCACATTAAAGTGCTTCCTGCATCAAAAAACACAGAACGTCCCTTTTCTACCATGGGTACTGCTTTTTCCGCTATTTTCATCTTTGCTTCCACATTTTCAGTAGCCCTTATTGAGTAGGCATCTTCTTCCTTTATCCCGTTAGTTACTTTTTTTACACTTACAGCGCCGCCATAGGTACGTATAAGATACCCTGCATTTTCAAGGTTTATAAGATCCCTTCTCAATGTCATGGTAGAAACTTCGGGAAATAATTTCTTTAATTCTTGAAGCTGAACTTCTCCGTTACAATCTTCCATTATAGATAAAATCTTCTGTTGTCTCTCATTCATTTATATAATCTCACCCAAACTTATTTACTTATTTACTCATTTACTTATTTACGCTATTTGTTACTTATTTACGCTACTTGTCACTAATTTACATTACTTATTACTAACTCTAATATCATTTATCGAATATTGGAAAAGGATTTTGATTTGAGAGGTTTGAAGTATCGATCACTTCAAACCTCGTCGCTTTATATAATTATCTTTATTTGTATATAAATTATCTTTATTTGTGTATATATAACCCGTATATATCTATTATTTATTTGATAAAAATATATTTGTATTATCTATTTGATTAAATATATTTAAATATATTTGATTAAATATATTTACTAAAATATTGACACTTTATTGTTGATCCTTTGTCTTACAATATTAATACTCTGCATTATTACTCTGCCTTACAATATTAATACTATTAAATCAATACTATTAAATTAAATCAATACTATTAAAATATTAATACTTTGTTTTAAATATTGATACTTTGTTTTAACTTTGATTTAAAATTTGTTTAAAATCCGGTACTTTGCTATACTCCCATTTTATTCCTTCTAAGCTGTTCGTTAACTGTAAAATTGCTTACCGGTACGTGTCCTTTAAGCGGCATAATTTTTTCATGTATTGCATCAATAATCCACTCCGGTTGAGGGAAGAAGAAGGTTTCCAGTTCATGTGCCGGTGTAATCCAATTTCTGGATCCAACTACAACCGGAGGCGCATCCAAGTAGTCAAAAGCTGTCTCTGTGATTGTTTGTGCAACTTCTTTCAAGAAAGAACCTCTTTCACAAGCATCACTTGCTAGTACTATTTTACCTGTCTTTTTAACGGATTCCAATACTTTTTCGTAATTAAACGGGACAAGAGATCTTGCATCGATTATTTCAGCAGACAGTCCGTATTTTTCTTCAAGTATTTTTGCTGCTTCCAAAGCCCTGTAAAGGGTAGCTCCAACGGTAAGTATTGTGATATCTTTTCCTTCTTTCTTAATGTCAGGTTCTCCTATGGGTACTTCATAGTATCCTTCAGGAACTCCTCCCTTATGGAATAATTCACCGACATCGTATATTCTCTGGCTTTCAAAGAATATGACAGGATCCGTTCCTGCAAGAGCACTGTTCATAAGACCTTTAGCATCATACGGTGTAGCCGGGAATACGACCTTTAGACCAGGTATGTGGGTAACCAAGGAGCTCCAATCTTGAGAGTGTTGTGCTCCGTACTTTGAACCAACAGATACTCTTACAACTACAGGCATCTTGAGGATTCCGGCGCTCATTGCTTGCCATTTTGAAAGCTGGTTGAATATTTCATCTCCTGCTCTCCCGATGAAATCGCAATACATTATTTCAGCTATAACTCTTCCTCCGCATAATGCGTATCCGACAGCTGAACCTACTATTGCACCTTCGGAAATCGATGTGTTAAATAACCTGTGGTACGGCAGTGCTTCCGTTAGACCACGGTATACTGCAAAGGCACCGCCCCAGTCCCTGTTTTCTTCTCCGTATGCAATCAATGTAGGATCCGTGTAGAATTTATCAATAATAGCTTCAAAAATAGCATCTCTGAGCTGATATACCCTGTTCTTTGGTACCGGTTTCCCGTTCTCATCAAGACCGAATCTTGCTTTCTTTTTGATTTGCTGCACTCTTGGATTTTCTTCCTTTGGCATTAATACTTCACATTCTCTGTCATCCATCTTCTCTATCTTCTGATTGGAGAACATCAATCTGCCAATTGCATCAGGATCTTTTACAAGATCCATTCTTGGGGATACGGTATCATCAGTTGCCAGCCTGCATATCTTGGTTATTAGTTCCTTAACATCTGCAAGAATTGCATCAAATTCATCATCTGTAGCAACCTTTGCTTCTACAAGCTGTCTTCTGTATGTTACAAGGGAATCATGCTCCATCCATGCGTCAATTTCTTCTTTAGTTCTATAGCTGGAAGCATCCGAAGGTGAATGACCGGTAAACCTGTATGTTATGGTGTCGAGCAATACCGGACCGTTCTTTTCCTCAAGTATCTTCTTCTTTCTTCTTATTGCATCAATTACTGCCAATGGGTTGTATCCGTCTATTCTTTCCGCATGCATCTGCTCCGGATTGACACCTGCACCGACTCTTGCAAGCATATCGAAGCCCATGGTTTCTCCACTGGTTTGGCCGCCCATTCCGTACTGGTTGTTATAGAAATTGAAGATAAGTGGCAATCCGCCTCTGTATTCACCTTCCCAGAGTTTTTTGTACTGCCCCATCGTTGCCAGGCATATTGCTTCCCAAACAGGTCCGCATCCTAATGCACCGTCACCGATATTTACTATTACTATACCCTTTTTCTTGTTAATTTTCTTGTATAAAGCTGCTCCTACGCCAATATCGGCAGATCCTCCGACAATTGCATTATTCGGATAAATCCCAAAAGGTGTAAAGAACATATGCATGGAACCGCCTAATCCTCTATTTACACCGGTTTCTCTTGCAAAGTTTTCAGCAAGAAATCCATACAACAGAAAATCTATTGCGAGCTCCTTGACATTACCATTGTTTTTTTGTTTCCCTTCAACAACTTTCAAAATTTTTCCACCTTCAAAATTTTTCATTATATCAAGTAGCCTTTCATCGCTCATCTTTTCAATTGCAGAAAGGCCTTTTGAAATAACTTCACCATGGCTCCTGTGAGAACCAAAGATAAAATCATTTTCATCCAGCAAATATGCCTGCCCTACTACGGCTGCCTCTTGCCCTATAGAAAGGTGAGCAGGACCCGGATGGTTATATTCAATGCCGTTATATTGGCCTGTGGTTTTTATGGCATTTATCATTGTCTCAAATTCTCTGATTATGGCCATGTCCCTGAATATTCTCAAAAAATCTTCTTTTGAATAATTGCTCTTTTCTTCTTCAATAGTTTTATTGTATTGATTTACAGGAATATCCTTGAAAGTTATATAACCGCTTTTTCTTATTCCATTTGGATCTATAAATAATGATTTTGGCATTTAAACTCCTCCTTTTTGTTTAATGAGGTCAGGCATTCTCTTACATTTGTCAAATTCGATATGCCTCTTGCATAATGTAATGTGATTTAATGTTGTTGCAATTAACCGTTGTTGCAATTAACTAATATTGTTTGTAATTATTTTAAGACACAAGAACCGTCCCCCTGTCTCCACACCCCTGTCTCCAAGAACCGTCCCCCTGTCTCTGTCTCTTTAGAAAAAGAAAATTCCTTCCCTGATTATTTCGGATACCGTTGGGTGAGGGAATACGATCTCTTTAATGTCATCCACTCTCATTTCCATTTCTATCATTGCTGCAGCACCGTAGATTATTTCCGATGCGTAATTTGCTATCATGTGCACACCCACAAGTCTGCGAGTCTTCTTTTCTACCAAGATTTTGCAAATCCCGTCGCCGCCCTCGTTTTCCGCAAGGTACCTTCCGCTGTATCTCATGGAAATATTTGCTACATCAACTTCCATACCTTTTTCTTTAGCAGATTCTTCAGTTTCGCCTACACCGGCAACTTCCGGATTTGTATAAATGACATATGGTATGGCGTTATATCTCATTATGTCTTTTTTACCTATCATATTATTTACGCAAACCTCAGCTTCTCTATATGCAGTGTGAGCAAGCATTGAGCGACCGTTAACATCTCCTGCCGCATACACTCCGGGTACATTAGTCTGTCCTCTAAGGTCGGTTTTAATTGCTCTTCTCTCTGTTTCAACTCCGATATTCTCCAATCCTATGTTCTCAGTTGCCGGCCTTCTGCCAACACTCATCAAAACCTTGTCAGCTTCAACGGTATAGGTCTGTCCGCCGATTTCATATACAACTGTTCCATCCTTTAACTCTGTTACCTTTGAACTTAGCTTAAAGGTAATGCCTTTCTTTTCATAATTTTTCATTAATAAATTGGAAATTTCCCTGTCGTTATTGCCTGCTATGTGGTCCAGCATCTCGATTATTGTAACTTTGCTTCCGGCAGAGTTAAAGTATGAAGCCATCTCAAGACCGATTACACCTCCGCCGACTATAACCAGCTTATCAGGGATTTCTTTTAAATCCAGGATTTCTCTGTTAGTTAAAACCCAGCCTTTTTCAATGCCTTCCTTTACTCCTGGAATAGGAGGTATTATCGGTACTGAACCTGTGGCAATCAGCAACTTTTTACCGATGTAACTTTCGCCGTCAACCTTTACCTCATATCCTTCATTATTCCGGCCCGTTATTACTCCGGTACCTTGCACTAAAGTTACATTGTTTTTCTTTAACTGAGCTTTAACTCCTGCTACAAGTGTTTTAACAACTTTATTCTTTCGGTTGATAACCTTGTTATGATCAAGTGTAACTTTCTCGGAAACAACACCATACTTTTCGCTAAATCTTGCATTATCATACATTTTTGCCGAATAGAGCAATGTTTTTGAAGGAATACATCCTTCGTTAAGGCATACCCCACCGACTTCTCTTTTTTCAATTAAAAGGGTGTTTAATCCTGCATGCCCGGCTCTTTCAGCTCCAAGATAACCTGCAGGACCTCCACCGATTACAATTAAATCATATACCATCGTCCTCAACTCCAATAATAGATTTCTAATAGATTTTTAGTCGATTAATAATAGATTTCCAATTGATTTTCATTTATATGTTCCGATTATTGTTTATCGATCCTCGAATATATATTTATTTTTAATATCCAATTAGTGCTTAATGTGCTCTCATTTTGTCAGCAACAAAGTAAAGTTTTCCAGATTTTCTTTCAGTTCCTTAAGGAATCTGGCAGCCGGCGCTCCGTCTATTGCCCTATGGTCGAATGTAAGTGAAAGACCCATTGCGGGATAATACTCATATTGGCCGTTTACTTCTCTTACTCTTTGAACAACATTATTTACCCCAAGAATACCTGTCTGCGGTGGATTTATAACCGGCGTGAAAGATTCTATATCCAGCATACCGAGATTAGTTACGGTAAAAGTTCCGCTTTTTAAGAGATCCGGATTAATAGTGCCTTTCTGGCATTCTGAAACCAGTGCTTTAACTTCTGCCGATATCTCATTGAGAGATTTTTTATTGGCATACATTATAGTAGGAACCATCAAGCCTCTTTCCGTATCAACGGCCACTCCAAGATGTACAACATTAAATAATTTTATTTTATCGTCGAGGAAATGGGCATTGAGATATTTATGATTCAATAACGTTCTCGATACGGCATAAAGAATTATATCATTAATGGTAATATTCTGAAGACCAAGCTTATCCTTGTTTTCCTTGATTTTCTTCCTGAAGTTTAAGATTTCCGTTGCATCAAAAGTAGTATGCAAAGTTAATTGTGCAGAATTGGCAAGCGACTGATGCATTGATTTTGCGATTACTTTTCTGATATTTGTAAGTTTTACTTCTACATATTCAGGCTCATGTTCTTCAGGCAACTTTGCAGCGGTATGAACCGGAGCGGCAACCGAAGATGCAGCCTCTGCAGATTGTTGTGTTACCGGTACTTCTGCCTCTTTCTTTAAATCTTCTATTCTTATTCTTCCACCAAGACCGGTACCCTCTGTAGGTATACCTGTTTGGTATTCCATAGCCACATCTTTTGCTGCAAAGGTGAAGACAGGTCCCTTCTCCTGCAAAGCAATAATATCTCTTTCAATTATTCTTCCATGCGGACCGGTGGAGGTTGCATATCTATAATCGATACCTATTTTTTCTGCATAGTTTCTTGCCCTGGGTGAAATTTTTATTCTTTCACCTGGCTGGATATCTTGAACTGCGCTTTCTTGTGTTTTGTTTAAATTTATACCACTGCTGCTTTCAACTGAAATTGTTTCTTGAGCTTCCTTGCTTGTTGTGTCCTCTGCAGATTGTGTGGGTTTTTGTGGACCTCTGGGGTCAAATTCGGAATAATCTTCCCCTTCTTCGCCAATAACACATACATTGGTCAAAACCGGCACATCTTCATCTTCTTCAAAGAATATTTCCAGGATAACACCATCTACTTTTGCTTCTTCATCAAAAGTA
Organism: Clostridiaceae bacterium; assembly: GCA_012840075.1. Taxonomy (GTDB): domain Bacteria; phylum Bacillota; class Clostridia; order Acetivibrionales; family DUMC01; genus DUMC01. The sequence continues at coordinate 72,445 of DUMC01000126.1, read as the reverse complement.
GCCTTATCGGTTTCGTATGTAAAAAGCAGGTCTCCTGCTTTTACCCTGTCACCCTTCTTTTTATGCCATTTTGTTATGATACAACTTTCCACGGATTGCCCTTGTTTAGGCATAATTACTGGAACAGCCATGCATGTATCCCCTCTTTTCAATAAATTTCTTTCTGCAAACTTCTTTAAATTCAGTTAACAAATTCTGTTAACAAATTCAGTTAATATTTTGACTAACATTTAGTTAAAGTTATGCTGACAAAAATTAAGTTAACATTATAGTTAACATTTAAGTAGATATTTTTAATAAATATTCATAATATCAATATAAATTTTATAAATATTCATAAAGATGTAATTTTGTAACATTTTCTAGTTACATTTTATCACTCTAGATGTAATGTGTCAACATAACAGTTTGTGTTCCTCAACATTATATAGGTATCCGTCAAATTTAATTATTAAATATCTATGAGGACTTTCAGCCAATGCCGGGCATGTTAAATATCCTGTACCATCCTTCATGTTAACGGGTATTCCCCAATGGGCATGTCCGCTTATTGATAGAAGAACTCCCTTTTGCGAGTAATATTGCGCTATTTTTTCCCATTCTCTGATATTATATGGATATGTTCTGTCTATATAAGGGTATATGGGATTGTGCTGTAGCACAATGATTGGTTTGTTTTGAACCGTCTGGCTGAAATGTTCTTCCATTTTGTCCCAACATCTTGATGCTGACTCATCTTCGTTGTATTTGTCTACAAAATTTATAATCTGATAGCCCTTTATATTATGAACTCCTTCATAATCTTCAAATATTTCCAGCAGAACTTCCGAGGGGCCGTCATGATTTCCCGGTGCAACGATCACAGGTACTTTTGTTTTTTTTATTGTTTCTTTAATTGCCAAAAGGTCTTCTTTTGCCCCCAGAGCATTGCCGTTATCCACCATGTCGCCCATTAAAGCTATAACATCAATGGTTGTCCCGCTGTTATTTACGGTATCAAGTACCTCTTGCAGTAATTTTAAAGCTAAAGTGCATTTCCTTTCAATGAGCGGGCATACATGATCTGCAATACCTATATAATGACTGTCCGCAATTACAAGCATATTTAATGGTTCAATGCCGTTTACCTTTCCCCTCTCCACACTATCCTTCGCAGTGTCCATAATATCCTTCATTATACCATTCATTTTGTTTCTCATATCTTCCATATTTACCCACCCTCATTTCCATTTTACCATTTACAACCTTACTTCTTGTAATCTTGCTTCTATTTTTCCATTAAAAGACAAGAATCGGCCTTCCCAATGACTTAAGTTTTTTGATTAAAACCTAAAGTTTTTTGACTAAAGTCATGGGATTTCAGCTATGCTTGCTGTCCAACAAATCATTAAACGCTTCCTGAGCATGATAAGAACTTCTTACGAGCGGAGCGGAAGCCACATATTTAAAACCTAATTCGTAGCCTATTTTTTTGTATTCTTCAAAAACATCCGGATGTATATATTCAATAACCGGATGATGTTTCTTTGATGGTGCCAGATACTGTCCTATTGTTAATAAATCACAATCTGCTTTTCTTAAATCTTTTAATACCTCTATAACCTCTTCTCTTTTTTCACCCAAACCAAGCATAATGCCTGATTTTGTATATATGCCGGGATTATGTTTTTTTACGTTAGAAAGAAGCCTCAATGATCTTTCATACACTGCAAGGGGTCTTACTTCATGATAAAGGCTTGGAACTGTTTCAACATTATGATTTATTATGTGTGGTTTTGCTTTTATTACTTTCAATAAGGCATCTTCGTCCCCCTTGAAATCAGGAATAAGAACTTCTATTATAACTTCACCGTTTAATCTTTTTATTTCTTCAATGACCCTTGCAAAATGTCCTGCTCCTCCGTCAGGTAAATCATCTCTTGTGACTGAAGTTACAACCACATGCTTAAGTTTCATTTTGGCAACCGCTTTTGCTACATTTTCAGGTTCTTGAGGATTCACAGGTTCAGGAACGTTTTTCTCTACATTGCAAAATGTGCAATTCCTGGTACAGGTTCTACCTAAGATCATAAAGGTTGCAGTTCTTTTATTAAAGCATTCCAAGCGATTTGGGCAATTAGCTTCTTCGCATACTGTATTAAGGGAAAGGCTTCTCAGTACGTTCTCTGTTTCAGTAAAATTATAGTTGCCGTGGACTCTTATTCTGAGCCAATCCGGTTTTCGTTTTACTTCAGGTTTGTCTTTATTATCTGCACTTAGTTTGCCTTTATTATCTATATTTATTTGTTTGTTTATTCTCGCTATATTGCTGTCTTCCATTATAATCTCTCCATTTCTATAATCTCTCTATAATTTCTCTGTAATCTCTCTGTTTCTACAGCCTCTCCGTTTCCGGCTCCAGTCCAAATACCTGGCAAAAATATTCGGCAACAAGATTATTCAGCTTGCTTAAATCCTGCTGTTCTCCCAGGATTTCTTCGAGAGACGTAACACCTCTGTCAGAAAGACCACAGGGGACTATCCAGTTAAAATGGTCCAGATTTGTGTTTACATTGAAAGCAAAACCGTGCATCGTCACCCACTTTTTTACGGCTATTCCTATGGCTGTTATCTTTTTGTTCCCAATCCAGACGCCCGTATATTTATTCTCTTCCCTGGTTGCTTTGATATTGAACTCCTTGTCAAGAAGCCTAATAAATATTTCTTCGATCTTCCAGACAAAGTCTTTTATATCCCGTCCATAATTTCTCAAATCCATTATGGGATATCCTACTATTTGACCGGGGCCGTGATATGTTACATCTCCGCCTCGGCTTACTTCATAAACTTGTATATTGTTTGCTTTTAAAAATTCTTCAGGTACCAATATATTGCTGTATTTTCCTCGTCTGCCAAGTGTTATTACAGGAGGATGTTCAACCAAAAGTAATGTGTCCATTCCTTCTCCTGCTTGCCTTTTTGCAACAAGGTCCTCCTGAATTTGGAGGGATTCCTTGTAATCCATCCTTCCTAAATTGATAATTTTTATCTTTTTAGTTTCCATCTTCTTTAAGTCTCCAATCTAAAAAGTTTGAATAATATTATAATGCTTCACCTGTATTTGATTATAATGCTGATATTCTTAAATGTTAAAATTAATTTAAATAAAAGTCCAATATTCATTCCTAAACAATTTAAATAATAATTCAATATACCTAAAAATTATATCAACGCAAGTGGTAATTTAAGTAGTCGACAGATCAACAGGTCAACAAGTCAACAATCAAAAAGATACTCAAGCCGCCAAGATATCTCTATCCAGGCGGCCTAGGTTTATCATTAGTACTGGTCTTGCACTGTTTTTTGTTCTCTGGATTCTCCGGCTTTTATTCTTTGGCTTTCATTTCTTATATATTAGGTGCTACTTACATATTTAGGTGTTACTTAAAAACCAAAAGTGCTCTAATTTTTCACTTTCATCGTTTATTGATCTTCTTTACTAATTCTCTTCATTAATTTCTTAATTAGCTTTCTTTAATTAAATCAATATTACCATATTAGACATCCAAATCTTGTAATAAAACACTCATTAAACTCTATTCTATTTACGAGGATTCCGAATCCTCTGATTTATAATGCACGGCAAATTTAGGGAAATATCCACATTGTAGTATTTATTTCCTTCCTTTTTCCGTTAATATCTATAAATCCTAACAAATTTATAGATCAACATAAATTATTTAAACCTACATCTAATTTATATTGGCTTTGCATTTGCCAGCAGGAATTTTTCAGCTTCGGCACACCACAAGCCGTTATTTTTTTCAACTATATCAGCAAGCTCAGCAAACATGGGATCTGTTTTGCCTTTTTCTCTAAAATCAGCGATGGCTGTAAGTTCCATCTCTATATTAGTGTATATCAGTTTTTTGCCACCTGGAATCTTAGGCAGATTCAAAGTTGTTTGAGGAACGCAGTTTAATCCTCCTACATGGGTTACCATGGCAGCCGGATTTACCAATCCCTTTTCCATCATATTAAGAGCTTCAATCATATCATCAGTATTTCCGCCGCTAGTTCCCACGATATGTGTGGAATTATAATGTACATTGTAGAAATTAAGTTGCGCAGAAAAGTTCGGGTCTGTAGGTCCTGCAAAGAAATTAAGGCATCCATCCTTGGCGAGTATTTGGTCTGCCTGCTCAACTAGAGCTCTCACCGGAGCAAATACGAAAACATCATCGTATCCTTTACCATCTGTAAATGATCTCAAGTACTCAACAGCATTTTCAATATTTGAAGTATTGATATATTTTAATGTAACACCATTCTTTGCTGCCTCTTCCACTGTTAATATAGATTCAGCTCTTTTAAGCCTGCTTTCATCAATATCGGTAACAACAAGCAGTGAAGGTTTCCTGTCACAGTGAATTGCATAATCTATAGCACCCAAACCCATTGGCCCTACGCCGGCCAAAATGGCCATGTTTCCGCCTTTCTTGATACCCATTTCGTGGACATACGATCCGCTTTTTGTATGATAACTTGCGTGGAATGCCCCTACAATGCATGACATAGGTTCAGCAAGAGAACCGTAAAAATAAGCCTCTCCATCATAGTTAAGAAGACAATTCTGTTCCATAACCTCATTAGGAATAATGATATATGTTGCTGCGCCTCCAATGTAATGGAAAGTATATCCTGGAGCTGCGTAAGGGTTGCTTTCAAGATTTAATGCAGGTTGTATGGAAAATTTGTTGCCCGGCTTAAATTTATGTTGCCACTTTTTCCCTACTTCAATGATTTCACCACAAAACTCATGACCGATAATAATAGGATTTTTGTCTATGTCTTTTGGAACTCTTTTGTGATCAGGACCTTGAATTGCTGCTTTGTACGAAGACATGCAAATGCTATCGGAAACTATCCTTGCAAGAATTTCGTCATCTTTTATAGGCGGTAATTCAAATTCTTCCAGTCTTAAATCATTCTTACCATATAACCTCACAGCTTTAGTTTTCATTTGACCAACTCCTCGTATTATATTAATTATTAAATAAATTTCTGTCTAATTTAATTTTTCGCATTTGTTCTGTTTATGCATTATATCTTTTACTTATAAATATAACACACCTATGTTATATTATAACATGAAAATGTTATACTTGAACATAGTTTTTTTTGAGACAGGGGGACGGTTCTTGAGACAAGGGGACGGTTCTCTTGTCTCTCTGAGACACAGGGACGGTTCTCTTGTCTTTGGTGAGGCATGATGAAGGAGAAAGATAATGGGACGGTTCTTCTAAGACAAGCAGACGATTCTTCCGTCTTCATGTGCGAAACTTCCAAATGATTCCTTAAGAACCATCTTGTTGTCTAACCTTAGACAAAAGAACCGTCCCCCTGTCTATAAAGGCTGTAGAGAAATCTTCGGATAATCTATAAAACATTTCGCAACTTTCAATACGTTCTTTTTCCCTTATATCAATATAGAATTCGTCCCATATACCCAACACTACAAGATATGGATGCCAATCCCATCCATAACTTACTGCTGGTTTGCAGGATTGATCAGCTTCTTGACGGTCACGCGGCTTGGCACCTTTGCGTTTCGGAGCAGGATAGACCAAAACTTCTATAATATCACCGTTTTTTATTTTGTCGGTAACATCAATTTCTACGGGAGTAAACATTCCTTCTTGATACCAGAGCACTTCCTGGTTTAATATAATCTCAAATTCATAATCAATTCCTTTAGCAACCAAAAAAATGTCTTTTCCTTCTATATCGGAAGGTAGCTCCACATTGGCTTTATAAAGCCAGAATTTATCCTCTAACCCATCGAATTTTCTTGCATTCTGACCGTAATTGTAATCACCCCAATTGTGAAAATTGGCATAATCAAGCTGAGCACACCCAGGAACACTAGCCGGCACTTCTTCAATTACAGGAGAATCTTTCGTATCTTTTGGACCCACTGTCCAGTTTAAATATACTTTCATATTTTCTTCACACTTCCTTTCTAGTAAAATAGGTAATCAATTACCATGTTGATCTCTATTAGTAGTTGATCCCTACTAATAATTAATCTCCATTAATAATCATAATGATCTTTGTTAATATTAATGAAAATGAAAAATGAAACAATGTATTGAAATACCTTATAGATATTGGTTCAACCATAGATTATAAGATTCAACCATAGATTATAACCGATAATAACATTACAGCGCATATAGGCGCACATAGCTGCATATTTTTCCTATTTTATTCTACCTGTATAATAATCCCTCCGGCCAGCGGCCTTTCTGAGCCCCTGAAGGAAGGTCTGTTAACTAATTCCCCCTTAATTATCATTTCCGTTGATGCACCTCCATCAAGCATGGCAGCATCTTTCACTCCATATTCAATTAAAAATTCTCCTAGCTCTTGGGCTGTAAACCCATAGCTATAACCAGGTTGTCTCCCGTCTACTGTGATGAGTACAACTTCACCGCTTTCTTTTATCCCAATGGCAGTCCTTGGGTCTCTGTTTGTTAACACTCCAACCCAGGGATCCTTCTCACCAATAACTATTTCACCATCTCTTACTATCCAGCTTCCGCACTCGTATGCCTGCCAATCTGTTCCTAAATTTGGTCTGTATTCAAATTTAACTCTTTCACCTATTTTGAACGGTATAGTCACTTCAACCGGCAAGGTTGACTTCTGTCCCTGTGGCTTTATATATGTAGCTAACATACCTTCTTTCGGTATCTGGGTCTCTTCATTAGATTCAATAATTTTCTTAACAATGCCATTTTCTATGACTATAGTAATGTTATCCTGCTTAACTCTATTATCCATACCATATCTTCGAGTATACAAAATCCACTCTCCCGGCTTTCCGGCTACATTGATATTATCCAGCCTTAAACAGTCTGCATCGTCTCTATCAGCCGTTAGGTATAATTCTGTTTTAAATTGTTTAAGTTCTGCCTTGCTATTGCTAACAATAAAAACCGGATATTCACCTGTAGAACCCGTAAAGATCTCTCCATCTATTACAACCATGCCTGACGGCTCACCGTATTCATAGAAAAATCCTCCGTTAACTGCAGCATACGCTCCATGCCTTTCTGCCATCTGAGATAAAAATTCAAATCCAAAAAGGCTGTCATGAGATAGTACCGGTTTCACCTTAGCTTGACCTGTGCTGAGATCCGCTTCAAGAATATTGATAACTTGCTCTAAACCGTTAATTTTCGTAATAATTGTTTTATGAACTATGAGCTCTTCGATATCTTTTAATTGATTTGAATTAGAATTGCTATCATTTGCATTTATGCCGTCTTTTGCCTTTCGGGCATTATTGTCGGTATTGAATAGCTCAATAATATTTATCAGCAATATGCTTCCACTTATAAAGAGTACCAGTACCGTAAAAATCATGATAATACGGGCACGTTTCTTAAACATCCTAGGTATATTAAATATTTGTAAAAAATATAAATTCAAAACACTTGGTCTCTTTACAGTTTTTATTGCTTCTTTTTCCTCTTTTGTTCCCTTTTTCTTTAATTGAATAGTATTTTTTATCTTGTTTAATTGAATAATATTTTTTAATTTCGTAAATATTTTATCCGGCTTCGTCATTTAGCACCTTTGCCCGTCTTTATTCCGTAAAGTTTTCATATCCACTGCGATAATGTTTTATACCTGTTACAATCTGCACAATGTTTCTATATATGTTGCAATCTACATTACTTTATACTAAAGAAGTTACATTTTTACAATATTACATTCTGCAATGATCATGATCACATTGTACAATATTTCGTTGTAATAATATTAAATTGTATTATAATTATACTCATACTGCTTACCACAATTATACTTCTTTTATGTACTTTCATCAACTAATTGTTGTCTAAAGGGTGCATTTAACAAATGTGAAGAAATATTTGCCAAAGGCTGATGTTCCGGTGTTTAGAGCATCTAAATTCAGCTTCGGGCAAAATCGCCATTAAATACTATTAGATTGAATACTACTAGAATACTACCTACTAGATTGATTTTGTCAGAAATTCTGCCAGATTGATATTGCTAAAAGCTGAATTCAGAAGCTCCATGTATAAGCCTACACATAAGCCTACACATATAAGCCCACATATAAGCCCTATTCATATAACTCCTATGCAGCGTAAAATCATCCTATGCATCGTGAGATCAGTCTCTGTTTAACATTTCTTTATAGTTTTTAAATGCACCCTCTTCAAAATACAAAAAAGCAGCATTTTAGCTGCTTTGTGCGTATATATATTTTGAATATACATATTTTGAAATCTTTAGTTTATATGCATAGGTATATCTTATGTATGTATATATAAATGTATATCTTATATGTATTATAAGTCTCTTATTATATATCTTATATATATTTTAAAGCTAGTATATTGTTCCACGCTAATTTTGTTTGCTGCATGCAGATTGCACAATGCCCGGTGCTGAATTGCTGAATGTTAAATTCCTAAATGCTAATTCCATATGTTAATTACTAAATTTTAATTCCTAATCTTCCGTTATCTCTTTTTTATAAACATTATTCATTTGCTTGCACAGTTGCTTGTACATCATATCAGCTATTCCTATGCTTCTGGATTTTGTAGCTTCCTTTATCAGCACTTCATCAAACATCGACTGAATTATATCATTGCTTACACTTTCCGGAATCAGACCTGATTTATGTATTGTTGCCTTCATCTGCCTATACATCATATTTAAAAACAATTCTTCCATGCCAAGGCAAGCTTCTTTAAGAGCCTTTTCATCCTTCTGCTCCATGGCACGTCTTAACTTGGCCTCAAATTCGGTTTCATCCGGTAAACCTTGCATCCCAGTCTCTACACCGGCAATATTACTATTCTTATGGTAACCCGCATTATTCCCAACGGAACCAACCGTGCCCATTCCGGGGTTTTTGAACTTCAATAAATCATAATATTTATAAAGGCTTGAATCAAATCCTGATCCCGTTATACTCATAACTTCATCCCTTGTCTTTTATCTTATGTGGGCAATCCTATCTCTTCTATTTTATATATAGTTTGTATATATAATTCACTCTATTTTTATAACTGCATAATTCACTCTATTAATTAATAATTACTCTATTAATTCTAATAATTAAGGTAACTACTAAGACACTAAAACAAATACCTAACTACCGCTACTATCTCTTAAGATTACTAAGATAAATACCTAACTACCGTCATTATCTCTTAAGATTATTTGCCATCCCAATCATTTCATCAGATAATTGTATTGCTTTCGAATTGAGTTCGTAAGCTCTTTGAGCCACTATTAATTTTACCATTTCTTCAACTACCTGTACATTAGAAGTTTCCAGATATCGTTGACGTAACGTACTTTTATCTATCAAATCTTCATTATAAATAATCTCACCGCATGCAGCCGTTCTGGCATACAAGTTCTTTCCGACGCTTTCCAATCCGTTTCTGTTTTCAAAATCAACTATACCTATTCTTTGACCTAATGGTATAACTATTCCCTCTTCATCCGTATAACTTAATTCTCCGTCTTCTGAGACAATTAATTTGGACAAATCGAGATCAAAATCGAATATAATCTCCATGCCGTATTCGTCTAAGACAGGATAACCATCGGAAGTTGTCAACATTTTACCTTGATTTGTAACACTTATCTTAAAGCTACCATCACGAGTATATAACATCTCATCATTTGGACCTAATACGCAAAAGAATCCGTTTCCGTCGATGGCAAAGTCAAAAGGATTGTCCGTCTTTTCAAAACTGCCTGTTGCAAAATTTTTGACTACTGCTGCAGGAACGGCTCCATGGCCCACTTGTAAATTTACAGGTACACCCCTGCCTTCAAGAATATAAGCCCTGCTCAAAGTTTCATATAACAAATCCTTGAATTCAACCCGTTCCTTTTTATATGCAGTTGTATTTACATTTGCAAGGTTATTTGAAATAACGTCAACGTTAAATTGTTGTGCGGTCATTCCTGTACCTGCAGTCCAAAGAGCTCTCATCATAAGGCTTATTTCCTTCCTTTCATATTAAATTATTTAAACTTAGCCTACTCTACCTATTTCGTTAACAGCCTTACCCAAAGTTTCATCTTGAATCTGGACCATTTTCTGGCTGGCTTCATACGCACGCATTACGGTTATCATATCTACCATTTCTTTAACCACATTCACATTTGATTGTTCTAAAAAACCTTGTTTTATTGTCCCGTTAAATGGCTGGATTTGTGATCCTTCCGTAGCTACAATCAAGTTGTTGCCAACTTTGCGCAGAGTTGTTGGATCAACGAAACTTCTTATTAAAAACCTACCGGTAACTTCACCGTTCTGTATTATTGTTCCGTCTTCTTCCACGATAAAACCTTTGTCATAAATTGTAATTGGTCCGTTTTCTCCCATTACCGGATAACCGTCTTTTGTAACAAGCAGGTTATTGCCGTTTATCACGAATGCTCCGTCTCTTGTGTATGCTTCAACGACTTCTCCCTGTTCATTAATCAAAGCTATGGTAAAAAATGAATTTCCATTATCGTGTATGGAAAAATCCAAATTATTATTCGTAGCTATCAGCGAACCCTGATTGTAGTATGTATAGATTTCCCCCACATCACTGCTTAATTCCATCATACCGATCCTTCCCGACGGATTTGAGGGGCTGCGGACGTCATTAAGCCTTTTTGTGAGCATTTCAGGAAAACTTTCTGCAACCGTTATATCCCTTTTAAATCCGGTTGTGTTTACATTAGCCAAATTATTTGCGATTACATCCATTCTTTTGGTATTAAATTTCATGCTCCAGCCAGATGAATACAGTCCTCTAATCATTTTATCCTCCGTTTAAATGATTTCCGGCATTATAACCTAAAATTTACTCTACTATTATAACCATAATTAAAATTTATCTTACGGTTATAACCATAATTAAAACTTACTACCATACACAAACGAATAAATGTATACATTTACAAATAAATGTACATTTGCTAATAAAATTACTTCTGCTAATAAAATTACTTCGCACATCTACGGCATAAAAGTAATTCAACAATTAACGTACTTAGCAATTGATGTACTTTACTTCGTCTTTCTCAATGAATTTATCGGCAAAAATTTAGTAATATTAACAGTACTCGCTTAAAAAAATAGATTTTTATGCATAAATCTTTCTTGTCCATAATTCTTCCTTTTTATAAACCTTTCTTATTCATAAAACTTTTTAGTCAATATTTCCGCTATTTCCTCCAGCATACCTAGCTCTCCCGCATAATGAGAGCTTGTAAATTTAGGTCTTGAATCTTTTGAATGCAAAATACTTCGCCTAAAAAGGTCCTTGCTTATTCCTAAATCTGCAGGATTATGCCATGCTCCCAGCCTTTTGAGTAAACTCGTAACTTCTTCCGGATCCGGCATTTCAACTCCCTCCGGAACTTTGTCTTTTATAATTTTATACTGTTCTGCCGCAACCACAGTCCCTACGCCTACCGAATTTCCATGTAAAGGATGCTCTGCACCTCTTGCTATGGCATCCTCATCCCAATAGTGAGCAAAGTGGTGTTCTGCTCCGGAAGCAGGTCTTGAGTTTCCGAACATACCCATTGCAACGCCTGCTATAACCAGCGCTTCCATCAAGTATTTTATGGCATTCTCTTCTCTGTTCTTAATCCCATCAATATTATCTATACATTTTTTAAGTGCGTTCTTAACTAATCCTGCGCAAATATCGCAGTATTCCTCGTCGCGCAATATTCTTGCAAGATTCCAGTCTGCCAAGGCATTTACCTTTCCGAGAATATCTCCAAAACCCGCATAAAGCATTCTCATAGGAGCATTTTTCAATATGTCTATATCTCCGATAATTGCATAAGGATAAACTCCACCTAATGTAGCTTTTATGCCGTCAACTATTGTAGGGGTTACGACCGATGCATATCCGTCCATGGAAGGAGCCGTTCCCACGATTATATAAGGAATTTCAAGCTTGTATGCCAGGTATCTGCACATGTCATTAATCACACCGGAACCTACTGCTACAATTAGTGACGTTCCAAGTTCAATCTCTACAAGAAGTCTTCCAAGAGTTGACACATCCGGTACTAACTCATGAGGTGTGTTAAAAACAAAGGAGTAAACATTGAAGTTCTTATTCTTCAGCATTTCCTCTACTGCTTGTCCTGCTACCCTGTATGTATTATTATCAGCAACCAAAAAGAGTTTTCCATCCTTAAAAGGTGCTGCTATTTCAGGAACTTTATTTACAGCTCCTTTTTCTATTATAATCTTTTTAATGTCCACAGAGTGTTCCTTACCGCAGGTACACCTGAAAGATATTCCTGCCAGTTCTTCCGGGCTTAAGAGTAACACATTTTCAACATTGTCTTTTAAAGTATCCATAAAAATCCTCCTGTTTTTCGTATATATTTTATATACTTTTGTATTCATGTTCTTTCATGCACACCGGTTAGAGATAATAACTTTTAGCAAGAGATAATATAGCAAATGCTTAATAAAAGTTAATAGTTTTTAATAAAAGATGATAACTCGCAATCCTGTTATTTGTTATTCTCTCCCAATTTATTATTTTCTCACATATCCCTGGTTGTCACAATATCCACACCTGTGTTCAGGATGTTTTTTATCACTACCTCGCCTGCTCTTACCGGTGCCTTTAACTGCACTTTTCTAATAACATTCATACATTCAAATAACAAATCCTTCGGCAAAGGTTTGTTTGATTTAACCGGTACTACAGGAAGCTTACCCCCGTCTATCTGTATGGTAGTGGTTAGCATCCTTACAGGGTTGGTGCTTTCATTCCACCCATATTCCAACCCTCTTTTGCAAGAGTATCCTTTGATTTCTTTAACTTCGTTATTTTCATTATACCATACTTCAAGATTACATCCTTGAGGACATATAATACAAGTTATATTTCTTTTTTTTTCAAATTTTTTTACACCGTTTTCATGATTATTTATTATATAAGCATTATTATTTAACATATAAACATTCATCCCTTGCTTAATTTTTTTATTTCTATCTAAATTTTTCTAACTTTTTATTTTAATCTAAATTTATCTAATCTCTAAAATAAACTGCAATCATAACCATCTACAACCATTCTATTATATTCTTAAGAGATTGGAATACGTAATCAGGTTTAATGTTCGAACCTTCAAGGTCTTCCATTTTTGTTTCTCCGGTAAGAACGAGTATACTTGTCACTCCGTTATTAAATCCCGTAGCAATATCTGTATAAAGCCTGTCGCCAATAATCACCATTTCTTCTTTTTTATACCCCGTAATCCTTTCAATCATCTCAATGGTTTCCTTGAATGGTTTTCCAAGATATCTCGGTTTTACTCCGGTAGAAGTTATTATTGCTGCGCATATTGAACCGCAATCAGGGATAAAACCATCTTCAGTTGGACAGTTAATATCCATATGGGTTGCAATAAATTCACTCCCATTACGAATAAAAGTACATGCTTTTGATAATTTTTCATATGTCAAAGTTAAATCAAAACTAACTACAACGATATCCGGATTGTCTTGAATCAGTTTAATTCCTTTTCTTTCAAATTCCTCCTCAAGAAGCGGCGTTCCCACCAGGTAAACACTTTTTCCGGGATAATTTTCATGTAAAAATTCAATAGTAACATCACCCGCTGTGGCAATATTTTTTGCAGTTATCTCGCAGCCCATAGCTGCCAGCTTTTTAATATAGAATTCAGAGGTTTTGGATGCGTTGTTAGTGAAGAATAAAAAATCTCTTCCCGTTTTTCTTAATTTCTCAATAAAATCTAAAGAACCGTCCAAAATTCTGTTCCCCAAGTAAAAGGTACCATCCATGTCAAGTATGAATAATTTTTTCTCTTTAAGTTTGTCCAAGCTACTATTTAAGTTACTATTATTAAAATTATTATCCAAGCTACTATCACCGAAATTTTTATTTCCGATATTATTCGCCTTTCCGCCGCTATTATTCAATTTTCCACCATTATTATTCAATTTTCCGCCCCTCCATATTGACATATATAATCAACGTTCAAATATCAATGTTCAAACTTAGCCATTTGTAATTATTAACGACACTTATGCATTTAACAATCCTAATTATATACTTATTTCCTCAAGCTGTAAAATTACTTCTTTTTTACCTTTTTCCTTGTTGAGATTTCTTTCTTCATCAGTATCAGTATGTTCAAACTCAGCCATAATTTTTTCCATAAGTCTTTTAGTAATAGACATACTTTCCATTTCACCCGGAGCCACTTTCAACCTCTTCACGGAGTGAACGGTTTTGCCTTCTGCCATTAAACTAATTCTGACATTTGAATATATATTATTCACCCTGAACAATAATTTAATTTCGTTTTTAGAATATCCGTCAACAGGATTTAATAAATGTCCCGGTAATATTTTCTGCGGCACAACATATCTTATTCCCTTACCCGGTCTAACCCATACCGCGTTCTCTTGAGTTTCCCCCTCTTTTATTTCATTCTCTTTTATTTCATTCTTCTGAATTTCTTTTCCTTTCTCCTGAATTTCTTTCTCATGAGTTACTCCAATATATTTGAGTCCTTCCTGATTTCTTGCTAATCCTCCTTTTCTTTCATGCAACCCGGCCAATATATACTCTGCAGCTCCTCGTCCGGCAATTCTGCTTTCTTCAGTTACATTATCCACCAGGTCATGAACATGTACTACATTTCCGCAAGCAAATATACCCCTTATGGAAGTTTCCATTGAATCATTAACCACAGGACCGCCGGTAAGCGGATCTATTTCCACTCCTGCTTCACTTGACAGCTCATTTTCGGGAATTAGACCAACCGAAAGCAATAAAGTGTCACATTCCACATATTCCTCAGTTCCCGGTATGGGCTTTCTGTTTTCGTCCACTCTTGCTATTGTAACACCTTCTAATCTCTTGTTTCCATGAATGTTTACAACAGTATGGCTTAGCTTAAGAGGAATGTTAAAATCTTCAAGGCACTGGACAATATTCCTTTTTAATCCTCCAGGATATGGCATAAGTTCGCATACCATTTTCACTTGGGCTCCTTCCAGTGTTAAACGTCTTGCCATTATCAGCCCTATGTCGCCGGAGCCAAGTATTACTACATTCTTGCCGGGCATATAACCTTCGATATTTATTAATCGCTGGGCTGTGCCGGCAGTATATACCCCGGCAGGTCTTGTTCCAGGGATATTAAGAGCCCCACGTGTTCTTTCCCTACAGCCCATGGCAAGAATTATAGCTTTAGCTTTCAATTTTAACAACCCCTCTGAAGGATTAACCGCTGTTACAACCTTTTCCCTAGTAATATCAATTACCATGGTATTCAACATATACTGTATATTCTTTTCTTCCAGTTGCTTGATAAATCTACCTGCGTATTCAGGACCTGTAAGCTCTTCTTTAAAGATTTTAAGTCCAAAGCCCGTATGAATACATTGCTGAAGGATACCACCCAGTTCTTGGTCTCTTTCTATTATTATAATATCCTCAACCCCTCGTTCCCTTGCTTCAATCGCAGCAGCAAGTCCTGCAGGTCCTCCGCCTATTACAATGAGATCTGTTTCTTTTATAAAATCTGCAAAATCTGCGCCTTTGACTAAATCTTCTTCGATAAAGTCTTCTTTAATAGGATCTGCTTCTTCAATAAAATCTGCATCTCCAATAAGATCTATATTTTTAATTAAACCTGCTTCTCGCATATCAATCACCTTCCAAAATTCAACAAATCCAATTGATTCCATTTACCATTTCAACATTATATAAATTAATAAGTTTGATAAAAGTTGACAAATTTTCCTGAAATCTTATTTGAAATCTTAATTAAGAGCTTATTATTAAGCTTATTATTGTACGCACCGCTTATTATCCTTTATCTGTTAAGGATCATCCATGAATCTCCTCCTGATTTTGTTACTTTTTCCATAGGGATTCCAAGCTCTTGAGATAATATATGCATAATCCTTGGGGTACAGAAACCACCTTGGCAACGGCCCATGCCTGCCCGCGTCCTTCTTTTCACACCATCAAGTGTTCTTGCTCCTGCAGGTCTGCGTATAGCTTCTACAATCTCTGCTGCCGAAACTTTTTCACACCTGCATATTATGTTGCCATACAACGGGTTTTTCTTTATCAGCTCTCTTAATTCGTTTTCTTGTAAATTTCTAAATCTTTTAAAAGGTTTCCTTACTTTCATGTAATTATCTTTTAAAACCAGGATTAAACCTGCCTTTTCAAGTAGTTGCGCTACATACTCGGCAATAGCAGGAGCCGCTGTTAAACCGGGGGATTCAATTCCTGCAACGTTAATAAACCCTCTTGCCGCTTTGGATTCCCCTATTATGAAATCCCCAGTAGAAGAGACTGCCCTCAATCCACTGAAAGAAGTTATAACTTTACTCAAATCAACATCTGGAACTGACCTTAATGCTCCTTGTATGACCTGAGACAAACCGGTTCTATCCGTAGATATATCTTCTTTATCCTCAATATTCTTCGCAGTGGGACCTAAAAGCAAGTTTCCGTCTACTGTCGGGGATACAAGAATTCCCTTGCCCATCTGGGAAGGTGTCTGAAATATTACGGAGTTGACAATTTTACCTTGGTTTTTATCCATGAGAAGGTATTCACCTTTTCTCGGAGTGACAGTAAAACTTGTATCACCAACCATAGCAGCTATTTTATCGGAGTATACTCCTGCAGCATTTACAATATATCTAGAATAAATTTTTGTTTGACTTCCCTTTAGTTCTATTTCATAAACCTTACCGATGTTTATACCATCAACACTGCCTGATGTATTTTCAATATTTTTAACATCAATATGAACGACCTTTATAGCAACTACCTCGCTGTCCAGCATCAATTCAACTCCGTTTTGTACAGCTATTTCCGCTGCTCCGATAGTAAGTTCATAAGGACATATAATGCCCGCAGTTGGAGCATATAAGGCACCTATCACTTTGCTGTTTACCGCCGGTTCCTTTTCCCGTACTTGGTTGCCATCCAGGATTTGCATATCCGGTACCCCGTTGCTAATCCCTCTCTCATACAATTCCTTTAAGATTTCCATATCTTTTTCATCAAATGCAATAACAAGAGAACCTATTCTTTTAAAAGGTACATCCAAATCATGAGAAATCTCATCCATCATCTCATTTCCCCGGACATTAAATTTTGCCTTTAATGTTCCGGGGACGGCGTCATACCCCGCATGCACAATACCGCTGTTAGCACTGCTGGTTCTGCACGCAACATCACTTTCTTTTTCAATCAAACAAATCTTTAAATTATATTTGGAAAGATACCTCGCAATGTTACAACCTATTACCCCTCCGCCAATTATTGCCACATCATAAATACACATTTCATTAACTATTCCAACGTTATTTGTAATCATACTCCCTCTTATTATACATACTACCCCCTTATAATGAGAAAAGGAGTCACAACAAGCAAGGACCTTTTTAGGTCCGTACTTAACGTGACTCCAAATCTCCACAAAAATCACATATGATTAAATTTTTCTGCTAAAAATGTTATTGTAAAAAAATGTAAAGTCAAACAATTCTATAACGTTCAACTTATATTGCAGTAATTATCTTGATGTAATTATATTTTACTACATTTTTTGCTATATTTAATTATATTTTACTATATTATTCACTTAACTACAATAGTGTATTTTATAGTAGAGCGCATTTATTTTTATATGAAAAAATTGATAATTTAAAGGGGGAACATTCCTCAAATTCCTCAAATAAAATGTATCTCCTAATCAAAAGGTAACATCCCTTCAATGAGATGTGTCTCCTTACCTTGCTAGACTCCCCAAAGGTCTTTTTTGCCTGTAGATACTCCCAGCGCACCTGCTTTTAAAATATCTATGATATCTTCCTTGCTGTCAATTAGTCCTCCGGCTATGACAGGAATGGTGATTTCTTTTTTAAAGCGCCTTATGACATTTGGCATCACTGCAGGCATTATTTCTACCATATCAGGTTTTACATTTTGCAATGATTTTATTGCTGTTTCGTATGATTGACTATCAACAAGGAAAAAGCGTTGAATTGTAAATAAACCTCTTTCTTCGGCATATTTAACGTGGTTGCTGCGGGTTGTAATGATTCCGTCGGGTTTTATTACTTCGGCAATATAATCGATGGCTTTATTATCTCTTCCAAGCCCCTCAAGGAATTCAAAATGAACAAACACATACTTTCCGCTGCTCTTGATTTTATTTACATAGTTACCTACGTTAAATATATCGGCTTTTAAAAGAAACACCGAAGATACTTCCGATTTTATTGCGATATCAATATCTTCCTCGTTCCTAATAGCTGCAATAACGGGATTGCCTTCAATATTATCAATTATTTCATTAGCCATAGCTTCACACCTCTAAAGTTAAGTATATCACTATGGGATTTATTTGTCAGCACTTGATGCAAGTTTTGCGCTACATTATCTCTACTATCTTTGAAAGCTAAAATGTTCTCTTATGAAAATAAGAAAGGATTTATTATGGAAATAAAAAAGGACATTTCCTATATCATTAATCCTTTATATCTAACATTAATCCCTTATATCATCTAATAAATAAGTATCATTTTAGGAAATGTCCATTTCGGCTATTATTTTCTTTTTTATTTATAAAAAATTTATGAAAAAATTAATATTAATAATGGGTGCATTTATTTTATATGAAGAGTATTTGGCCAAGAGACTCTAAGTGCCGGAACAACAGCCTCTTGGCAAATATTTCTCCGTATTCAAACATTGCAAAACCAAAACCTACAATCGAACAAGATAATACTACTCCCAAAAGTTTCATAAATGTAATAAAAAAGCTGTTAAATGTATATCTTAAAAAATTTAAATTAACCCAAACTTTTTTATATGCCTCAAAAGATACAGGGTTAGGTATAATCTGCGGTGGAATCCTAAGTACGTTTTCATTGGTTTTAATAAAGGTATATTTATTGTATTATGAATAAATATAGAAAACCAACAAAAAAGATCTTTGGTATTGACCAAAAATCTTTTTTATTTTCAGTTTAATAAAAAATTATAATTTATTTCTAAATTCAATTATTTCTATATTTCATATTTCTTTATATTTCTTTAAAATTTTTTCATACCAAAAATATATTTTTCATTTTTCTTTTAATTGGTTTATATTTATCATTTTTATAATAATCGTTACTCATGCTTTTACTTTCTGCTATTTAGCTATTTAGTTATTTTGCTATTTTGTTTTAGTCTTGCTCATAGCATAACGCATTTTAGTCGCTTGGCCTCCTCTAATGTGCCTTTCTGCTTTATTTTCATTAAGCACTATTCTTACTTTATCGGCTAATTCAGTGTTTATCCGTTGAAGTCTCTCCGTTATGTCTTTATGTACAGTGCTCTTGCTAATCCCGAACTTCTTCGCTGCAGCTCGTACAGTAGCTTTTTTATCTAATATGTAATATGCCAATTCTATAGCTCTCTCTTCAATATAATCTTTCAATAGTCGACCCCCCTTGAACAAACATTGAGATATTGTCCCTAAACCCGGCAAAATGCTTGTTTATCTGCTTTACTACCATTTTTCTCACATTGTATATATATGCCTTTTATTTGCTGCTTATGAGAAAGAAATACGAATTGGTAAAATTTCTGTTGCGTTAGGAAAGCCTTCATTTTTAGCAGAAGGAATATAATACATTTCAAAGAATATTGATTTTAGTGAATACAAAAGTTGATAAATGATGATAATTAATAGTATAGAGCGGTTTTCAATGATTAAATTAAAATATTTTAAGAATTTGACTTGTTACTTATAAACTTGTTGCAATATTTAATCATTGTTGGTAAAATTATGATGTATGAGTATCGAGTCATGAAAATTCGATATGTAAACGTATTAACTATAAATACGTATATTATAAGCATAAATACATTTATAACATATTATAAATATGTTTTACTAAATAGGTAAAAAAAGGGGATGTTGTTATTGGCTTTCGGACTGGATATAGGTATAGATCTGGGTACTGCAACCATTCTCTTGTATGTAAAAGGTAAAGGTATAGTGCTAAGAGAACCTTCTGTTGTTGCAATAGATAAAAATACCAATAAAATACTTGCAGTTGGTGAAGAAGCTCGAAGAATGCTAGGTCGTACGCCAGGTAATATAGTTGCTATCAGACCTTTAAAAGACGGTGTTATATCAGATTATGAAATAACTGAAAAGATGTTGAAGTATTTTTTGAATAAAGTTTGCGGCGGAAGATTTCTAAAGATATTTAGTCCAAGGATTGTTGTATGCGTTCCAAGCGGAGTCACGGAGGTAGAAAGAAGAGCGGTAATAGATGCTGCAATCCAGGCAGGCGCAAGAAAAACTTATCTTATTGAAGAACCTATAGCAGCAGCAATAGGAGCCGGTATAGATATTTCAAAAGCTTGTGGCAGCATGATTATAGATGTAGGTGGAGGTACAACGGATATAGCAGTAATATCTCTCGGAGGAATCGTTGTAAGTACATCGATTAAAATTGCCGGCGATACTTTTGACGAAGCTATTGTAAGATATATGCGTAAAAAACATAATATCATGATCGGTGAACGTACAGCAGAAGAATTAAAGATAAATATCGGGGCAGTATATCCAAGGGTACAGGAAGTTACAATGGAAGTTAGGGGAAGGAATTTGATATCCGGATTACCTAAAACAATAACAGTTTCATCATCTGAAATCATGGAGGCTTTGGAAGAATCCGTATCTGCTATTGTAGAAGCCGTACATTCCGTGCTCGAAAGAACTCCTCCCGAACTTGCAGCGGATATTGGCGACAGAGGCATTGTAATGACAGGAGGGGGCGGCCTTATTTATGGTTTAGACAAGCTCATACAAAAAGAAACGGGCATTAACGTGGTTATTGCAGAAGACGCCATATCATGTGTTGCTCTGGGGACAGGTAAAGCTCTTGAAAGTCTTGATGAACTCGAGTATAGCTATGCTTCAGAAGCTAGGATAAGGCGTTAAGAAAAAATCACAGAGCAGATAAAACCGGAAGTTATCTGCTCTTTATTATTTAATAATCCAAATTTCCATGATAGATAAATTTAACCATTTAATAAAATAAATAATTTAACTATTTAATAAAATAGCAATCAATAGCTTGGTAAATATAGCTTTGGATCTACATGTTCGTCATCTTTTAATACTTCAAAGTGCAAATGTGGTTCAAGGGCAATTTCATATAGAGCCGTGTTACCAACAGAACCTATCGTCTCTCCTTGAGTAACAATCTGATTTGGTACTACTATGTCTCCTGATGCGAGATTTGAGTAAACGGTTTTTAACCCGTTTTCATGATCAATTATTACAGTAAATCCCATTTTAGGATCTTCATAAACACCAATAACAACACCGTCTGCAACGGCTTTAACGGGCGTTCCTCTGGCAACAGCTATATCCAAACCGTTGTGTGTTCTCCAATCATTGAGGGTTACCGAATACGCTAACTTGTCCATAGAATAATCATATATGATGGATCCATAAACTGGCATGATAAAATCTACTTCTTCACTCTCTCGGTTCACTTCGGTTATTTCTCCATCAGCTTTTCCTTCCTCTGTACCTTCATTTACCGATGTTTTCTTTCCGTCATTTGTCTCCTGATTTTTATCGTTGTTTTCCCTGTTGTTATTCTCTTCCTTATCCTCCTGTCGCTCTTCTTTTTCTTTATCATTTTCTTTAATATCCGGTATCTTTACTGCCTGAGTTTCACTTCCAACTGCAACACTATCCGCTTGTGTATTTGGTTGTGCCGGTGCATTTTCAGCTTGTGGCAGCTTCTCGCTAGCTTGTTTTTCATCCCTTGCGGCTATGTTATTTGTTGTCACCGTACTGTCAGGTTTTTGAAGATAATTACTTTCACCGTCTTTAGAAACTTCTTTATCTTCGGAAGCCCCCATATCACCGGAAGTTTCTTTTTCTTGGATTATCTGATTGTCTTCCTGATCTTCAGCCGTTTCATTGTTTATACTTGATGCATTGTCAGCCGCATCATCAGCAGAAGTATCAACTTCATTCCCTTCGTTTTCTGCAGTCTCATTTCCTTCATAGTCAGTATCTGCTAAATCATCTTGGGCAAAATCATCCTCATAATCAACCAGATAATCTTCAAAATCACCGGGCATTAAATCTTCATTTTCAGATATGGAACTTAAGCTTTGCCTTGTTATAAAGATAGTAGCTCCACCGATTATGATTATTGAAAGGATTAAAATTATATAAAATCCTTTTGAATTAAAAAAACTTGTAAAGCCTTCTTTCGAAGCTCTTTTTTCCTTATTTAAATTTTTTATGTTCACAGCTTCCACCTCCATATAATATTGTTGCCGAATATGGCAACAATATACATATGAAGATAGAAATTTTAACCTGTTATTCAGTTTTTTAGCTCCCTATTCCTTGTTTGTTGAAAGTAAATATTCTATATTATCAATGGTATCTATATCCACACCTACATAATAATGTTTAATGATATCTTCCCAGTTAGCACCTTTTTGAGCCATATTGTTAGCTCCCCACTGACTCATGCCTACTCCGTGTCCGTAACCGTATGTGGTAATCATTATTTTATCTGTACCGTATTTTTCTAACTTGAAATTGGCTGATTTCAATGAAAAAATATTTCTCACGTCCGTTCCCTTCAATGTCATATTCCCGATTTTTATGGTTTTGACCCTGTCCCCTTCCGTATATTCCAGTATCCTAATATCACCAAATATATCACTTTCGCTTATCTTTATATTAGGATAATGAGACTTTAATATATTGCAAAATTCTTTTATAGTCAGAGTTGTGACCGTTTTAAAAGAAGGGCTTGCTTCTTCACCTTCGCTTACAACGCTTTTTAAATAATCAACAGGACCTACATTCCACACGTCTTCTGCATTTTCAGTCTTGCCTCCGCTGGTTGAATGAAATACGGCATTGGCAATAGTTCCGTTGTATACAATTATCATTCCTTGAGTATCTTTGACAGCATTTTCTATTTTATTCCACATAGCTTCAGCCTCATCTGACGGCCATTTTTTCAAAGCTTCCTCTTTGCTTATCCATGCCTGGCAGTGAGTAAAATCAGTACACACATGTGCATTAGGGTGTGCATCTTCTTTCCCTTTGTAAAGACCCTTTTGCCTTGCATAAGCAAACGTCCTCGCAGCTACAGCTTGAGCCTTTAAAGCTTCAGCTTCAAATTCCGCAGGCATCTCAGCAGCTACAACACTTGTTACATATTCTTCCAGATCTAACTCCCTTATACTTTTATCATCAAATAATACTTTTATCCTATTGTCTGCCCAATATATACTGCTGACATCTTCAAAATAAATGCTATTATCAGAATCATCATGGTTTTTTTTACCACTCATGTTTCTTTCATCCTGATTTGTTGATTTGTAATCTTTACCGGCAACCTGTCCATTCTTTTGATGAATAAAAACAAAGCTGCAGCTTTTTACAATAAGCCCGGGTAAAATTATTATAACTGTAACAATTACCAACGTATAATAAATTAATCTTTTCATATCCGCTCCGGTAGTAAATATATTTTTTATTTTAGTAAATCAGTTAAATTTTAGTACAGCAGCTAATTTATGCCTATAAATTTTTTGATGCTCTGCTTTTTGCAATTACTGTCGGGTTCTTACATTTAAAATATATATTTTTACCGGAGCTAATTTATGACTACTACCTAGGTTAATATATTTATGATTACTACAGGAGTTAACATATAACTACATCGAAGCAAATCCCATGCTATTACTCCACTCTACACTATACTATGCTATTACTCTACCCTGTAGATCTCCACACCTAATGCCCTAAGTTTTTCGTCAATTTTTACATATCCCCTGTCTACATGTTCAATATTTTCAACTTCAGTTGTTCCTTCCGCAGCAAGTCCTGCAATTATCAAAGCTGCTCCTGCTCTAAGATCGGTAGCCTTAACCTGGGTTCCCATAAGTTTTGATTTACCTTCTATAACGGCGCTTCTGCCATCAATTCTTATATTTGCACCCATCCTTTTCAATTCACCTACATGCATGAAACGATTTTCAAAAATTGTTTCAACTATCATGCTGGTTCCCTTGGCCCTGGACATAACTGAAGTCATTTGTGCCTGCATATCAGTGGGGAAACCCGGATATGGATGTGTTTTTATATCAACAGCCTTTAATTTGCCTGAAGAAGTAACACGAATACTTGTAAGTTCCTCTGATATTTCAACACCCGCTTCTCTTAATTTTGCACTCACAGGCTTTAGATGATCAGGCACAACATTTTCAAGTACTATATCACCCCCGGTAATTGCTGTAGCTGCCATAAAGGTTCCTGCTTCAATCCTGTCAGGAATAATTGTATATTTCGTTGGTTTTAATTTATCTACTCCGTTTATTTTAATCGTATCCGTACCTGCACCTTTAACATCAGCACCCATGGAGATCAAGTATGATGCCAGGTCAACAACTTCAGGCTCAGTCGCTGCATTTTCTATTATAGTTTGCCCTTCTGCCAGGACTGCAGCCATCAATATATTTTCAGTAGCACCGACACTTGGAAAATCTAAGTATATTTTGGTACCTTTCAAGCGTCTCTTTGCTTTAACTTCCACATCTCCATGTCCTTGGTTTATTTGAGCACCTAAAGCTGCAAGACCTTTCAAATGAAGATCGACCGGTCTTGTTCCTATGGCGCATCCTCCCGGCAGCGGAATCTTTGCGTATCCGTTTCTTGCAAGGAGAGGACCTGCAAGAAGAAAAGAAGCTCTCATTTTATGTACAAGTTCGTATGGGGCAACTGTATTTGTTATGCTATCAGCGCAAATTACAAGCATGTTGCTCTCTTCAATAAATTTAACCTTAACACCCAAAACTTTGACTAATTCGCACATAGTTTTTACATCGCTCAAATTTGGCACTTCTTCAATTACGGTTTCACCTTCCGTTAAAAGGGAAGCCGCTATAATCGGTAATGCAGAGTTTTTTGCCCCGCTTATCTTTATCTTTCCTTTTAATTCTTTTGTTTGATTTATAATGAACTTAGCCATTGTTTTCTCCTTTTATTATTAAAATTTTAAAACAATATATAAGTGCTTCTTCAGAGCACTGAAAAAGCACTGCAAATATCTAGAATATCCAAATCATGAACATCCTAATTGTGAATATTCAAATTATAAATATTCAAATCAAAATTTAAAAGTAAATAATACCAGCATAATAATTATAGTTATATAAACAATAAATGTATATAGAAAAAATACTTTTCTCATGTATATCCCCTTTTAAAAATCATAATAATAAAATGTATAACAAAACATACATCACTAATACGCAAGTCACCAACGTCAAAAGCTGTAAAACCTGTTAAAAAAGCACGTTAAAATCTTTGAAGCATATATTCTAGTATGATTATTGCCTCCTGAAAGAAGGGATATACATTGTAAAATTTTTAAGTAAAGTTTAATAATTGATAGTGTGGTATTTCATGCATTAGGTTTGACCTTATGGAATATTTTTCCATATATGTCAAGGAAAATTCTTACAACGATACTTACCATATAGGAACACTCATTCGTTAAATTTCACCGGCTAATTTCAATACTTTTTCAAGGATCCCTATAAATTCCCCTCTTAATATTACTTCATCAGGGTTTAGCATGTCACTGTATCTGTCTGACATAAATCCGTTCTGCGCGGCAAATAGCACTTTGTTAAAGAGATGAGGAGAAACCTTATCCATGTCTTTAAACGGGTATACATCCGTGGAACTGGGTGCTGCTTTCTCCCCGGTTTTTAGTTCGTACAACCTGGCTGCTATTGCCAGTGCTTTTTCCCGTGTACAACCCTTGTATGGATTTTCCATATCATCAATTTGTATAATACTGCTCCTGTAAGCTGCTCTCAGGTACTGATCATCATAATCATAGTCCATTACATCCAAAGCCAGTTTTACAGCATCCTCTATTGAAAGTTCGTTTCCTGGGAAGAACAACCTACCTTTTACGCTTTTTAAAGTATGGACTGATGCAACATTATTTATTTGATCGCGATATCTGCTGGCACTTATATCATCAAAAACATCCCTGGAATAAAAAGCCAAGGCATATTCACCGGGTATATTTACATCAATTATGAACTGCCACAAATCGCTGTTGGGCTCATACGAAGTTTTCAAACCTATTTTTTCCCATCTTCCAAGTCCATGATCATATATTACCCCGGTTAGATTATCCTGATATTCCTGAATAATTTCATATGATTCGAAAGATTCATATATTAGTTTTGCAGGTCTGTTAAAGCTGTAATAAGGAATATATAGCTGTCCTTTCATAGCCCCTGCTTTTATACCAACAGGGTCTGCTTTAAGTTTTGCATATTTATCCTGCTCAATATTCATTCTATTAGATGTACTCAAAGAAATTATAACTTCATAGTCAAAGTTATCTAATTCATTTAAACCAATTGTTCCGTCCGTATTTCGGAACATTCCGTAAGTTAAAGTCAACTTATTTCCGGGATATACGGCTATTATATTTTCTTTTAGCTGCTCCATCGCTTCGAACACCTTGTTTGAAATTACAAGCCTTATATACTTTGTTGTCTTCGGGGCGTCAAATAAATCAATTACGTAATCAACAATATCATCATTTCTCATGTCTTCTACGAACCTGTCCGCATTAACACCTTGGATGTATACATTTAGCAGGTCATCTTTTTTAACATACTCTTTCACTATATATTCGCCTTTTATAACATCTTCTACATATTCATCGGAGTCATAATCTGCCCTGCTTCGCAGCGTTCTGGCTATTACCGGTTGAGTGGGTTCGGATCTCAATTCTTTCTTTGTATCATAAGCATACAGTCTTGCATAATACCTAAAATTCGATCTAAGTCCGCTTACTTTGTATTCTGACACTTTCCCTACATTTATCTCAACTGAGTCTTCAAATTCGGGATTCTCAGAAATTTCAAGGATATATTCGATATTAGGATTATCTTCAGGAATCCATTCATAAGTAATACTATCTATAGTAATTGCATCATCTGTGTTCTTTACTCCGAAGCCTTTTGGTGTCTCAGGAGGAACATATGGTAAAGTCCTTACAGCCAAAGAATCACTCCAATCGGAGCTTATTCTCTCTGACGGAGTACTTCCCGGGGTCCCGGGAGAAGGAGTAGCCTCAATTTCAGCCCTTATCCAAAAATAATACATCGTCTGCTGTTCTAAACCTGTAATGGTGTAGTATGTAGAATAGAATAAATCTTCGGGTTTAATCTCTATCTCTTCCTTTGCAGAGTCAATATCGTCAACTGTTCCGTATTTTATATAATATGTATATCCAACCTTAAAATCCCAAGCAAGACTTACAAAATCATCTCCCGCTATATAGTAAGTAAATACAGGTACCGTAGGTTTTGGAGTATGAATGGGAATTTCAGGGTTTGTTGTTATTATTATAGGATCCGAAGGATCAGACATTAAATCATATTCAGCTCTTACCGCCCTCACCCAAATAACATAAGAGGTATTAGGTTTAAGTCCTGATATTGCTATATCAATATTATGCTTTTTACCATCCGGATTTAAGCCGGCATCTTCATAAGGATCATTAGGCGTTGTAGGAAAATTCTTTACTTTATCTGCCGGTAAATTATATAAGTCGTTATATGTCATATCCTCCTTATATTCCACGCAACCAACGTCAATTGTCACTCCGCTGTCATATTCAACGATTCTGTAGTTTTCTATGTGTTCACCTTTTTCCAACGCATTCAAAATGCTTGGGTCTATATCCTGAGGTTCAATATACTCCCATTTTCCGGTTTCTGTATTGTAATGCTCATACCATTTGTTTTTTAGTTGTATTACCGCAGTTGTTTCCGTAATTAGGTATTTACCCGGCCTTTGCGGATCTTTTTTTAATCTTAGAGGAGGCCTTCCCGGTGCTACGGGCCGGTCGGTTATATCTTCGGAAGGCGTTTTTATAATTCTTATTGCAGGTTCCGAAACCAGTGTTACCTCTTCTAAAAAGCCATCTTCGTTATACTGTATAAATGTTTTTTTGGCCACTATTTTGAAGTAATATACGGTATTCGGTTCAAGATTTGATATTGTGTATTTGTAACCAATCAAATCGCTTCCGTCCATGACATAGTTTGATTGTCTCATAGCCAAGGAATCAGCTATTTTATCCTCCGGTGCCGGGTTATTTATCGTGTTTGGATCTTTTATAAGCCACATGTCATAAACTACATTACTATCTACCTTGCCTTCTCCCGTCTCAGGGAATCTCCATAACACTGTTGCTTCATCAGGTTTTAGTTCATCTTCATAGCTTATTATTACGTTGTCCGCTTTTCCCCTAAATTCATTAACCAATTCCGGTTTAATGGGAACAGCCGGCACCTCCGATTCTTTTATAATGATCTTGTCAGATTCTATCCTTATTCCCGGATAAAGATCCTCCCCGTTTCTGGTTACGGATGCTCTTATTATAAAATAATAAATGTTTTCATCTTGAGGAGAGAGTGTAGTAATAAAAGTCGTATCATCCACTGCTGCCATGTAAGTTGGAAATTCTGAAGAATCCAGAATACCTCTGTATATCTGATAAGTAATTGTTATATCCCCTGTATTAAGACCAGTTACTACAGGACTCCACTCTATCCTCCATATATTACCTTCGGGAGTGGAAGCTATTTTGGTCGTTCTGGCAAGTATATAACTGCTTACAGCCACAATGTTGCTCTCTTTGGAATATTTAAGTTCCGGATCAACAATATCAGGCACGATTTTTATATAATAAACCCTTCCGGCATCCCTGACAGTATGGATATACTCAAGCTTGCCGGTATCTTCATTTACAGATACGGGCCTTCCTTCTCCTATATCAGTGCTTTCTATATAAATAGGGGGTGTATTTGTAAAGCTTTTATCTTCCGAAACGTATAACCTGTAATTAATTCTTCCGGTAGTAGTCCATACGTCATCCCAAACTATTTTTATTTGCTTTATGCCATAGGGGTATGCTTCCAAATTTATATCCGTCAAAAACTTAACGGTGTTTGAAGGAGCGGATTCCGGGCTTTTGTATATATTTCCGTTAAGCTCGTCTCTATATGTATAATAAGCTCTTGCGTAAGTATAGTAAATTGTACCTGAAGTAAGTCTTCTCATTCTTAATGAAGTAACATTATCCGCAAGAATATCCCTCTCTTTTAAAATAACCGGTTTTGCAGGCATATAAGGCTTAGTAACTTCCTGCAAGTAGAAATTCATATATTTATTAATAGCTATATTAGGTACAGGATTTCTTAAGGGATCCCATTTTAAATCGACATAATACTCGTCATATTCATTATAACCTATGGGCGGCTGCACATTAGGTTCGGTATCATAAATCGGCTCTATTCTCAGCCTTTCAGGCTCAGGCTGCACAGGAATATCCGCTGCAAAAACATGTGAAATCCCAACCGGGTGCGGTAATAAAGTACCTGCTATTGAACCTAACATAGCTAAGATTGTGATCAAAGCTATTTTTCT
Organism: Clostridiaceae bacterium; assembly: GCA_012840075.1. Classification (GTDB taxonomy): domain Bacteria; phylum Bacillota; class Clostridia; order Acetivibrionales; family DUMC01; genus DUMC01. Next base: position 42,784 of record DUMC01000126.1, on the reverse strand, counting down.
TCTAGTTCCCCTCATATTTGCCATTATGATTCTTTTTCCTCCTTTTTAATGTGTTAAGCGACCTAATGTTTAAAGAGCCAGACTTAAGTTAGTCTGCGGATTTGGTAGAGTGCGTTTAATTTATGTGAAGAAATATTTGTTAAATGCACCCGAACTGTTATAATTACCTCTTAACCTGTTCCAGTGTCTTAGCAAAAGCTGCCATGATTTCTCCGCGGCTTATGCTTTTATCGGGTTCAAAATATCCGGTGCTGTTGGTTCGCATAATACCTTTTTCCAAAAGGAACATTACGCTCTTATAAAATTTATCATTTATTCTATCCTCATCCTTTGCCAGTCCGTATTTGGATATTTTTATTCGCTGCAAATCAACCCCGCCGTATATGCTATATACTTTAGCTACGAGAGCGGCTGCCTGTTGTCTTGTTACATCCCTGGCAGGTGTATTTGGGTTTATTATATTGTCTATTCCAAGCTCTTTTGCTTTAACCTTGATATCTGTCGTAGTGGCTTCATATTCTCTGTTCATTACAGCTTCATACAAGAGTATAGCTTCTTTTACAGATACCGGTTCCTCCAGATAAATAGATCCTCCGCTCAGTTGGAATATTTTATTCACATCGTATTTTGAAATAAATTCTGTTATATACATCCTATCAGGGTAATCAGCAGGAATTTCGTCGTATGTCCTAATTTCTTCAAGTACGGCATATCTACCCGGAACTAATGCAGTAAAAGTAACAAAGGTGTCCTTCCAAGTTAAATTTTGTATGATCTTAATCCACGTATTGCGTCTTTCTTCATAAACATAAGGACTCTTTACACCTTTTGGCACATAGTTTGCATTTAAGCTACTTGTACTTTGAGGATAGTCGCCTTTATAAATATCTCTACCGTTGTTTTCCGCCGATATGTTATTGACGCCTGTATTTATAAATGGAAGTTTCAATATCATTGGGCTTCCGAAATTATCTACATATTTATTTGCGTCCTTAACTCTTGCCGCATCCAACAAATTCTGTATATATACTGCCAGTTCTTTTTCCATTTGAAGCACAATACCGTTTATATACTCATTTATTTTGTCATTGTCTTTTATCAAACTTGAATTATACTTTTTAAAATATTCTGTTTTTTCTTGAACCATACCGCTATCCTTATTGTATAACTTATTCCGTATACTTTCCTCCAGGGCTTTATATGATTTTGACATTCCTTCAACTTTTAGTTCAAGATTATATATATGTGAAATTAGCTGTGTATTTTGTGGGAACCCATAATACTCTTCGTTTAAGAGTTTCTGAGGGTGGCCATATAACCTACTATTTAAGCCTGTGCTGTTATTTAAGTTTGTATAAGATATTCTTAATTCAAATATAGGTTCAACAACTCCCTTTTTATCCAGAACTTCTTTTATACCGGAAGTTTTAAGAACATCCAGGGTTCTGGGTCTTAAAGTCCATACTCCCCCGAACAAGTTAATATCCATTGATTTATTCCCGGATATTAAAGTATCCGCTACAACTTTAGGTATATATATAGTGCTTATTTCCGCTTCTTCAGGAATATCTTTAATATCAAGGATAAAGTTAGTTCCTGCAGTATTCTCGATGTAATTTGCAACTCTTTCTCCTTTAAGCAAAACGGTAAATTCTGAGCTGTTCCAAGTGTTTATAATCCAATATGGTTTTTCCTCAAACTCATCTATTCTCTTTTTTAATAAATCCTCTTTCTTTTTTTCATCCTCTTTGTGGTCATAATCTTCCTGGCTGAACTCCGTGCGCAAATATACAGGACCTATGTATTTGGAATATGACACAATGGTTGAATCCAGAGGATCAACTCTTACTGCTCTAACTTTAATATAATATTTTGTATTTGATTCGACAGGAATGTGTTCTATAGTGCCATCCGGAAGTCTTTGAGGGATTGATTTTACTCTTGCCAGATACTGGCTGTTATCCGTTCCTCTTGTTTGCGGTGTTTTCTCCACATAATACGGCATTTCCCTGTTGTACCTATCTGCAAAAGGTTGCAAATCCTCATCTTCCAATATGATGTATTCGCTGTCGTTTTCTCTTAAAACAGCAATTTCATAATCATATCTTTCTTTACCTACCCATCTTACTTCAAATTCATGACATCCGTCCCTTGTTTTAAGATTATCATCTTCATAAACCGGACGGGTTCTATTATTGCCTGCATATACTTTAACGGCATACATGGTATCCGATTTCAATTTTCTAATTCTTGCATAAAGCCAATCCCCGTCTTTTGTAATTGTTACATTTGTTCTGCTAACTTCTTTAAAATCCGCATCTTCCGGACCAAGGATATAGATCGTATAATCTTCGGCTCCAAGGTCAGGATCCGTTGCTTGCCAGAAAAAGGCGATTTCATAGTCAATTACCGCTTCAATGTGTAAAGGCATTTCAATAAGCGATGTGGTTACAGGTATTGTTACCCAGGCACTTACTTTATCACCGTCATCATCCCTGATTACGGCTCTTATGCTGAAATAATATAGCCTGTTGGGATATATCCATTCATCTATTAAAAGAGTGAATGTACCGGTTGTATTATCATACAAAAATTTATCCTTGAAATTACCGGTGTTTAGATCTTTTTCAGGATCAAGAATAAAGGTATTACTTTTACCGTCACTGTCTTTGTTGCCATAGTGAGCTATGAAACTTTTATATAGAGGGTCATTTTCATAATCAGATAGAACCGCATCCGAAGCTATCCTTTCCGACGTGCATATAATTTCATAAACCGGAGATTCCTCCAATCGTGTCCATTTGAATTTGACGCTGGAACCTGTTATCTCCAAGTTTCCTTCAGCATCAGTACTAATGCTGAAATCATTCGGAGCAAGTGGTTTTCTGGCCTCTTCATCAGGATCTTCTATGTCACCTTTTAAGGTAGTTACGGACACTATAGGAGTCGCAACAGATTCCTTGTCCGGTTTTTCTCCTTCAATTACAAGCCTTGTTTTCAGTATAAAGTAATATGTTGTATTAGGTTTTAATCCGGAACCGAAAATCACGTATGGATCGATATCATTATCCGTATCCGGGTTATCATCCGGATCATACTTGTTAACATCCTTGCGAAATTGGCTTATTGAAACTCTAACAGTTGCAGTTGTAGGATCATCTGCGCCAATAAACTTAACATCCCTGTCAGTATATTCAGTTGAACCTATCTTTACGAAAGAATCGCTTGCGGTTCTGGTGCTCATATACAGGTCATAATATACTGCCTTTTGTTTATTAGTATCAGATGTATAATATCTCCAATCGATGTTTACTTTATTAAATAAAAGTTCAACCCTGTTTTTGATATTATTCTCCGAATCTGTGTAAATTTCATTTTTATCAACAACAACATTTAAAGGAGCAGGTACTTCCTGGTCTATTTCAGGCAACGTGGTAAAGCTTCTAACTATAGAAATATCAGACATCCTGTCAGGTTCCGTGGAACCTGCATCTGCCGCTCTTGTTGTATACATCTGCACGTAATATATTCTGTTAGGCAAAAGGAAATCAGGATAATTATCAGGATTTTGTATAATCTTGTTAAGTTGCCCGTCATCTCCTTCTCCTTTAAATAATTCAAAACCTTTGAGTGTATAGCTTATCCGGTTCCCATTCACCATGATATTAGGAGAGTTAGCACTGACATATCTGACAAGCCTGTATTTAACAGGATATGTTCCCCAATATTTACCATCAATTTTTAAATCTGTGCTGGTACTCAGATCAACTTGATTAGTACTTATCATGAAATGGAAATACAAATTATCTTTTTCCTGATTCCAGTTAAAATCCTCCGGCATCTCCCATGTAAAAGTTACATCTGTGGATTTAACCCGTATTTCTTCCTGGGTTATGGGATGAGTGACATTTTGCCATACTGGCAACTTTTCGGTTATGCTCACGTTCAGAGGCACAGGCGGCCTGCTGGTGTCCATGTACAATATATAAGGCATCGGAGAAGATTCAAGCCTGTCATCAACATTATCGGATTTAACAACAATTTTATAATATATCTCGTTATTTGGATTTATGTCCGAAATAACCGTATTTGCATATCCTCCTATAAAATAAGTATCATCAATTCTCCTTCTAACCATCCAGTCTCCTTGAACGGTAGGATCATCGCTGGTTTGAATTTCGTAGTACAATCTTGGAAGGTCGAGGCTGCCTTGATTTATTCTGTATATTTTTACAAATACATTGTTATAATTATCCCTTGTCAATTGAAAACGTATAGGGGTAAAAATGTATGAAACATTCCCTGTAAGAGGGCTTCCGTTCATATCCTTTGGTGCCCCGGTTGTAAGAACATTAATAGGTTGGTTTGTGTCATCAAAAAACATTAGCTTAATATTCATATAGTAAACGGTTCCAGGGAGTATGTCCTTATGAGGTAATTTATAATCTGCAGCCGGTGGCAGTTCAGCATTTTTATCTTTTCTTCCTAAGACATCCAAACTCATTTTTCCTGTGGAAGCTGAAATCCTTACTTTGGATTTAACATCTTGGCTACCGGAAACATAAGAGTAAAATTCATCATCATCGGCTCCCGGTTCTATAATAATCCCCGCTTGTTCAGGGCTACTGTTTAATTTAGTAGAATCAGTGGATATATTTATTCGGTAGTTGATTTTATTTATATTTGTTCCACCGGAATAAACTTCATTAAGCTTGCCTTCCATATGAGCAATGACTTCATCCTCATTAATGTATCTGAATTCACCTGAAGTTTCATCCCATACTCGTGGGATGGACCATTCCAGGGTTATTCCGGGATCTATACCGATTTCCCTTCCGCCTCCGGGAAGGTCTACATAATTTTGTTTGATAATTTTTGCCTCGAAGGTTACTCTAGGAAGAAAATAAAGAAAACCTCTGGCTAGCTCCATGCCATTTGCATTTATATCGCTATAGACGATTATGTCAAAATCATAAACTATATCGTTTAGGAGATTCGGTATATCTGCCTTATTGGTAGTCTGATTGAGGATTATTGTTTCTTTGCTGTAAGGATTGGAAGAAATCGGCGAGTGGTATGTAATTTTTACAGAGTTTCCCCCTGCAACTGCATCCCATCTAAGAGTCAGTTTACCCTGGCTGAAGTCGTCAACGTATACATTAATACTTCTTGGAGCTGCAAAAACAGTAGCTGCAAATGGTTGGAAATAGCTTGCAATAAAGCATAAAACCAATACCAATGAAATAATTTTTAATCTTTTCCGCTTTACTGATTTAAGTTTGATCGGGTTATAAGTTTCATGTATCCTCCAAAATATATTTGTTCGGCGATCAATATTATTGCTAATGTGATTATTATTCATATTGTTACTGATATCAGTTTTATCATGTTTGAACATCTTGCATCAAAATCCTTTCCGGGCAGTTTTTTCTTTAGTAGCATGTGTTTTCTATCAATTCAGTATCGTGTGTTTTCTATCAATAATATTTTAGCGGCTCTTTTTAAAAAGCCTTTATTGTCAGGTTTCCTATTCGGCAAACAGTATTTCGCTATATGCGCACTTCATATATATTATCGGAAAATCTGTTGCTTAATTAATAGTTAAGTTAATTCTGGTAGAGGAAATAATACAAATCCTTGGCAAACTTCTAGTATACGCCTATAATAAAATTATATTTTATTTTAGACGAAAAATAATAAAAGTTATAGTTTATATGAGGTGTTGAAAATGTATATAAAAAGGGCAATTGAAGCAACCATACTTAAAATATCCAAAATGTTTCCTGATAAAATGAATATTGGCAATGGTGCAGTTATTTGTATGATGCCTAAATTACTCCCTATTGATTCAAGGAACTGGTATGTGCCTGCATGGTTAATATAGATTGTTAAACATAGCTTACTTAGCATAGCTTAGTAAATATAGCCTGATTTATATAACTTGTTACATAGCTCGTTAATTAATTTGTTTTATAGCTGGTTAATTAATATATACCTGCTAATTAGAATAAAAATTTCAAATAAATCTTCATTTTTTTCGAACCGTTTTATCCAAATTTACGACTAAGTTGATGAAAGCAAGACGTTCTGAGTAGGCTAGTGCATGTAGTAGTATGGAAGTGGTGCGCATGGTTTTTTAGAAGAAAGTTGTACAAATATACAGAAAAAGCTTCTGTCAAAAGCTGCCCATGGTGATAATAAAGCATTTGAGGAATTAGCTGTTAAATTCTTTATTTTCAAGGTAAACTTTAAAAGTCAGCTTATTAAAGCGGGCATGTCTAAAAGTGAAGCTGCTAAATTGGCAAGAAACTATAAATTATTTTTATTTTCTAAATTTCTATTACTTAAATAATTCTAAATCTCTATTACTTAAATAATATTCCGGCAGTAAATTTAATCATTAATGTAAGTTCCCTTATTTCTTCCTGCTACATATAATATCATATAACAATTAATACAAAGTATATAAAGGTGATGGAACTTATGCTTCCGGTTCAAATAATTGGACTTGCACTGGCAGGAAGAGCATTATTGGAAAAATATGCAGGTGCTCCGTCAAAGGACGTAAGAACTCCAATTGACTTTCTGGCGACAAATTTTGCTAATAATATCAATGGTCTTAGGAAAAGATTGTCGGCTGTTAATCCTTTAAATCCCCTGTTCAGAGCTTTAGAACCTTCCATGTTGCAATTTAAAAGGCTTGTTTTTGGTGACGGGCAGGAAAGGGATGACTACGAAGAAATAATTGAAAAATTTATGCCTGATAAAGGCGAACTTTTATTGCCGGAACGCCCCTCGTATACCAGGGAACTTCATTTAACGGATCTTGACGGAGACACGAAAAGAGAATTGATAGCATCCTTCAGGTTAAAAGATGAGATAAGGACAATTATTCTTAAGAAAGGAAAAGACGGATGGTATAAAGCTTCAGAAATTAGTAATCCCGGTTACCATGTTTTAAATTATAGAAATGTTGTAGACATTTCGGGAACAAGTAAACGACATCTGGTGCTAGGTTTATCAGCAAGAGGTAAACCATCGGTATTGTGTGGTTATACCTTTGAAAATGATGAAGTACACGAAGTCTTTTCCTATGAATGTAACAAATTTGATGTGCTTCGTAAGTCAACTTATAGGAAAGTGCCTTTACCTACAAGTGCTGATATGTCGGCAGATGTTGAAAGAAGTGCGCCCTTGCCTGCGGATATTGTTCTCTGGAATAAATTGGATGATGGCACTTATGATATTTCAATACTCAGGTGGAACGGCATTGAATTTAAACCGGCTGTAGGGGATTATACCAACTACTATAGAAAAAAGGCAGTACCGTATCTGGCAATAAAAGCAAAATATGACCCTTATTCGGTAACCAACTGGTATAATCTAGCTGAAGCTCTTGTAAAAGCGGGCGCTTACAGTGATGCGTTAACTGCTATTAAAGTAGGCATTGATATGGACAAGGAGGGAATCTTCAAGGATAGGTTCCAAGCTCTTAAAAATGAATGTCTTTTTGGATAAAAGTAAATAATTCAAGTCTACCTTGTTCAATCAAAAGGAAACAATCTTCGAAAGAGGTATGTCCACTAATCAAAAGGGGACATTCCTCGAAAGAGGTATGTCCCCTTGCCCCGATCAAAAGGAGACATTCCTCGAAGAGGTGTGTCCCCTCACCCCGATCAAAAGGGGACATTCCTCGAAGAGGTGTGTCCCCTTACCCCGATCAAAAGGGGACATTCCTCGAAGAGGTGTGTCCCCTTACCTTAAAACCTACTCTTATCAGCCCACAATCCAATTGCAGGATTGCTGATGTAAAATATCTCTTCACCGTCTTCAAGAGTGTTGTAACCATCCTTCAACCTTGTAGGATCATATTTCTTAAGAGCTTCGCTTAAAGGCATGTACTTGAAATTAGCCTTTTCAACCTCTTCTTTTGTAAGTTTTTCAACTGCATAAGTAATTGTAAATCTTCCGTCTGATGATCCGTGTATTAGATGGGCTGCAACTGATAGATTGTTCTGAAGGTCTTCATTTTCTTTTGTTAGTTCAAGAACTTTCTTTCTACCTACGTACCCATATTTTCTTATTAACTCATCGTTCCTGTCATCTTCGCCGAATTTTCTAACACCCGGAGCCAGGATAATAAGCTCTCCGTCGTCGGCAATTGCCATTCTTGTCCTATATATGGCTTTGTTTCCAACCCACGTGGTTTTGAATTCTTTTGGATCAAGGTAAACTACCACTTTCTTGAAAGGTTTATCAACAAACGTAAGGTTTTTCTCTTGGCACAGTTTTACGGCTTCTTCAAATATCTTACGACTTCTTCCTGTAAACACACCATGTATGGTTACATTATTCTGTACTGCTGTTGTAACGGTAAGAACATACATAAGAGGTATATCTTTAATAAAGTTTTCTTCTGCGTAATCAAATACCTTTCTTACAGGAGAAAAGTCCTTGCCCATTATTCTTTCCATGCCATAAACAGCCCCCAGCATGTGGGACTTATTTATAGTTGCACTGCCGCCACAGCCTACAAATATATTCTTGCTGTAATTTGCAATACCTATAACCTCGTGAGGAACTACTTGTCCTATGGAAATTATTAAGTCATAAGACTTGTCAAGAAGATGCTTATTTATCTCAATATCAATAGGTTCATCAATCAGCCCTTCGGATACTTCTTTTACAAATTCTGCAGGTACGGTTCCGACTTTTACTACATCAGTTTTCCAATTATGAGCTATAAAGCGGTCCATTGGAATACCTTCACCAAAGAATTCCTTGCGCTCTTCAACAGTCATTGGCTCATGAGTTCCGATAGCTGGCATTATGTCGACTTGGCAGGTATCTTTCAGCATTTCATAATACATAGCAGTTATTTTTCCTGCCCCGGAGTGCGCTCTTGTAATATCAGGCGGTAAAAGGAGAACCTTTTTTAAACTAGCTTTTTTTGATTCTATAGTACACTCCAATATTTTTCTTAGCTCTACGTTGCTGATGCCGTTCTGTGATTTTGATACCATTGTAATTTCCATCATTTTTATCACCTCAATAATAAATCCTTTTGGTACCATTTGCTATTCCCAACACTAAATATACTATTTTGTTTTTTAAATACCAGTTGTTTTCAATTACCGGTTATTTATTACCCTGATTCTTTCCCTTTTTAACAACTGTTATAACCGGAAACGGTCCTCCCGTTTTTGATAAATACGGAAGAACCGTCCCTGTTGTCAGATAAGAGCAGACAAGAGAACCGTCCCCTTGTCTAGATTTGAGACAAGAGAACCGTCCCCCTGTCTAGACTACATATGTTGAGGCTGAAGTTGTTCCGCCACGGCCTGTCCAGTTGGTGTGGTAGAATTCACCTCTTGGTCTGTCAACTCTTTCATATGTGTGGGCACCAAAGTAGTCTCTTTGTGCTTGCAGTAAGTTTGCCGGCAATCTTTCACTTCTGTAACCGTCGTAATAGGTCAGTGCTGATGCGAATGCAGGTACAGGTACACCGTTAAGGATTGCCGTTGATACTACTCTTCTCCAACTGTCCTGAGCGGCTTCTACTTTTTCTTTGAAGAAAGGATCTAATAACAAATTAGTAAGTTCCGGATTCTTATCGAAAGCTTCTTTGATCTTTCCGAGGAATACGGATCTTATAATGCATCCGCCTCTCCACATAAGGGCTATACCACCATAATTTAAATTCCAACCGTATGTTTTTGCGGCTGCGCGCATAAGTGTAAATCCTTGTGCGTATGAAACTATCTTAGAAGCATATAATGCTTTTCTAATATCTTCAATAAATGCTTTTTTGTCTCCTTCAAACTTAACAGCAGGACCTTTGAGAACTTTTGAAGCTTCAACTCTTTCCTCTTTCATGGCTGAAAGACATCTTGCAAATACTGCTTCTCCTATTAATGTAAGCGGAATGCCTTCATCGAGAGCTGCGATAGCAGTCCATTTTCCGGTTCCTTTTTGTCCTGCGGTATCAAGTATTTTATCAACTAACGGTTGTCCGTCCTCGTCTTTGTATGCAAGAATGTCTCTTGTGATTTCAATAAGATAACTGTTCAGCTCGCCTTCATTCCATTCTTTGAAAACTTCATGCATTTCGTCTGCTGTCATGCCAAGTACGTCTTTCATTAAATGATAAGCTTCACAGATTAGCTGCATGTCGCCGTATTCAATTCCGTTGTGCACCATTTTTACAAAATGGCCTGCTCCGCCTTCTCCAACCCAATCACAGCATGGAGAACCATCATCTACTTTTGCTGCAATGGCTTGGAATATGGGTTTTATATGAGGCCATGCTTCCGGTGAACCGCCAGGCATAAGGCTTGGTCCTCTGAGTGCACCCTCTTCTCCGCCTGAAACACCTGTCCCAATGTAGAGAAGACCTTTTTCTTCAACATATTTTGTGCGGCGGGCTGTATCCGGGAAGTGAGAGTTTCCACCGTCAATTATGATATCGCCTTTTTCCAAGAGAGGAATAAGAGCATCAATGAATTGATCTACAGGAGCTCCTGCTTTTACCATAAGCATTATTTTGCGGGGCTTCTTTAACGCTCCTACCAGTTCTTCAAGTGAATATGTTCCGATTATGTTCTTTCCTTTAGCACGTCCTTCAACAAAATTCTTAACTTTCTCAACAGTGCGGTTAAAAACTGCAACAGTAAAACCTTTGCTTTCCATATTTAATGCTAGGTTCTCTCCCATTACGGCAAGACCTATAATACCTATATCTGCTTTACTCATAGATAAAACCTCCTTAACGTTATTTTTCACATAAAACTTTAATAAATACTTTTGTTTTAAAATACCAATTATTAAATAAATGCCTATAATCTTATAATTAATATGTTAACATTCGCACTACTTATTATTTACCTATTTAATATTTTACAATTTATATTACATTTTCCTTACTAACATTATTATATATTTTATTACTAAATAAATCCATTACTTTAATGCTTAAAACCATTATATTTACTCTTCCCACCTGAAAATTTCGTACAATAGGGAAAATAAGCATTGAGGACATTTTATTGGCACAAAAATAAACCTATACTATTGGCACAAATAAACTTATACTGTTACCAGAGTATATTATACACTTTTATTTTTGCAATTTTCTTTGCATTTATTGCTTGATTTAATGCAAAAATTGCTATATAATGATATTAATTTACTAAATAACGGCATTTAGGTGGTTTTATGCAAGCTCTTACACATAACTTTACATCCAGACAATATATGATTACTCCGGACTTTGAGTATTTTCATTATGCAGACAAAACAGCTACGGAAATTGAATATCATAACCACGATTTTTATGAGATATATTTTTTCATATCCGGGAAAGTTACTTATATGATAGAAGGAAAGGCTTACAAATTAAAGCCGGGTGATATTTTGCTGATCCACAATAATGAACTGCATAAACCCCTGGTTGAACAGGGAGAATTATATGAAAGAATTGTAATTTGGCTAAACCCGGAATTTTTAAAAAAAGAAAGTAAATATGATACTGACTTATCCACATGCTTTCAAGCTTACTCCCATGATAAGAACAACCTATTAAGACCGGATCCTGAAGCACTGCGCAGTCTAAAAAATATCATAAACAAATTCGAAAACGCATGTAACAGTACCGGCTACGGAAGCAATATCCTAAAAGACCTTTATTTGATAGAGTTTATTATACATATAAACAAATGTTACCTGGAATCCTACGGCAGCATGCTTCACGACGGCATTGAATACAATAAAAAAGTAAGCGCCATAATACAATATATAAACGAAAATATCCAATCAGATTTGTCATTGGATTTACTGTCAAAAAAATTCTACTTAAGTAAATATCATCTGCTTAGAGAATTCAAAAAATACACCGGCTACACTATCCATCAATATATTCGCACAAAACGGCTTCTTTTAGCTAAGTCATTTTTGAAAGAAGGGCTGGCTGTAACCGAAGTGTGTAATAAGTGTGGTTTTTCCGACTACTCAAACTTCATACGAGCTTTTAAAAATGCCTTTGGCGCCCCGCCAAAGACATATATGAAACTTAAATAATGTAAAGGGGGTCAGAGCCTAATCCCGTTTTTAAATCATTATCTAAAAAATTTTACTAGATGATGTATAATTTGTGAATATCGGTCAATAATAGTTAATGACCTCACAAAATACATTTTGACCCCCTTTACAACGGTTGGCCGCAAGGCTGACCCCTTTTTTTATTTACCAAATCCTTTCTGATCTTCTCATATAAAAATCATTATTAGCCTGCTAATATAAATATGTATAAATATATAGTATAATATATATAAACCTCAACTGTAGTATAATATGTATAAATCGCAATATAATTATATTAATTGTAAATTATTGTGTTAATATAAGTTAGTGTATTAGAGTGTACTAGTATAACGTACTATATAAATATCCTCATATGAACATGAAGATGATTTGAATATGATATGAACATGAACTTCATATTAAGTTATGCTTATTAAGTGGTTGGGAGGTTCCGAATGATTGATATGGTTAAATCCGTTGCAATTAACAGTAGTTCCACAGTTTTAAACAGTAGCTCTGCAGTTTTAAATAGTAGTGCTACGGTTTTAATAAGGATAAAAAATCTGACGAAGAGGTATTCGAATAATATTGCTATTAACAATATTTCCCTGGACATATTTAAAGAAGAAATATTCGGCTTTGTAGGACCCAATGGTGCAGGAAAGTCTACACTGGTTTCCTTATTAACAACTCTCATCAAACCGGATGAAGGAGATATTATTATAAAAGGTTACAGTGTTTTGAATAAGACTTCCGAAATCAGGAAGTTGATTGGTTTTGTACCTCAAGACATAGCCCTGTACCCGACGCTGTCAGGATATGACAATCTGAAGTTTTGGGGAGGTATTTACGGTTTACGAAAGCAGGAACTGCAAGACAGGATTGAAGAAGCGTTATCTATTGTTGGCATGAAGGAAAGAGCTCACGATAAGGTTGAAGAATATTCAGGAGGGATGAAAAGACGCATTAACATTGCCGCAGCTCTCCTTCATCATCCGGAGATCCTCATAATGGATGAACCTACCGTAGGTGTAGATATTATATCAAGACAGTACATAATCGAAGCTATAAAGAATTTAAAAAAGGAAGGCAGGACTATAATATATACAAGCCATGATATAGAAGAAATGGAAACAGTTTGTGATAGAATTGCAATCATGGACAAAGGAGTTATTCTTAAGTGTGATACTGTAGAAAAACTTAAAACCCAGAGTAAAGACCGTTCATTGAAAAACACTGTTCTTGAATGCATAAATTTTAGGGGGTAAATTTATATGAAAGCTCAGTTAGCTAATAAATTGTCAATCAATGTAAACACAGGGAAAAAGAAAACTTATGTTATATTAGTTTCAATTATAGCTGTTATAATTATTGCTGCTATAGCTGCTTTTGTTGCAATAAATTCAAATAAGAACGTAAAAGACTTATATTTCCAGACGGAAATTAAAAACTTTGCAGATCTAATGAATGAAATTCAAAAGAAACGAATTGATGTTGAAAATAAATATAAGCCCTTTAAGGAAAAACCGTCTCGTTCAAGATATGAAATATCAGTTAAAATATCTGATGCTGCTAAGGATGTCGGCAGCAATAGTAATAACAGCAGCAAAAATAACAGCGGAAGTTTTATAAATCTTTCCAGGCAAGCTATTGAAATAATCAATAACGCAAAATTAATATACAATTTAAGATATGATTTAGGAAAAGGTATGAATATGACAACTCTTTCATTTCTGCTGGCAGGCCAGAATATTGTTGACATAAACACTTTATCTCAAGATGAGATAATAGGCTTACAGATACCTGTTATTTATGATAAATATTTTGTAATGGATAAAAATAATATTTCCGGCGCTTTGAATAAATTTGGATTGGATATTCCATTAAAAAGTATAATTTCACCATCTCAGTTAAAAGATGCCGCAACTTTTTCCGAAGAAGAAACTAAGAATCTGTTTACTGACTATATAAATTTCCTTCAGGAAAGTATATCCAACCAAAATATTTCAATGTCAAAAAACGTTGAAATACAAGAACTGCAGTATCCATCCATTACTTCAGGAAATCAACAGAAATCAAAAAAGACAGGTAAATACAATATATTTAAAATACAGCTGTCTGAAGAAGAGTTTAAACCTGTAGCGCTAAAAACCATAAATTTTCTGTGCAGTGACAGTCGTTTTGCAGATATGACCTCAGGAAATATTACTTCCATATTAAACCTGATTGAGAGCACAGGTATTTTAAATACAGTATCTTCAGCAGATTCCTTGTTGGACGAAATTAAAAACTACTCAGATATGGAAAAACTTAAGTCAATCTTGACTGATTTTATTAATAATACAGCTTTTCCTGACGGATTTAACATGACGTTGATTACTGATTTGAAAGGAAACATAGTTGATAGGAAAATTGACTTTTCCTCTCAGGGACAGGATGAACCTGTAAGAAAATATAATATTCATGCAGGGAGTTTTTTCACTAAAGTAACTATAGAGCAGGGCTCCAGTGAAGACAGCAGCAATAATGCTCTGATTGAATTTGAGAAAGTCAGGAAAAACACCGAAGGAGATGCTTATATGCACATTTACTGTGTAAATAACATCTGGCCTGATTTTGATTTAACTATAAACTTGGATAAAGAAAGCAGCGAGGATAATAAGCGGAAAGCCATAAATACGAATTATCTTATAGACATTAATTTATCAGCAGATGCTCTCGGTTTATATAACGCAAACATTTTATTGGATGTAAAAGGTGAAGAAAGATATGACGTGGAATTCAGTATGCCTGATTTAAATAATGAAACAGCTGTTAATCTGAGTACTTTAAGCAAAGAAGAGATTGATGCTCTCATGATGGAGCTTCAGTTCTCAGCGGCTAAATTTTTATTGGGTAATCAGTCAATTATAAATGCTTTTACATCTAAATAAGAATTACATCAAAGTAAATATAAATCGACAGCTTTGAAGGGGGAGTTTTTGTGAGAATACCGATTATTATTAAAAACGACTTAAAATTGTTTTTTTCAGACTGGAAAGCGGTAATACTTTTTTTTGGTTTACCTATTGCTTTTGTGAGCATATTTATATCTTCCTTATCCCCTCTTCTAGACATGAACAGATTTGTGGACAGCTTTAATATAGCTTTGGTAGATAAAGATGATACCGTTGAATCCCGGGTTCTAATAAATCAGTTTATCAGCAGCCAGTCAGCGGAATATGATATAGACAGTACACGAAATCCTATTTCTTTCATTAAAACCGATGAGGCTTCAGCAATGGACATGCTCAATAATGGGGATGTAGCAGGAGTTATCATCATCCCCGAAGGATTTGTATACAGCATGTCCATCGGTGAGAACAAGCCTTTAAAGGTCATAACCGATTCCAGCCGACCTCTTTATGCCTTATTTATCAAAAATTATATGGAAAGCTATGCAAATATTATATCTGCTGCACAAAATGGAATTATGACTGCATATGTATATTACGATAAGTTTGTATCCGGTAAAGAGTTTTATGATGAGAAGTATGCTGACGTCGTCACAAGTTTTTCTTTAAAGGCTCTTTCAAAGAATGATCTATTTGTCAATAAGGAAGTTTCATATATCCCAAATGTTACTAAATATGAATATTTTACTGCAGCATTGTTGGTCGTATTTATAATGTTCAGCGGAATAATGGGAATTAAATTCACTGCTAGTGAAAAACTTCACGGCATAAGCGACAGGTTGAGTGTGTCACCTTTAAAAGATGCGGAATTAATTCTGGCAAGATTTATCACTGTCTTTATACTCTCCCTGCTGCAATTTTTTGCTTTAATCGTACCTGCAGGCTTAATATTTAAAATATATTTGAATGCATCTCCTGTATACATGCTTATAATGTTTGTAACAACTGTATTTACTGTGTCTGCATGTGCAATTTTTGTTGCGGTTATTTCTCCAACACCTGCAGCAGCTGACCTTGCAGGAAGCCTTGGAACACTGCTTATGGCTGCCATAGGAGGAAGTATTTATCCGTTGACATCACTTCCTGATGGTATAAAAAGCTTAAGTTACCTTACAATTAACAGGTGGGCGGTAGATGGTTTTCTGCAAATATTTTCAGGCCAAATATCTGCGTCTTACTACCATGATATTGGCATATTGATGCTTATGGGCGCTGTGTATATATTTATATCAATCATTTTACTGAAGCTTCAAAAAGGCAACGTGTTGCGGATTAGAAGCTGATATACGGTTGACAATTATGCCGTTGTTTAGTTAATAATAATACTAGTATTTGGTTTTGCTTTACTTAATGATAATCTTTACAAATAACAAAAAAAACATAAAGCTATTTACTTTTCCGGAGGCGCAATACATACTATGCATAAGATATTAACCGTACTTAAATATAAATTAAAAATTCTTTTATCAGATAAAAGTTTCATGCTTGCCATGACTGTCATACCATTAATCCTGACTATAATTACGGGCTACGCTTTAAAATTTGAAAAGGAAAATAAAATTCCTTTAGCTGTTTGCGATTTGGATAAAACCGATTATTCAAAGACAGTCATTGATTTGATCTCTAAGAAAGACGGTTTAGAGATTATCATTACAGACGAAGAAACCGCCGTTGAAATGGTAAGAGATTATAAGGTAGAGGCTGCCTATATAATCAAAGAAGGTTTTAAAGAAAACTTAATAAAAGGAAATACAAACGGAATTATTGAGCAGGTATCTTCACCTTCCTCAATAGCATCTAACATGATAGGTGAGATTATCGGCGGTGAAATATCGAGGATCATCATTAATATTACCGCCGCTGATTGGGTGGTGAGCGAGTATAACAGTCTAAAAGCCGATAACAGGTTAAAAAGTGCATATAGTGAAAAAGATGTTGATGTGCTGTGGCAGGAAGCATGGGATTATACAGATTCCTTGTGGGCTTCCGGTCCTGCTATGACAATTGACTATATTGAAATCGAAAGCTCAAATGTGACCGAAAATCCAGATAATATTAATGTTGAAAGCAGCATGAATAAGCCCGTGCCCGGAAGCAGTATGAATAAATCCGCATTCGGAACTGACAGCATTTCTTCTGCCGCTTTCGGCATGCTGACTGCATTTATAATGTTCATGTTAATGTTCAACAGCAGTTGGCTCGTAGAAGAAAAAGAGAACGGAACCCTTAAAAGAATTATCTCCGGCCCGGGAGCTATTTCCGCCCTATTTATCGGCAATATTCTGTCTTTGATTTTTATAGGTCTAATTCAAATAGTGTTGTTTTCCTTTATATGTACAATTGTTTTTAAGGTTAATTTATTCGCCTACGTTTCTAATATTTGTATTATAATTATTTATCTTTTTTCAGTTATATCACTAAGTTTATTTATATCATCTTTTCTTAAAACCCGCATACAGCTTCAAGCCGGAGCTCCTCTTTTTTCAATAATTACCGGATTTATAGGTGGTTGTTTTTGGAATATCCCACAAGCGGGAGGATTCGTAAAGACCATATCTTTATTTACTCCACAAGGTTTAGCACTTGATCTTTTCAATATCTTCAGCGCCGGTGCAAATTTATCACTTGTAAACTTGCTCACAAGCTGGCAAGCAGTTGTCTTAATATTATCTTCAATCTTATTAACAGTACTTAGCTATGTTCGAATAAAAAATCTGAGATATTGAAGCCATTTTTCTCAGTGTAAGCCATTTAAATGAATCTATTTAAATGGATCCACCCCCGGAATTCCATCAATAACGGTTACTATTCTCCACGTACCGGCCATTTTTTTCAAGGTCACTATTAATGGATATACCAAAGGTTCCATGCTGGGGTCCAATGTAACACTTTGAGTATAATATATTTTATAACTGTCATCGCCCGCTTGTTCTTCTTTTAATATTTTCTCTATCTTAATGCCTTTGAAGATTTGTGGTGCAGCCTCAGCCAATTCTTGAATTATTTCGGGTGTTATTTCCTTCTTACTTATTTTCATTCCCATAAACATTTGAGACGTGCTTTCAAAATTATCGTCAAGCAAATCATAAGCCTTTTCAAAATTACCTTCTGCCACATACATATAGAAGCTTTTAAGAACAGCAACTTGTACACTTTCGGTAGCGTTTTTGCTGTTGTCTTTTCCGTTTCCTTTACTGTCGGTTTCTGATTCTCCGCTTTTTTGAGGAGCTTCTTTCCCGCCTTCGTCACTTGTATATTCTTTTTTAGGTGCATCAGGTGACAAGCTTGAATCCGTATTGTTCTCTCCTTCGGATGATTTATCTTTTTCGGTGCCATCTTCAGCTTCTTTACTTCCTTCAATATCTTGTTTTACATCTTCTGCCTCGGCATTTTCCACAACGTCATCCGCACCGCCCCGTTTTCCTGATTCTGCACCCTGCTGAGCATCAGATTTAGGATCATAATTAGGGTCTGAAGCTTCATCGATGTCTGTATCTTCACTTTTCTCCGCATCTTTCTCTACATTTTTATCCGCATGAGTTTCCGGTTCTTGGTCTTTCTCAAAACCTGTATTTTCAAAAGCATATTTTTCCTCGGGATAAATCATTCTGTTTTCCAAAACATTATAGCTTACTTCATAACTTTGTTCATCTTTAATGAGATTTTGATTTTTATCGAAAACATAGGAATATTCTCTTAATTTCAAATCCTCCAAAGTTCTCCATCTTATCAGATAGTATGATACCGTTTTGCCTTCTTTAAGAAGGTCTTCACTGCTTAAATCGGATCCAATTAACCTGCCGTCCGTTGTCATGTTGTCTATTACCAAAGGAACGTCATCTTTGCTGCTAAAGATATGGATTGAAGAATTATTACCCTTTTCATCCTTGAAATAGTTAAAGGCAATATAATCCTTCTCAGGCGAAAGCAAATAGGTATTGAAAGCATAACCCGTTCCTTGATATAAAAATTTAATTGTTTTATCTTTTAATGACAGTACATAAAGCAAAAATGCATTTTCACCGGCTTGTAAATCTCTTTCTGCAGTGAAATAGACTTTTCCGTATTTAGTATTGAGAAAAACATTAGATAATCTTATTGACTGATTATTATCATGACCGGTTGAGGCTTCATTATTTAAATCATCACCATCAATTTTAAAAATTCTATCAAACTCCGGAAAATCAACTTGCTTAAAAAGCTCAGAATGGCTTACTCCGTCAAAATAATAATCAATTTCCATGCACAGGTTATTGCTGATGTCTAAGTATGAATACATTTCAATTTCATATTCCGGAGAGTTATTTAAAACTTCAACTCTGTTCTCAGGCTTTCTATTGTTCCCTGAAACTTCTGAAAGCTCTTTATTCCCCGAACTGTCACCATTTCCGTCGGAAATTTCATTTGGTACTGAATCTTGCTGCTCTATTTTCTGCTGTTCTATTCTTTGCTGATTGCCTTCATTTTTTAAGTCATCCTGTATTTCAATTACATTGCTCGTATCTTCACTTGAAGAAATATCATTAAAAACCTTAAGATGCAATACACCTGTTGCAAATAGTGTCGTTATAACAATCCCGATAATAGTTAAAGCTGATATTAATACTATAAAATGTTTTCTCTTCATTTTTGCCTCCTGAAGATTTTACTGCTTTTGCTAAATAAAGTTTTTCCATAAAAATGAAATATATTCTTATTTTTAATGAAAAATATTCACTTTTAAAGCATCCACTTTTCAAAAAGGAATTATCAAGAAATAAGAAGACGATTCTCCGTTTTGTATTTTTGGTACTTATTTCCCTTGTATTTATTATAACACAATCTGTTTTATTCGAAAATAGGGATATTTTTATTGGGTGTCTTGGAGGCATGGGACACACCTACGCTTATGTCTTTTGGCGAATGTTTCTTCATATAAAATAAATGTATCCAATGTATCCATTGTTATTTATAAGAATATCCTTGGTTTATTTGCGGTGTGTCCCATCATATTTTATATATTATATACATCTACATGATATGCCTTAATCTATATGGTATATCTTTAGATGATGCATCTTTACACGGTCTGAACTAATTAAACATTAAATTTATCCGTCTTAAGACTTCCGGATTAATAACCGCTTAATTATTTTAAGTTTTCAGGATTGAGGCACTGCAACTCCTCAGGCACAAATAAACCGTCTTTTCTTATTAATATATCATCAAACCAGATTTCTCCGCCACCGTATTCAGGTCTTTGTATATATACAAGGTCCCAGTGTATTGCCGATTTATTACCGTTATTACATTCATCGTAGGCATTTCCGGGAGTAAAATGAATGCTGCCCTTGATTTTTTCATCAAATAAGGTGTCTTTCATCGGATTTTCAATATATGGGTTTACTCCTATTGAAAATTCTCCTATATACCTTGCACCTTCATCAGTGTCCAAAATTTTATTTAATCTTTCAGTATCATTTGCTTCAGCTTTAACTATCTTTCCGTCCTTAAATTCAAAGCGAATATTTTCAAAAGTATATCCCTGGTATAAAGCCGGAGTATTGTAAGTTATTACACCATTTACGCTATCTCTGACGGGTGCCGTAAATACCTCACCGTCAGGTATATTCAGTTTCCCGTCACACTTTATTGCAGGAAGTCCTTTTATCGAGAAACTTAAATCAGTTCCTTTACCTATTATTCTTACTTTATCCGTTCTCTCCATGAATTCTACTAACTTATCCATGGCCTTGGACATTTTTTCGTAATCAAGAGTACAGACATTAAAGTAATAATCTTCAAAATATTCCGTTGCCATCCCTGCCAATTGAGCCATCGCATGATTAGGATATCTGAGAACGCACCATCTCGTTTTCTTTACTCTAAGCTCAGTATGAACCGGTTTAGAATAATGTTCCATATATATTTTCATCTTATCAGCCGGCACAGCTCCAAGTTCGCTTACATTTTCAGGAGCTCTAATTCCAATGTATGCTTGCATGTCTTTCATCCTTGAAGCTTCATATGACGCTGTCTTCTTCATTTGTTCGACAGTACAATTTTCGTAAAGTACACGATTGACTTCATTGTTTTTAATAGAAACAAAAGGTACTCCTCCTACTTTATATGCTTCTCTTATCAGTGCTTTTGTAAGTTCAATTCCTTCACCTGTGGTTTCTATAAGGATATTTTCTCCGGCTTTTAATTCAACAGAATAGTGAATTAATAATTTAGCTAATTTTTCAATCCGTGGATCTTTCATATTAAAATACTCCTCCATTGTTTATTTTACGGTATCAAGCTTGAAGCGCAAGCAAATTATTTATGCCTGACCCCATATTAATTTTTCAAGTTCGTCCAACAGTGATTTATATTTTTCCATAGCATCTTCTATTGGTTTGGGTGTTGTTAGGTCAACACCTGCTTTCTTCAACAACTCAATTGGATAGTCGGACCCACCGCTGCTGAGAAATTCTATATACCTTTCCACCGCTCCCGGCTCTTTGTTTAATATTCTTCCGGATAAGGATGCAGCAGCAGCAAAACTGGTAGCATATTTGTAAACATAAAAGCTTGTATAAAAATGAGGAATTCTTGCCCACTCATAGGCTATATTATCATCGGTTTCTACATCCACCCCGTAATATTTTTGATTTAAGTTTTTATATATTTCACTTAAAGTTTCAGCGGTAAGTGCTTCTCCCTCTAAGGCTTTTTGATGGGTTATCTTTTCGAACTCAGCAAACATTGTCTGTCTAAACAATGTTCCCCTGAATTCATCCAAGTAATGGTTAACGTAATAGGCTTTTTCTTCATCATCTTTAGAATTTGAAATAAGGTAATCCATTAACAAGAATTCATTCAATATGGAAGCCACTTCCGCAACAAAAATTTTGTATTCGGAGTAAATATAAGGCTGTGTCTTGTTTGTATAGAAAGTATGCATCGCATGGCCCATTTCATGAGCAAGTGTAAAAACATCTCCTATTGTTCCTTGATAATTAAGCAAAATATACGGATGAGAAACATAATTGCCCCATGAATACGCACCACTGGTTTTTCCTTTGTTTTCGTAGACATCAATCCAGCCTGAGTTAAAAGCTTCTCTGACATAACCCACATATTCCTCACCCAATGGTTTAAGTGCCTTTTCAACAATAGTACAAGCTTCTTCATATGGGATATTATTCATTGGCTCCTTAACCAGTGGTACATAAATATCATACATTTGAAGCTTATCAAGTTTTAGAATCTTTTTCCTGAGCTCTACATATCTGTAAAATAAAGGCAAATTATCGTGGACCGTCTTGATGAGGTTGTCATAAACTTCCGTTGAGATATTATCTTTGCTAAGAGAAGCTTCCAAAGTGGAATTATATTTTCTTACCTTGGCAAAAAACCGCTCCTGCCTGATATTGTTAGATAATGCAGAAGCAAAGGTATTCCGGAACCCTTTATATACTTCGTAAAGCTTTTCATATGCATCCTTACGTACTCTTCTGTCTTTACTCTCCAGAAATCTTATATATCTTCCTTTGGTTAACTCAACTTCTTCTCCGTTTTCATCCAAAATTGTCGGAAATTTAATATCTGCATTATTAAGCATTGAAAATATTTCGGAGGGAGCTTCGGCAATCTCCGATACTAATGCAAGCAATTCTTCTTCCCTTTGAGACAATATATGTCCCTTTTCTCTTAAAATATTATCTATGTAGTGTGAGTAAATTTTAAGTTCCGTATTTCCCTCGATAAAACTCTTCATTAGTTCTTCATCCAGGCTGATAATTTCAGGCTCAATATATGATATTGCTGCGGATACTTCTGTCATTAATCCGACGACCCTGTCAGTTAAAGCTTGATATTTGGAATTTGAGTTATCCTCATCTCTCTTCATTTTTGCATAAGTAAAAAGCTTTTCGGTTATGCATACAATTTTATCTCTTAGTTTTAAACAATCCAGAAAAGTTTCCGAAGATTCCTTCAATTTACCTTGGAATTTTGCTATTTCAGGCAGCAACCTTTTAATTTCTTCAAAATCTTTTTCCCATAAATCATCGCTGGGATATATATCTTCCAGCCTCCATTTATATTTTTGGTCTATTTCGTCTCTGGCAGGCAAAGCTTTTATTGTATTTACACCATCCATAACCACCAATCTCCTATCCATTGAATAATAGTATAATACTATATAATTTAGTACCATTTAAAAACATTAAAACATTTTAATCCCAATTTTAAAACTCAATATAACTTTTTATATTTTATCACAAAAATTTACAAAGTATTAAAGATTTATATTAAATTTTGCTCTAAGTTAATTATATTAAAGAATGTCAAGTTTCATTTAATGAATATTAAATTGTCAAATTTCATTTAGTGAATATTTAAAATAATGATATAAAAAATAAAAGCGCATTTACTTTTATGAAGAAAATATCGTCAATTGGCAAATATTTCTTCATGCTTTTTAAATGCGCCCAACTTATTATACATACTCCCGATTTATTATATTTATTATATTGATTAATCTATCATTTTTACATTGGTTAATCTATTATGTTATATACTACAATAGCCGCCTCTCCCTTTGTTACAAATTCATCCTTGTTTTTGGATTTGCCGTCAATATTGCCGGATTGATATAACACGTTCCTTCCTACCGTTTTAAGTGCTTTATTGATTATTCTTTCCATTTCATCGTAAGTTAAAGGATTTTCAGGGTAAAAGTAATTAAGTTCATCACCTGTTATAATTCCCAAATTTTTGGCAGTCATTACTTCCTTATAAAACCAATGACCATAGGTGACATCAGCAAAAGAGCCTATAGCTTTCCCTTCGAGTTTAAAAGCTTTCATCAGCATGTATATGAATTCTCCTCTTGTTATTGCTTCATCGGGGTAAAACATTTCTACTACCTTGCCTTCCTTATTTACGGCCTTCTGACCTTTCACCGCTCCTCTTCCCACAAGTTCGTACAAAGCTTCACTGGCTGGATGTGAAGGTGGTACATCTTCAAAATAGTTAAAAGCTTTCGTTATGGCAAATACATTTTTGGAATATTGACTATTGCCTGCTTTATTAAAAGCTTTTATTCTATAATCATACCTTCTTGATGGTGACAGATCTGTATCTATGTATGTGTTGGAATTAGACGGTAGTACTGCTATTACCGTGTAATGATTTAATGCATTAAGCTTTCTTTCTATTATATAGCCTGAATCAGGGTCATCATCCTGCAATGTATCTTTCCATTTAAGTTCTATCTTTGAAGGTGAAAGGGCTTCAATAGATGTAATTTCCGGTGTATCCGGGAGACGGGTTGTAACTTTTATTTCTCTGCTGTATGTTCCTATACCTGCATTATCATTAACAGCTCTTACTTTAAAATAATAAGTTTTGTTTTCATCTAAACCTCTTACAAAATAATTATTTACTGAAGAAGATACTCTTGCCAGCTCCTTCCACTGGCCAAAAAGGCCTTCTTTCATTTCTATTATAAACCCGCTTTTGAAATTTGTGCTGTCATAACCATTTGTTGCGTCCGCATTCTCAGCAATAATAAAATCATCTTCGTAATTCCAATATAATTGGATGCGATCTTTGTCAATAACTACATAGTCGATATCCGTAGGTGCATTGTAATCTAAGGCATATGCGCTGACTTCATTTGAATAGTTTGAATATGTATTATTATATGCTATAACGCTTCTTAGCTTGTAAGAATATTTCTTCCCTTCTTCAACATTTTTATCAATAAACTTGTTATAGCTTCTGTCGAGTAATGCAAATAAGTCCCACTCCTGGTAATCTTCACTCTTTCTCCATATTTCTATTTGCGCTCCTACGTCAAGTCCCCGGTTTTCCCATTTTAATTCAATAGAATTAGCTGATAAAGCCCTTGCCGAAAGTGCTACCGGAGGATTAATATATCCGCAATTAATAGTAATTTCTTCCGAATAATCCGAATATACAGTACCTTTTTTGGCTCTTACTCTATAAGTGTAAAGTTTGCCCGTCTCTAACCCCGAATCCTGATACCAATTATTAGTATAAGGAATTACGGCGATTAAAACATAATCTTCGTTTTCTGTTTTCCTCTCCAGTTCAAAATAATCCACTATTCTTTTATTGCTCTTGCCTTTTTCATCCTTATTTTCATCATCACTCTTATATTCCCATGACAAGTATATTCTTGTTGAAGATACAGCATAACCGAAGAGATTTTGCGGAGCTTTCAAAGATGTAAAAATTGACTCACCGTATTTTGATGGATAATAGTCTGAATATATATTGGTAGCTGTTGCTGCTTTTATTCTGTAATAATATTTCAATCCGGGGGTAAGCCCTGCGTCAATATAATTGAAAGTGCCTGCAGGTGCACGATATATAACCTTCCATTCAGTTTCTTTGTCAGCTTTTCTTTCAATAACGGTATCATATTGCTTATATCCCGGATATGTCCATTTTATCTCAACTTGTCCGGAGGTGACAGGTGTAAGCTCAAGAGTATTCGGTTTTGAGATTAAATCACTCGATGTTGATACTTCGACAGTGTGCTGATATAAATTCCCATGGATATTCTTATAAAAAATCCGATAAGTATATATATGTCCTGGTGAAATATTATAATCAACATATGTTGTAGTATTTGCCCTAACTGAAGCGATAGATTTAAAATCTGCGGAATCAATTGCTCTTTGGATTATATATGCCGTTTCATAGCTGATGTCATCTTCCCATTCCAGCCTGATGCTATATGGTGATATTATATACAGTTTTAAATCCTTTTTTTCAGATACGACTTCTGCAGCATCGGTAACGGAAGGTTTAATTAATATGAAGGCTGAAAATAATATGCTTAATGTATATAATGCAACCAGTACTTTTGCAGTATATCTTCGGTTAAGTTTCCTTCTTATTTTTCTCATTTTTCTAATTTTTCTTGTAGTCATACCATTCTCCCCATCTACCTCAATATAACCTTTGTGTATGCTTATGTTCATGGTCATGGTCAATTGGCAGTCAATGTTATATTTTCAGTGAGCTTTTAGTATATACTTAATCATTTAAAATACTTATTTTCATTTTTATCGTTTTTGTCGTTTTATATTTTTGCTTGGCCGTTTTATATTTTACTTGGTGTTTTTGTTTAGTATTTTTTATTTTACTTCTTATTTTTAGGTTTTTGTATAATCCTTATATAATCTTATAACATCTTATATAATATCTATCGGTAAAAAAAATCTTTTTATTATAAAATATATAACAAAATATAACAAATAATCAGGTGATCTGCCAATGATCAAATATTCGGCCAATAATCAAATAACCGGCTTATTCAAATCAAATAATCAACTTAATTTAGAATCAAATAATCAGCTTATTTAAATCGTTTGTATCTAGGCTCCCTGAACTTCCTACCAGGCCGACTAAAGCATACATCTTTGAGATGGGGTCATACTTAAATTCCTTTAAGAAACGGAAATTCTCGATTTCCCTGGTGTTTCTGACATGTATTCTGGGACCTGTACAGTGAAAAGTTTCATTTTCTCCGATAAGTATATGATTATCATCGAGATATGATATATCCATTTCATTATTTATATATTCAAGCACCTTCTTTTCAAGTATGTTTACATCTATATTAGGCTTTTCATTAAACAATAACACAAATCCTCGCCTTACATCCCCATGATTTTGACTGTGCGGGAAACCATACTGCTCCTCTAAAATCTTGCATGTAAGGTCTTCTGCTGTATGAACCATTTTCCTGTATTTTATCGATTTAAAAACAATATCGGCTATGTCGCCTGGGAGTGGGCCAAATATATTAGGGCGGGTGACAATAACTTCTTCACCTATGCCGATTAAAATTTCAGCATTTAGCCCCAGGTGTGGATAGATAGCATCAAAATGCTCCACAATTACTCGTCTTTCCTGGTCTATAGCTTTTTTTACGGCATCAGCCAAAACACCCGGCGGTGTAAAAGCAGATTCAAACCTTACATCTATATGATATGTGTGGCTGCTGAAAAAACCCTTTTCAATATCTCTCAGCAGAGGAAGGGGTCGCATATTCAAACCTTCGTCGTCATTTGTCAGTTCAAGTCCCGGAAACATCCCTTTTATCAACAAAGATTTTCCTGCACCCGCTTCACCTATGAACCCTATGAGTTTATCCAAAGCGCTCAAATGCCTTTGAGCTAATTGATGCCCTAAGCTCAATAAACGCATTTTACCTCTGGGTGCAAAATATACAGCATACATTAGTGTTTCATGTGTGAGTGAGACCGCCATCATTCCACCGTCCTTGTATCATATGTCAACCACCAAATCCAGCAGCGGTGCGTGCTGCTGAGCTCCATAAACATCTGTCTCTCCCAGTTCCCCCGAAGCCATAGGTCTTACTATTGTAAATTTTATTGCTTTTGCAGGCTTGAATTCCACTATATTGATTATCTTTTCTTCGGGTATTGAGTATAGCCTGCTTATAAGTTGCGAATTTATAGCTTTTGATGAGCATACTTTTTCAAAAACGTCCCAATTTCTAAATATTATATCAAATGTGAGTTCATATGGGCCGGAATTTTTGCTCCTTATAACTTCGGCTATATCAGTTAGTTTTAATTTCATTGTTTCTTTCCTCCAATTGAAATGATTTAAAAAACTTTCCAAACCTTCCGGTCTCTCCTGCTAATAATTTTACAATCATTCATTCCTTTAAATCATAATTTTAAATGATTTTTGCAATTTCTTATAAATGACTTATAAATGATTTTTACAAATTCTTATCTAAGCGGTGTACATTTTTTACCTTCAATTAAAACGGTTTCGCAAGGGAATAGTTCACAAGGATCATCAACTTGGATGGTATGGTATACATTAAATACGAATACTTCTCCAATCTTAAAATCCGAAGGTGAATAGGGAAAAGCCAGATTTCCTGCTGTTGAAATTCTGCCTTCATATCCATAATGCAACATTGTAGATTTTGCAAAACTGCAAATCGTATTTGCGATTTCCTGGGTATCGGCAACAGCATCAATTATAATCCCAAGTTCGTGGGTTGATATGTGTTTTATAGGCTCAAGAGCTCCCATGACACCATTTTTCCCATAGATTTTGAAGTCCAAATAATATTTGTAGCCTGAGTTTTTAAAATTATCCTCTACTCTATCCCTTACACCTTCTATTATCTCATCAATTTTTTCAATCATCACTGGATCTCTTGTACCTGCTATTGATATGGTTCTGTATCCTATTTTTTTAACCCCTTCAAGTTTTATTGTATATTTTTCCGAAGGTATAAATTTGCTTCCTGTAACCTTTACAACTCTTTCGGTTTCCTGGTGGAATTGGGTTTGGGTCAAATCAAGAATGCCTCCGGGACCGGGTAAAATATACGGGTTTGTTTTTTCGTAAAGAGTATGAGCGGCAACGGATAATGTGGTACACTTGCGATTGGGGCTCAGCGGTTCTACTTTGAAAGAATCGCTTCCAAGGTATCCTATCATGCAGTCGCTGCCGCTTCCCGGAGTCGCAGCTATACACGCACATTCAAGGATCTTGCCCATGTGTATTGCCAATCCGCGGTCATATCCCATTTTTATGGGAAGTGCAGCAAATACCGCTGGGTCATATGCCCTTCCTGCTACAATAACTTGTGCCCCTTCATCCAATGCTTTGATAAATGGTTCCACCCCCATTTGTCCCACAATTCGCACGGTTTTTTCAAGTTCTTCTTCTGTTAGTTCGGGGGCCGGGTGAAGCGGAGAAACCTTTCCCTCTCTCATCATCTTCAGGACATGATTTTTATCAATTTCAGCTTTGATGACAGCTAACTTAAACTTAAGATTTTTCTCGGCGGCAATTTCCTTAATAATTTCAACATTCCATTTAAGGTGGGGGTCCCCGCCGCTACCTCCTGCGGTGCCGATTATAACAGGAATACCTGCTATAATGCCTGCAGATATCATTATTTCCAAATCTCTCTTAACAGCATTTCTGTCAGTAAAAGAAATCCCTGCTCCTAGATAGAAAGGTCCAGGATCAGTAGAACCCGCGTCTACGGCGATAACATCCGGATGCCTTTTCATTCCTTCCTCAAAAGATTCCATAGGAAAACCGTATCCCAATATTGCTGTGGGTGACAACACTTTAATCCCTTTAAGCGTTTCTGACTTTTCAAACAGTTCAGACGATTCAGACGGTTTAAAGGATTCACAAGATTCAAACGATTCTGACGATTCCAACGGTTTTAACAATTTTAACGATTTTAACGGGGTCAAGCTTGAATAATTCACTTGTTTTTTCCCTCCTTCTTATCGATCGCATTTTCTCGCATTTTTACACTGTAGCTATATTTTTCTCACCTATTATTTACCTATTATATTCTTTTTCTTTTACGTTTCATAAATTCTTCTACGATCTTTTACGCCTCATAAGAGCCAAAATTCTTTGCATCTCATTGTATACAACCATAAAACCTTCATCCACTCCCATGCCCGGCTTTGCCAGTATCTGATCAGGTTTTGTTGCCATTGCGATATGAACACATACCTGTGCCGAGCGGTCCGTCTCATTACAGGTTCCACCCAAATATGCGCCAATTCCTTTATTTTTGCAATACAAAACGGCTTCTACTGTATTATTGATCCCTCCCAAATCAGGAGTTTTAATCTGTATCATATGTCCTGCCCGATTGTCTGCAAAGTACTTGATATCTTCAAGAGTATTGCACCACTCATCTGCAACAATCTGCACGGTTGCATTTCTTTCATCCAATCTTTTGATAAGCTCCTTTAGTGCCAGCATTTGTCCTTCCCGTTCTTCCACATCAATGGGGCCTTCTATTCTAAGCTTTAACGGCTTGGCAGTTTTCTCTAATTTCAACAGATATTCGACTATAGCATCATAATCATTATTAAATATCATTCCTATTGTACCGTATGTGTCGATATGCAGCACGGGCTTGTAGTAATCATAAGGTTTCAGCTCTTCTACCCTGTTTCTCAGCCATTCAACATATTCTAAGAGAATTTCTCCCTTTTCACCCAATTTCGTTTTTACATTATTAATGAGTCCATGGGGTAATACATCCGCTCCTTTAATTATCATTTTATCTGCATTTTCGTACCTGCTGTCACCTGATTGAGTAAATATTGGTATTTCTCTGTCTGATACAGTAGTTCCGTATTCATCAGCGATAACTTCCGCCATTAAAACCTTTTTAGCTTTTGCTACCGCATCCAGTATAGCTTGTGTTACACCGTAGCGTATGGCACAATGCAGTGCTTTACCGGTATCAGGAATGAGCATCCTGTCAATTTCTTCAGCCAAACTTCTGAAATTTACTAGTTCTCTACCTAAAAGAACCGGAACTACATGTTTTTCAATCACCGGTATAAAATCTTCCGCCAGAAAAACCGGATCCCTTCCACCGGCACCGGAGTACTGCACGGCAGCACAATCACCGTGTGCAATTTGCCCGTCCTCAAGAATCAGCAATACGGATATTGCTTCACCTGCCTGTCTGACCGCAGAAAAGCCCGGAGTGATCGGCTTGCCTTTATATGTTGCTCCGTCGGGTATTGCATTTTTCTTAATGGCTCTTTGATCATCAAAAAAGAATCCTGTACGACCTTTACAACAAATTACATCGATTATTTTCATTTTACTCCCCTTTTCTATCGCATTAAAAAAAAATTATATTGTCTTTGGTGCGCTGTCGCTGTCTTAGGTATCGGACAGAGAACTTCCTTCATGGAACCGTCTTCTTGCCTTGTCTCTGTCTTATCCTAGATATCGGACGGAGATATCAGACAAAAGAACCGTCCCTCTGTCTTCTCCTGTTTTTTAGACAAAGGAACCGTCCCCCTGTCTCACCCTGTCTCACCCGTGAGACAGAAGAACCGTCCCCCTGTCTTTATCTTGGTCTGCCTACTAACCTGCCTTTTCCGACAGCATATATATCATCTATAACCATTTGCAAGCTTACTTTTCTTTTCTCAAAGCGTGCCCTTTCTTCCATTTTCTGCTTGTGAAAATCAATGATGTCTTTACTAAACGGGAGATTTCCGCATTCCAGCAATCTTACAGCCCCGTTGTTATCCCTTGCAGGAAGGATTTTACCCAAGTTATACCTGCTTGGTGCAAAAGGTACATCAATGACGCCTGCTTCAAAGGCTCTCACTGTGCCTATAGCAATGTCGCCTTCCCCTAATTCATAAACCCTGTTAATTATGCTCCTGGTTTCAGCCATTATGATTTCCATTTCAGTTTTTAACTCGTTTGTCAGCGGCATTTTTTGGTCTGCCAGCATTGCAACCAGCTGTTTTGTTGCTTTAAGTCCCTGGGCATTTGCTTCTTTTGTTGGAACACCCATTGCTTCATGAGGGGTTTTAACAATTACTTTTGTAGCACCGGCCAATGCTGCAGTAGCCGCTCCCCATGAAATAACGCCAAAAGCTTTGGCTTCATCTTGGGGAAATCCTCCCATCCACTGATGCAGCACTGTTGTTACAACAACATCATGGTAGCCGAATTTCTTAAGATACTCCTCTGTCAGTATTTCCAGTGTCTTTATGGCTGCAACATCCTGCGCAAGATTTCCACATTGTCCATAGCCTACCGTTATGCTCTTGACGCCTTGTTCAGCAGCTAGCAGGCTTTCAATTATTGCAACGGAATGTGAAATACACGGCGGAACCAATGTGCCCGTAAGAGGTCCGAAAGGTTCCCTGTTGATATGAACCCCTGCTTCTTCATACATACCTACCAGCCGGTCTACATATTGCCAGTCATATATGGTTTTTTCAAGAGGTGCATTTTTAGCATAAGGTATGTTATATGAGATTCCGCCGCCTTCGAATGCAGTAAATCCTCCTGCCAAGGTTATCTCAGCCAGAAGGCGTGCATCCGGTGTGCCGTGTCTTACCTGTGTAGGTAAATGAACAGATTCATTAATACGTCTACAATTAAGCACTCCATGATTTACTGCAGGAAAACCATTCAACATGGACCGCCCCGACGCCAGACTTTCTTCTATCCCTTTTTGAGCTTCTTCATACCTGTTGTGCCTTGTATAGCTGTCTATAGTTAAAGGTAAAAGATCAGCTTCTCCCTCTTCTTCCAAAAATCTCAATAATTCTATTTGCTCATCAACCAGTGCAACTCCTGCCCTAGGTTGTATGAGAGTTTCTCCGCTTTTTTTGGCTTTTTCCATTCTAGCTGCAAAAATCTTTTTCTTAGGCAATTTTTTGTGATACTCAATAGCTTCATCAAAGTTTACTTCACTACCAGTAGGCCATTGCTTAAGGACCTCTTTTCTTATATTTTCAAACATTTTATCATCAAGTTTTCTATTATGTAACTCCATCAAACCATCTCCAATTCTCTTTTCATAATTCTAACGGCTATTTCCGGATACTTTTCGGAAAGCAGCCCCATTGCAGATAAAATATATTTTCTGTCAATAAAAAAATCAGCATTTATAGGTCTCAATATTTCCGGTTCTCTTTCATCAAATAAAACACCCTTCATTATTTCTCCGGGATATAAACTATTTATCACAGGTCCTCCTGTTCCAATAACCTTCCTTATCCCGGTAAGGTCTTTTCCTTTTTGTATGAAGATTTTCCCCATGGGTGTATAGCTTGTTTCAATTACTCCCGTGTGCCGCTTTACGGCTTCTTTGACTACTATTTTCGCCAAACCTAAATCAAGCATTCCTATTTTATTATCATCATTAGGCAGGATTCCGGGATTTGACCTGATTTTATTAAGATAGCTCTGAACTTCTTCTAAAGTAAGTCCACTAGCTTGACAAACCATCTTCACCCCTGCTTCTTCCACGATAAAATCAGCGCTGTACCTGACTCCAAGATCTCCTTCCACTGTTCTTTTAGCAAAAGGCTCAGGTAATCCTTTTATTATTACTCCGCTACGACTTGGTAAACCATCTGAAATGGAATATACATCTGTCGTAGCCCCACCAACATCTATTGCCATTAAATCACCAAGCCCTTTTTCAGTGCCATAACCGGTTGAAAGTATTTGCACTGCTTTTAAAACGGCTGAAGGTGTAGGCATTAATATACCTTCTATTATATTCTGTACCTTAGTAAGGCCTTTTGCCCTGATAATTCTTTGCAAAAATATATCTCTTATAGTCTGCCTGGCAGGTTCTATATTCAACTTATTGAACTCAGGCATGACATTTTGACATACTCTAACTTCCTTACCGGCAGATTTTAATATTTCCGCAACTTTTGAGGCAACGCTTTTATTTCCTGCAACCACAACGGGAAAATCAGATTCAATGCTTGCAAGTATTTCTGCATTATGTAATATGATATTCTTATTTCCCCCGTCAGTGCCACCTGTAAGGAGTACTATATCGGGTTTTAAATTCGCAATTTCATTTGCTTCATCATCCGTTAACTCGTATGAATAAACTCCTATCACCTTTGCACCGGCACTTAATGCAGTAAGTTTTGCCGCTTCTACCGTTAATTCCGGTACGATTCCTATTACTACCATCTTTAGTCCTCCAGCGGCGCTACTGCATGCAAATTTGCTATTATATTCAATTTTCCCGATGTTACCTTCCAAATCAGCTAAGGCATTATTTAGACCTTCATTAATATCAGTCTTAGATGTCGTACAAGCCCTGGCAGTCCCCAATATTCTTTCCGAATTAATATCGACGGCCGTAACCTTGGTATATGTACTTCCAAAGTCAATCAACAAAACATTATCCATGTTTTATTCAGCTCCCAGGTCTTTTTTAAGATCCCTTATAGCAACCTCGGGAGGTGTGCCGGGAGGACAGACTCTGCAAAATCCCATTTTTTTAAACTTTTCTTCTACTTCTTTAAATGGTTGCTTTCCAACTACCAGGTTGCCTCCTATATATAAAGATACCTTTTCTAAGCCTGCTTCATCGCACTTTTCTCTCAATCCCCTGCAATCAATTTCGGCGTGACCGTACAAAGAGGATACAAGTATTGCATCTGCATCGGTCTCTATTGCCGCTTTTATATATTCTTCCTGTGAAACCATAACCCCCAAGTTTACAACATTAAAACCTGCTTGTTTTAATGCATATTCCAGTATTTTATTACCAACCGAGTGAATATCCGCGCCTATTACACCCATAACCAGTGTTTTACTTTTCATGTTTTGCCTCACCTTTTTATCTATATTTCTAAATTTTTATCAGAACTAATTTAAATTCTTTCACCGGTATTGATAACTACTGACATCCATTTGTTTAAATTTATTCATGCTTTAACGGCTTGTTTAAATAACGATCTGTATTAGTCTCTTTTTGCATCCATTGCCATGCATTGTCATCTATTTATATTTATTAAGAAGATTTGAAATCCGCTCTTCAACGAATATCATAGAACCTCTTTCTATTTGATATTCAAAATTTATAATTTTACCACCTCTTTCCCTAAAGGTTTTCAGCACTTCAATACACTGGGAACCTTTTTCCGCGAAAAATCCCGGAGGCACTATCAATATATCGCTGTATTGAAGTGCTTCTTCCAGATCCTCTATCTCATATTCATAAAGGTAAAATATATTCTCCATTCTGATGTTGAAGCCCATAAGATGTTCTTTTATGATATCACGAAATGTTTTACTCGTACTAAGCACACATAATCGAGCATTTTCCGGTATTGTTGCAAGGTCAATTATAGTTTGACGGCTTGGAGAGACAACAACCCGCATTATTCTGTCACTAAGCTGTGGGATCAACTCGCAAAGTTCCTTATAATGAGTTGATGTTGTAAGTATTATATCGAAGTTTTCAAGAATATCCTCTGATCTTTTGAAAGAAATAACATCACTCAATAAAAACGTATAAATTTCCACTCTCGATATGTACGCCAGTTGTTTTTTATAAATGGACAAAGCTTCCGGATTACAGTCCACAGCGGCAATTTTAATTTTCTTCAATTCTTCTTCTCTTTCAGCTATGCGCAAGTCAATAAATATGGAAATTTCCCTGTATGAAAATTTCATATTTTCCAATTCCGTAAGAAGTTCATCTATAAGTTTTATAGCCCTTTCTTTTCGCCCTTCTTCTACAACATCCTGTTGTTTTGAAACAAAACTTCCGCTCCCCTGCCCAACCTCAATTACCTTATTTCTTTCCAACTCTTCATATGCTTTTTTAATCGTACCTCTTGAAATGCCGGTTTGTGCCGCCAACTCCCTTTCCGAAGGCAGCTTTTCACCCGGCTTTAAGGAGCCGTTTTTAATCTGCAGGGTTATCTGCTCAATAATTTGCTTATATATAGGATTTGGGCTTTCCTTGTCAATAAATATTTTTAACATCCTATGTAACCTCTGGATCATGAGGTATATACCTATATTATAAAGTGGTATATACCAATTGTCAAGTTGAGATGTTGGTAAATAAAGTATAAATTTTTCAAGTTGACAAACGTGTCAAAAAACCTTATAATGAAGATGTTAAATATTTTACATCCGTGTAAATGTATACAAATATTGGCTATAATAATTGACGCGATAGTGATGCGCCCATAGCTCAGCAGGATAGAGCGTCGGTTTCCTAAACCGCAGGTCAGGGGTTCGAATCCCTTTGGGCGCACCAATTTTTTATAGGAGAATGAATAAAAGGCATTCTCCTATAATTTTATCTAAAGCAGGTAAGGTGATAATATATGAAAAAAACGAGGCTGGGTAAAACAAATTTGATGGTAAGCAGGGTCGGCTTCGGAGCACTTCCGATACAGCGTGTGGACATGGAAAAAGCAAGGTTAATTCTCAGAAAAGCTTATGATTCAGGCATAAACTTTTTTGACACGGCAAGAGGTTATACTGACAGTGAAGAAAAAATCGGGTATGCTTTATCCAATGTGAGAAAGAATATAATTATTGCTACTAAAAGCCATGGCAAGGACAAAAAAACGGTTCTTGAACATTTGGAAGTAAGCCTTAAGAACCTTAAAACTGACTACATAGATATCTACCAACTACATAATCCTTCAAAATTACCGGATCCAAACGATCCAAACAGTTCTTACAGCGCTTTGTTGGAAGCTAAGAAAAAAGGGCTAATAAGGTTTATAGGGATTACAAATCATCGGCTGGATCTTGCTATGGAAGCTGTTAAATCAGGATTGTACGACACTGTTCAGTTCCCGTTAAGCTCACTTTCTTCGGACAAAGATTTGGAACTTGTAGAAGAATGCAAAAATCATGATGTTGGATTCATCGCAATGAAAGCTCTTTCAGGAGGGCTAATTACCAACGCAGCAACAACCTTTGCATTCTTGTGGCAATTTGAAAATGTAGTTCCTATCTGGGGTATACAAAAAGAGGAAGAACTTGATGAATTCCTAATGTTGGAAAAGAACCCACCTGTTTTAGATGAAAAAATGCTTAAGATAATAGAAAATGACCGAGCTGAGCTGGCAGGTTCCTTTTGCAGGGGATGTGGCTACTGTATGCCCTGTCCCGTGGAAATACCCATCAATATGGCTGCCCGCATATCATTGCTTTTAAGGCGAGCTCCTTATAAAAACTTTTTAACTCCGGAATTTAAAGAACAAATGATGCGGATAAATCAATGTACCGAATGTGGGCAATGCAAGTCCAAATGCCCATATGAACTGGATACACCAAATTTATTAAAATCCGAGCTTGAAAAGTACCTGGACTTCTATGAAAAACATTGTTAATTAAAATTGGAATTTTTTCGCAAAAAATAAATAATACAAAATTACCAATTGAATTATAAAAATCAAAGGAAGCCCTATAGTAAATTTAATATGTTTCGTCTTATGCCTGAAAATAAATAATCCTGTATATACTCCCGGAAAACCGCCTAAAGCAGAAATAATGAAAAAGCTTTTTTCCGGGATTCTCCACATTCTCTTTTTTGCCCGCCTTTTATCCATCGCAACCAGGACAAAACCAAATAAATTTACCAATAGCAATACTATAATTATTATTTCTAGCATTTTAAAGACCTCACGGTTTTACTTCTTTAATATTTTAATGTAAAACCAATTTTAATATTTTAATGCAAATCAATAATGTTATGGTTATTTAAAATAATAAGTTATTTTGAAAATTATAAGTAATTTACAATAACTAATTTAATAAATTCATTCGCAAGTATTTGTCACATGCTATATGCCATATGCTATAATTTATTTGCACGCAATAATTTGTTTATATTTAGTTTATATAATTATTATATCAAATTATTTGTATACTAAGTTATTTATATATATTCGTATACCAAGCTATTATACATAAAATAAAAACATATGGAGTTGTTGTCTTTGAAAAAAAATGCAATCAAAGATAGTAAATGGTTTATGGAACAAGCTTACAAAGAAGCTTTAAAAGCTTACAGAAAAAACGAAGTCCCCATTGGTGCCGTTATCGTAAAGAACGGGGAAATAATAGCAAGGGGGCATAATGAAAAAGAATTAAAACAAGATGCAACATTACATGCCGAGATTACCGCTATAAGAAAAGCATGCAAAAAATTAAATTCCTGGCGACTTAATGATTGCGATATGTACGTGACATTGGAACCTTGTCCCATGTGTGCAGGAGCGCTCATACAAGCCAGGATAAGGACTTTATATATCGGCGCGCTTGATCCAAGAGCCGGTGCCGCAGGGTCGGTAATCGATGTTTTTAATGTTAAAGAATTTAATCACAAAGTTGAAATAATATATGGCATTATGGAAGAAGAATGTTCTGAAATATTAAAAAGATTTTTCAGAGAATTGAGGGCTAAGGAATAATTAGTTTTACTTGAGTTCTCACTGTAGCTTTTTCCGCATCCAATCCCACACTATTTTTTACATGAATTTTTCTATTGATTTATTAGTACCTGCTATGTTAAAATTCATTAGTAGAGTGGCATTAATGAAATTTACGTTGATACATTTGAATTCCAAGTTCTGTTGGAATTCTGTCAAAAGTGTATAAATGGTTTATAACATAAAATATACGAATTTTTAAAAATGTTTGAATTGTTTTATTAATTACGGAGAGTTGTCCGAGTGGCTTAAGGAGCTGGTCTCGAAAACCAGTGTACACGCAAGTGTACCTAGGGTTCAAATCCCTAACTCTCCGCCATGATATTGCTATAATATATTTAAAGAGCTGTTAAGAAAATTAACAGCTCTTTTTGCATAATTTTAACTTGTTTTTATAATTTTTAAATAATTCTAAGTTTGATTAAAAAGTCCAAAAAACTACAATTTCTTGCATCCGGATGTATACAATCGTTATTCACTGGTACTTATTTACTTGTCTATTTAAATAAAATATGTTGACAATTTTGTATAATTTTTATATAATATTAACAAGCAACAAGTGTAAATTCACTCACGCATTGGCATACCAAAATTAAAACTACAAGTTTGAGTACCTATTAATTTTTAACTAAAATAAAATTTGAGTTAAACAAAAATAAAGTGCTCATACAGAAAATACTTAAATTTTTTTTATGACAAAATTGAAAATTTTACATCTTTTCTATTATAGATAGATAAATGCATGCTATATACTCGAGGTTACGGACACTTAAGATGTAGGAAATGATATCAACCTAAGAGTTATATAGCATATGTATTTTAAGTATTTTCTGTATTTTCTGTATTTTCTGTATAGTTTATGCTTACTGAATTTCAGCATAGTTTCGTATCGAGGCAGTGGATTTTTCAAAAGCTGAAAAGTGAAAGGAGATTATATATGGTACGGACGGGGACTAATGTCAAACCCAAAAAAAAGAAATCAAAGTTTCGGAAAGAAGATCTTCCGTTGTACGTTATGGCTTCACCAACACTTGTTTACCTTCTTATTTTTAGTTACGCACCGATGTGCGGTCTGATTATGGCATTTCAGAATTTTAATATTCAAAAGGGTATTTTTAGAAGTCCTCTTGTAGGATTTAAGAATTTCGAATTTCTGTTCACTACATCCGACGCATGGATTATAACCCGCAATACTGTATGTTATAACGTGGTCTTTATAATTGTAAATTTAATTATTTCAGTTTCCCTCGCACTTATGCTAAGTAACCTGCGTTCAGGTTTATATGCGAAAACAATGCAAACAATTTACATGATGCCTTATTTCCTCTCTTATGCAGTAGTAGCAATTATAGTCAATGCTTTCCTTCATAGAGACCATGGGGTAGTAAATTCGATTTTAAGATCATTAGGACAACCAGGTAAAACTAATTGGTATCATCAGATAAAAATATGGCCTCCCCTGTTGGTATTCGTCAATGCGTGGAAACATGTAGGATATCAAACAGTACTATATCTAGCCGTTATATCATCAATTTCCGTTGACTATTACGAAGCAGCAGTTCTTGATGGGGCAACTAAGTGGCAGCAAGCACGTTATATAACGATACCTCATTTAAGATATATAATTGGTATTTCCTTGATCTTGTCTATGTCATCAATCTTCCGCGGAGACTTCGGACTGTTCTATACCGTAACCATGAATTCAGGTATGATCTATCCGGTAACGGATGTTATCGATACCTATATCTATCGTGCCCTCACGTATCTTAACAATGTAGGTATGTCAACAGCTGCAGGTTTTTATCAATCAATAGTGGGATTTTTCCTGGTATTAATCGTTAATAGTATTGTTAATAAAATTGACCCGGACAGCGCGATGTTTTAATAACATACAAAGAAAGGATGTCTGCACATGGCAAATGAAGTAAAACATGTAAATAAATTGACCATGTTATCAAAAGGTTGGAATGCCGTATTTATGGTAATATTGTTTATTGTGGCATTATTGGTTTTGATTCCTATGTTGCTGGTTATAATAGTTTCATTTTCCAGTGAAATGAGTATTGCAGATAATGGATACTCTTTCTTCCCCAGTGAATGGACACTGGATGGATATAAATATTTGTTTAAAACAGGGGATCAATTATTAGATTCTTATATTGTAACAATATTTCATTCCCTTACCGGTACATTAATGAGCTTGACTGTCATGACCATGTTTGCATACGTAATAGCTCAAAAAAGTTTTAGGCACTGTAAGTTGTTTACCTGGATACTTTTTTTCACTATGCTTTTTAGTGGAGGCTTGGTGCCAAGTTATATTCTTAATGTACGTTATTTGCATATAAACAACACTATCTGGATATTTTTGCTACCTTCTCTTGTAAACGCGTATTATACCATTATACTTCGAACGTTCATCCGTACTACAATTCCTGATACCCTCTTTGAAGCGGCACGCATTGACGGTGCAGGACATTTCAGGATTTATGCCAGCATTGTGCTCCCGCTGTTTAAGACAGGGATAGCAACAGTAGGGCTGTTTAGTATGGTATCACGCTGGAATGACTGGTTTACCGGAATGCTATATATACAAAATCCTAAATTGGTTCCTCTACAGACTTTGCTTACCAAAATACAAAACACTATTGACTTCTTAAAGCAAAATGCTGCAATCGCAGGTACACCTGACGGAGTTACGTTTTTGCGTCAATTACCGGATGAAAATATGCGCATGGCATGTACGATGATGGTAGTTCTTCCTATACTATTTGCTTATCCTTTCTTCCAGCGCTATTTTGTGCAGGGTCTGACAGTAGGCAGTATCAAAGGTTAATGTTCTTCTTTCCTGCCATAAGGTAGGATTAAAATACAATTATTATTAAAAAGGAGGAATATTATGCGTAGATTATGGCTTATTAAGACATTAGCATGCTTAATGATTTTTGCTATGTTGTTCTCTTTCGTTGCTTGCTCAGGTGGAGACAAATCTTCAACAAGCGATGGTACTAAGACATCCGACAGCGGTGGAGACAAGGAACCTACAACTCAAGAGCTTCCCTTTGTAACACTGGATTGGTATGTTGGTCTAAGCCCTATGCCGGACAATCAAATGATTAATGATGCTATGAATGAGTACTTGAAAGAAAAAGTTAATGCTCATGTTAATATCTACTTCTGGACCTCTCAAGAATGGGAACAAAAGATGACAACGATGCTCAATGCCGGACAGGATTGTGGTATTGTAGGCTTTGGCAGCCAGTCCAAACTTGACTATGTTGTACATTCAAAGCGCGGCCATTTCTATCCCCTTGATGATTTGCTAAAGAAATACGGTCAAGGTACTTTAGCTCTGTTTCCTGAGGACATTTGGGAATGTATGAGAATTGAAGGACATATTTACGGTATTCCATCACTTAAAGACAACTGCTATATCATGTCATTCATATATAACGCAGATATGGCAGAAGCTCTGGGAATCGATATGAGCAAATTTGAATTTAAATGTTGGTCCGATCCGGAAATAGAACCTTTCCTTGAGAATGTTTTAAAATTACGTAATGAAAAATTTCCTGATTATGCTCAATATCCGCTTTGCAGTCGCCCAGGTATGGAAGTACCATATAGTTTCGCACTTGAAACATTCCTCAATGATTCTTATGTAGTAGTATGCAATATTGATCCATTCTTTATGATAAAAGGATACGATGACAATACTGTATTCAACCTCTACGAAACCCCAGAATATCTTGAATTCTGCAAGATGATACAGCGTATGGTTGATAAGGGTATATTCGCTTATGATTACACAGGTAAGAGCGAATGGAACTATACAGGTGGAATGTTCGGATGGCCGGGTTGGGGTTACACCTACATGCAGGAACATCTCTATGGTGATGCTTTTACAACCAAGATGGTCGTAAACAAATACATCTGGACAGATACAAACAACTATTTCAGTGCCGGTACTGCAATCTCTGCTAACTGCGCTGAACCGGAACGCGCAATGATGATCCTCAATTTAGTAAATACCGATCCTGATTTTGCAACTATGTGGCGTTTCGGTATAGAAGGGGAACACTATATTATTAATGAACAAGGAAAGATGCAATTTGAAGGCAGCAAACGTAACAGTGGTGACCGTGCAGATTGGGGATACTACTACTGGTATGCCGCTCCTGTAGGTAACCTTACTATAGTAAAAGCACCGGAAAGCCTGACCGGTCCTGACGGAATCATGTTAAAAGAAATGATAAGATACAACAACGAAGCAGTACGTCCAAGACACATGGGCTTCGTATTTGACATAAATCCCGTTTCCAACGAGCTTGCTGCTTGCACTAACGTTGTTATGGAATACCGTAATGTAT
The DNA here is from genome assembly GCA_012840075.1 of Clostridiaceae bacterium. Lineage (GTDB taxonomy): Bacteria > Bacillota > Clostridia > Acetivibrionales > DUMC01 > DUMC01. The sequence continues at coordinate 580 of DUMC01000126.1, read as the reverse complement.
TACGTACCGGACAGCTTGAATCCCAAGAAGCAGTAGAAAGAGCAGTTGCTGAGTTTGTTTCTAAACTCAAAGCTAACGGGGTTGACAAGATAGTTGCCGAATGCCAGAAACAAATAGATGCATGGGAAGCCAGCAAGAAATAAATAAATTATTAAAAGTGTTGTTAAAACACTAAGCATAGAAAGGTCGCTTGCTTCTCCAGAGAAGCAAGCGATCGTTTTATAATTTTATAAATTCTTCGACGGTAAATCTTCATTTTTATATTTAATTAATATATTCTTATCTGGTTTTTGTTTCTTTTATATATTACATTTTATATTTCTTTATATTGATATTTATTTTTATTATTTCATTTAATATTCATTTTAGTACTTTATTATATTCTTTAGTACTTGTTTAAAGCCTAAATAGATAGTAAAATATTACATGCAAACACATCTTTATTATTAATTATTAACAGGACTTACGCAAATAATTTGAAAGTTTCATATATCGGCACATTGAAAACCTAATATTGTCCTAAAGGTTGTTGGTACAGGGTTTCCAAGATTTACAGCTGTATTATGTAAACCGTTTTTGT